>NZ_WPAG02000002.1:659826-1319653 GCF_013602415.1 Rhodococcus sp. B50 | reverse complement strand
TGCGCTGCCACGAACCGGCGTCGAGGTCGGTGATCAACCCGGGAAGGTTGACTCCGGCGCAGTTGAGGGTGATGTCGACGGAACCCACTTCATTTGCGGTGTCCTCGAACAGTGCTCGGACCGATTCCTCGTCGGAGACGTCGACTCGGCGACTGCGGGTGCGTCCGCCGAGTTCGTGTGCTCGATCGCCTGCCTTGTCAGCGTCGATGTCGGCGATCACCACGGTTGCGCCCTCTTTCGCCAGCAGCTCGGCCGATGCCCACCCGATGCCGGACGCACCGCCGATCACCACTGCGGTTTTGTCTGCTACTCGTGCAGTCATTGTTGACTCCTGTCCTCGGTAGTGAAGTGTGCTTTGACAATCGACGATCGTTCCGCCCTCAGCTCGGCGAAGACCGGTTCGGCGGCATCGAGCGGGTAGGTGCTGACCCAGTCGAAGTTGTGACGGGCACTGAGGGTGACCGCGTGCGCGAACACGGCGTCGGTGTAGGCGAAGGACCCGACGATGCTGCGTTCGGCAATGACCACGTCCATCGACGCAGCGAGTGTCGCCGCCGGATCGTTGACCCCGATCCACACGGCTGTGCCGCCCGAGCGCAAGGCTGTCAGGAAAGCGGAGCGCGTGACGGTCGCGCCGACCGCGTCGATGACGAGGTCGAATGCGCCTGCATCGAGAGTGTTCGAAACTGCGTCGGCGCCGAGTCGGGTGGCCACCGCCAGTCGGTGCTCGATCAGGTCGGTGACCCCGATGGTGCTGGCTCCCTGTTCGCGGGTGCACAGCAAGGTGGCCCGCCCAATCGGTCCGGCGCCGATGATCCGACCGTCTTTCGCTGCGCCCCGCCGGAGCGGGCAAGGGCGTGGGCGCCGTTCGCGACGACCTCGGCCATCGCTCCGGCGGTGAAGGACGCCCCCTCGGGGATCGGGACCAGCCTGTCACGCGGTACCGGGGTGATCGCGGCGCGGGTGCCGTCCTCGGTGACGCCCGCGAACTCGTGCCTGAGCACCGCTGGGTGCGGGTACATGCCATCGGCGACGCCGTGCAGGTGGGAGCCGCAGATCCCGGCGGCCTTGACCTGCACTAACACCTCGCCGCCGCCGGGGATAGGGGTGTCGAGGTCGGCGCGCACGACCACGCCGTGTTCGCGGAACAGCAACCCCTTCATCGGGGGATGTTCTCGTAGTAGGGGACCACGATTTCGTCGGTGCTGGTGACGTCGCCGAGCATCATCGTGGTGATCGGGTGCACCACCGTCGGATCGATCTCGACGTTGAGGCAGGCCGGCACGCCGGCGTCGAACGCGCGCTTCATCGCGTCACCGATTCTCGTGGTGCTCTCGACTCGCTCGCCGTACCCACCGAATGCCTCAGCCACCTTCTCGTAGGCACTGTCGGCGAGTTCGGAGACCACTACGCCGCGCTCGCCGTAGACGGCCTCTTGACCGTGGATCGACATTCCCCAGACTGCATTGTTGAAGATCACGGTGACCACAGGGATGTTGTGTCGGGCCATCGTGTCGAATTCTTGGATGTGGAAGCCGGCGGCTCCGTCACCGGTGATGATCACGATGGGGGCGTCCGGGCGGGCGCGGTGCGCTCCGATCGCGAATCCTGGTCCGACACCCAGGCATCCGAGGTACCCGAGGCGCAGGACGCCACCGGGTGTTTCGGTGGTGGCGAAGAATTCCGCCCAGGAGGGGGCCTCGGCGCCATCCATAACGAAGATCGTGTCCGGTGGGCAGGCATCGACGATGGCGCGGGCCGCGAAGTACGGGTGAGGTTTGCCCGACTCGGTGGTCTCGTCGACGAATCCGGCCCGGTGGGCGTGCTTGGCGCCCGTTGCCGCCTGCACCCAACCGGACCAGTCCGGCCAGGTGCGGGTGGCGGCAGCCGCGGTCAGCGCGAGCAGCGCTTCCCGGCAGTCCGCGAGGATCGGGACGGCGACGTCGTGCATCCGACCGAGCTCGGAGGCGTCAATGTCGATCTGGACGAGCCGGGCGCCAGGGAACAGGCTGGCCCGGCCGCCGGTGAACATCCCGGCCCGTGCGCCAACGATCATCACGACATCGGGGGTCGGCTCGCCGAGTGCGGGCAGGGTGCCCAAGGCGAGTAGGCCCCCGCCGGCCAGGCGATGACTTGCGGGGATCGCACCGTCGGACTTACCCGGATAGAAGACCGGGACATCGACGGTTTCAGCGAATGCGACGAGGGCGTCCGCGGCGCCGGAGAAGGTGACCCCACCACCGATGACAATCGCGGGGTTCGTCGCGGTCTGCAGCAGGTCCAGAGCCGCTTCCACAGCGGTCGACGCGGGTGCCGGGCGGGCTTCGATGGTGTAGTTGACCGGATACCGCACCACGTGTTCGTCGGCCTCTCCGAACATCACGTCGATCGGAACCTCGAGCAGAATCGGGCCCGGAACGCCGGTGGTGGCCTTGCGGACGGCCAGGGCGACGATCTCGGGAATCCGTGCAGGATCGGTGATCCGATGCGCCCACTTCGTCACTGGTGTCGCCGCCGCGATCTGGTCGAAGCCGCCCTGCAGCGGGTTGGTCTCGGTCTCGCGTATCGGTGGGGCGCCGACGACGAACAGAGTCGGGGTGCGGTCGAGATAGGAGTTCGCAATCGCGGTGTAGGCGTTCGTGAAACCCGGACCCGAGGTGATGACACAGACCCCGAGTCCGCCCGTGACTCGGGCGTAGGCGTCGGCGGCGTGGCCGGCACTTGCCTCGTGCCGGGTGTCGGTCAACCGGATGCCTTCGCCGGCGCACGCCACCAGGAAGGCATCCAAATGCCCACCGTGCAGGGTGAACACCTCCGTCGTTCCCGCCTGGGCCAGCGCTCGGGCCAACAACTGGCCACCGTTGATTGTCATCGAGACTCCTATCGAAGGTTCGAAGATGTTGTATAGCGATCGATAAACACAAAAGTAGCGGTGATCACAGTGCGGCGCCAGAGTGGCATTATGCGAACACATGACACGTACTTCTCCCCAAACCGAGCGCATCGTCATGCTTATGGAGCTCCTTGCCGAGGAACCTGGAGCCGGCCGTAGCCTGGCGGATATCGCCAGGCACCTCGGCGTCGCGAAGGCCACCTGCTATCCGATGGTCGTCGCGCTCACCGAGGCCGGGTGGCTCATTCGCCACCCCAGCCGCAAGACCTATCAACTTGGCCCTGCCCTTATTGCGATCGGGCAGGCGGCGGATCAGGCCGCTGATGTCGTCGATCTCGCACGGTCGGTGATGCATCGGCTCGCGGATCTCACTCACCTGGCCTGCGTCGCCTTCGTTCCGTCCGGGTCCGACCTGGTGGTCGCCGAAATCGTTCAGCCGATCGGCGGCAGGCGAGGCACGCTCGGGTTGCGCCTCGGCGACAAGGTGCTGCTCGCACCACCGTTGGGTGCAGGACTGGCCGCTTGGTATCCATCTGATCGGCTCGACGAGTGGTACATCGTCGGTGCGCAAGCGCTCGACGAGGACGCGGACTCGCTGCGGGCCCGGTACGAGCCGATCCTCACGCTCATCCGGAGCCGTGGCTTCGCGATCGAATGTCTTCAGCAACAAGAGCGTTCGCTCGCGGACGCAGTCTCAGCGCTGCGCGGCTACGGAAGCGGAGGAAATCGGTCCACCGTTGCGTTGCGTGAGGCGCGGCGCCTGCTGTCTGCGGATGTACTCGTTGGTGCGGTCGAGCTTCAGATGAGCTATCAGCCGATCTCGGTCAATTCTGTCGTCTTCGGACCCGACGGGGGTCCAGTGATGGTGCTGTGTGTCGTCGACGCCCCCGCCCCGATGTCGGGCGCGGCCACTCTCGAGCTCGGCGATCTCGTGCGGGATGCAGCTGCCGAAGTGACCGCGGCCGTGCATGGGCGACCACCCGCACATTGACAGTCGCGGACCACGCACATACGTTATTTAACGATCGCTATAGAAATTCTGTCACTCGTGGTGCCAGGTGTTGCAGACCCCCGCGAGTTCGACACGGCGCCCAACGGTCCGAGGAGGCCTCATGCCCCACAATCACGCTGCCCTGTACATCGACGGTGAGTGGCGTACGCCCCTCTCGTCCGATGTGATCGAAGTGCATTCGGCATCGACGGAGGAAAAGATCGGGCAGGTACCCGAGTGCACCCCGGCCGACGTCGACGCCGCCGTTGCGGCGGCCGGCCACGCGTTCCGTGCCTGGTCCGCATTCACACCGGTGCAGCGTGCCGATGTTCTGGAGCGGTTCGCGGTCGCGCTGGGAAACCGAGCCGAACTGTCCGCCCGTCTGGTCAGCGAGCAGAACGGGATGCCGATCTCGATTGCCACTGTCGCCGAGGGGCAGGGTCCGACCGCTCTGCTGAGCTACTACGCCTCCCTCGCCCGCGCCACCGAGTTGGAAGAGCGCCGAGCGGCGTTGGCGGGCAACGGCACTACGGTCGTGCGGAAAGAGCCGATCGGCGTCGTCGCTGCCATCGCGCCGTGGAACTTTCCCGCACTGTTGGCGATGATGAAGATCGCTCCGGCGCTCGCTGCCGGGTGCACCGTCGTCCTCAAGCCGTCGCCCGAGACGGTGCTCGACTCGTTTGTCCTGGCCCAGGCCGCGGTCGAGGCCGGCCTGCCCGCCGGTGTGCTCAACATCGTCACGGGCGGACCGGAGATCGGCAAGCACCTCGTCGCCCATCCGGGTGTGCAAAAGGTGGCCTTCACCGGATCCACTCCGGCCGGGCGACAGATCGCCGAAACCTGTGGCAGGTTGTTGCGACCGGTGTCGCTGGAGTTGGGTGGCAAATCCGCCGCCTTGATCCTCGACGACGCCGACCTGGCTGCTACGGTGCAGGGCCTGGCGACCGCATCCCTGATCAATACCGGTCAGACCTGCTACGCATCCACGAGAATACTTGCCCCGCAAAGCCGTTATGCAGAGGTTCTCGACGCGGTCACGGCGATGGTGTCCTCCCTGCCGGTCGGTGACCCGCTCGATCCAGACACGTTCATCGGACCG
Organism: Rhodococcus sp. B50; assembly: GCF_013602415.1. NCBI lineage: Bacteria > Bacillati > Actinomycetota > Actinomycetes > Mycobacteriales > Nocardiaceae > Rhodococcus > Rhodococcus sp. B50. The sequence continues at coordinate 1,314,670 of NZ_WPAG02000002.1, read as the reverse complement.
CTGGTCAGCGCCGGGCAGCGCGCCCGGGTGGAGTCCTACATCGAGGCCGGCCGTAGCGAAGGTGCGAAACTGACCACCGGTGGAGGGCGGCCCGCCGATCGTGACCGGGGATGGTTCGTCGAACCGACCGTCTTCGGGGAGGTCGGACTCGACCACACCATCGCTCGCGAGGAAATCTTCGGGCCCGTGCTCTCGGTCATCCCTTACACCGACGAGGAGCAGGCAATCGCGATCGCCAACGACTCCGAGTTCGGTCTCGGCGGAACGGTGTGGACGGCCGACACCGAGCATGGGCTCGATGTCGCCCGGCGGGTGGAAACCGGATCCTTCGGCGTGAACGGGTACACGCTCGATTTCGGTGCTCCATTCGGAGGGATCAAGGCCAGTGGTCTCGGCCGCGAACTCGGACCGGAAGGTCTCGCCTCCTACTTCAACACCAAGTCCATTTTCCTCACCGACTGATCTCAACTGGTCGAGCTTCATCCAAGTCCCCGATCGCTCCCATGGCATTCGCGGGGCGTCTCCAAGAGTTCGGGTCTTCACCCGCTTGGAAACTCGTCTATCGACCAATACCTGATGAGCGGTGTATGTCGCCAGCTGAACAAGGAGTGCATTGTGAGTTTGCGTACCGGTGACGAGTTCCGGCAGGGTCTGGCAGACGGGCGGCGGGTCTTCTATCGGGGACGGCGGATCGACGATGTGGTCAGCGAGCCCGAACTGGCTCTGGCGGTGGACCATTCGGCGATTTGTTATGACATTGCTGCGGACCGTCCGGACCTGGCGGTCGCCGAGGTCGATGGCGAGCAGGTCAGTGCGTTCTACGTCGCCCCCTCCACCTCTCTCTCGAGGCGGAGAAGCTGCAGATCTCCCGCTCGTTCGACCCGACACGAGCCCGCGACTACGTCAGCGTGATCGCCGGCATCGACCGGTTGTGAGAACACACCCACCGTGAACCTCGGGGTGTCTGTCGAAGCCAGGTGAGGCCACCACGGAGACTTCTCCAGTTCGTCGGGACCGGTAGGTTCCTCGCGCCGATTCATGCTGTGACCACCCTTTCCCGGTTCCAGAAGAGAAGTCGATGCCCCAACTCGGCTCCCGCAACCGAAGGAACGCTCGTCCGTTCACCCTAATGCCCGGCGGCGATGGGGTTCCCGGAGTGGCGTTCCAGGTCGGCGCGCTGCGTGCACTCGAAGAAGTGGCAAGGATCAGCGCGAACGACGCGGAAACCACCATCGGAACGAGCGCCCGAGGACTGGCCGGTATGTGATCCAGGCGGGGTGCCCGCCGTCGGCCCTTGCCCGACGGGCAATCGGTGACGGTGTCTGGTCGCGTTCGCCGGATCTCATACCGTCGATCGTCGCGTGGCGCTATGTCACCTCGCCCTCAACATGGTCTGCGCCCCAACCCATTCCCGCATCCCATTACGGAAGAGGACCATCAGATGATTTCCACCGCATTCACCGAAACGTTCGGCGTCCGCCACCCCATAGTCCAAGGAGGGATGCAATGGGTTGGCCGCGCCGAGCTGGTCGCCGCGGTTGCGAACGCCGGAGCCCTCGGGCTCATCACCGCGCTCACCCAACCCACACCGGAGGATCTCGCTCGCGAGATCGCCCGGTGCCGTGAACTGACCGACCAACCCTTCGGCGTGAACCTGACCATCCTGCCCTCGATCACGCCGCCGCCCTATGACGAGTACCGGCAGGTGATCATCGAGTCGGGGGTCAAGATCGTCGAGACCGCCGGATCCACTCCCGGACCGCACCTGCCGATGTTCCATGAGGCGGGAGTGAAAGTTCTCCACAAGTGCACCACCGTGCGCCACGCCGTCAAGGCACAGGAACTAGGTGTGGACGGAATCAGCATCGACGGCTTCGAGTGCGCCGGACACCCCGGCGAGGACGATATCGCCGGTCTCGTCCTCATCCCCGCGGCTGCCCGCAAGATCACCATCCCGATGATCGCCTCGGGCGGATTCGCCGACGCCCGCGGCCTCGTAGCCGCCCTCGCCCTCGGCGCCGACGGAATCAATATGGGCACCCGGTTCATGTGCACCGCTGAATCGCCGATCCACCAGAACATCAAAGAAGCCATCGTTGCGGCCGACGAAACCCAGACCGAACTCATCTTCCGGCCCTTGCGGAACACTGCCCGCGTCGCGAGTAACGCCGTCAGCCGGGAAGTCGTCGAGATCCTCGACCGCGGCGGCCAATTCGAAGACGTCCGCGAACTCGTCGCCGGTGCACGCGGCCGAACCGTGTACGAACTGGGCGACCCCGAAGCCGGAATCTGGACCGTTGGTACCTCACAAGGTCTCATCCACGACATCCCGACAGTCGCCGAGCTGGTCAGGCGCATTACCACCGAAGCAGAAGACCTGATCGCCGAGCGGCTCGGCGGAATGCTCGACCGCGTTCCCGCCTGATAACCGAAGAGAAACTATGCGGCGCAAAATTTTCAGCGAAGACCACGAGGCCTACCGGGAAACCGTCCGGGAATACCTCGCCCGCGAAGTCCTCCCGTACTACGAGGAGTGGGAAAAGGAGCGGCTGATCGACCGGGCCGCATGGTCGGCCGCCGGGAAGATAGGCATCGTCGGCCTATCTGTTCCCGAAGAGTTCGGAGGCCCCGGAGAGCAGGACTACCGGTACCGGTACGTCATGGCAGAGGAAATCGCCCGTACCGGCACCACCTCGTTCGGTGCCGGTCTCGGCACCCAGGACGACATCACCATCCCTTACATGTGTGACCTGGGCACGCAGGAACAGAAACAGCGATGGCTACCCGGTATGGCCAGCGGTGAACTCATCTGCGCCATCGCGATGACCGAACCCGGCACGGGCAGCGACCTTCAGGGAATCAGGACCACTGCCGTCCGCGACGGCGACAGCTGGATTCTCAACGGCCAGAAAACCTTCATCACCAATGGAATTCACGCAGACCTGGTGATCGTCGCCGCTCGAACCGATCCTGACTCCGGTTCGCGCGGATACAGCCTCTTCGTCGTCGAGCGAGGCATGGAGGGGTTCACACGGGGGCGCAAGCTCGAGAAGGTCGGGCTCGCCGCACAGGACACCGCAGAACTGTCCTTCGTCGATGTAAGGGTCCCTGCGGGCAACCTTCTCGGTACCGAAGGCCGGGGCTTGGTCCACCTGATGGAACGACTGCCCCGCGAACGGCTCTCGATTGCGGTCAGCGCCATCGCCAGTGCCCGTGCCGCCTACGAGTGGACCAGGACCTACGTCTTCGAACGCAAGGCGTTCGGTCAGTCCGTCGGGGATTTTCAGAACACCCGCTTCGTGCTGGCCGAGCTCCTCACCGAAATCGACGTCACCCAGGCGTACATCGACAATGCGGTCCTCGCTCTCAACGACGGGGATCTCACCGCCGTCGAGGCTGCCCAAGCCAAATGGTGGGCGAGCGAATTGCAGAAGCGCGTGGTCGATCGATGTGTGCAGCTGCACGGAGGATACGGCTACATGATGGAATACCCCATCGCCCGCGCATACGTCGACTGCCGCATCCAAACAATCTACGGCGGTACCACCGAGATCATGAAGGAAATCATCGGCCGCGACATCGCACGGAACTCGCTGTAGAGCTAAAGGAAACTCCGAGGTCGACAGGCGGCTGCGGCCCTGCGGACTCGCTGCAGTGGCCGCTACGACGATGAGGCCGGCGCCACCAATCACCGGGGGCAGGTGCAGATGATGTCACTCGGTCGGAGCCCCCCATCGGGTCGGTTTGCGCTGTGCTGAGTGGACTGGCGCGCGGTGACCGCCCAATTGTTCTGGTATCGCTCCGCGGACGAGATTCACAACCGCAGTCGGTTCCCGGTCGGTGGGGTCGTGGAGGATCCCGCCACCGGGTCCGCTGCGGTTGCTCTCGGTGGGTACGTGCGCCACCCCGAGGTGGCGCATCCGGATGATCGTTTTGTCGTCCGTCAGGGCGTCGAGATGGGGCGGCCCAGTGAGATCGGGGTGTGCGTCGGTGAACCCGGACAGGGCATCACTGTTTCGGGACGGGCGGTGCCGGCCGGGGCGGCGGCTCGACCGTGCCGGCCGGTTCGATGCCACCACAGGCGCCCGTTATGTCGAACATCTGCGGAGCCCCGATTTGAGTGTGGGCACGTACTCGATCCCGGCGGGCGTCACGGACGCGCAACAACCTCACGGCGAGGACGAGGTCTACATCGTCACTTCCGGCGTCGCGACCCTGTGGACACCGACCAGTTCCGTACCGGCCCCGACCGGGGCGGTGCTGGTCGTCCCCGCCGGGCTGCCTCACCGCTTCGTCGACGCCGACGAGGACTTCGCGACTGTGGTGGTCTTCGGCCCGGCGGAGGGCACTCGCGCACGTATGTGAACACCCGATCACACACTCGCTGCCAGTCGCCGCGTATACGTCGCCCACGCCTCGACGAGCCGATCGACCGCACCTTCCAAGACTGGGAGGTCCGCAGCGGCGGAGACCCGGATGTACTCGCGCAGACCCCCGTCGGTGACGCACTCGTATCCGACACACACACGAACCCCGCTGCGCGCTGCGACATGTGCAAACGTCGATGCGTCGACCACCGGCAACCGGATCCATACCCCGTCCCCGGTGGTGGAGGGCTCCACCGTCCAACTCGGCACCGACTTCGCCAGCAGATCGCGCAGATACGTCACCGTTCGGGCGAGGTGGTCGTAACGATCGGCGAACCATTGCGCGCTCGCCGCATCGAGTAGGCGCGCGGCGTGTTCCTGCGCGCTCAACGCCGGAATCGGAAGGCGGAAAGAGGCGGTCAGCAACGTGGCGTCCGGCGCTGTCTCCCGGATCCAGCCGATGCCACACCCTGCCCAGAACATCCGATTGAGCTCGCCGATCGCAGTGACACGCTCCGACAGTGCCGCGAGCGGGCGCACCTGCGGATCGTGGGCTGCCGCGAGCGGAAGGAAGGACAGATCTTCGACCGCGACGGCGGAGTGATCCTCGATCGCCGCGGCGATGCGCGGCGACCGGAACGTTGCAGTGGTGCGCCCGCTCGGTCCGGACTCGATCACATCGAAGAATGCGATCGACGCACCGGTGCGCCGCAGAGCGCGCCGTGCAGCGGCCGGATCGACGCCCCCGGCGTCGGGATACAGGCACAGCGATGGTGCAGTGCGTTCGGTGACGACCGACCGCAGTGCCGGCCACATCGGGGCGCCGACGACGACCGGTCGCTTCGCGGCGGAGTGTGTGCGGAGAAGAAGGTCGAGGGCCTCCGCCGCGCCGGTGGTCACGATGATCTGCTCGGCTTCGGTCGGCACACCCAGTCGTGTGAGGTGTCGTGCCAGTGCTTGCCGCAGGATCGGAAGACCCCGAGCTGGGAGGTTCGCACCGTACGTGGTTGGGTCGAAATCCCAGTCGATGATCGGAAGGTGCGACGGACCGATAGGGGCCGAGCCGGACAGGTCGATCATGTCGCCGACCTCGTCCGTGGACGAGTCGAGGTGCCGTATCACCGGGCGTGATGTGGTGGGGCGGGGGCGGACGAAGGTGCCCGAACCGTGGACTCGTTCGAGCACACCCCGTCCGACGAGTTCTTCGAATGCGCGGACGACCGTGCCTCGGCTGACGCACAGTGCTGCGGCGAGCGTGCGTTCGGCGGGAAGCCGTTGGCCGTAGATCACGGTACGGGCGTCGATGGCCTGTTCGATGGCGGTGACGATCCGCAGATAGCGGGGGAGGTCGGTGCGCTCGTCCGTGCCGAAGACGACGGTTGTCCACCACGCAATGTCCTGGTCCACTCGACAAAAATGGCACTGTCCGGCCCCGTGTCGCAAGCACGATGCTGGTCACTGCACGACCAGTGAGTGGAGGGACGGCGATGGCAGAACCGGCGGCAACTTTGGCTCGGCGCCTGTGGGAGGCGATCGAACCGTTGCATGCGGCACCGTACTTTTCTCCACACCATCGCCGCATCTCCCTCGATCTCGGCATGAGCGGGTACTGGATGGGCTACTTCGCCGGCCGTGCCGCACCGCTCGGTGCGATGACCGCGGCCCCTGTCGAATCGATGTTCTTCAGTTTCCCCACTCGGCGGGTTGCGAGGGCACTGCCCGAGGCCTGGGCGTGCGTGGATCCGGCGACGGTACTTCAAGCACGTCTTGCCACTGCACGTCTTGTGCTGACCGAGCACCTCCGACAGGTTCCCGGACGCGACCTGGAAATGCTTGCCTCGTACCTCGAAATGGCTGTCGACGGATGTCATTTCGCCGGTCGGCCGTTGGCGGCCGGATGGTCGAGGGTCCTGCGACCCGACGACGTCGCCGCGCAACTGTGGCTTGCCGCCACCGTCCTGCGCGAACATCGCGGGGACGGGCATGTCATCGCGTGTGTGCACGCCGGATTGCAGGGGATCGATGCGGTTGTCGCGCACGCGGCCACCGGCACGGTTACCCGGGAGTTGATGCAACACAATCGTGGCTGGAACGACGAGGAGTGGGAGTCTTCGCAACGTAGATTGCGGGCGCGTGGGCTGATCGATGTCAAAGGCCGGCTCACCAAGAGTGGGGGAGCGCTGCGCCGCAGCATCGAAGACCGGACCGATTTTCTTGCTGCCGATCCGGTGACGGCCCTGGGCCAGACCGGAATCGAAACGATCATCGCGATCGCGGCACCGATCAGCCGTCGTCTGTTCGACACCGGTGCCATCCCCTTGCCCAATCCCATCGGCGTTCCCCGCCCCTGACACCGAAGGAAACCGATGGACAGCCGTCTCATCGAAGTGGACACCACAGCTGTCGAGGACCATGGTGTGGCCGTCGTGACGTTGAATCGTCCGCACAAGAAGAACGCCTTGTCACACGCTATGCGACTCGACCTCGCTCACGCCTTCGAAGCACTGGCCCACGATGCCCGCGTGGTGGTCCTGACCGGTCACGGAGACGTCTTCTGCGCCGGATTCGACCTTGCCGAATTCGACCGGGTCGACGGCGAGGGCCTGTGGGAATCGTCCAACCGGATGAACGCGGTGATTGCGGCGCACCCGGTGCCGGTGATCGCCGCTCTCGACGGGCCGGTCGTGGCCGGAGGCGCGGACCTGGCGGTGCTCACCGATATCCGCCTCGGTACTCCACGCACGAGCTTCTCTCACCCCGAACACCGCCGATTCCCTGTCGTCTACGGTCCCCTCGCCGAATGCATCGGTTCGACCCGGGCACGAGAACTCGTCCTGACCGGCAGAACCGTCGACGCCGACGAAGCCCTGGCCGTCGGGCTACTGACGGAGATCGTCCGCGACCGCAGGGTGCTCGACCGCGCCTGTGAACTCGCCTACGACATCGCCCGCACTCCCTGGCATCTCCTGCACCGGATGCGGCGCAAGTTCCAGCAGTTCGACCGCTACGACCCGGCCTGCCACACGCTTTCACTGTGACCGCTACGCCGGTGTGGACACGACCGACGAAGTCGGTCGCATCTGACAGCAACCCCCAGGAGGAAGAGATATGAGCATTACCGTGCGCCACGCCGCGTCGACGGCTGTGATCACGATCGATCGACCAGACAAGCTCAACGCACTCGACTTCACCACCATCGACGAGTTGTCGGCATGGCTGGACAACGCCTCGACCGACGACTCGATCCGCTCGGTCGTGCTCACCGGATCCGGCGACCGGGCCTTCAGCGCCGGCGCGGACATCTCGTGCCTGGCACAGAGTATCGACGCCGGCACCGCGCACGCCTTGCAGGACATCGTGGCCCGCGGGCAAGGGTTGACCAGACGCATCGAACAATTCTCGAAACCGGTCATCGCCGCGGTCAACGGTCTTGCCTACGGCGGTGGATGCGAAATCGTGGAGGCAACACATCTCGCGGTAGCCGCTGACCATGCCTCCTTCGCCAAACCGGAGATCTCGTTGGGTTTTCCGCCACCGTTCGGGGGCTCGCAACGGCTACCGCGCCATATCGGCCGCAAACGTGCACTCGAGATGATCCTCACCGGCGACGCCGTCGATGCCCAGCGCGCCCATGAGATGGGCTTGATCAACCATGTCGTCCCGGCCTCCGACTTGCTCGCCACCGCGCTGGAGTTGGCGGTACGCATCGAACGACACGCCCCTACCGCAGTGCACGCCTGTCTCGCAGCGGTCACCCGCGGCATCAACCTGCCCATCGACGAAGGCCTCGCGGTCGAGGCCGCATGGTTTGCGACCACCGTTCCTACCGCAGGTGTTCGAAGAGGACTCGACCGATTCCTCAGCCGAAGCGACATGACCTCGCAGTAAGTTCACCGTGTTTTTTCGAAGCCGATCTGGCGGCAGATCTGGTCCGACAATCCGCAGGAGCGGTCGAGTAAGGGAGATCCGGCGTCGCATCGACGTGGTCGGGATCTTTCCCCGCTCGCACCGCGTTGCTCCAGTTGGTCGGTGATGTGCTTGCCGAACAACACGACGAACGGATCGAAGGCCGTCGATGTCCGGTCATCGCCGAGGACGTGGCCGAGCGGAAACTGAAGGCTCGGCTCGTCGCGTGCATCATCGGTTACCCGGCGGCAGTGTCGTGCAGGCGGTAGCGTCCGTGCGCATGAAACGGTCCATGCAGGGTGTCCTTGCGACGATGGTCTGGGCTGCAACGGTGGCGGTACCTGGCTGGGCGCAGGCCACCCCGAGTACGGGGGTCTCGGGGGTGACGTGGGTGGACATCGAGGTTCCCCCGGGACTGCTGCCGTTTGTACCTGACGGCGTGCACGCCGTAGCCCGAGAGATCACGATCGAACCGGGCGGCAGCACCGGATGGCACTATCACGATGGCCCCGTGCTCGGCATCGTCCGGGCCGGCACCCTGACGCATCCGGGAGGGAGCTGCGAGCCTGTGGTGTTCGAGACCGGCGATGTCATCGACGAGCCGTCGGGTCGCGACCATCTGCACATGGGTCGGAATCTCGGCGCGGAGCCGGTGATCCTCGACGTGGTGTACCTCGTACCGATCGGATCGCCGCTGTTCGAGGATGTTCCGGCGCCCGCGTGTGATTGATGTCGGTGCGGCCGACCTGGTCAGGAATCTGTCAGGTCGAGAAGGTGTGGTGACAGATCGGTCAGCCGCAGGGTGGTCAGGAACAGGTGGCTGCGGTGACGTGGTGATGCCAACCGAGCGCTTCTGGAATTGCCGACATGTATATCGGTCATGGACGCAGAGTGAGGCGTGGACCGAGCAACGAAGTCACGTGTCGGCAGCGACGTTCAGCGGTGGCCTCGCGAGATGCCATTCGGTTGTGCGCTGGAACGCTCGCCCGACCGCGAACAACAGTTCCTCGTAGCCCGCAGCAGCGGTGAGCTGCGCGCCGATCGGCATGTCGGACATCGGATGAAAGCCGACCGGGATGGCGAGGGTCGGGCCGTCGTGGAGCGACCATGGGTAGCTGAACTGGCCTAGACGTCTCGACTGTGCGACCACGGTGTCAGGAGCCTCGATGAGCGGCACGTCCACGGGCATCGTCGGGGTAAGGACCGCATCCACGTCGGCGAACACGCTGGCGAGCCCGCGGCGGAATGCAGACAGCGCCGTAAGCGCGTGTGCTCGTTGACCATCAGTAATCTGCAAGCCGAGTGAGACACGTTCGAGGGTGGCGGGCTGGAACAGTTCGGGGGAGCGGCTGATGCGGTCCTGGTGCAGTTGGGCGAGCTCCGAGTACAACAGTGTGTAGACGATGTCCTGCGCGTCGGCAGCTCCGGGAATCGTCACCGGCACCATCTTGTAGCCGAGCGTCCCAAGGTGCCGGGCTGTGGTGTCCACGGCGTCGGCGATGGCGGCATCGACATCGTCGGTGAAGAAGACGGCTGGTACACCGATCCGTCGTGTCGGAGCGACGGCAGTGCGGGGTCCGGTCCGCAATACGTCGAAGAGTCGGGCGACCTCCGTGACGGACCGTGCCATCGGACCCACGGTGTCGAAGGCGTCGCTGACGGGAAAGACTCCGGCATTGCTGATCGAACCCCAGGTCGGTCGCAGTCCTGTGATGCCGCATGCCGATGCAGGCAGACGGACCGACCCACCGGTGTCGGTGCCCAATGAGGCATCCACCAGACCTGCAGCGACCGCCGCGCCGGAGCCTCCACTCGAACCCCCTGGGACCCGCGTCGGATCCCAGGGATTGCGGACGGGACCCGCGGCGGAGTTCTGGGAGGTGACTCCGACCGCGAACTCGGCCATGTTCAGTTTGGCGGTGATCTGCGCGCCCGCGGCGATCAACCTGCCGACGACATCTGCGTGCGCGGGTGCGATGTGGTCGGAAAAGAACCGGGATGCACACGTTGTGGGAACACCGGCGACGTCGATGTTGTCCTTGACGCCGATACGCATTCCGGCCAGAGGACCGTCGGTGGCGGCGTCCGGGGAGTCGATCCAGGTGACGACGCTGCCCAGCGTTTCGTCGAGGAGACGAGCGGTCGGGCCGCCGCCGGCAGCGGCGGCAGCCCGACCTGTGGTGCTGTTCAGGATGCGCTCCCTGCACGAAGTGCCGCGGTGGCTTCTTCGTCCACGGTCCACGAGTCGATGTCGACGACGACGCCGTAGTCGCGTCGGGCATCGTCTGCCGTGAGGTACTCGTCCCAGACGTCGCTGAGCACCTGGAACGGGTCGCGGAGGAAGGGATTGCCGAAGCCACCGCCGGAGGGCAGCTTGATCTCCAGGGTCTCACCTGCCCGGATGGTTTCCTGGGTAACCTTGGAGAACAGGACCTCTTCCCGGTCCGTGCCGGCGTTTCGGGTGAACGCACCCGCGACGCCGTCGTGCCCGCCCAACGCACCGGCGGGAGGATCGGAGCGGTTGTCGGCTTCGGATCCGAGGAAGGTATCGGTCTCCATGAGCCACTTGCGGACGCTGCCGATGCCTCCTCGCCACTGACCCGGCGCGGGTGCTTCGTCACGAAGTTCGTACCGGAGGGCCCGCATGGCATGGTTGAGTTCGAGTTCTTCGATGGGGTTGTTGCGGGTGTTCGCCATGAGCGAGTCGACGGCGTCCATGCCGTCCTTTCCGTTGCGTCCGCCGTACGAGCCTTCGTTGATTTCGATGTAGACCCAGTAGGATTCGCCGTCCTCGGCAACGCCGGAGTAGGCGATGGCGCACAGTGCGGCCGACGATCCCGCGATCGCATGGTCGGGAAGTACCGGCGCCAGAGCAAGATTGATGGAGTCGAAGATTCGGTTCACTTGGGAGAACCGGGCGAAGCACGAGGCCGGGAAATCCGGGTTGAAGATCGTTCCCTCCGGTGCATACGCCCTCACCGGGCGGAAGCAACCGTCGTTCTGGGGGACGAATTCCTCCGTCAGATCTTCGTCGAGCAGGATGGTGCGGATCGCGGCTACCGCAACGGGAAGGACCGATCCCTCGAAGGGCACGTTGAAGGCGGTGGGGACCTGGTCGTTCGAGCCGGTGAGGTCGATGAGAATGTCTTCGCCCTCGACCTGAACACGAACGGCGACCTTCAGAGGGACACCGCGGTTCTTTCCGTCGTCGTCGAGGTATCCGATGGGTGCTTCGTAGCTGCCGTCGGGGATCTCGCGGATCCGGCTCCGAAGCATGTTCTCCGAATAGTCCATCCACCGTTCGCTGGCGCTCATGACGGTGTCGAGACCGTACTTTTCGAGCAGTTCGGTGAACCGCTTCTCTCCGATGCGCGCGCAGGCGATCAGAGCCTCGAGATCGCCTCGGTTCTGTTCGGGTGTGCGCACGTTGTCGAGGATGTGCTGAATGAGGTAGTCGTTGCGAACGCCGGCGTCGTAGATCTTCATCGAGTCCATGAGTTTGCCTTCGGCCCAGACGTCGACGACGTCCATGCACAGGCCGGGGAAATTGCCGCCGACGTCGGAGACGTGTCCGGTGCATCCGGCGAATCCGATGTGCTCGCCCTCCCAGAAGATAGGGATGATCACGCCGTAGTCGGGGGAGTGCGCTGCACCGTGGTACGGGTGGTTGTGCAGGACGACGTCGCCCGGTCGATACGTGCCCGCGAGTCTGCGGTTGACACCCCGGATGTAGGCCGGGATCGAACCGCAGTGCATCGGCGTCGAATCCGATTCGCACAGTTCGCGACCGTTGACATCGAAGATGCCGGCGCCCAGGTCCTCGGATTCGCGGATCAGGCTCGAGTACGCCATGCGGTACAGGACCTGTGCCATTTCCTTGGCCATGGACTGCAGTGCACCGCCGATGACGCGCAGGGTGATCGGGTCGACTTCGACGTCGTTCCACGTACGGTGGGATTCGCCCGCGAGCGACACGCCGGTTTTGGGCATCAGGGTCTTGCTCATGCGGGCTTCCTCTCGATGATGATGTGGCCGACCGCGTCGACGGTCGCGTGCTGGTTCATGCCGATGATGGTCGTGGAGTCGAACTGTTCGACGATGGCGGGACCTTCGATGGTGTTGCCTGCCAGGAGAAGCGCGCGGTCGTAGACCGGAGTGTCGATCCACTCCGGGGGAGCAGTCTCGTCGCGCCAGAACAATGCTCGGGTCATGGTCTTGATCGCCGCGGAGGAATCTGCGGTGCCCTTCTCGATCTCGGTGATGCGGACGTGCGGTACGGCACCGACACCCGTGACGCGGATGTTGATCAACTGAACGGACTTGTCGTCGAAACGCTGGGAGTAGGTCCGTCCGTGTGCCTCGTGGAAGGCCTCGGCGACGGTCTTGACCCAGACATCGTCGATATCACCGTCGGGTGCCGGGACCCGCAGTTCGTAGCCCTGCCCGACGTAGCGGCAGTCCACGCTTCGTTCGAGGAAGATGTTCTCGGCGGGAACACCGTCGGCCTCGAGTTGAGCCGCTGCCTCGCGGGAGAGCCGGTCCATCTGTTTTTGCAGCAGGTTCAGATCCGCGTCCGCGGACGAGGTCCACACAGTGGTGGGAATTTCGTACCGGATGTCGGTGGTCAGCAGGCCGACTGCCGAGGTGATTCCGGGGTGTCCGGGCACGATGACACGCGGAATGCCGAGTTGGTCTGCGATCTGCCACGCGAAGAGCGGCCCTGCGCCGCCTTCGGCGATGAGCGAGAAGTCGCGCGGATCGTAGCCTTTGCGCACGGAGTGGAGGCTGATCGCCTCGGTCATGGAGTGGGCGAGGATCTTGAAGATTCCCATCGCGGCTTCGTCCACGTCGGTTCCGAGCTTGTCGGCGATGTGGGTCTGGATCGCGGTGCGGGCGAGTCCGGGTTCGACTTCCATGGTTCCGGACAGGAAGCTGTCCTCGCGTAGCCAGCCCATCATCACCATGGCGTCGGTCGAGGTCGGTTCGGTGCCGCCTCGGGCGTAGCAGGCGGGTCCGGGGAATGCGCCGGCGCTGCGGGGTCCGACCCGGAACATGCCGCCCTCGTCGACCATGGCGATGGAGCCACCGCCGGCGCCGATCGTGTCGACTTCGGCCATCGGCACCATGGCGTGGTAGTCGCCGATGCGGGTGTCGAGGAGGTGCTTCATTCGAAGGGTCCCGTTGGGGGCCACGCCGATGTCGGCCGACGTGCCGCCCACGTCGAGTGTGATGACACTCGGGAATCCGGAGGCCTTACCGATGGCGCATCCACCCAGCAGTCCGGCGACCACGCCGCTGGTCAGAAGGGAGACCGGGTGTTCACTCGCACTACGAGAAGTGACGAGACCGCCGGCGGAAGTCATCAGGTGCACGTCGTCGCCGACCTGAGCCGCGGCGGCCTTCTCTGCAAGGTTGGCGATGTAGCTCGAGGTCTTCGGTCCGATGAAGGCGTTGAGTGCCGCGGTGGAGAAGCGTTCGTACTCGCGGTACTGAGGTGCGACCTCGCTGGACAGCGAGATGAACACCTCGGGATATTCCTCGAGAATGATGTCCTTGACACGCTTTTCGTGCGTGGGGTTGCGGTAGGAGTGCAGGAAGGCGACGGCGATGGCGTCGACTCCGCGTTCGCGGAGCAGGCGAACTTCTCGACGCACTGAATCTTCGTCCAGCGGTACGAGGACGTTGCCTGCAGCGTCGATCCGTTCGGGTACGACCCGGCGGTTGCGGCGCGGCACCAGTTGCCATTTCTGCCAGGGCAGGTCCTGGTAGTTGGAGTAGTTGAGGGGACGCTTCTTGCGGGCGATGTGCAGAAGGTCGCGGAAGCCCTCGGTGGTGATCATGCCGACGTTGCACCCGTTGTGTTCGAGCACGATGTTGGTGGCGACGGTGGTGCCGTGGAAGAACATGTCGATGTCGGATGGGTCGATGCCGGCGCGTTCGGCGAGGACCTCGATTCCGTCCATGGTTCCGATGGACGGGTCGTGGTTCGTCGACGGAGTCTTGTGGACCACTACGGTGCCGTCGTCGTCCCACAGCACGAGGTCGGTGAACGTGCCGCCGACGTCGACTCCGATTCTCTTCATCAATACTTCCAATCTTTCGGGGCCCGCGAGGAGCGGAGGGGACGACCGAGCCGTGCGGCGGTCCGAAGTCTGGGGTGGGGGTCACCGGGAGAGGTGATGTAGGTCATCGTGCTTGAGGGCGCCCGAGAAATCAATACCTCAGATGTTTTCAGTCGAAATCTGCGACGGATCCCGCCTTCTTGAGGCCTAATCCTTGGAAAAGGAGCCTAAAGAGCGGATGATTACGTCGTGTGGGGTGCATGCGTGATGTCCTGTCCCGACCGGAGGGTCGGGTTAGGCTCGGCCCATCCACCGCCGCTTTCGAGAGAAAAGAGTCGACCCTCGTGACCGAACCGACGACCCGGGATGCGCCCGCCAAGAACGGACCTGCCTATGCGGTCCTGGCCGAGCATCTGCGCAACCGAATCCTGTCCGGTGAGCTGCAACCGGGTGCCCGGTTGCCCGGTGAAGCCGAGCTGACCGCCGAATTCGGCGTCGGCCGCAGCACGATCCGCGAGGCTCTGCGTTCGCTGGCGAGTCAGAACTTGATCACCACCACTAGAGGTGTCACCGGGGGAAGTTTCGTCGCCGCACCCAGCGTCGGGCATATCAGCGCGCATCTCGAGACGGGTGTGGCATTGATGGCGGCGGCGGAAACGGTCACTGTGGCGCAGTTGATGGAAGTGCGCAACCTGATGGAGGTGCCGGCGGCGGGCATGGCTGCGTTCCGTCGCACGGAGGA
This sequence comes from Rhodococcus sp. B50, assembly GCF_013602415.1. NCBI lineage: Bacteria > Bacillati > Actinomycetota > Actinomycetes > Mycobacteriales > Nocardiaceae > Rhodococcus > Rhodococcus sp. B50. Next base: position 1,299,593 of record NZ_WPAG02000002.1, on the reverse strand, counting down.
GCACCTCGCGCACCTCGAAGCGTCCATCTTCGACCCGGACGAGCTGCAGGGTCCCGAGACGTTCGCGAAGAATCAGGAGTTCCACCTGATTCTCCTTCGCGCGACCGACAACCCGTTGCTGGAGTTGATCACCGCTCCGGTGTTCCGGGTGCTGTCCAGCAGATTCGGGCGCGATCGCGCCCCGGAAGGCTTCTGGCAGTGTGTCGATCACGATCATCGCGCGCTCCTCGATGTCGTTGCCGCCGGGGACTCGATGGCTGCAATGGATCTGATGCGTCGGCATCTGGACAATCTGGGTGACTCCTATCGCCGCATGGATCGGCGCGGCTCCGCGTAGATCCAAAACATCTGCTTTTTATGCACTGTTGAGCACCCTGTCTTGCGAAAATTGGCTTGCGCCGCCCTATTGACCCCTCAAATGTCTGATGTATTGTTCGAGGGAACGTACTCGCCGAACTGATGTGAGGAGACACGGTGGCAGTGCATCAGGCTGTTCTCGGCCGATTCTTCGAGGACTACGTAGTAGGGGATATCTACCAGCACCCCATCGGGCGCACGATCTCCGAAGCCGACAACACGTGGATCACGTTGCTGTCGATGAACACCAACCAGAACCATTTCAACGCCCACCTCGCGGCACAGAACCCCATCACCGACGGCAAGGTCATCGTCAACTCCGGCCTGACCGTTGCTGTGGTGCTGGGGATCTCGGTGCTCGACATGAGCCAGAACGCCATCTCGAACCTGGCGTTCACCGACATCAAGATGTCGCATCCCGTCTACGTAGGTGACACCATCTATGCGGAAAGCATCTGCACGGGACTGCGCCTGTCCGAATCCCGTCCCTATGCCGGAATCGTATCCATGATCACCCGTGGGCTGAATCAGGATGGCACCGAAGTCATTTCATGGAAGCGATCGGTCATGGTCGCCACCCGCGAGAGCGGAATCGGCCAGAACTACTTCCCCGAAGCCAAGAGCGGGCCGCTGCAACTGCCGACACCCGCCCCGGAAGGCGCGCTGTCATGAAGCCACTCGCAGACGTCCGCATCATCTCCCTCGAGCAATACGGGGCCGGTCCTTTCGGTAGCGTTCACCTCGCCGACCTCGGCGCCGACGTCATCAAGATCGAGGACCCGAATGTCGGCGGAGATGTCGGACGTTACGTCCCGCCCTACAACGACGGCGAAGACTCGTTGTTCTTCGAGACCTTCAACCGCAACAAACGCAGTCTTTCGCTGGATTTGTCGTCCCCGGCCGGCCGCGCAGTGTTCGAAGACCTCGTCCGCACCAGCGACGCCGTCTACTCCAACCTTCGCGGGGACGTCCCCGCGAAGATCGGTATCACCTATGACGACCTCAAGCATCTCAATCCGGCCATCGTCTGCTGCAGTCTCACCGGTTTCGGTATGACCGGCCCACGCGCGAAAGAGCCCGGCTACGACTACATCCTGCAAGGACTCGCAGGCTGGATGAGCGTCACCGGCGACCCCGACGGACCTCCCACCAAGTCCGGCCTCTCGCTCGTGGACTATTCGGGTGGCTTCGTCGCCGCGATCAGCCTGCTGTCCGGACTCCACGCCGCCAAACGAGACGGCGTCGGTGGGGACTGCGACGTCTCGCTCTACGACACCGCGATGTCGCTGCTCACCTACCCGGCCACCTGGCATCTGAACGCCGGCTTCGAACCGGTACGCACCAAGAACTCGGCGCATCCCTCCCTCGTACCGTTCCAGGCATTCGAGGCCAGCGACGGCTGGTTCGTCGTCGGCTGCGCCAAGGAGAAGTTCTGGGAGCGCCTCGTCGTCGCGATCGACAGGCCCGATCTGGGCGCCGATCCCCGCTTCGCGAACTTCGCACTGCGCGGTGAGAACCAAGGCGAACTCCTCCCCATTCTCGAGCAGGCCTTCGCGACGCAGCCTGTGGACTACTGGCTCTCGCGCCTGCAACCGGCCGGTGTGCCGTCGGGCCCGATCAACGACGTCGCCCAGGCTCTCACCGAACCGCACACTCTTGCACGAGGCCTCCTCGTCGAGACCGAACACCCCACCTTCGGCACGGTACGCCAAGTCGCCTCGCCGGTCCGGTTCGGCTCCGAGCCACCGCAGTACCGGCGTGCTCCGCTGCGTAACGAACACTTCGACGAGATCGTCCGCGATCTCGGCTACAGCACCGAGCGCGTTGCGGAGCTGACCGGTCAAGGTGCCTTCGGCAAGCAGGCGAGCGGGGCTCGGACGTGACGTCGTCGGTACTCGCACAATGGGCCCACGACCTGACCATCGCGGACCTGTCCGACGATGTCCGGCACGCTGTAGCCCGGCATCTTCTCGATGGGGTCGGTAATGCCGTCGCCGCGCAACGCCTCGGATACGGGCAAGCGGCGTGGACGGTTGCCGATGCGCTCGGCGGTCCGGCCGAGGCCAGAGCGCTGACCGCGAAGCGGGCGATCTCGGCTCCGGCTGCAGGTATGGCGACCGCGGTGCTGGTGCACGCGTTGGACTTCGACGACACCCATGCCGGTGCCCTCGTTCACGCTACAGCGGTGTCGCTGCCTGCAGCATTCGCTGTCGGACAACAAGTTCGAGCTACCGGAGCAGAAGTTCTCACCGCCGCTGCGATCGGACTGGAGACGGCGTGCCGGCTCGGGGCCGTCAGCCCTCATGGCTTCCACGGACGCGGACTGCACGCGACAGCCGTGGTCGGACCGTTCGCCGCGGCCCTTGTCGCGGGCAAGTTGACCAGGTTGCCGGTGCCGGTGTTGGTGCACGCTCTCGGTGTCGCGGGCTCGTCGAGTGGAGGGCTGCTCGAGTTCCTCGATACCGATGCCGACACCAAGGCGCTTCACCCCGGCTCGGCCACACTGGGCGGGATCCTCGCAGCCCGACTGGCTGCTGCAGGCGCCAGCGGCCCGACCTCGGTGCTCGAAGGGCGTCGAGGTGTGTACGCGTCGATGTCGGAGCGACCCGCAGACCTCACGGCGTTGACGGATGGATTGGGCACCGACTGGGAAGCGACCCGCATCGGCATCAAGCCCTACCCGAGTTGCCAACTCATGCACGTCACCCTCGACGCGGTCGCAGCGGCTCTGACCGATACGGCTGCGGATCCCGCACAGGTGGCCGACATCGAGGTGCACGTTCATCCGGATTCCGTGCCGATCGTGTGTGGTCCGAACGCCGGTGTGGCTGCACCCCGTAGCACCTACGACGGCAAATTCGACCTGCCGTGGAGCGTCGCTGCACTCGTGCACGACGGACGTATCGACGTCGCGACCTACACCGACGCATCGATCGCCCGAAAGTCGGTACTCGCGACCGCCCGCACGGTTCGTGTCGTCGAAGCCCCGACCGAGGGGCCGGCGGCGTCGGCACCCGGGCATGCGATCATCACCCTCGCCGACGGGCGTGTGCTCGAGGGACGCGTCGAAGGCAGCCGCGGCACCGCCGCATTCCCCCTCGACGACCAGCAGTTGCTCGCCAAGTTCACCGCCAACTGCGGCGATCATCCTCGTGCCGCGGAGCTTGCCGACCGGATCTTCGGGCTTGTCGACGAGCCGGATCTGACCGCAGTCCTCGATCTTGCGGCCCTCATCGCGCCCGCACCCCTGCACTGACTACCCGTGCACCGAACATCTCAGGAGCCATCATGGATTTCACCTTCGACGAGCAGCAATTGGAGTTCCGAAAGGCGTTGCGTCACTTCGTGGACAAGGAAATCGTGCCCGTCGCCAATGAGTGGGAGAGGTCGGGACGGTATCCAACCGAGATCGTCGAACACATGAAGGCCATGGGACTGTTCGGCATCACCACGCCCGAGGAGTACGGCGGTATCGACCTCGACAAGGTGTCGTTCACGTTGGTATACGAGGAGCTGGCCCGCGGCTGGATGGGCATCGCCGGGATTCTGGGTAGCCACAACCTGTCCTGCTGGATGATCAACCGGCACGGCACCGAGGAACAGAAGCAGAACTTGCTGCCGAAGTTGGCCACGGGGGAGTGGCGGACCGGTATCGGTCTTACCGAGCCTGGCGCGGGCACGGACCTGCAGGGCATCCGGACGACCGCGCGCCGCGACGGTGACCACTATGTCGTCAACGGTGCCAAGACGTGGATCACCAATGCTCGGCACGCGAATGTCCTCCCGGTCCTGGTGAAGACCGACCCGTCCGCGGAGCCGGCACACAAGGGCATGAGCATCCTGTTGATCGACACCACGCTCCCCGGGTTCGAGGTGCAACGCGACCTCGGCAAACTGGGTTACAAGGGCACCGAGTCCTGCGAGATTCTGCTCGACAATGTCCGGGTCCCTGCCGACGTGTTGCTCGGGGGAACGGAAGGTCGCGGTCTGCAGCAGGCACTGTCGGGCCTCGAGATCGGGAGGCTCAACATTGCGGGCCGCAGCGTCGGTATCGCACAGGCCGCCTACGACGCAGCCCTGTCCTACGCGCGGGAGCGCACCGCGTTCGGGCAGCCGATCGCAGATTTCCAGGCCATCCAACTCAAGCTGGCGGACATCGCCACTCATCTGCAGGCTGCGCGTCTGATGACGTATTGGGCGGCATCACAAGCAGATTCGGGCAAGCGCGTGGATATGGAGGCCGGAATGGCGAAGTACTTCGCGTCCGAGACTGCCATCACTGCGAGCCTCGAAGCGATGCGTATCCACGGCGGCTACGGATACTCGACGGAGTTCGTCGTCGAGCGGTTGTACCGCGACGCTCCCCTCATGTCGATCGGTGAGGGCACAAACGACATCATGCGGACCGTCATCGCCAAGGCACTGGTCTCCGGTTCCGGGGTCATCGGGTGACCGTAGCGCTGACCTACCTCTACGTCCCGGGGGACCGCCCGGAGCGTTTCGACAAGGCGCTCACCTCGGGCGCCGACGCGATTGTGTTGGACCTCGAGGACGCGGTCGCCGCTGATCGAAAGGTGCTTGCGCGTGAGACGGTAGCTCGGTGGATTGCTGCGCTCGCACCCGGATCGGTGGAGGTGTGGGTGCGCGTGAACCCGGGCGCCTTGCAGGAAGCAGACATCTGCGCTGTCGCCCACCCGCACCTTGCGGGAGTGTGGCTGCCGAAGGTGGGATCCGCGAGCGAGGTCGAGCAGGTCGACAGGCTCCTGGCCGACGTCTGCCCCGACGCCACAGTGTCCGCGTTGATCGAGACCGCTGCCGGTGTGTTCGACGCCCTGGCCATCGCGCGTGCGCCCCGGTTGCGGTTTCTGCAACTCGGGGAAGTGGATCTGGCCGCGGATCTCGGTGTCGAAGTCGATGACGATGGCACCGCGTTGCTGTTCGCACGTAGTCGAGTCGTCGCGGCGAGTGTGGCGGCAGGCATCGACCCGCCCCCGGCCGCGGTGTCGCGTAACTTCCGCGACGGGGACGCCCTGGAGGCCGACACCCGAGCTCTTGCGCGGCTCGGGTTCGTCGGGCGGGCATGTATTCACCCTGCGCAGCTCGAACCGGTCCGTCGAGTGTTCACCCCCTCGCAGGACGAGGTGCGCGATGCCCGTGCTGTGCTTGCGTGTCTCGACGCGGCGGACTCCGGGGTTGCTGTGGACGCGGAAGGGTTCTTGATCGACGAAGCGGTTGCTCGGCAGGCGCGCAGAGTGCTCGCGCGAGCAGAGCAATGACTGAGTCGCTCCAGGCGGCGCGGCCGCCTCGCCAGCGGTAATCCTGTCGCCGCAACCGCAACCGCAACCGCAACCGCAACCGCAACCGCAACCGCAACCGCAACCGCAACCGCAACCGCGACAGCGACCGCTGGCCGTATTCGTCACCGTCCGCTCCGCCGACAGCCGCGCCACGCCACGCCCACGGTCACCTGGCACGAGGATCTCGTCGCGGTGGCAGGCGTCGACCGGATGCCCACAGAGCCCCAAGGCTCTCGCGGCGGTGCGATATTTTCTTGTTCCACATGTGAGCGAGGAGCGCGGAGCCCGCTGGAGTCACAGACGTTCCGGATCTGAGGAAGGTGTCCACTACAGCACTGTCGGGCCGGTCCGTGACGGCGGTGTCCGTTCCCGGACCCGGCCCTCGGGTGCCGGATGGTATGCCGTATCTCGTAACTGGGCTGTGCCGTCGACGAAGCAATACCGCGACAGGTGGTTGCATGCGCGTGCTGATCATCGAGGACGAGCCCCGACTCCGGTTGTCACTGGGGTGATTTGGCCGCGCCGATGCAGATGTCGGCTCGAACAGCGTCGAACCTCGAGGGCGCTTCGCCCCCTGCCACGAATGATTCATCGGATGCAATACGCAGCAGATCAGTTGACACGATGCAGAGGTCATCCGTGTTCATTGGGTGGGGCGAGCGAGTTCTCGGGCCCGATGATGAGTGTGCCCGGTGATCGCGGCGATCACCGCCTGCCTGGTGTTCGGGAGGTCGGGTCGATGAGGACGCCGGGGTTGAGGATGCCCGCCGGGTCGAGCGCGGACTTGGCCGCGCGCAACGCGATGGCGAACGGTTCGGGGCGTTGACGGTCGTACCAGGACCGGTGGTCGCGACCTACTGCGTGGTGGTGGGTGATGCTCGCACCGCAGGTCGCGAGCGCTTCGGAGACCGCGGCTTTGATCTCGTCCCACTGCTCGACGGTCTGCCCCCAGGTGCCGGAGGCGTAGATGCCGAAATACGGTGCGGGGCCGTCGGGGTAGATGTGGGTGAACCGGCAGCTGACCAGGCCGGTCGAGCCGATGGACGCGAAGGCCTGCTCGGCGGCGGCGTGCACGGCGTGGCGCAGTTCGTCGAAACGATCCCAGGTGCACGCGGTTTCGAAGGTTTCCACGATCATCGACTGCGCGGCGAGCGCGTCGCGTTGGTAGGGCATCCGCAGGAACGACGAACGCCAGGTGTCGGCGGCGCCGGGGCGGGTGGCGGTGTCATCGGACTCGGTGACACTGATCCCGTCGGGTATTCGACCCCCGAAGTCCGTGCAGATCTGAGCGGCCCGGTTCATCGCCTCTGCGACCGGGTGATCGGCGGACTCGAAGCCGAGCACGAGCACGCCACCGGCGGATGGCGTTGCGGCGTTGAGGAAGGCTTCCATCGGGTCGAGCAGGCGGCAGTTGGCGGGGAACAGCCCAGCTTGGGCGATGGTGCGGGTCGCGTCGACCGCGGTGGGGTAGTCGTCGAACAGCACCGCGGCGCCGGCGCGGTAGCGGGGACGGTCCTGCACGCGCATCCAGGCTTCGGTAATGACCCCGAGGATGCCTTCCGAGCCCAGAAACAACCGGTCCGGGGAGGGGCCGGCACCGGATCCCGGCAGGCGACGCGATTGGCTGATGCCGGCGGGGGTGACCACCCGCAGCGACTCGGTCATGTCGTCGATGTGGGTGTAGACGGTGGCGTAGTGCCCACCTGCACGGGTGGCCAGCCAGCCCCCGAGGGTGGAGAACTCGAAGGACTGCGGGAAGTGGCGCAGCGTCAGCCCGTGGGGACGCAGACCCGCTTCCAGGTCGGGTCCGACTATGCCGGCCTGGATGCGGGCGGCGCGGCTGGTGCGGTCGACCTCGAGGATGCGGTTGAGCCGGGCCAGATCGAGGGAGATGCTCCCGGCGTACTCATGGCCGGTGCGCGGCTCGACACCACCGACGACCGAGGTGCCTCCGCCGAAAGGAATCAGGGCGATGTCGTTCTCACCGCACCAGTCGACAATGGCGAGGACGTCGTGCTCGGTTCGTGGACGCAGCACCTGATCGGGCACGTGCTCGACGCGCCCGATCAGGTTGCGGACCACGTCGCGGAAGGCCTGGCCGTGGCTGTGTGCGACGCGGTCCTGGAGGTCGGTCGATGCCAGTTCGGCCAGCGTCTGGGGAGCCTGGATCCGGGGTGAGGGCACGGAGAGTTCGTTGAGCGGCGGCGGCTCGTGGACGGTCAGGTCGGCGCCGGGCATCAGGGCGGCTACTCGCTCGGTCAGGTTCGCGCGCTCACTGTCGGTGACCGCGTCCTCGACGTTGCCCCATCCCCACCATGACTTCGTGGCCATCGCCACCCCCTCGGTGAAGGAACCAGCCGAATCGGCTCCAGAGTAAGTTGCTGTATCGCCGGCCATGGAAGACATAGTCGAATTCGATTCCTACTTGCTACGGCCGGTGACGGTTGTCGGTGACGTGCCGGGATGTTCGAGTGTGGCCTGCATGCCGGCGATCAGGATTCGTAACGCAAGCGGATAGGCGTTGCGCGCTCCCAACTGTGCGATGTGTTGCGCGGTTGCGGCGATGTTCGGGTAGTGGTCGGGGGAGACGCGAGCGTAGATGTTCTGCCATCGTCGGATGTCGGCCTCTTGATTCCGCCCGGGCATCAGTTTCCTGGCACCGTCCCAGGCGGCGTAGGACAGCATCTGGGTAGTGAAGCACTCGTAGTACATGACCGTGTGGCGGTCCGAGAATCCGGCATTGCGCAGCAGGCCGAGAATCCGGTCGACAGCTGCGAGTTCGGCGGGGCGACCCGAGATGCGGGTAGCCGAAATCATCGCCGCTTGTGGGTACTGCATGTATACGGCGTGGGCGCTCAGACCCCATCGGTACAGGTCCGCTTTCCAGTCTCCTGTCGGGTGCCAGTTCTCGGTCACGCGATTGATCAACTCATCGGTAAGGGCCAGTTCCAGGTCGTCCATGCCGCGGAAGTAGCGGTAGAGCGCGGTGTGGTCCGCTCCGAGCGCCCGGCCGAGTCGGCGGGTCGACAGTCCCGCCGGCCCGTGCTGCTCGAGCATCCGCAATGCCGTGTCGACGATCATCTTCTCGTCGAGCGTGACGCCTGTCTTGGTCGGCCTTCGACGCCTGCGGTCCGCTTCCCGCGTTACTCGATCGGTCACCGTGACCTCCTTATGTCAACACTGTTGACCTATATTACGTCGGATCGGATCATATGAAGCACGCCACATCCTTCGCCGGAAAGAGTGGTAGCCATAGCCTCGGAGGAAGGGAGTTCCACGGCCTGTTTCCGGTACCGCGCCCAAGGCGCGGAAATATCGCGCTCGAAGTCACCGCTGCCGTCGAGCTCCCTCCGTCACATTCGCGCAGAAGCACTGCCGGACAATATATTCGGGATGATCATCAGGATGAAACCCGGGATCACACGCGCGGCCTGACGTTCACCCGCACATCCGGCACATGTGACACCCCTCGAAACAGATCGCCCACCGTCGTGGGCCGAACCATCAGTGCGCCCCGACTCGTATCGGAGGCAGAAACTCGTCGCACGTCTGCTGTGGCTACACGCCGAGACAGAGACGAGAGCAACGATCGAACTAAGGAATCCGTGTAATGACAACACATCCCACACCCGAATCAGTCGTCCCTCACGGCATCACCTCGGATGACAAGCCGTGGCAATGGACCGCCACACAGATGGCCTCGGCGGTGGCCACCGGCCGCGTCTCGAGCCGCGAGGTGGTCGCAAGCTGCCTGGAACGGATCGACGAGGTCAATCCGCACCTCAACGCCCTCGTCGAGGTGCGCCCGGACGAGGCGCTTGCTCTGGCCGACGATGCGGACCGTCGCCGATCCGCCGGGGAGGAGCTCGGACCCCTTCACGGCGTGCCTGTCTCGATCAAAGTGAATTCGGACCAGGCCGGCTACGCCACCACCCAGGGCGTGGTGGCATTCCGCGATGCCATCGCGAAGGAAGACAGTCCGCACGTGGCGAGCCTGCGCCGTGCCGGGGCCGTGCTCATGGGACGAAGCAACTCTCCCGCGTTCGCCTACCGGTGGTTCACCAACAACGACCTGCACGGGCGCACCCTCAATCCGTGGGACTCCTCCCGGACACCGGGCGGATCGAGCGGCGGAGCAAGCTCCGCTGTCGCCTCCGGAATGGTGCCCGTCGCCGGCGGCAACGACATCGGTGGGTCGGTGCGGTACCCGGCATACGCCTGCGGAGTGGTGGGCCTGCGACCCACCGTCGGACGCGTAGCGCAGACCTACCATCCGGACGATGTCGACGCGAGCCTGTCCGTGCAGACCATGCTGGTCCAGGGTCCACTGGCCCGCAGCGTCGCCGACATCCGGCTGACGATGAGTGCACTCGGCGACTTCAGCCCCCGGGATCCGGCCTTCGTTCCCGGTGCACGGGCCGCCGCGCGCCCCGAGCGTCCGCTGCGGGTCGGCCGCGTGCGGAGCCTAGGTGTCGCCGAACCCACGGACGCAGTGAGTGCTTCCCTCGACCAGGCTGCCTACTGGCTTCAGGACCTCGGTTACATCGTGGAGGACATCGAACTGCCCGTCCTCGCCGAGGCCTACCGGCTGTGGTATCTGCTGTGCATGGAGGAGTTCCGTCTCGCCATGCCGATGGTCGAAGAGGTGGGTGATGAGGGAATGCAGAAGGCAGCAGCCCACTACTACGCCGTAGCCTCCGACTGGTGGGGCGAGAAGCCCACTCTCGAGACCTTCATCAACGGCTACGCGCGGCGGGGCACTCTCATCCGTGAACTCGCGAAGATTCTCGATTCCTATCCGATCGTCCTCCTCCCGGTTTCGGCCGAGCAGGCATTCGAGCAGGACGCCGATATCGAAAGTGTCGAAAGCATGCGCCGGCTCATGGCCGCGCAGGCCTCCATGATGGCCATTCCCGTCCTCGGATTCCCCGCCATGTCGGTGCCGACCGGGATCGTCGAAGGTCTACCCACGGGGGTGCAGTTGCTCGGCCGACGGTTCGATGAGGATACCCTGCTCGATGCTGCCGCCATCATCGAGGCGCGGGCCGGCACATTCACCCCGATCGATCCTCGGTGAGGTACTCGGGAACCGGCCGACTTCATCGCGTCCGGTAGCAAACCGACTCGTACGTGCTGCGGGGTTCGACAGTTACCGGTGATGTGAACAAACGAGCAGCGGATCGACCGTACGCCCTTGTGGTGTCGGTCGATCCGCTGTCGGCACGAGATCGCGATCATCGACGACGCTCGAAAATCGACAGTTCTCCCCTTCCCATGTCGCAGCAACGGCCACTGCGACGCCGCCACGGTGAACCTCGGGCCGGAATCGGCGCTCGAATGCCTCTGCAATCCAAGGGGATCCTGATTCAGGCCGTGCTCGGTGCGGTTCTCGTCGCCGTCCTGATGATCCCGTTCCAGGCACTGGTTTGTTCTTCTGGCGCCGCACGGCTTCCGAGGTCCAACGGGAGCCATGACGGCGTGTCGGCGGTGGGAGTGTGTGGCGGTGAGGACCCTTGTTCTCGGAGGCGGCCTTGCCGATCGGTTCCTGCCGAGTACGACGATGTGTCCGTGTACTGCTCGACGGTTTCGCTGGAAGCTCGGGAATCCCTGCCTGAGAACAGGTTCAGTCAGGAGACGGAGACCGGCCCGGTCGTGCCGGTCACGGTCCATTGTCCGTCGATCCGGTCGAGGACGTAGGTGAGGCCGAGACCGCAGTCGATGCCGCACCACAGTCCGGCACCGACGTGGACCGTGCCGTCGTCCTGCCGCCGGGTGGGGGACAGGCCGACGATGACGCCGTCGCCTGCGACCCCGGTCAGGCCCTGGGGCGCGGGGTTCGCGGGCAACTCGGGACCGGCGACGAACTCGACAGGTGGCAGGGCGGCGGACTGTGCGGTGATCTCGTTTTTCAGTTCGGTGTCGAAGGGTGGCCCATCGGGGGCGATGACTAGTTCTGCGCTGCGTGATGCGGGGCCGTCGACGATGTAGACGGCCCCGACCGGGGTCGGGGCTGTCGCGTAGGGATTGTCGACGAGGATGAGTTGGTGCAGGGCAGCAGAATAGATTTGCGATTGTTCGCTCGGGGGCGGCGGACTCGGGGGCATATCGACCTGGTCGGTGCCCGCGCCGGGGTTCGCGTCTGCGCAGCCGGCCAGGGCGGCAGCCAGGACCAGCGAGAAGGACGCCGCTCGAAGCCTCATAGTCGGATGGTACCGATCATCCAGGCGGCACCGGCTTTTTCGTGGACTCTCCGGAAGGGCCGCGTGCGCCGACACGGGGCCCGGGGTTGCGTTCTGCGGCGGGGGTTCGTGCGAAGGTGGGTTATGACTTTCGCGGTGCGTCCGGCTCGGTGGTGGACCGTGCTGTCGGGGGTAACCACAGTGCTTGTCGCCCTGGTGTGCTGTGTGATCGTGTGGACGTTCGTCCCGCCGGTGGTGCTCTTCCCGTGGTTTGCTCTCGCCTCGACGGTTCTTCTGATTTCGGGTGCGGTGTGGTTGGTGCTCGGGCTGGTCGGCTGGTTCAGGTTTCACACTCTGCGTCTCACCACGATCGCGCCGGTGATGGTGCTCGCCACCACTGGATTGGTGATGTTGTCGGTTCCGTCGACGGTGGCGTTTGCGGTGTCGAAGGGGTCTTTGACCGCAGCATCGGCGCAGTGCGCGCAGTCATGGGACGATCGCTGGTTCGGGGTGTACCGGGTGTGGCGGATCCAGCCCGTCGACGGTGGGTGCCTGTTCTACATCGAAGGCGGTCTGATCGACTCGATCGGGCTGGCCTATCTGCCCGAGGGCGCACCGTATCTGGGCAAACCGCGCCACGACGGTGATATCGGATACGAGCCGTACAGCGGCGACTGGTATCGATTCGTCCAACGCTTCTGAGATCTACCCGTAGCGGTGGCAGCACGCCGAGGCGATGGGACGTCGACCCTTCCGGATTGGTAGCGTTCCGCGATACCGACTACCACCAGAGCGTGCGGGTAGGCTTCCGGCAGGTCGGCGGCTCAGCGCTGTCCGGTCCAGGGCCGGGCCGATCTTCAACTCCGAGACGAGCTTGTTCGTGCCGCGCATCGAAGCCATGCTTCTTCGGTTGACCTGGCAGACCCCGGCTGTTCGGCAGCATTCTCGGTTGACCTGTTCTCGCCTCGAGGACCGCGGTCCCGATGAGCGGGAATCCGTGCGTGGGACTGTGATGCGCCTCATAGCGTCCGTCGCATGACTATTGTGACCAGCGCCGATCCCGGTCTCGGCGAGTTGCTCGAGAAGCAGCGGCGACAGTTCCGTTCCCAGCGCAGCAGCACGGGCGCGCAACGACGAAAGCGGATCCAGTGTGTGATCGACATGCTCGTCGCCCGCACGGACGAGATCGTGGACGCGATCGATGCCGACTTCGGCGGACGCCATCCCGGCTATTCGACGACCAACGATGTGCTTGGTTCACTCTCGGCGCTGAAATACGCGCGTGATCGCCTCGAAGAATGGATGCGTCCGCAGCAGCGGACCCCCTTCTCCCCGTACGACCAGCTGGGTGCGACCGCGTCGGTGCACTATCAGCCCAAGGGCTCGGTCGCGATCATCGGAACGTGGAACGCCCCGGTGTTCACCCTCCTCAGCCCGCTGGCGGGCGTCCTGGCCGCAGGGAACCGCGCTGTTCTCAAGCCGTCCGAGGTCGTACCGCACACGTCCCGGGCGTTGGCGGACGCCGCCGTCGAGTTCCTCGACCCCGCCGACATCGCTGTGGTCACCGGCGGACCGGACGTCGCGAAGGCGCTGACCTCCCTGCCTTTCGATCACATCGTGTTCACCGGCGGGGAAGCAGCCGGCCGCTCGGTGATGGCGAACGCGGCTCTCAACCTGGTGCCCGTCACGCTCGAACTCGGAGGCAAGTCTCCGGTGATCGTCGGTCGGTCCGCGGACATCGCGACGGCCGCCTACCGCATCGCGGTCGGTAAGGCCACCAACAGCGGCCAGCTGTGCGTCGGTCCTGACACCGTGTACGTCCCGGCAGAGGCGCTCGAGCCGTTCCTCGACGCGGTGGGCGCGACTTACCGGGAACTGTTCCCGACGATTGCCGGCAACCCGGACGTCACGGCGATCGTCGACGACCGGCACGTGGCGCGAATCGACGGATATGTACGTCAGGCACAGGAACTCGGGGCCAGGGTCGTGGTGACACCGGACGAGCCCGGTACCACCGACGAGCGCCGCCGTCCGCTCCGCATCGTCGTCGACCCGCCGGAGTCCGCAGCCGTCTCCCAGGAAGAGATCTTCGGTCCGGTCATGGTGGTACGCGCCTACGACGACCTGGGGCAGGTGCTGGGCGCGATCAACTCCGGCCGCAAACCGCTCGCGCTGTACTGGTTCGGGCAGGACGACGACGAACGGCGAATCGTCCTCGAATGCACCACCTCGGGCGGCGTCACCATCAACGACATCGCGATGCACCCGGGCATGCTCGACGCGCCCTTCGGGGGAATCGGATCATCCGGCATGGGTCACTACAACGGCCGGGAGGGATTCCTCGAATTCAGTCACACCCGAACCGTGTTCGTTTCTCCGGAGTGCGACCCGCGGCGTGAGTGGGGGATGTTGCCTCCCTACGCCGACGGTTACCGAGCCGGCATGTCCGCTCAGGTGACGCCGTAATTCCGCAACCGTACCGCCCTTCGACGCTTTCAGGAGAGAACAGATGAGAACTCGCGGCGCGATCATCCGCAGCACGCCCGGAATCTACGAGGTGGTCGACCTCGAGCTCGACGAGCCGCGCCGCGGCGAACTGACCGTCGAGATGGTGGCCGCTGGGTTGTGCCATTCCGACGACCACATCGCCACCGGTGACCATGCGGTCGGGGTCTACCCGATCTGCGGTGGCCACGAAGGCGCCGGTGTCGTCGTGCAGGTGGGCCCGGAAACGCACGGCTGGAGTGTGGGGGACCACGTGGTCTTCTCGTTCCTGGCCGCCTGCGGCCGATGCCGCTGGTGCGCGAAGGGACTGCAGAATCTGTGCGACCGGGGCGCGGCGATCATGACCGGCAGCCGACCCGACGATCCGACGAGTTTCCGGTTGACCCTCGACGGGGCGCCGGTGGCCCAGACCTGTGGGCTGTCGACCTTCAGTCAGTACACGACGGTCAGTGTCGACTCGGCGATCAAGGTGGACAAGGGCCTGCCGCTCGAGAAGCTGTGCCTGCTCGGTTGTGGTGTGGGGACCGGTTGGGGTGCGGCGGTCAACTCGGCCGAGGTGTATCCGGGACAGACCGTGATCGTCCAGGGCATCGGTGGCATCGGCATCAACGCAATACAGGGTGCTGCGCACGCGGGAGCTGCCCGGATCATCGCGGTCGACCCTGTGCCGTTCAAGCGTGAGTCCGCGCTGCGGTTCGGCGCCACGCACGCGGTCGCCGACATGGCGGAGGCGACGGAGATTGCCCGGTCGTACACCAACGGTCAGGGCGCGGACTCGGCGATCGTCACCGTCGGTGTGACGACGGGCGAACACATCGCGGAGGCGTTCTCGGCGATCCGTAAGGCAGGGACGTGTGTCGTGACGGGGCTGGGCAAGATGACGGATGTCGGTATCCCCGTCAGCGCAATGGAACTGGTGCTCTACCAGAAGCGCTTGCAGGGCTCGCTCTTCGGCGCCTCCGCGCCGACGGCGGACATCCCGTGGTTGATCGATCTGTACACCTCGGGTGCGTTGAAGCTCGACGAACTGGTTACGACCACCTACAAGCTCGACGACATCGCCCAGGGATTCGTCGACATGCACGAGGGCAGGAACCTGCGCGGAGTCGTCCTGTTCTGAGCCGACCCACCGCTGTGCCGGGTATCTATGGCGGGTGTGTATGCGTTCGAGGCCTGCCGCTCGCGGTTCCGAGCATGTGACAGGTCAGGGAGATGCGATGAGCCCGTGATGCCGGGCATCAGGGTTCGACCGGGGGAAGGACCTCCCAGAACGGGTCGGGCACTGTAGGCCATTCGTCCCGCCACCGTCCGGCCACACGGTCCACGTGCAGCTCCTGAAGCAGCCCCATCAGGTGTGAGCCGCCGTCGAGCAGGTAGCGCACGATGCCGAGGGCAGCGCACTGTGCGGTGATCGTCGCAAGCACCTTCTTGGCTTCGTCGATGCGGCCGGCCGCGGCGAGGGCGTTGACCAGCAGCCGCCGGGCCTGCAGAAGCGCCCGCGGCCGGTCGGCGTCTGCCAGCATGTCCACCCATTCCTGTGCCCAAGCACACGCCAGTTCGGTCGACGTCGGTGTGCCGTTGTCGAGCAATGCCCAGATGGCGACGGTTTCGTCGAGTTGGGCGGTGATCGCGTCGATACCGTGCACCGGCCGGCGTCGCTGCTGATGGACGATCGGTGGAAATGGGGGAAGACCGGCAGTGGAAGGCAGTCCCAGTCGCACACGTTCGTCCTCGATTCGGGCCCGCAGCCGGGGCAAGGACAGAGCGTGCGCGGCTCGAGCGCCTGCATCCAGGCACTGCGCCGCCGCAGCGCGATCGCCTCGCAATGCCTTGATCCGGGCGCCGACGGCGTAGCGAGCGGCCTTGAAATCCACGGCGCCGCCCTCATAGTCGAGTAGGTAGGCCTCGTCGAGGAGCTGTCCTGCCTCGTCGAGGTGATCCTGTTCGTACAGCAGCTCGCCGAGCAGTGATCCTGCCAGCCGTGCGGCGAGCGAGTGGCCGTCGTCCTGGCTGCGGGCCACCCGCAACGCTTGCCGGAAGCGTTCCTCGGCAGTGGTGATGTCGAGTTGTTCGTGCGCGGCGATGCCGAGATAGCAATAGCCGTGCATCTGGGAATACGGTCCATGGTTGCGGGCGTGGTACGGCGCGGCCCAGTCCTGGAGTTGTTCGGTTGCGCCGAAATCGAACCGGTAGATCGCGGCGAGGGTGGCGAGGTTCGCGGCTGCGGACACCGCCCAGGGCATCAGAGAGTCGGCTCGGTTCAGGGCGGGACGGACAAGCTCGTCGACGGTGTCGAAACGATCGCATCGGGTCGCTATGGCGGCGTGTGCCACGCCGACTTCGGCGCGTAGGTCCTCGGTGTCGTCGGTGAGGGGTGCGGT
Organism: Rhodococcus sp. B50; assembly: GCF_013602415.1. Lineage (NCBI taxonomy): Bacteria > Bacillati > Actinomycetota > Actinomycetes > Mycobacteriales > Nocardiaceae > Rhodococcus > Rhodococcus sp. B50. The sequence continues at coordinate 1,282,874 of NZ_WPAG02000002.1, read as the reverse complement.
GGCAAGCAGTACGTCCACGTTGTCGAGGGCTTGTTCGGCGGGACGGACGCGGTTCGACATGATGCTGATCCATGCCAGCATCAGCTGTAGTCGGGGGCGGGTGGTGAGCACCGTGGGAGGGAGTTTATCGAGCAACGCCTGGGTTGACGCCAGCTGAGAGTGCTCGAGCAGGTGCGTGCCGTGCCGTTCGACCAGATCGACGGCCATGTCCTGATCGCCTGCGGCGTGGGCGTGGGTTACCGCGTGACGGATGATCTCGTGCCCGGCGAACCACCGGGCCGCCGTGCGGTGCAGCTGTGTCACGCGTTCGGGGTTTTCTCGTTCGATCCGGCGTTGCATGTACTCCCGGAACAGATGGTGGTAGCGAAACCAGATGCGCTCGTCGTCCATTCGACGTAGGAACAAGCCACGGTCCTCGATCTCCTCGAGCATCGATTGGCATCGAGTGGTGCCGGTGAGCGTGGCGGCGAGGTCTGCGGAGATGTATTCGCAGATGCAGGTGGCGAGCAGAAACTCGAGAATTCGAGGTTCGAGGGTGTCGAGGACGTTCTCGGCGAGGTACTCCCCGATGGCGTGATGGCGGCCGGTGATGCCACCGATCAGCTCGGCGGGGTCGTCGCTGTCGCGCAGGGAAAGCGAGACCAGTTGCAGCGCCGCCGCCCAACCGCCGGTAGCGCGGGTCAGTGCGTCGATATCGTTGTCGGTCAGTCGTAATCCGTTCAGCTCGACCAACAGTCGTCGTACCTCCGCCGGGTCGAATCGGAGGGCGGCCGCGTCCACTTCGATCAGTTCGTCGCGTAGTCGCATACGGCTGCGCGGTAGCCCGGTGCGTGCCTGGCTGGTCACGACTACTCGTAGGTGATCGGCGTCGGCGTTGTCCAACAGAAACGTCATTGCTGCCAGGGCTTCGGAGTCGGTGACACGGTGCCAGTCATCGATGATCAGGACGATGTGCTCTTCGGACTGCTGGATCTCGTTGATCAGCGCGGTGAGCACATACTGGGTGGCGTCGTCGCCGTATTCTTCGAGGACCGCATCGAGATCCTGGGCCAGGGCCGGCCGTACCTGGCGGACGGATTCGACCAGGTGCGCCAGGAGCCAGACGGGTTTGTTGTCGTCGTGGTCGACGGACAGCCAGGCCACCGGGACGCCGCTGTCGACCAGTTCGTGCGACCATTGTGCAGCCAGGGTGGTCTTGCCGAAACCCGGCGGTGCGGTGATGGCGGTCAGGATGCGTCGTCCACTTGCGCGCAGCAACTGCAACAGGCGCTCGCGGATCACCAGCGGGCGGGCCGCTGTGGGTGGACGCAGGCGTGTGGCCGGCACCGGTGGGCTCAGCCGGCCCGATCCGGTTCGTTGCCGCCGGCCGGTGCCGGTCGTGGTGCGGGGGCGGGAGACGCCGAGAAAAGTGGGCCCGCTGGCTTCGGGCACCGGGAGTTCGTCCACCGGTAGCCCGTGGCGTTGCTCGACCGCACGCAGCTGTTCGCCGAGTGCGGCAGCGGTGCCGGTGCGTGCCTTGGGATCCCGGTCCATCGCACGCTCGATAACGTCGGCGACGTCATCGGGGACGCCATCGCCGGTGTGGAGGTCCGGTATCGGTCCGTCGGTGATCCGAAGGAACTGGGCGACCACCGATTCGCCGCGGCGTCGTTCGTATGCGGCATGTCCGGTGATCACACAGAACAGGGTCGCGCCGAGTCCGTACACATCGGCCGAGTGGGACGGGGTATGACCGGCGAGAACCTCCGGAGCGGTGAACGCCGGCGAGCCCGCGATCGCCCCGTCGGCGGTCTCGAAGGCTCCGGTGATCCGCGCGATCCCGAAGTCTGTCAGCTGGGGCTCGCCGTAATCGGTGAGCAGGATGTTGGCGGGTTTGACGTCGCGATGCAGCATGCCCATGCGGTGCGCGGTCTCGAGCGCGCCGGCGATCTTGATTCCGACCCCCAGTGCGTCTTCCCAGCGAAGTGGGCCCTGTTTGCGGACGCGGGTTTCGAACGAGTCGCGGCGGTGGTATTCCATCACGATGTACGGCTGACCGGAGACGGTGCCGCCGACCTCATGGACGGTGACGATATTCGGGTGTCCGGACAGCCGTCCCATCGCACGCTGCTCACGGAGGAAACGGTCGAGGTTCTCGGGGTCCGGTTCCGAGGTCAGTACTTTGACGGCCACGGTGCGGTCGAGGGCGGGTTGCCGGCATCGGTAGACGACGCCGAAACCACCCCGGCCGATCTCGTACACATCCTCGAATCCGGCCGCGGTCAGTTCGGCCACGATGCCCACCGGGTCTGTCCGCTGCGTCGCCAGCGGATCGATCTCGGCCATCGGCTGCCTCGTTCATAGCCGGGGTTGATCGACTACCTCGATCACGTCTCGGTAGGACGATCATATCTCTGCACGACCGTGCTGGTAGGGAAGGCGGGGCCGTTGCAACAGTCAGGGTTGTCGCAGCATATCGGTCGAGGCATGGGGTCGAACCGGTGATTCGGGTCCGTTTCGGCGCGTCCGGTCAGGATTCCTTCCGAAGTGTCTTCGGCTCCCACGAGTGCCGGTGCGGCCGACGACGCGGGTGTCGGATGGTGACGACGGGAAAGTTGGTGCGAGAGGTCTGCCGCTGCCGTAGCCACCGTGGCGGTGAGTATGGGATCTGCAACCTTCCCCTGTGGGCGGGCGGGCAGATACGCGGCTCACCGCATGAGGATCGCAGAGCGCACTCGGTACGTGGCGTTCATGACCATGTCGCTGCAGTTCCCAGTGGCGACGAGCACGGTTTGGATCAGCGCTTTTCCTGCTTCGACGCGAGCAATCTTCGAGTGCCACACCGCAATGCTCGAACATGTCACCACGTAATGGGCACGATTCTTGTGCGTTCAGATTGGCATCGACCGAGATGAGAGGTGCCCATCTCGGGACTTTACCTCTGTCGGCGGCGCCGGACCGGACAGAATCACGATCAGGATACGAGGTTGCTCGCCGCGCATAGTCGGAGGAACACCTGCAACAGTCCCACTTGTATGCACACCATGAGTAACCTGTGTATGTCCTCCCAGATTTCCGCTTGCTCGTAAGAACTGGACGTAGCGACGCTCTACGGCTGACATTGCGCTGCTGGGGCGTGCCTCTCGAGCGCCTGTGTCAGCCTTTGGTTGCTGCAGTTCGAGCCTGTCCTTCCTCGCGACCCGTTAGCATGCAGATACGTTATCGGTGCTCAACCAGGTGATCGGAAATCGACATGAGCAAGATCGTGAACTCGTTGTCCGAGGACGAATACACCCTGATTCGTGAGACGAAGAAGTCTCAGACTGAAGGGCTCGACGAAGATGAATTGATCGATTTGCACACCCGTATCCGTCGTGCCCGCAATAAGTACGTGAAACTCTACCGTCGGGCTGGTGCTGGCAAGGTTGAGTCGAAAAAGTCTCGCGCCAAAGGTAAGTCGGCGAACGAGCGCAACGCCGCCAAAGCCGAGGTTTTCGAGGACGCGCTGGCAAGAGTGAGTCGTCGACTTGCAGCCGAGGCTCGCAAGTCCGCGGAATCGTTGAAACAGGAACGACTCGCGAGGGCTCGCAAGATCAATCCGAGCGCACCGGGTGACCTCGAGACGGACGGAAAGGTACATACGGAGGGAAGGGCCCGGGTCGATTCCGCCCGTGATTCCCCAGGGCGCAAGAAGTTCGAAGCCTCCAGCATCGCCGCCGGCGCACGACGTCAAACGAAGAAGGACAAGCGATGAAACTCGATGTACCAGATGGATCGTCCGTTGTCCCTTGCATGTCGGATCAGGTTGGAAACAGTCCGATCTCGAGGTGCTGCGGTAGTACCGGCGTCGAGGGCATCGCGTAGCAGGTAGTGGTCGGTTACCAGGTTGGTGTCGAGGACGCGTCGACCATGCCCGGCGGGACCTGGGGTGTTCGATGCTTGCGTGACTGTCGCACATGGACTCTGTGCATTCCACTGCACTCGAGTCCGGATCCTGCCCGCCTCATTGCAATGCAACGGCTCGGCGCTCAGCGTAGGCGCGAAGACCGCTCAGTGGCGGGCGTTCGGTCCATGCATCTTTTCGAACTCTGCGGATCGATGTGAATTCGTAGATCCAGAGAACAGTTCATTACCGTTCCGCAGCAGTTGATTCGGAACGGTGAAGTGCGGTGGTCCTGGAACTCGGCATAGTCGATTCCCCTGACGTGGCGGTGTGATGTCGTGGCCTGGTTGCTCGACAGGGGAAAGGTTGGTTTCGTAACCAGCGGCCGTCGCTGTCCCGAGCGACGGGTTCGGCGATGTCGTCGGGCCGGCCCAGCGCGTCCCAATGGAGGCGGGTTCTGTTGCCGGTGTGAAGGCACGAGTTGTCCGCCGGTGTGCGGCCTGCACGATGAAGGCGCAGGCCCACGCCGTGTCTCGGCCCGGTGCGTCAGTTGCTGCTGCCGAAGGTCGGCAGTCCGAATTCCGGAACCAGGGGACCGCGGGTGTCGGTGGGCACGGTGACAACCGCAGAGGATTGCTGGACTGCGAACGCGGTCAGAGGGAACAGGGCAAGGATCTCGCCGATGCCGGGGTAGTCCGAGGCCCACATCGCAGTGTTGTCGGCGTTGACACAGGTCGCCAGGGCCACATAGGAGCCGTCAGGCACTTCGGTGACGGTCTGTGTAGTGGTCCCGGGCTGGACCTGGCCCGAGGCGTACAGCGTCTGGCCGGGGCCGGTGACCTCCCAGATCGGAGGCAGCATCCCACCCGGGGCGGGAGCGAGTGAGGTCGTGCACGTCAACACGCCGCCGGTGGTGTTGGTGATCGTGTTGGTCACGTCCGTGCCGGCGACCCCGAAGGCATAGCTGACTTCGCCGGCGTCGGCAGCGGACCCGATGGCAGGGGTCGTCACAGTGAAGGCAGCGACGGCGGCGGTGAGTACAGCAGTACGGATGATCGATCGCATCGAGGCTCCTGACGGGTCGAATGGAGTGAGTACTTATGTGATCTTGCTGGAGATGCGACCGGTTGGCATGTTTTCGGCGTTCAGGGGCGTCGACGTCCTGCCGATGACGCGGCATACGACTGCGACGGTGCGGCCGGCCCACTCCACCGTGCGCTCAGAGATCGGGGTGCCGAGACCTTTCCAGGTGGTCGCGAACTCCACCTGTATTCGTTGTGCGGGAACGTATCTCGAGTTCCGGGGTAAAGGAAGCGTCCTTGCTGGATGCCGTCACCCGGTGCAGCGTCGGCGTGCGGAGCGGCTCCACTCGATGTCGGGACGTTCAGTATCGCTCCAGTGAGGGCGCGCCCAGTGGGGAGGCTCCGGAATCGGGTAGCAGCGAGAGCGCCGTCCGGCCGCGCAGAGGGAGATCAGCGACAACTCCGGAACAGTCGGTTAATTGTGATTAACTTTGACTATGAGTGAACGTTACCCGCTACCCGACCTCGCGGATCTGCCCGAGGACATCGTCGAGCGCATCCTCGAGGTGCAGGACAAGTCCGGGTTCGTCCCGAACGTATTCCTGGCGTTCGCACGTCGTCCCGCCGAGTGGCGAGCATTTTTCGCGTATCACGACGCGATCATGCAGCGCGAAGAGTCAGGGTTGACGAAGGGCGATCGCGAGATGATCGTGACTGCCATCTCCGCAGCGAACAAATGCCTGTACTGCGTAGTCGCCCACGGAGCGATTCTCCGGATCTACGAGAAGAAGCCGACCGTGGCCGAGCAGGTGGCAACGAATTACCGCATCGCCGAGATCACGCCGCGTCAGCGTGCGATGCTCGATTTTGCCAGCAAGGTCAACACGCGTTCGCACGAGATCTGCAACGACGACTTCGAAGCGCTGCATGCATACGGCTTCACTGACGAAGACGCCTGGGACATCACGGCGATCACCGCGTTCTTCGGGTTGAGCAACCGCATGGCGAGCGTGACGGGAATGATGCCCAACGTCGAGTTCTACACGATGGGGCGCACGCCCCGGGCCTGACCGGTGTACGTCTCGAGATCGCCCGCGAGTCGAATCCGGCCCCGGCGCCTTGGCAATCACGCGGTAGTTCGATTCGGCGCTGCCGCACGTTGCCGTGTCGATGGTGGCCGCGGTCATGGTTCCCCGGGGGTGACGCAGTCTCCGATTGCGACGTCGATGTCGGTGGTGCCGCCGTCGTCTGTGCCCTGTTGGCCGGCGATGGTGGCGGGAGAGTGGTGGATGCCGCAGTGGCAGGGGTTGCTTCCTCGATGTCGGCCGAACATGCGGCGCTGAGCAGGACCGCGGCACCGATGTCTGCGCCATGAGAAGTCTTGCCGGGGAAGCAGAGTCGAATCGGCGGCGAAATGCCACTGCATGTGTCGTCCTTGCTGCGGTGGTAGGACGGGACCATCCCGTAGGGGATCTCGGGGAGACCGTGGTGGATTCTGGTCGACAAAGCAGAAAAGTAGGAAATCCGGAGTCGGAGTCGTCGACCGGAGGTGAGGCGCGCGATCTCAGTGCCCCGGGTCGGGTGGCGGTCGCCCTGCGGACAGGCGCCCGTCCATCACGTCGGGTGCGGAAAGTTCGAACCCGCCGGCACGACCGTGAGGAATGTTCAAGCGCCCGATCGGCTTGCTCCCTCGACCTGATCGACGTCGCCGCAGGCGTGTACGGCCGAGCGGATCGGTGTGTAGTTACGGGAGTCGAAGGTGCGGGTGCGAAGCCGGTAGCGCCATGTGGGTCCGGGCCACAAAGAACGGTTGAGCCCCTCGCGATCGAGGTACCAGCTGCGGCAGCCGCCTCGCGTCCACGTGCTCGCAGCGGATTCGCGGTGGACGAATGCAGTGAATCGGTGTTGTGCTTGCTCACGCACCACGAGGGCGTCGGCGCCCGTGCGCTCGGTTTCGTCGAGTGCGGCCGCGATGTAACGGAATTGACTTTCGAGCATGAAGAGCACCGAGGTGTGGCCGACTCCGGTGTTCGGCCCGCCGAGAACGAACGCGTTGGGTAGGCCGGCCACGGTGGTGCCGAGGTGAGCCGCGGCACCGTCACGAGCCCAGATCTCCTGCAGGCCGGCCCCGTTTCGGCCGTGGATCGGCAGGTGCATCAGGGCGGCGGAGACGTGAAAACCGGTGGCGTGAACGAGCAGGTCGATTTCGTGTTGCCGACCGTCTGCGGTACGCACGGTATCTGCTGCGAGTTCCGTGATGGGGGAGGTCACCAGGGTGGTGGTGGGGTGGCCCAGCGCGGGGTAGAAGGTATCGGAGAAGACGATGCGTTTGCAGCCGATCCGATACGACGGGGTGAGGGCCAGGCGTAGGTCGGGGTCGGGTATCTGGGTGTGCAGGTGTCGCAGGGCCCGCGCTTCGAGGGCGGTGCGGCGGCGCTTCGAGCCGGTCAGAGCGGGGACGAGTGTTTCGTTGCGCCAGTACTCGATGGTGCGGCGTGCTCGGTAGGGCAGTGGCAGGCCGGTGCGAGGCCGGGGGAGGACCCAGGCCGGGGTGCGCTGAAACACCGTGACCCGGCTGTCGTGGTCGACGAGGGCGGGAACCAGTTGGGCGGCGCTGGCGCCGGTGCCGATGACTCCGACGCGGGCACCGTGCAGGTCGAGGTCGTGGTTCCAGCGGGCGGTGTGCAGGACCGGCCCGGTGAAGGAGCCGGGGATTCGTGGGATCCGCGGAACGTTCAGTGCGCCGGTGGCCAGAATGAGGAAGCGGGCGCGGTGGAGTGCCCCGGGGCGGGTACGAACGTGCCAGCGGGCATCGGTGTCGTCCCAACGGCACGAGGTGACCTCGGTGTCGTAGGTGAGCCGTGCGATGCGGCGGACCTCGTCGGCGAGGTACCGGCAGTGACGGAAGATGTCGTGCTGCTCGGCGCGGCCGCTGCTCCAGCCGGCCAGTCGGGTGAAGGAGTAGGAGTACAGGGCGGGGTGGATGTCGCATTCGCAGCCTGGGTAGGTGTTCTCGCGCCAGGCGCCACCGGGGCCGGGGCTGCGTTCGAGGACGTGGACTGTCCGGCCGCGGCGGGCAAGGTGGAGGGCGGCGCCGAGGCCGGCGAGGCCGCTGCCGACGATGAGCACTTCGGTGTCGATCACTTGAACAGTGTTCAAGATAAGCGTTGATCAGTCAAAATACACCGGTTATCGGAAGTCCGACTCACGCCGTGACGAAGACATGACGACAGTGCCGCTGGGCGAAGCCGGGACAGGCTGTCCGCGCTGGTCGAACGGGTTCTCATGTCCAGGCGGTGTTCTTACTTCTCGAGGGCAGGGGTGAACTCGACCATGTCTCGGCCGACCGCCGCAGCCGGGGCGTTTTCCGCAATGTGGCCGCGTAGTGTCTCGGCGAACTCGGCCGCGTTGCCCGCCCGAAGATGGTCGACGAGGGTGGCGTGCTCGGCGATGATATCGGCGCAGCGCGTCAGCAAGTGCTCACCCGAGGCGAAGAGCACGAAACGGTGCCGGTCGGAAAGCTGGTCGTAGAGCTCGAGCAGGACGCTGTTGCCTCCTGCTTCCACGAACCCGCGGTGGAACCGGAGGGTGAGGTCGATAAATCGGCGGACGTCCTTGTCGGCGAAGGCGGCGCGTTGCTCGTCGATGGAGTGTTCGAGGCGTTCGGCCAGGCGTTGGCGCAGTTCACCGGAGGCTCGGTCCACCGCCGTCGTCTCGAGGACGAACCGTGCGTCGGCGAGTTCGGCCACGGTCCGTTCGCTCACTCCTTGCACCAAGGCACCACGCTTGGGGTAGATGGCAATCCACCCCTCGTCCTGAAGGCGCGCAAGTGCGACGCGCACGGGTGTTCGGCTGACCCCCAGATCGGCTGCAAGGGTGTTTTCGCCGAGCATGGTGCCGGGAACGAGGGTGCCGTCGAGGATGCGATCGCGGATCACCCGGTAGGCACGCTCGGAGGCGCTGGGGCTCTCGCTCGGGCCGGCGGTCATCGTGGTCTCCTCGTCCTCGACTCGAATCCGAGATGGATTTACCTGGGACTGTCGAGCGTAGCGATCTGCAGCATCCGACTCGGCCATGCCTGCTGGGACCGGATTGGACGGTTGTCGCGATCAGGAGGTCCGAGCTGCAGCGCGGACCGTGCGTGTTCATCCTTGTTCCGCTTTCATGCTCTCCGATGATCAATGGGATGTGCCCTGGTCGTCAGTGCATGAAGAAGGCGGCTTACGGCTGTACTTTTTCGAGGGGATGCTCGTCGGTAGCGGATGGCGTTGCTCTACCGGGCCATGTCATCAGCGGCACCGCCTTGACGGCGAACGCCAGCGTGATGAGCAGAACTGCGGTGGCCATGAGGTTGATCCACAGGAAGCCGCCCATCGCCAACACCGTGCCGGCCATGGCTGCCATCAGTGCCCCGCCCAGGTTCATCGCAGAGTCGGAGGCGCCCTGCAGCGTGACCTTGGCATGGGGCGGCACCGAGGCCGTCAGCAATGCCGAGCCACCGATAAGGAACATGGACCACCCCACTCCGAGGAGCAGCAACGCGGTGGTCAGCAGCGGCATCGATGACACCGGGGCCAGGGCGTCGACGACGCCGAGTGTGATCGTCGCGATGAAGACGACGACTCCGGAAGCGATCACGGTTCCCGGTCCCCAGCGGTCGGACATCCATCCGAAGATCGGTGAGAGTGCGTACATCCCGGCGATGTGGATACTCACCACGACGCCGATGGCTCCGAGGTCGAATTGTTGGTGATGCATGTGCACCGGTGTCATCACCATCACGTTCGTCATCATCATCTGGCCGGTGACGATCGTGACGATCGCAAACAACGGAACCGGCCGCGCCGCAACGAAACGCAGTGCCGCCGTGAGGCCGAGCGGCGGGGGTGCCGCGGTGGTCGTGTCGGTGATTGCAGCGCCGACATCGGTTCCGTCGCTACGGGTGGTCCGGTTCGGCTGTGTGGTGCTTGCACGGGGAGGGGTTGCCAGAGTCGATGCGACCAGAGCTGCAAGGGCGAAAGCGGTCATCGAAATCAGGTAGGGGCCCGCCAGCGGGTGCATTCCGAGTGCTTCACCCAGGTGTGCGCCGGGGCCGGTGAAGTTCGGCCCCAGCACGGACCCGATGGTCGTTGCCCACACCACCAAAGACATCGCCCGCCCGGTGGCCGAGGGACCGGCGACGTCGACAGCGGCGTACCTGGCCTGCAGGCCGGCGGCAGTCGCCGAGCCGCACAGCATCATTCCCAGCATGAACAGTGGCAGCAATTCTGTCGCCACGGCCACGAGCACCACCGAGGCGCCGAGCGTGCCGATCCCGAACCCCAAGGTGAGGGCTCTGCGTCGTCCGGTACGTGCCGCGAGCGCAGCCAAGGGGTAGGCGATCAGCCCGGCGCCGAGGATTACGCTCATCTGCGCGAATCCTGCCATCGCGGTCTGCCCCGTGATCTGTTCGGCGAGCAATCCACCGACGGCGTAGCCGGATGCGATTCCGGCTCCGGAGAACAACTGTGCGGCGATCAGCTTGGCTTGCGTCACCGCGTGTGGAGGTATCGGCACGGCACGGTCCTTTCGGGTTCATCCGGCCCGCTGGAGCGGCATAGTTTGCCAGAGGGCATGCTGGCGCAGGTATGTCGCGATGTCTTGGTCCACGGGGTCACTCTGTCGCCGAGAAAATTTGCGTGTGTGGACAATTCAGGAACCACGGTCTCGTCGGGTTCGAGACGCGGTGCTCGTGTGGCAAGTAGGCGTGACACGCGTTGGACGGTCGGTCCTCGTGCCGTTCGGTGTGTCGTTCTGCAACGAAAACTAGAATACATCTTGGATACAAGAAGGCAAGGTCGGCTTCTGTTCCAGTACTCACGGTGATTTTCGAGTGTTTGCTGCCGGCGGCTGCGGTGTTCATGGATAAGCGCTCGAGTCGTGATGCACCAGCGCACCGACCTCGACGGCTCGATTGCGTGGGCTGTCGGCGAGTCGATCAAATCGCCTGTAATAGCGTCGGGACTACCGCTGTCCGGCGTTCCGGCTGGACCGGGCGCGGCATCATATCCATCCGGTGGTGCGGTATGCGAACACGCGTCTGCAGGGCCAGAGCGATGTGCACAGTGCAGCCGACGCGGTCGCCGACGCCGGTCGGTTTTCTCGACCGTCGCAGCCCTTCGAGGTCCCGCGGGCACTGAACTGTGGAGAGTGCATCGCGCCGACAGCGCCTGTCCGGCTGATTCGTTGAACTCTTCTGATTGTCCCTGTTGGTGAATGCGCTGACCACCGATCCGTGGTGGGATCGGGTACCGGCAGGGTCGCTTCGACCCGGGATGTGGGGCAGAGCAGATGTCAATACGATGCGCGCCCACCGCTTGCGTCGTACACGGCGCCTGTGGAGAAACTCAGAGCGTTCGACGACAGCCATGCGACGAGTTCGGCGATTTCGTCGGGTCGGCCCATGCGTCCCATCGGGGTCAGGCTCTGTGATCGGGCGAGGATTGCCGGGTCAGTGCCGGAGTTCATCGGGCTTTCGACGGCGGCGGGTGCTACGACGTTGGCGAGGACGCCTGTCGTGGCGAGTTCTTTGCCCAGCGATTTCGTCAGCGCGATTACGGCTGCTTTGGATGCAGAGTAGGCGCTTTGGTTCGGGTTGCCGTCCTTGGCTGCGATGCTGGCCAGGTTCACGATGCGTCCCCATCCGGAGGTGACCATGCCGGGGACGAAGGCGCGGCATGTGAGGAATGTGCCGTCGACGTTGACGCGGAACGTGCGGTGCCAGTCTGCAAGCTCGGTAAGTGTTACCGGTGTCGACGGACCGACGATCCCCGCACTGTTGATGAGAATGTCGACGTGACCGACTCGGGCTCGAAGTTGTGCGACGGATTCGGCATCGCTGACGTCGACGTACTCGTCAGCGTCAGGAGACAAGTCGGCCGTGGTGACATCAATTCCTGTTTCGGACAGGAGTTTCGCGCACTCGGCGCCGATGCCGCTGGCGCCGCCGGTGACAAGTGCCCGCGCGCACTCGGGGTAGGTGATCATCGGCTTCTCCTTATGGATTGTGTGAGAATCGAGCACACATTATGTGGAAACAAAGCTTAATTGCGGCGATACTGTGATTGAAATTGATATACGGCTGCGGTGTGCACGTCAACCCGCGGAAGGAGACGAGTCGTGGAGATCCGCTGGTTGCAGGCGTTCGTAGCGGTTGCAGAAGAGTTGCACTTCGGGCGTGCGGCCCAGCGTCTGCAGATGGCGCAATCGCCGCTGAGTCAAACCGTGCGAAAGCTCGAGAAGGACCTGGAAGTGACGCTCTTCGAGCGCAATACGCGAAGCGTGGCGCTGACTGCAGGTGGACACGCCTTCCTGCCCCACGCGTATCACATCCTCGAAAGCGTCGAGACTGCACGGCAAGCCGCTCGCGCTTCCTCGGGCGGGGTCTACGGGCACATCAAGATCGGGTTCACCGGTGTGCTCAACCACCTGTCGTTGCCGCCGCTGACCCGCGCCTTGCGGCAACGCTATCCCGATATCGAGCTCACTCTCGTCGGCCGCATCATGACCCGTGATGCTGTGGCCCAACTGGAAAGTGGAGCACTCGATCTTGCGTTCGTCGGGTTGCCGGTGCAGTCCTCGGCGGTGGCGACTCGATTGATTCGCCGAGAGCCGTTCGGTGTGGTGCTCCCCGTCGACCATGCGTTGGCGGACCGCGAGGAGATCGAGTTGCGTGAACTGGCGGACGAAGGGTTCGTCACCACGCCGCTGTCGGCCGGTTCATCGTTGCAGGAAGTGGCGATGAAGGCGTGCGTCGACGCCGGATTCCGTCCGAGGGTGGTGCAGGAAATCACCGATCCATACATGATTTTGCTGCTCGTCTCGACCGGTGTCGGGATTGCGCTGATGACCTCCGGAATCGCGCCGATCGCCCCGCCCGGCACGATGTTCGTGCCGCTGGCGGGCGAGCCTGTCTACATGCAGCACGGTCTGGGGTGGTCGGCCAAGCGAGTATCGCCGGCTGTGGAGGTAGCGCTCGAACTGGCCGAAGAAATCCTCCCCACTCCGATTGAGACGTAGACGGTCTTTGTGAAAGACATTATTGGTGTTGGACTGCACATAGTCCGGCGTGACAACCTCGATTCGTCCCGGCGAGTGTGAGGGCCGTCTCGCAACGGTCGCCTCCGTGTTCGTCGGATTCTGGGACGAAAGGACCCCCATGACGAACAGTCACGTTGCCCGACCGGACGGGCACCGGAACGCCAATGCCCGCAGGGCAGCCGTCTCCGGTTTTCTCGGCAGCACCCTCGAGTACTACGACTTTTTCATCTACGGCTCCGCCGCGGCATTGGTCTTCGGCCACATCTTCTTCCCCGGCGGCGGTGCCACCGCAACGCTGCTGTCGATCAGCACCCTCGGCGTCGCCTATGTGGCCCGCCCGCTCGGCGCGGTCCTGTGGGGACACTGGGGCGACAAATTCGGCCGGCGTAACGCCCTGCTCGCCTGCCTGCTCATGATGGGTATCTCGACATTCATCATCGGCTGCCTGCCCACCTACGACCAGATCGGTATGGCCGCACCCGTCATCCTGGTGCTGCTCCGGTTGCTGCAGGGCCTGTCGGCCGGCGGCGAATCCCCGGGGTCGTCGTCACTGACGCTCGAACATGCTCCGGCACGGCGTCGTGCGTTCTTCACCTCGTTCACCATGAGCGGCATCATGTTCGGCATCGTCATCTCGAGCCTGGTGTTCATTCCGGTTGCCTCGCTTCCCGACGACGCGCTCTATTCCTGGGGTTGGCGGGTGCCGTTCTGGCTCAGCATCTTCGTGACCGTGGTTGCCGTGTGGTTGCGCCGCAAACTCGACGAGCCCGAAGTGTTCGAAGAGATGCAGGACAGTGGTGAGACCGCCGCGCTGCCCGTGGTGGAGATGTTCCGTTCCCACTGGCGCACTGTGATCCGCATCGGTCTGAGCGCCACATTCGCGATGATCAACACCATCGTCAACGTCTTCGCTCTTGCCTACGCGGTCGAGGTCCAGGACATGGAACGTTCCACGATGCTGTGGGCGATCGCCGCGGCCAACTTCGTCGCGGTGCTGACCACGCCGCTCTTCGGCATCCTCGCCGACCGCATCGGCCGCAAGCCGGTCTTCGTGTTCGGCGCTCTCGGCTCCGGTGTCATGGTCTTCGCATTCTTCTACGCGATCGGAACCGGCAGCGTACCGATGGTGTTCGCCAGCGGCATCATCCTCATCGGCTTCTCCTACTCGATGCCCAACGGCATCTATCCCGCCTACTTCCCTGAGCAATTCCCCGCCAAGGTCCGGTACACGGGCATGGCTGTGAGTCTCATGCTCGGTCTGCTCGTCGCCGGGTTCACCCCCGCTATCGCCCAACTGATTTCAGCAGGCGACACAGCCAACTGGATGCCCGTCGCGATCATGTGCATGAGTTTTGCGGCGCTGTCCGCAATCGCGGCGCAGACCGGACCCGAGACGTACCGGACCCCCACCGAAGAACTCGGCGAACCGCGCCGTTCGGCCCCGGCGGAGCCGACCGAGAATTTCATCCGCGCCGACGCCTGACCGTTCGACCGGCCTCGGTGCTCGAGCGGAGCACCGAGGCCCACCCTGACGTAGGAGCACATCGTGTCCACCATTGCTGCGCACCGCATCGGTCTCGTCGGTGCCGGGATCGCTTCATCGCTCTCACCCGCACTCCACGAACGTGAAGCCGCGGAACTGGGCCTCACCGGTTATCGCTATGAGCTGCTCGACCTCGACGCGTTGTCCGTGCCGGTCGAGGACACCGCCGAGTTCGTTCGCGACGCTGTGCGCGAGGGTTACACGGGACTGAACATCACCCACCCGTGCAAACAGTTGGTCGTTCCGACGCTCGACGAATTGTCCGACAACGCGCGACTGCTCGGTGCCGTCAACACCGTCGTCGTCCGTGACGGCCGGCTGATCGGTCACAACACCGACCACAGCGGGTTCCTCACAGCGTTGCAGCGGGGGCTGCCGGGCGCTGCGCTGGACTCGGTGCTGCTCGTGGGGGCGGGCGGCGCCGGCTCCGCCGTGGCGTACGCGCTCGCCGCGGCGGGCGTACGCGAGCTGAGGATCTCTGATGTCGACCCGACCCGCGCCACCGATGTGTGTGCTCGCGTCGCCGCGGCGTTTCCCGCCGCGTCGGTCACCCCGGTCACGGCGTCGGACGTCGCGACCGTGCTGCGGACGTGTCGCGGGGTGGTGAACGCGACGCCGATCGGCATGACCGGACACCTCGGAACGCCCTTCGACACCGCCGCGCTGCGCTGCGACCAGTGGGTCGCCGATATCGTCTACCGACCCCTGCGCACCGAACTCCTCGCCACTGCAATGGAACTCGGGTGCGACGTGCTCGACGGTGGCCAGATGCTCGTGGCGCAGGCCGCCGACACGTTCACATTGCTCACCGGCGTCTCCCCGGACGCGAGCCGAATGCGCCGCCACCTCGACGAACTGATCGAGCAACGGGATCTCGCCGCCGCAACCGCCGCCGGTCCTGCCGTACTCCTGACGACCGAGGAGATCCGATGACCACCTCCGCCTTCGCGCAGCCGCTCGACTTCGGACCGGTCCGGCTCCGCAACCGCTTCGTTTCGGCGCCGATGGAACGCAACTACTGTGCCCCCGACGGGGGCATGACCGACGAGTACATCGCCTACCTCGAACGCCGCGCCGCAGGGGGAGCGGCACTCGTATTCACCGAGGCCAGCTATGTGCGTGCCGACGGCAAGGGCCGCATCCGACAGATGGGTGTCGATGACGACGACCGCATCCCCGGGATCGCACGCATGGCCGAAGCGCTGCACGCTCACGGCGCGCTCGTCGGCGTCGAACTCAACCACGGTGGCCGCACCGCACAAGGAGCCGTCAGCGGATTCGTGCCCGTCGCGCCGTCGCCGATCCCGTGCGCGGTGGTCGGTGGTGAGATGCCCGAACAACTCGACGACGACGATATCGAGCACATCATCGAATGCTTCGGCGAGGCAGCGGCGCGGTGCGAAAAGGCCGGTGTCGATGTGATCTCATTGCACGGCGGACACGGTTATCTCATCCATCAGTTCCTGTCACCGGCCTACAACAAGCGAGATGACACGTGGGCCGAGCCCACGTTGTTCGTCAATCGCGTCATCGACACCGTCCGTGCGATGGCTCCGGGGGTGGCCCTGGGACTGCGGTTCTCCGCGTTCGAGGGCGTCGACGGGGGTCTCGACGCACGCACGACGCGCGACCGCATCGACGCGATCGACACCGCTCGCCTCGACTTTCTCGACGTGTCTGCGGGCAACTACGAAGCGGGCCAGTGGATCATCCAGCCGGGGGAGTGGCCCCGCGGTCTGCTGGCTCCCCACGCGGCGCCGTACACGCGTGACTTCGACATCCCCGTCGGCGTCGCCGGCCGCATCAACACTCCCGAGGCGGCAGAACACATCATCGCTTCCGGCCAGGCCGACTTCGTGAGTATGGCCCGCACCCTGCACGCCGACCCGGAGTTCCCGAACCGGGCGCTCGCCGGCACCCGGTATCGGCCGTGCATCGCCTGCAACTACTGCATCGACAGCCTGGCCGCCGGACCTGTCCCATGTTCGGTCAACCCGTGGGTGGGCCGCGAACTCGAGCAGCCCACCGAACCTGCTGCGACCCCGGTTCGGGTCGCGGTGATCGGCGGCGGACCGTCCGGGCTGTCGGTATCACGGGAACTTGCCTCCGCCGGCCATCATGTCGCCCTCTACGATGAACGTGGCACGCTCGGCGGGGATTTCGCGTTGGCCTCGGATCTGCACGAGTATCCCGAGTACCGCCGCATCGTCGACTGGTATCTCGCCGAGCTCGCCGAGCTGGACGTGGTGTGTC
This sequence comes from Rhodococcus sp. B50, assembly GCF_013602415.1. Taxonomy (NCBI): domain Bacteria; kingdom Bacillati; phylum Actinomycetota; class Actinomycetes; order Mycobacteriales; family Nocardiaceae; genus Rhodococcus; species Rhodococcus sp. B50. The sequence continues at coordinate 1,266,115 of NZ_WPAG02000002.1, read as the reverse complement.
ACACCGGTGTCCGGGTCGAGGCTCAGACCCTGACGACCGAAGATTTCGACGCGATCGTCCTTGCGACCGGCGGCGTCGGACCCACGCTGGAGGTGCCCGGTCTGGACACCCGTCGGGTACGGGACGTGCGGGAATATCTGGCCTCGGGAGATCCGGCGCCCGATGCGATCACTATCTTCGGTGCCGACCGCGAAGCCGCGGCTGTGGCCGACGACCTGCTGCACAAGGGCACGCAGGTGGTGATGATCGGACCGCAGGAAACCATCGCCCACGACGTCGGCCGGCGCGCCAAGATCGTGCTGCTGCCCAGACTGGCCGCGGCCGAGAACTTCACCGCCCACCTGTCGTCGATCATCGTCCGTGTCGAAGCGGACCACATGGTGATCTCCACCAACGGTCGGGAACACACGGTGCCCGCACCGGGAGAACTTCTCGTCTCCCAGGGCATCGAACCCCGCGCCGAGCTACTGACTGCGCTACGCGGGCTCGGCGCGCGACTCGGCGTGCACAGCGTGGGCGACGCCAGCGGTGACGGCGGGTCCATTCACGCCGCCAACGTCACCGCGGCCGACGTCGCTGCTCGCATCACCGCGGCCGCACAGGCTCGCGTGGAGGCCATCGCATGAAACCCGGAACCGACATCGCTGCACAGACCTACGGTGCTGCCGTACGTGATGCGTTGCCGCCCATCGGCCTGGGCACCTGGCCGCTGACGGGACCGGCCGCCACCGGCGCGGTGCTCACCGGTATCGAATCCGGCTATCGCCTGATCGACACCGCCACGGTCTACGACAACGAGGATGATGTCGGCACAGCCCTTGCGACCTGTGGTGTGCCCCGTGACGAACTGTTCGTCACCACGAAACTTCGTGGCAGTGACCATGTGTCCGGGAGTATCCGCGGTGCCGTCGAACGCAGTCTCGACAGGTTGGGTCTCGACTGTCTCGACCTGTTCCTCATCCACTGGCCGATGCCTCGCCTCGACCGGTATGTCGCGGCCTTCGAAGGGATTCTCGAGTGCCGCGACGCCGGTCTGGTCCGCTACGCGGGGGTGTCCAACTTTCTCGAACACCATCTGCGTCGGGTGGTCGCCGAGACCGGAGAGGCGCCGGCGGTCAACCAGATCCAGATGGACCCGACCATCGCGCGGGTCCCCGTGCGGCGCGCTGCCGACGAACTCGGTGTGTTCATCCAGTCGTGGAGCCCCCTCGGGCGGGGTGAGGTCCTGGACTCTTCGGTGGTCACGGCGATCGCCGACCGTCTCGACGCCACCCCCGCTCAGGTGATCCTCGCGTGGCACCGGGCGCATGAGGTGGTCCCGATCGTGCGCTCGGCGAACCCGCAGCGGCAAGCGGAGAACCTTGCCGCCGTCCAGGTGCGGCTCGAACCTGCCGACATCGCGGCACTCGACGCCCTCGACCGCGGCGAGAGCGCCGCACGCGATGTCGAGCGAGAGGAGCACTTCTGATGTCGTTGCGGGTAGGCATCGTCGGATGCGGACGTATCGCCGACAATCATGTCCGGGCTCTGCAGCAGAGTCGTGGTGTCGTGGTGTCGAGGTGGTGGGTTGCGCTGACGCCGATCCGGAGCGCGCCGGCACCTTCGCGGGTCGGCACGGCATTGCCCACGCCGCCGGCTCGGCGGAGGAGCTGTTCGCGCTCGGCCTGGACGCGTGCACGGTGTGCACTCCGCATCCCGTGCACGAGCAGATCGTCGTCGCTGCCGCCGAGGCGGGCATGCATGTGCTGTGCGAGAAGCCGATCGCGGTGAGTGTGGCCGCTGCGGACCGCATGATCGCTGCGGCCGATCGGGCCGGCATCGTCTTCGGAGTGCTGTTCCAGCGCCGCTTCTGGCCTGCAGCCCGGCGTATCAAGACCGCGATCGACGATGGTCGGCTCGGCATGCCCGTACTCGGTGAGGTGTCGGTGCTGCTCCACCGGCCGTCGAGTTACTACTCGGCCGACGCATGGCGGGGGCGGTGGGACACCGATGGGGGCGGCGTACTCATGACCCAGGCAGTGCACCAGATCGACCTGTTGCAGTGGTTCATGGGCGAACCTGTCTCGGTGACCGGCAGCATCGGTACGCGGTTCCACGGCGATCACATCGAAACCGAGGACACGGCCTCGGCCGTGGTGACCTTCGCATCCGGAGGCACCGCCACGATCAACGCCACCACCGGCGTCAACCACAATCTCGGCAACCGGGTCACCGTCATCGGTACGACCGGTGCCGTTGCGAGTGTGCTCGAGTTCCCCGAGGGCCGCGAAGGGATCAACGAACTGTGGACGGTGCCCGGCGAACTCGCGCTGAGCACACCCTACGACAGTGCCACCCCCGCCAATCTCGATGTCGAGGACATCAACGCCGGACTCACCGACTTCCACACCCTGCAGGTGCAGGACTTCGCCGACGCCGTCCGCACCGGCCGCCCACCTGCCGTCACCGGCCGCGACGCACGCACGTCACTGGCCGTGATCGAGGCAATCTACGAATCCGCCCGCACCGGCCGGCCCGTCGAGCCGGCCCGCGCACTTGTGTCCATAGCAGAGGAGAATCGATGACCACCGCCAGTTCCATCGCCGAGAACATCTTCGACGTCGTCGTCGTGGGGTCCGGCGCGGGCGGATTGTCCACCGCCGTCGCGGCTGCACACGGGGGCGCATCGGTTCTCGTGGTCGAGAAGGCCGACGTATGTGGCGGAGCCACCGCATGGTCCGGCGGATGGATGTGGACGCCGCGCACCCTGTTCGCGCACGCCGACGGCATCGACGAAGACCGCGCCCTGCCCCGTACCTACCTCGAACACCGACTCGGCGACAATTTCGACGCCGACAAGGTCGACGCGTTGCTCGACGGCGCCCCCGAGATGGTCGAATTCTTCGAGACGCGCACGGCCCTGCAGTTCGTTCCCGGCGCGGCCATCGCGGACATCCATGGCGACACCCCCGGTGCCGGCACCGGACACCGGTCCGTCGGACCGAAGCCGGTGAGCCTGCGCACACTCGGCCCCGAGGTTGCGGCCCTGCTGCGCCGGCAACTGTACGAGACCTCGTTCCTCGGCATGGGAATCATGGCCGGCCCCGACCTGCAAGCGTTCCTGCACTCGACGCGTTCGGCGAGGGCGTTCGCACACTGTGCGCGACGCGTGAGCACACATATGGTCGACCTCGTCACCAGGCGTCGTGGTCAGCAACTCGTCAACGGCACCGCGCTCGTCGGTCGCCTGCTGCGCTCGGCGCTCGATGCCGGTGTCGAGTTCCGGGTATCCACCGCAGCCACCGCACTCGTCACCGACAACGACGGGGTGACCGGAGTGCGCCTAGCAGGTCCCGATGGGCAGTACACCGTCACCGCTCAGCGGGGTGTCGTCCTCGCCACCGGTGGCTTCACGCACGACCTCGATCGACGTAGGGAACTGTTCCCGCGCACACCCACCGGACGCGAGCACTGGACGCTGACGCCGCCGACCACGACCGGTGACGGGATCTCGCTGGGTGAATCGGTCGGTGGACGTCTGGATCGCACGCTTGCGTCGCCGGTCGCGTACTGCCCGGTTTCCCTGGTCCGATACCGCAACGGCAAGCAAGGTGTCTTCCCGCACATCATGGACCGCGCCAAACCGGGCGCCATCGGTGTGTTGGCGGACGGCCGCCGATTCGTCAACGAGGCGCTCGGCTACCACGACTACACCGTCGCGATGATCGAGCAGGTCCCCGAGGGCGAGGAGGTGTGCTCGTGGCTGATCGCCGACGCTCGATACATGAAGTACTACCCGCTGGGGATGGCCAAGCCGTTCCCGATCCCCACCTGGCCGTACCTGCGGTCCGGGTACCTCACCCGCGCTGCCACCCTTCGGGAACTCGCCGAGAAGATCGGCGTCGACCCGGACGGACTCGACAAGACCGTTGCCGCGTTCAACGAGAACGCGCGGCTCGGGCAGGATCCCGATTTCGGCCGTGGGTCGACTCCGTTCAACGTCCGATCAGGTGATCCCGACAACTCGTGGCCCAATCCGTCGCTGGCTCCGCTCGAAAAAGGCCCGTTCTATGCCGTGAAAGTGGTGCCCGGCAGCTTCGGTACGTTCGCCGGCCTCGTCACCGACGCCCGGTCCCGAGTTCTGGGCTCCGGCGACGTGCCCATCGACGGCCTGTACGCCGTGGGTGTGGACCAGGCGAGCGTCATGGGCGGTCACTACCCGTCCGGGGGTATCAACCTCGGTCCTGCCATGACCTTCGGTTATCTCACCGGACTCCGTCTCGCCTCACCTGTAGGAGCCAGCCGATGACCGCACCGCTCGGGCTCGCTGCCCTCACCGTCCTGGACACCCCGCCGTTGCAGCACGTGGACCTCGCCGAACGGCATGGCTTCGACACCATCGGCTTGCGGCTCCTACCCGCGGCGCCCGGCACCACCGCTTACCCGCTGCACGAAGATCCCGCAGCCCTCGACACGCTCGTGCGCCGCCTCGCCGATTCACCGATCGAGGTGTTCGATCTCGAGATCATCCGCATCGCAGAAGAATTCGATGCTTCGTCCTACCGTCCCCTGCTCGAGGCAGGTGCACGGCTCGGCGCACGTGCTGTGCTCGTCGGCGGCGACGATCCCGATCGCGGGCGGTTGACGGACTCGTACGCGCAGCTGGCGCAGGTGTGCGCCGAGTACGGGATCGTCGCAAGCCTCGAATTCATGCCGTGGACAGCGGTTCCCGACGCGAAGGCTGCGATCGAGATCGTGTCGCAGGCAGATGGGCCGGCGCGCAGTGTGCTTGTCGACGCGTTGCATGTGGGACGGTCGAGCACGACCTTCGACGATCTCGCCGCGATCCCGCGCGAATGGTTGCACTATGCGCAAATGTGTGACGGCTCCCATCCCGTTCCGAACGACGACGCCGAATTGATCAGGCAAGCCCGTGAGGAACGGCTCGTCCCGGGAACAGGCGGAATCGACCTGCGAGGAATCTGGGCCACGCTACCGGTGGACCTACCGGTGAGCATCGAGCTACCCAACGAGCCGCTGCGGCAGGCGATGGGTGACGATGCGTGGCTCGACAGGATCGTCAGCGCTACCAGAAAGCTGATCACATCGATGCAGGCTGTGTGAGGACCGGGCTACGGCGTTGTCGGCGTAGCCCGGTGACCCTCCCTGACGATTCGGACTGGTCGTCGCGCTGGAGCCGGAGATTCATCCGTCGGCAATGTGCCGGAGAAGTCGTACATGGCGATCGGCCGGTGTCCGGCGCGGGCAGCTCGCGCATTTGTCATTGTCCGTGAGGTAGATCAGGCAACACGACCCGCGTCGGACGAAACGCACCGAGCGGGACTCGGCTTCGATATCGACGAATCTCGGTGTGAGCATCGGCGGCGCCGCGAGTGCGGCAGCAAGTGTGCACGCTTCGTCGACTCTGCCCAGAGTGCGGCCCGCGGTGAGGGCACGGTTGGCGACGGAATCGGTGGCGACCGCCCACAGGGCGCGAGGTGCCGCACCGGAAACCGCAGCGAGAGCATCGATCACCGATCCGTACGAGATGATCAGAGCCTCGGCATAGGCAGCGGCGTCGTGCAGGATCCGCCGGGACCGGACGGCACCGAGGTAGCCGTTGTCGTGCAGGGTGCACTCGAGCTGTTGCAGTTGCGGATCGGGGGCGAAGCCCTCGGTGCACAACATGGCGACAGGCGCGGCGATCATCGTCGAACTCACCGAATACCACCACAACGTGCCGTTGATGCGCGGGTCGCCGCACCGCCATCGGCTGCCCGTGTCGGCGATGCGTTCGGCGATCCAGTCGTGATCGGCCATCCGTTCCCCGGAGAACGTCTCACCGAACAGATCGGTGGTGTGGGCGAAGTCGCCGAGAACAGGCCTGATGCGCCGGTACGCCCGGTCGAGGGGCTGCGAATCGAGATCGGTCTCAGCCATCGACGAGTCCGTACAGATCGAGGACCCGCCGGCCTTCGACGGTTCGTATGCGTCCGCGCACGCCGAAAACGGTGTCGAGCAGTTCGGGCGTGAGGACGCGCTCGGGTGTACCGGCATCGACTACCCGCCCTGCGTCGAGTACCGCGATTCGGTCACAGTACTCGGCCGCCAGTCGTAGGTCGTGCAGAGTGACGAGCACAGCAAGGTCGTCGACGGCGAGTGCGCGGAGGAGCTCGAGCACACCGAGTTGGTGACGCAGGTCGAGGTGATTGGTCGGTTCGTCGAGAAGCAGTACCTGCGGCTCCTGAGCGAGTGCACGGGCGATCGAGACACGTTGACGTTCGCCGCCGGACAATTCGGTGACGTCACGGTCGGCATGCGAGGTGAGGGAGACCTGGGTGAGTGCGCGGTCTACCGCGTCGTCGTCCTCGGTGCGGAAGGGTTCGAGCCATCCACGTCGCGCCGAGCGGCCCAGTCGAACGGATTCCCGGACGGTCACGCCACCGAAGGCGGCCGGTTCCTGGGTGCTCACCCCGATGGTGCGTGCCACTCGGCGGCGTCGCAGGGTGTGAATATTCGTGTCGTCGAGCAGGATCGCACCCCCGGTCACTGCCAGGGCGCGATAGCAGGTTCGCAGCAGGGTGGTCTTGCCGCTGCCGTTCGGGCCCACCAGGGCGAGCACCTCGCCGGGATTGACGTCGAGATCGGCGCCGTGAAGGACTGTGCGTTCCCCGAGCCGGGCCTGCACTCCGGAAGCACGTAGCCGGGTCATCGGCGGTCCTGACTGTAGCGGCGCCACAACATGGCAATGAAGATCGGTCCTCCGACGAGTCCGGTGATGACTCCGATCGGCAGTTCGGTGGTGTTGCTCAGCGACCGGGCGAGGATGTCGGCGAGTACGAGAGCGACCGCGCCGAGAAGGGCCGCGGCCGGGACGAGACGTGCGGCATTGCGGCCGACGAGATAGGCGGCCAGATGGGGAACGAGTAGGCCCACGAATCCGATCGTGCCCGATACCGCGACGGCTGCGGCGGCCAGGAGTGAGACGGCAAGCAGGATCAGGACCCGGAACCGCGGGACGTTCATACCGAGGGCGGTGGCTCCGTCGTCGCCGGTGAGCAGCAGGTTGAGTTGTCGGCTGCACAGCACGACAGCGGTTCCGACGACGAGGAGCACCAGGGTCGGTGCGATGAGCGACGCCCAGTTGGCGTCGCCGAAACCACCGGCGAGCCATTGCATCACGGTGCCGAGTTGATGCACGTCACCGAGTACCAACAGTACGAAGGTGACCATGGAGGAGAACACCATCGACAATGCGACCCCGACCAGGATGATCGCGGTCACCGAATGGGCGCGCAGGCTCACCACGATCGTCGCGGCGAGAGGGAGCAGAGCTCCCAGGAAAGCGGCGAACGGCAAGGTGAAGATCCCGAGGGCGCCGGCACCGAACCCGAGGACCGTCACGGTGGCGACTCCGAAACCGGCGCCCGAGGACACCCCGAGAAGGTACGGGTCGGCGAGGGGATTGCGGGTCACGGCTTGCGCGACGGCGCCGGCGACGGCAAGCGCTGCGCCTACGACTGCGGCAGTCAAGGCGCGAGGAAGTCGGGATTCGAACACGATTGCTTCGCGGGTCGCGCTCCACCACGGATCACCCCACACGGCCTCGAGGGGAACGGGAGAGATCCGGTAGGCCACGATGGCCCATACGTCACCGAGCGGGATGGTGATCGTGCCGAGCGACACGGCCATGGCAATCGCGAGAGCAAGAGCTGCCGTGAGCAGTGTCAGCACCGCTCCCAGAGTTCGGCGACGATCGCTTCTTCTCGCATCGCTACCTGTGGGCGGTGACGCGAGCGGTGCGGTCTCGGTGACCGTGCTCATTCGGCGAACGCTTCCGGATGAAGTGCTCGGGCGATGGTGTCGGCGGAGGTGACCATGCGGGAGCTTTCGAAGAAGTCATCGAGTGGGACGACGACGAAACGATCGTCGCGCACGGCCGGGGTGGTCGCCATGACGGGATGGTTCTTCAAGAACGCGATCTTGTCCGCGGCGCTGGTGGACCCGTAGTCGAGGACAACGATCGCCTCGGGTCGGCGTTCGCCGACGACTTCCCAGCTGGTCGCGAAGTAGGGTTTGGGGCCTTCGGCGGTGATGTTCTCGACGCCGGCGTATTCGCTGATGAGGTTGCCGATGCCGACCCCGCCGACGGACAGGGGTTCGGCTTCGCCGGAATCGTAGAAGAACGTTCGGATCGGTTGCACCCCAGCGTCGTCGAGGCGTGCACTGATCGTGTCGAGGCCGGCGACGATTCGTTCGGTCAGCTGCGCGGCCGACTCCTCGACACCGAGGATCGCGCCGAGCTGCGCGAAGTCGTTCTCGAGCAGATCGATGTCAGGGAAGCCCTGGCCGCAGTACTCGGAGAACAGGAAGGTGGCGATACCGGCGGCTTCGAGACCGTCACGTCCGAGACCGTTCTTGTCGTCGAATGCGCTGCGCATGCCCCCGACGACCAGATCAGGTTCGAGATCGAGGACCTGCTCGGAGGTCGGATACTCCTGTGCGAGCGACGGGATGGTGCGGAACTGCTCTGCGGTCTCGGGTAGGGGATCGGGTTGTTCGCCGTAGCCCATGCCGACGATGCGGTCGCCCACACCCATCTGGATGAGGGTCTCGGTGACGTGGTCGTTCATCGAGACGATGCGCTGCGGGGGAGCGTCGAAGGTGGCGGTGCGGTCGCAGTTGGTGATGGTCACCGGTTCGGTGAACGATTCGGCGGCTTCGGCCTCGGCTCCTGCGGTGGTGGTACCGCGGGAGCATCCGGTCAGCAGCAGGGCTGCGGAGGTGATCGAGGCGAGCGCGACGATGCAGCGGCGGGCCGACTTGGCGTGGACGAGCATGGGACCTCGTGCTCTGCTCGGGTGGTCCGAAGCCGGGACCCACCACGGCAGCAGGCACCGAAGGGTGCACCAACTGCCCTGCTGGACTCCGTCTCGCAGACCACGGCGATATATCGGAGTCGCGGACCCCCAGGCAGGTATTCGGGCTCACCGCCGGGCTCGGCGGTCTACCGTTGCGGGTCAGCGCCGGGTTTCGACCGGACTTCCCCTGCACTGGGTGTCAGCAACGTTCGCGTCATTATGCACATTGCCGGTTCGGGAGGGCCACTCCATGGGTCCCGTTGCAGATGGATGACACTGGAAACCGACCTGTGAGGGGCGATGCACAGGGTGGTCGTCGCCCCGTCCCGGCAGCGTCCGGCCGTGTCCCTCCTCGGCGGCATCGGTGAGGCTGCGAGTCGCCGGGCATCGTTGTTCTGGGATCGAGATTTACTGTGGGTGACACGAAACACGTGTTGTTAGGCTAGCCTCACTCGCATGGGCAAAGGTTTCAACGGAGTCATGGTCAAGGCCTGGGGCGGCCGTGACTACCACCTCACCGTCACCTCCAGCGAATACGTGACCGACAAGTACATCCGTCTCGGCTTCGCCGGCGGCGGACTGCTCGCCGATCACCCGGTGCACCCGACCCAGTGGATCAGGCTCTGGATCCCCGACGAACACAGCGACAAGCTGCACCACCGTGGCTACACGCTGATCGATCAGGATCCCGCCGGCGACCGATTCTCCATCGAATTCGCCCTGCACGGCGGCCCCGCCTGCCGATGGGCCGAACGCGCGGCAGTCGGCGACCCGCTCGACGCAACGGTGCTCGGCTCCAACTTCGCCCTACCCGAGACCACTCCCGGTGAGTATGTGGTGTTCGGCGACACCGCCTCACTGCCCGCCATCAACACCCTGCTCGATGCCATCGGCGACACCCCTGCACGGGTATGGCTGGAGTGGCAGTACGAATCAGACCGGCAGCTGCCGGTGCGCAACAAGCCCCACCATCAGGTCACCTGGCTGCAGCGGGTGAACGACGGCAGACTGCTGTGCGAGGCAGCGCAGGAGATGACCTGCCCGGGCGATACCTTCGCCTGGGTGGCCTGTGACGGCCACACCACCCGCTCGATCGTCAAGACTCTCAGGCACACTCACGGGCTGCCGAAGGCGGCCGTGAAGTATCAGGCGTACTGGAAGTAATCGGCCGGCGACGGTAGCGCACGGCCGGCACACCGTCATCCCGTCGCACTCCGCGCAACGAACATGTCCCGACGACCGACGCGGGGGATCGGGTTCTACTGGGAGGAATGGTCGGTGAGCCGATCGGATCCAGGATCTGTCGGGCACGTCGACATTCCGCGCCACGCGACTTCCAGAGCGCTTCGACAGCGCGCACGGGCTCCGTCTTCTTCGAACGGGACACCGCGAACGACGAGTTGGTAGTAGAACACGCCGGCGAGCAGGTCGAAGCACGCTTCGATGTCGAGGTCGGTGCGCAACAGACCACGCTCGATTCCGGTGCGCAGAAGATTCTCCACTGGAACTCGCCGCCGCGACACGTGCGAATCCCAATACACACGTTGAAGTTGCCTGTCCTCCATCGCCATCCGGATGCGCCGGCGGAACCGCGCTTCCGGGTATTCGACCCGGCCGTCCGCGGAGCTGAGAAAAACCTCGAGGAGGACTTCGCGGAGATCACCGTCGGCCGTAATCGCCTCCGGTTGTTCGCGTCCGGTGTCGACGGCGGTGGCGATCAAAGTGGTGATGGACGGCCACCGCCGGTACAGAGCAGCACGACTGACACCACTACGCGCGACGATTCGGGCGACGGTCGGGGTCTCGTTCTCGTCGATCAGTGCCAGGGTCGCGTCGAGGATCCGACGGTCGATGTGATCGTTTCGGGGTCGCCCCGGTCCTCGCGTGATAGGTCTGGCGCATGCAGGAGCGGTCATGGCTGTCCACCCAGAGCGCGCCTGCGCAACCGTGCCACGGTGACGTCGGTGAGTCCGGCGGCTCGCAACGGTGCGAGCGCATCGCCGTGACGTTCACGCAGCAGCGCGAGGGTGTGGCGCATCGGACGGTCCCATGGGGTGTCGTCCTGCCGAAAGGCTTCCTCGTCGAGGTCGAATCCCATTTGTGCCATGAGGGTTCCCATGACGGGGTTCATGCGTGTGTGGACGGCGTCGATGTTGGTGCCCGTGACGCAGTAGTCCGCGATGATCGCGTCGTCGTCGGCACCGAGCGCGAGCAGCAGCGAGGCGGCGAGAACACCGGTCCGATCGGCCCCCGCTGCGCAGTGGAAGGCAGTAGTGCCAGGTGCGAAGGCGATAATGTTCAGTGCCGTGACAATATGTGCCGCAGCCTTTTCCATCATGCTGGCGTACATGTCGCCGAACTCGGCACGAGAGGTGGGGACCGGTCCGGCGGTGCCGCCGCTCCGGTTGATATTCGTCAGCAAGGGTAAGTGGTGGTAGGCGATGGAATGCTCTGCGAGCGGCCCACGTCCGGTATGCGCGACCTCGGTGCTGGAGCGAAGGTCGATCACGTCTGTGAGTCCGTCTGCTACGAGGGTGGCGGCGTATTCCTCGGTGCAGGTGGACAGGTCGTCGGCCCGGATCGCGAGGCCCGGGTGCAGGACGCCGCCGATGATCGGGATTCCGCTGAGGTGCCGCAGGTTCACCGGCGCGCTGAGGGTGATGTCACGTCCCATGGTGATGGCGGGGGCGGTTGTCATGTGATCTTCCTTCGGATGAGGGCACTGCCCTGGTCGATGGCCGTCACGAGCGTGACGATGCAGATGATGATGGCGCTGAGATGTCCGTAGTCGTACATCTTCATCGCGGTGGTGAGTTCGAGTCCGATACCACCGGCGCCGACGAGTCCGAGAATCGTTGCCCCACGCACGTTGCCCTCGAACAACAGCAGGGTGTAGGACACGAGATTGGGTGCCGCCTGCGGCAGGATGCCGTAGGTGACGACTTGACGCTGTGACGCGCCCACTGCTTCCATGGCGACGACCGGACCGCGGTCGACCGCCTCCATCGCCTCGGCATAGATCTTGCCGATCGAGCCGATCGAGCCGAGTGTCATCGCAAGGATGCCGGCGAACGGTCCGAGGCCGACTGCGGAGACGAACATCAGAGCAAATACCAGATCAGGAACCGAGCGGATGATGTTCATCGTCCAGCGTGCTGTGTAGTACAGCCATCTGGGAGCGATGTTCGACGATGCCGCGAAGGCGACCAACAGCGACAGCACCCCACCGAGCACCGTTCCCACAATGGCCATCTGCAGGGTCTCGATGAGCAGTTCGACGATGGTGCCGAACTTCGAGAAGTCCGGTGGGAACAGGCGAGAGAGGAACTCGCCCATGTTGACTGCGCCGTCGGAGAGCTTCGCGAAGTCGAAGTCGGCTCCGGCCGATGACCACGCGAGCACGAGCAGCGCGAGAGGAATACCGGCGACGAACCTGCCTCGTGGAACGGAGAACGCCCTCTCGAGGAGGGCACGTTCGGCGGGATCGAGCATGGTTGGACCGACCACGGAATTCACCTCCGTCTTCGAGGATTCACGTGAGATCGTCATGACGAGGGTCCTCGTGTTCGTAGAGTGCGAGAAGTCGCTCGGAGTCGAGTTCGGACGTGGATGCGGAGATCGGCATCCGACCCTGCCGAAGACCTACGATGCGGTCGCTGTGCCGTAACGCAAGTGGGAGCACGTGCAGACTGACCAGCACCGGGATCTTGTACTCGGTTGCGATGTCACGCAGAAGTTCGAGCACCGAGTGGGCGAGCTTGGGGTCGAGTGAGGCGACAGGTTCGTCCGCAAGGACGATATGCGGCTGTTGCATGAGCGCGCGTGCTATCGCGACGCGTTGCTGCTGACCACCGCTGAGCGATCGGGCCTGATCTTTCGCCTTGTGAGCGATGCCCACCCGGTCGAGGTAGTGCATGGCGAGTTGGCGCTGATCGCTGGAGAATCCGCCGATGGAGTTGATCGGTCCGGCGGTGTGCAGCCCCCCGGTGAGGACATTGGTGAGCACGCTCAGACGCGGAATCAGGTTGAACTGCTGGAATACCTGACCGACCTGGGCGCGCAACTGACGTTGTTCGCGGGTGCGGAGGGCGGTCACATCGCGTCCGGCGACGTGCACGCTGCCACCGGTGATGGGGGCGAACCCGGTCAGGCTCTTCATCAGTGTCGACTTACCCGACCCGGATGCACCGAGCAATGCCACCGTCTCGCCGGCGTACAGGTCGAGGTCGACACCTGCGAGCACGGTGTGGTCACCGTAGTCCACCCGCAACTTCCGCACGGTGACGACGGGTGAGGTGGGGTTTTCGATGGCCGGCACCGCACTCGGCGCCGGGATGCTCACGGCGGTCATCCCTCGAGGTCCGACAGTTCGACGCCGGCGACCGCAGCGATATCGATGAAGGACTGGAATTCCGAGGCGCTCGGATCGACGATCGCCTCGAGGCCGATGAAGCCGGAGTACGCGCCGAGTGCCTCGGCGTTGTCCTCGGAGAACACCTTGGGCAGTGCGCGCTGCAGTTGTGCGCGTGTCTCGTCGTCGAGTGACTGGCGGGCCAGCACTGTTCCTTGGATCGGCATCGACGGGCTCTGACCGACCCCGCGCCACTCACCGTCGGCGAACGGGAACATCGGCTCACCGAGCTCGGTGAGCATGACCGCGGTGCAGGCGGCGTCGACCTGACCTTGCTCGAGAGCGGCGAAGCTGCCCTCATGCCCGCCGGCGAAGATCGCCTCGTAGTCGTCATCCCGCTCGAGCCCCGCCTCGTGGAGCATGTAGACGGGCATGAAATAGCCGGAGCTCGATGCCTGGTCGGCAAAGGCGACGGTTTTGTCACGCAGATCGGTGAGGTTACGAATCGGCGAGTCGTCGAGCACAACACACGTCGACACCGGCTCGTCGCTGCCTTTCCAAGCGAGGAGCGCATCCACTTCTCCGGTGTTCACGGCGAGTGCCGAGGGGAAACCGCTCATGATGCCGAAGTCGACATGGTCGGACCGGATCGCTTCGACCACGCTGAGATAGTCCGGCACGTCGCGAATCTCGATGGTGCGGCCGGTCTCGGCTTCGAGCTTGTCGGCGAGTACTTCGACAGGGTTCGCCGCGGTCGGATCGTCACCGATCGGAGTGGTGGCGATGGTGATGGGGCCGCTTGCGGGGGCGGAGTCCTCGGCGCCTGCGTTGTCCGACGAGCAGCCGGTCAGCGCGACGACGAGGGCGCCGGCGCCCAGTACCGCGAACAAGGGTGGGGTGTTGCGAGACATGGTGTCCCTTTCACGTGGTGACGTCCGTGGAGGTTGCGAGAACGCGAGTATTGGAACGTCCGAAGGTGACGTGAAATTACGAGACTGCTGTACCGGAATTGGGACACCGGGTGAACACTGGGGGAGTCGGGTGTGACGTGGAACGCAGAGCACTGGGCAGCGAGTGCACGGGTCCATGTTCGATCGAGGCCACGTCGAGCATCGCAGTGCTCATCGCGAACTCCGATGAAGTCGAATTCTGGCCGCAGGCAATGTACCGATTCTGTGGCATGTGTCGGGGCCGGACCGCCGGTGGTACGGCAACCTGGTCCCGCACGTCATGACCCCGGACCTGAGTCGGTCAGCGGCCGGCGCCCACTCGCACGAGGCCGGCGGCACCTACTGCGGCCTCCCATGCGGGACGCTTATCGGACGCGCAACAGGCCACTCGGTTGAACTGTACAACAACTCAAATGAGTTGTTAATGTTGTGAGCCGTGAACCAAGAAGCCCAATCCGCCACGCCGCGCGCCGGGCGCCGGGAATGGTCCGCGCTGGCCGTGCTGGTGCTCGTGGTGACGCTGCTCGCCGTCGACGGCACCGTGTTGTATCTGGCGGTTCCGTCGCTGACCGCGGACATCGCACCGAGCGCGACACAGTTGTTGTGGATCGGGGACATCTACTCGTTCGTCTTGGCGGGGTTGCTCATCACGATGGGCAATGTCGCCGACCGCATCGGCCGCAAGCGTCTGCTGCTGCTCGGTTCCGCCGCGTTCGGTGTCGCCTCGGCGATCGCGGCCTTCGCGCCGAACCCCGAAATCCTCATCGCTGCTCGCGCGTTGCTCGGCATCGCCGGGGCGACCCTGATGCCGTCGACGTTGTCGATCGTGCGGGCGATGTTCGCCGATGCGAAACAACGCACCACCGCGATCGCGATCTGGTCGACCGGCGCGATGGCCGGCGCCGCCGTCGGCCCGGTCGTCGGTGGTGTGCTGCTCGAGAACTTCTGGTGGGGTTCGGTGTTCCTGATCAATCTGCCCATCATGGTGCTGGTCCTGCTCGCCGGTCCGGTCCTGATCCCCGAATCCCGCGGTGATACCTCGGCGAGCATCGACCTGTGGTCGTCGTTGCTGTCGATCCTGGCGATCGTCCCGCTGGTGTATGCCGTCAAGCACTGGGTCGGCAGCGGCTGGGACGCCGGTGTCCCGGTCTTCGCGCTGTTCGGTCTGATCGCCGGTGCGATCTTCGTCCGCCGCCAGCTCCGGCTGACCCATCCGCTGCTCGACATCACGCTGTTCCGGGTGCCGGCGTTCTCCGGTGCGGTGCTCGCCAACGGTTTGGCCATCTTCGCCTTCGTGGGATTGCTGTACTTCTTCTCGCAGTATCTGCAGCTCGTGCGCGGGTACGGACCGTTGCAGGCCGGGCTGGCCGAACTGCCGACGACTCTGGCCTCGATGCTGGTGATCGTCTTCGTCGGTGTGCTGGCGACCCGGCTCGGTGCCGGCCGCGCGATCGGTCTCGGTCTGGCGGTCGGGGCGATCGGTCTGACCGGGATCGGGCTGAGCACCTTCCAGTCCGCCTATTGGGGGCTCGGTCTCGCGCTGGTCGTGATCGGTCTGGGGACGGCGGTGGCGATGACCCTGTCGACCGATGCGGTGGTCTCCGCGGTGCCGAAGCAGCGTGCCGGTGCCGCCTCGGCGATCGCCGAGACCGCCTACGAACTCGGTGTGGCTCTGGGCATCGCGGTCCTCGGCTCGATCCACCTGGCGATGTACCGGTCGCATCTGGATCTGCCGCCCGGCACCGACCCGGCCGACGCGGCAGCAGCACAGGCTTCGCTGGCGGTCACCGCAGAGACCGTCACCGATCCGGTGGTGGTCGACCACGCCCGGTCCGCGTTCGCCACCGCAGTGCAGACCACCTCCTTCATCGCCGCGGCGATCCTCGTGGTCTCGGCGGTGGTGGCCTGGAAGGTGATCCCGTCACCGACAGGTGCCACAGTGGGGACTCATGGAGCGCACTGATCAGATCGTTACTCGGGACAAGGAACGCACCCGCCGGGCGATCCTCGACGCAGCAGAGCAGATGTTCGCCGAACACGGTTCCAAGGCCAGCCTCGCCGCCATCGCGAAGGCAGCGGGAGTGACCCAGGGAGGACTGCGGCATCACTTTCCGACGCGGGAGGCTCTGCTCTACGCGGTGGTCGAGCACAGCATCGAACGCATGTGGGCCGAGATTCACGCCCATGTCGATCTGTCGGAGAACCGGCCGGGCAAGTTGCTGCGTGGTTATATCCGTGCGTTGACCGGTGACAGTCAGTATCTCGCCACCGTTCTCGATCCGGCCGGTCTCAGCGCTGCCCTGGGAAACGTGTCCGGTCTCGACGAGCTGTATGCACGCGACGCCGAGAACCTGAAAGCCGCCCTTGTAGCCGATGGTGTGGAGTATGCGCGTGCGTTGGTCATCCAGCACGCCGCGGAAGGACTGGCGGTGGCGCGTTCGAGTCCCTATCTCACCGATGAGGACCTGGCGCTGGCGCGAGCGGAACTGCTGGCAATGACCGAAGTGGAATGACACCGGGGGACTCGTCGCTGCCGTCTGATAGCGACGTGACCGGAGTGCCGCTCACGCTCGATGAGTTCATCGCGCAGCGAGGTTCTGGGCGTTCTCTTCGCCGCTACGGTTTCCGTTGTCGCGCAGGATAATGAATCCGCGCTCCAGATCACTACGGGCAGGCCGGCGGGTTCGTCGACGAATAGAGATCGGTGGTCCGGTGTTCCGAGCAGATGTGCATACAAGACTGCTGGGGCCCGGGGCGCAGTTCCAGTTCACCTTCGACCTTGGCGCTGGCTGGACCCACCGCTGTGTGATCGGCGGTGACAAGGTCGACCCCCTCGAGGTAGTGGGTATCCGCCCCGAGGTCCCTGTGCCGTATTGGGGTTGGGGCACCATTCCGGACCAGTACGGGCGCCAGTGGGCCGACGACGACGGGCAGAGCCCGCCGCCGCGCAGACCGAGCCGGCCACATCCGATGTTGCTGCACGCGTGGCCGGCATATCGAGGGCATTGAAGCAGCGCCGGGCGCAGGCCGAACCGGTGGCGGTGTCGGTCGTCAACCGGCTGACCTGGCGATCGAGGGTAAGGGTGCGTTCGGTCGGTTGGGCGTGCCCGCGAGTTCCTCGCGGACCACGGCATCCGCGTGGGCTGACGGTATCCACGCCATGCCCCTGCGTCCGGCCCTCCCGCTCACGCGAAAGTGACCAGTGCTGAGGATTTTCGACAAGTTCGTGAGAATCACACCTGGCACGACGTTGAGAACTTGCGGTTCAGAAACTCGGAAAGTGTTGCCGGGACTGCACACGTCCCTCGGGTCCGGATGCTATCGGGATCTTCGACAACGGCACCGTGTGCTGCGCTTGGTTCTTCTGTGCCGCGCGCGGTGCGAACAAAAAGATGCGAACAAGAGTGTGAATCTCGTCATATCAGTAGTACATTCTCACTATGTCGAAACGTCATTCTACTTCTTCCAGGTCATATGGGCGGAGATGCTCGAGGCATGCTCGGGGAGGCGTCCCAACGCGCACTTCGGGACAGGTGGACCTCTCATGACGACGGTCGTGCCGGACACCCTGGATGAGGCGTTGTCACCGCAATGGCTCACGGCGGCACTTCAACCTCGATATCCGGGGATCGAAGTGCAGCGAGTCGCCCCCGGTCCGATCGTGGATCGGGTGTCCACCAACGCCCGCTTCACGATCGAATGCGCCGGAGGCATCCCCCCAGGTATGTCACCGCACCTCTGCGTCAAAGGCTATTTCAACGAGCAGGGCCGGGAAACCCGCGCCGCCGGTGAACCGGAAGCCTGCTTCTACCGCGACCTAGCCTCGCAGATCAAGGTTCGAACGCTCTGGAGCTTGTACGCCGATTTCGATGAACATACCCGTCACGGCGTGGTGATCACCGAGGACATCGTGGCTCAGGGCGGCACGTTCCTCGATGCCGGAAGTTCTTTCACGCCAGATCAAGTCGCGGAGAGCCTCGAACAATTTGCACGGCTTCATGCGGCTACGTGGGGCAACGCACGCTGGGAAAGGCAGCAATGGTTGTCGCCGCGCCTGACCGGGGCGCTTCGCGCCTTCGGGGTCGAGGAGATCACTGCGCGAATTCACCGGAATTTTCACGGCCCGAACGGACGGCGAGTGCCTGACGACCTGCGGGATGCACCTCGTCTGGTAAAGGCCTATCAAGGCCTGGTGGGCGCCCTCGCGGCCGAGCACTCATCGGCGCAGTGGTGCGTGATCCATGGTGATGCGCATGTGGGGAACATCTATCTCGACGGCCGGCGACGCCCGAGTCTGGTCGATTGGCAGCTCGTTCAGCGTGGCATGTGGTACATGGACGTAGGAACCCACATCGCTACTGCACTGACCGTCGACGATCGACGACGAACCGAACGCGATCTTCTCGCGCACTACCTCGGTTGCCTCGCCTCGTACGGGGTCGAACCTCCGACAGCAGACGCGGCTTGGCGCGCGCTCGGTCGGGGAATCGTGCGTGGTCTTTATCTATGGGGAATCACGGTCAAGGTGGAGCCACGCCTCATCGAGATTTTGCTCCATCGTTTGAGTACAGCTGCCGTGGATCACGATGCGCTTTCCCCCGCACTGTATTCGGTCCGCTGTTAGCCCACCGCTCCGACAGACCTACCCACGGAGCACAGCGGGTGCGCCGGCACCCACCGTCGAAACCGGAGAAGCACCATGCCACACGCAAGACCTGCCGATCTACCCAACGCCGGCGGCGGTCGTTGGCCCTCGGCCACCGACCACTTCTACTCTACCCAGTGGGGAGACCTCGAAGTCGGCTACACCACGACCGCCGGACCGCGCGACTGCACGGAGTTGTACCGCGCGGCAGGACTTCCGGGCGGAATCTGCATGTGTCCCCATTACGGATACGTGCTTACCGGCTCGATCACCGCCTGCTACCCGGATACCGACCAGGAGGACGAAACCGCCGTCGCCGGTGAGGTGTACTTCTTTCCGGCCGGGCACATCCTGAAGTACCGAGACCAGACCAGTCACCTCGAATTCAACCCGGCGTACGCACTGCAGCACTTGATGAATGCGATACAGCGGGTGGCCGACAGAGCGACAGGCGCACATCCGGCCGGGTAGAGATCTGTCCGTCGTGCCGTGGCCGACAACAGGATGAAGCACTGTGTGCATTCGCCGTCGGGCGACACCGACGGATGATTGCTCCACATCGCCGGTCACAACCGCGCCGGTCGTCCTGCATACCGGGAACCGACTGTGCCCCTGCTGTTTCGACCACAGCGGCACGCACTCTCCGCACGCGAATAGCTCGGTTCGAGCGATGCGGTCTTGAATCGCCACCGCGATCGTGACAACCTACATGAGAATGATGTTCTACCGTGAACAGTCACTTTCGGGCACCAATTCGGGTGCCGTTTCCTCCACCCGAGACGACGATCGTTGTCTTCCCATCCGAGAAAGGCGTTGAATTTGGTGACGAATAGCTCGAGTCTGGCAGTGCGCGATGTGCCCGCAGCGTTGACCAGCCACTACGAAGCGATGGGGTGGTGGAGCCGGGAATCACTCGGCGAGATCCTCGCAGAAGGACTGGAGAAGCATTCCGACAAGGGCTTTCATGTGCACTCGGTTGTCAGGCCCTATTCGGGCACGTTCGCCGATGTCGAGGTCGTCGCCCGTCGGCTCGCCGCCGGGCTGCGCGCGCGAGGTGTCGGACCCGGCGACGTGATCGCGTTCCAGCTGCCCAACTGGATGGAGGCAGCAGCAACCTTCTGGGCGTCGGCGCTGCTCGGCGCAGTCACGGTCCCCATCGTCCACTTCTATGGTCCCAAAGAACTGGGCTTCATCCTCGACAACGCCCGACCACGCGTGTTCATCACCGCCGAGCGATTCGGACGGATGGCGTACACCCCGGAGCCGAGCGCGCACGTGCCGATCGTCGGCGTGGTCGACAGGGACTTCGACGACCTGTTCGCTGCGGAGCCGATGCCGGGCGTGCTCGAAGTCGATCCGGCGGCCCCGGCTCTGATCGCATATACCTCCGGGACGACGCGAGACCCGAAGGGTGTCATCCACACCCACCAGACCCTGGCATTCGAAACCCGGCAACTGTTGTCCGGCTACGAACCCGACCGTGGACGGCAACTCACCGCCCTGCCCGTGGGCCACTTCATAGGGATGTTGGGCGCGTTCCTCTTTCCGCTTGTAGAAGGAACTCCTGCGGATCTGTGCGACGAATGGGATCCCACCCGAGTGCTCGCCCTGATGAACTCCGATGGGGTGGCGATCGGCGGCGGACCGCCCTATTTCGTCACCAGTCTGCTCGAGCACCCCGACTTCACTTCCGACCACCTTCGCCACTTCGGGCCCATCGGCTTGGGTGGGTCCACGGTGCCGGCAGCCGTCACGCGGCGCCTGACCGATCTCGGTCTCCTCGTGACTCGGTCGTATGGAAGCACCGAGCATCCTTCTGTCACGGGCTCGCTCACCACCGCACCCGAGGACAAGCGTTTGCTCACCGATGGACGACCCCGACTCGGGGTCGAGATTCGACTGACCGACGATGGAGAGATTCTCAGTCGCGGGCCCGACCTCTGCGTCGGCTACACCGATGCGAGTTTGACCGCACGAGCCTTCGACGATGAGGGCTGGTATCACACCGGCGACATCGGGATCGTCGACGACGACGGGTATCTCACCGTCACCGACCGCAAGTCCGACATCATTATCCGCGGTGGCGAGAACATCGCGGCGGCGGCCGTCGAAGACACCCTTCTCACGATGCCTGCCATCGTCGAGGCCGCTGTCGTCGCCGCTCCCGACCCCCGTTTCGGTGAGCGTGCAGCGGCGGTGCTGCGACTGAAGCCAGGGCACCCCATGCCGTCGTTGGACGAGGTTCGTCAACACTTCGCGGCGGCGGGGGTGGCGCGCCAGAAGTGGCCGGAGGAACTGCACGAAGTCGACGATTTTCCGCGGACCCCATCCGGAAAGGTGCAGAAGCACCGAGTGCGGCAGCACGTCGCGGAGGTCGGGCGGCGGAGTGGAGTGTCCATCGAACAGGAGGCATCGCATGCGTGAAGAAGAGTATGTCGTCGATATCGACCGGGAGATCTGCATGGGATCGGGCGTGTGCGTGTCGTACGCCGCCGACGCCTTCGTCATCGGAAACGATGCCAAGGCCGACGTGCAGCAATCGGTCGTGACCAAGTCGGCGGACGTCGAGGTCGCAGTAGCCGCATGCCCCACGGGAGCAATCACTCTGGCTTTGCGTTCGGGTGACACGGACGGTGTCCGCGCAGCCTCACCCGGCCATTCGGAGGAAAAGGATTCTCACGATGACTGATGACAACTCGCCGCAGAAACAGGCGTTCGCGGGAGTACGCGTAGTCGAACTCGCCCAGTGGGTGTTCGTGCCGGTCGCCGCAGCGCTACTGGCCGACTGGGGGGCGGACGTCATCCGGATCGAGCCGCCGGAGGGAGATCCGTATCGTGGACTCGCAACCCAGGGGGTAGGCACCGATCGCGGTGGACCCAATCTCTCCATGGCCCTCGCCAACCGCGGCAAACGATCGATCGCGCTGGATGTGCGGCGCGCGGAAGGCTTGGCGGTCCTGCACCAATTGCTCGAATCTGCCGACGTGTTCATCACCAGTCTTCGCCCCAGCGCGCTCGAGCGACTCGGGCTCGACGCCGACACCGTCCGGAAACGATACCCGCGCCTGATCTACGCGCGCGGACACGGATTCGGTGCCCGCGGTCCCGATGCCGACAAACCCGGTTACGACAGCTCGGCATTCTGGGCTCGAGGCGGAGTCGGTCACGTGCTCACCCCCACCGAACGCGAGTATCCGATCAGCCAACGCGGTGCCATGGGCGACCGCAACGGTGCAATGGCGCTGGCCTTCGGGATCGCAACCGCCCTCCTCGAACGTGCCAAGACCGGAATGGGCACCACTGTCGACGTGTCGCTGCTCGCTACCGCGATGTGGATGCTGTCGTCGGATCTGCTTGCAGCCCTCAACGGTGGTGACGTGGCGGCGGTGACCGGTCGAGGGCCGGGCGTCAATCCCCTCACCGGGACCTATATGACCCGGGACCGTCGGCACATCCAGCTGATGTTTCTCCAAGGTGACCGGTACTGGCCGGCATTCGCCCGCCTCATCGGTCGTGAGGACCTCGTCGAGGATCCCCGCTTCGTGAACATGGCTGCCCGCAGGGCAAACAGTGCCGCGTGCATCGAGGAACTCGACGGGGTCTTCGCCAAGCACACGCTGGAGGAATGGAAACACCTACTCGCCGAGCTTGATGCACCATGGGCGCCCGTCCAGTCGGTACACGAGGTGGTCGACGATCCGCAGGTGGCAGCCAACGGATACATCGGCGAGGTTCGACTCGACGACGGACTCGTCTACCGACTGCCCACTGTGCCGGTCCAGTTGAATCACGAACCTCCGGCACTACGTCGCGCTCCGGAACACGGCGAACACACGGAGGCGGTGCTGCTCGAGCTCGGCTACGACTGGGAGCGAATCGGATCGCTCAACGAGAAAGGCGTCATACCGTGACCGCCCACCGTCCACTGCCGCTACCTGACGCGAACTCGAAACCGTACTGGGCGGCGGCGGCCCAACGTGTACTCGCACTGCCACGTTGTCGACGTTGCCACGGCTTCGCACTGCCACCCGACAGCGTGTGCCCGAACTGTGGTTCGAGCACCCCCGAGTTCGAGTTCGTTCCGGTCAGCGGACACGGCACCGTCCGGTCGTGGACAATTGTTCGTCGGTCCTTTCTTCCCGGATTCGATGACATTCTTCCGTTCGTGCTGGTCGACGTCGAACTCCGTGAGCAAACAGAGCTGCGGATGATCGGCCGGTTACTCGATGGCATCGACGTCGAGCTCCGCGTCGGGACCCCTGTTTCCATAGCCTTCGAGGACTTGTCTCCTGAAATCTCCCTCCCGGCCTTCGAGCTTGCCGGATGAGCGACGGGTTCGGAGCACGCAACAAGGTCGCGATCGTGGGGTACGCGCACAGCGACATTCACCGCACGGCCGACCGATCCCTCGGTGCCGTAGCGGTCGAGGTGGCACGTGCGGCGATCGAGGACGCAGGACTTCGAGTAGGGCAGGTGGACGGTTACGTCAGCTCCAGTCTGCTGCCGAGTTCAGGTGGCCGGACTCCGGAGGACGGCGTCAGCATCGTCTCGTCCACATGGCTGGCGCAGCGACTCGGCGGCAACCCTCGGTACGTCGCCGGCTTCGACGGCATCGGTCAGCTGACGGGCTCGGTGGCAATGGCAGTCAACGCCCTCGTCAGTGGAGCTGCCGACTACGTCGTGGTGCATCGTGCACTGCACAATCCTCCCGGTAGATACCACGGCAACTCGCTCCAACAGGCTCACGGTCTACAGCAATGGACGGCACCGCAGGGTTTTTTCGGCCCTCTGGCCATGATCGCTCTCCCGTACAACGAGTACGTGCAGCGCTTCGGCGCCCGACCGGAGTCGATGGCCGCGGTTGTGATCGAAGCTCGTAAGAACGGCGCGCGCATTCCTTGGTCGTACTGGTACGACCGACCACTCGATACCGAGGAATACCTGTCGGCTCCGAAATTGTTCGATCCCGTATCCCGCTACGACTGTGACATCCCCGTCGACGGGGTCGCGGCCTTCGTCCTCACCACCGCGGACCGCGCGAAGGGCCTCCCGCACGCGCCCGTATACATCTCCGGTTATGCAAGCAGCACACCGACCCGTCGGCGACTTCCGCTGCATTGGCCCTTGGACGACATCTTCGACAGCGGAACACTATTGGCTCGCCGACTGAGGGAAAGTTCGGGGATCTCGATGCGCGAGGTCGACCTTCCGCAGGTTTACGACGGTTTCTCTCCTTTCGTGTGGTTCTGGCTCGAAGTGCTGGGTTTGTGTCCCCAGGGGGAGGCGCACCGCTTCGTGGAGGCCGGCGGTATCGACAGTGACCTCCCCGGCGCGATACCTGCCCTGTCGGGGGGCGGCGCCCTCGGAAACGGTCGAATGCACGGCATTCCGCAGATGCTCGAGTGCTATCTACAGCTGTCCGGACGAGCCGGCCTGCGTCAACGCACGACCGCCACGACCGCCGTGGCGTGCCATTCCTCGCCTCATTACGGCGGTGCAGTCGTGTACTCCGCATACCCGTTCTGAAAAAATAGAATGTGACTCTCGTAAGTACGAGAATTATGTTCTACTGCTAGCAGTGATAAGGAGTCGAGTTGAACGTCCTATCTGAACGCCGAACCTATGTGGCCGGAGACTGGATCACCGGCGAGAGCCCCATCAGCGTCGAAAACCCGGCCGACGAAAGCCATGTCGCCGATGTGACTGCCACGCCCCTCGTAGAGGTCGAGCGCGCCATCGTCGCGGCACGGCGCGCTTTCGACGACGGAGTATGGGCCGATCGCACGCCTCGAGACCGTGCTCGAGTGCTGCATGCACTGGTCGACCACATCGAAGCAAACCATAAGATACTGGTCGACACACTCGTCGCCGAGGCCGGCCAGCCGATCAAGTTCGCGGATGAAACACAGTGTCGCGGAGGCATCGCGATCGCGCGGCAGACAATCGACTTGTACCTGTCGATGCCGCACGAGGAAGCCAATCCTGTTCCGGTCGACGATCTGGTGCGAGGGCGGGTCGCCCTCAGCATCCGGCGGCACGAACCGGTAGGGGTGGTCGCTGCGATCACGCCTTACAACGCCGCTTTGATCATGGCTCTGCAGAAGCTGATTCCTGCGCTGATGGCCGGCAACTCGGTCATCTTGCGTCCGAGCCCGCTGACGCCGATTTCATCGCTGATTTTCGGTAAGGCAGCGGACGTGGCCGGCCTTCCCCCCGGCGTGCTGAGTGTGGTGGCCGAAGCGGGTATGGAGGGTGCGCAACTGTTGACGACTCATCCGGCGGTGGACATGGTGTCCTTCACCGGATCGACTGTCGTGGGGCGCAGCATTATTGCGCAAGCGGCCCCGACAGTGAAGCGACTCTCGCTCGAACTCGGGGGCAAGTCCGCGCAGATCTACCTGCCCGATGCGCTCGAGCGGGTCGGCATGGGTGCTCTCGCCGTGGTGGCGCGCACCGCGGGCCAGGCCTGTGTGGCCGCGACGCGAATGCTGGTGCCCCAGGAACGTAAAGAGGAAGTACTCGAAGTGGTTTCTGCTGCGTACGGCTCGATCCCGGTGGGTGCACCCACCGACCCGTCAACATTGATCGGACCCGTGATCAGCGCGCCGCAACGCTCCAAGTGCGAACAGTTCGTACAGCTCGCCGAGGAGCACGGCGCCAAGGTCAGGGCAGGCGGTCGGCGCCCGGAGCATTTCGATCGAGGCTACTACTTCGAGCCCACTGTGCTGGATCTCCCCGACAACACGAACCCAGCTGCACAGGAGGAAATCTTCGGGCCGGTGATCAGTGTGATCGGCTACCGAGACATCGACGACGCGGTGAGAATCGCCAACGACAGCATCTACGGGCTGTCCGGCCAGGTATACAGCCGCGATGCGGCAGCAGCACTGGCCGTTGCCCGGCGCGTGCGCGCCGGCGCCGTCAACGTCAACACCACCGTATTCAGCGCATATGCGCCGAGCGGCGGTTACAAGCAGAGCGGGCTCGGTCGCGAACGGGGTCCGGAGGGCATCCGCGAATTCCAGGAAGTCAAGCACATGTCGATAGGAGAACTGCCGAAATGAGCAACGAGACGAACACCACCGAGTACAACCTGGATTGGCTGATCTCGGTGGACGATCACATCCTCGAGCCCCCGAACCTCTGGGTCGACCGAGTACCGAAAAAAGATCGGGACCGCGCCCCCCACATGATCAAGGATGACAAGACGGGGATGGACGTCTGGGTCTACGACGGCAAGAAGTTCCCGAGTAGCGGCCTGAGCGCCGTGGCAGGCAAATCCAAAGAGGAGTTCAGCCCCGAACCGCTGAACTACAGCGACATGCGTCCGGGTTGCTACGACGCGCTGGAACGCGTCGAGGATATGAACCGCGCAGGAATCCTTGCGTCGCTGTCGTTTCCGACCATCACCCGATTCTGTGGTCAGCTCTTCATGGAAGCGAGCGACCGCGAGTTCGGGTTCACGTGCCTGCAGGCGTACAACGATTGGCACATCGAGGAATGGGCCGGCGCGGCACCGGGACGTTTCATCCCGTTGATGCTGATTCCGCTATGGGATCCGAAACTCGCGGCCAAGGAGATGGAACGCTGCGCGGAGAAGGGCGTGACTTCTTTCTGCTTCTCAGAGAATCCCGAGCCTCTCGGACTGCCGACCATCCATGACAAGGACCGCTACTGGGACCCGGTGTTCGCCGCAGCCAACGACCTCGAGATGGTCGTCTCGATGCACGTCGGCTCGTCGTCCACGGTGCCCCGGATCTCCGCGGACGCCCCGTTCATGGCGAACCTGTCCTGGGGTGCGACCCGCACTTCGGGTGCGATGCTGACGTGGCTGTTCAGCAGCGTGTTCCAACGTTTCCCCAACCTCAAGATCGCCTTGTCCGAAGGGGAGATCGGGTGGATCCCGTACTTCCTCGAGCGGGCCGAACAAGTGCTCGACAAGCAGCGGTACTGGGTGCAGCGGGGAGCCAATTTCACCGGACATGCAGGTATGGACACCGACTTGGGCGCGCTCAACGTGCGCGAGGTGTTCCGCAAGCACATCTTCGGATGCTTCATCGAGGACCATCACGGGATCGCGAGTATCGACGAGATCGGTGAGGACAACATCATGTGCGAAACCGACTACCCGCACTCGGATTCGACGTGGCCCAACTGCATCTCGGCAGTCAAGAAGCAGATCGACCACCTCTCACCCGAAGTCCAGTACAAGATTCTGCGAGGCAACGCCGAGCGACTGTACCGCTTCACCCCGGCCGAGCCGCCGGTGCTGCCCCATGTCTGACCATGTCGCCATGTGCGAGTTCTTCGCAATAGAACGGAGTTCTGTATGAGCGGGCTGTTCGTAGACAAGAGTGTGATCGTCACAGGTGCCGCTTCCGGGGTGGGACGGGCGACGGCCGTACGTTTCGCCGGCGACGGTGCGCGAGTGGTCTGTGCGGACATCGATGTCGATGAGGCGAAGGCGACCGTTCGCCTCATCGAGAGTGCCGGGGGCAACGCCATCGCGATGGGTGTCGACGTCTCTCGCGAGGACCAGGTCGAGGCCATGGTCGCGGCCGCCGTCGAGCAGTACGGTCGGCTCGACGTGCTTGTCAACAACGTCGGCATCCCGACACCGCGGCTCGGTGCGCTGCTCGAAGATCACACGCTGGACGACTTCAACCGGTTGGTGTCGGTGAATCTCGGTGGTGTCTTCTTCGGGTGCAAGCACGCGGTGCTGCGCTTCAAAAAACAAGGTACCGGCGGCACGATCGTGAACACCGCATCGGTCGCGGGCATCGTTGCCTGGGGCGGATCGCTCTACGGAGCGACCAAAGGCGCGGTACTGCAGTTGACACGCGCGTTGGCGATCGAAGGCGCACCTCACGACATCCGGGTCAACGCCATCTGCCCCGCAGGGATGCCCGCGACCGGTTTCATGGCCGCCGGCGGCATGGATCCCGCGCTGAGCGCACGTGTCGAGACCACGGTGGCGGCACAACATCCACTGGGCCGCGCCGTTACCGCTGAGGACTGCGCGGAGGCGATCTTGTTCCTCGCGTCCGACCGGGCACACAACATCACGGGCGTGGCCATGCCCGTCGACGGAGGATACGTAGCACGATGACGACCACTTCACTCGACCGCCACCGAATGCGGGAACTGTTCGATCTTCGAGGTTCGTACAACGAGCTCACCGGAGGCCTCTATGGCGAGGACCCGTATCCGATCTGGCGTCGGCTCCGCAGCGAGCGGCCGGTGCATCGGGGGACCGTGCACGAACTCACGGGAATCTCGGATCAACTTTACTTTCAGGGGCTTCCGTTTCCGGACCGGCCTCACTTCTCGGCATTCAGCTTCGAAGCATGCAACGAAGCCTTTCGAAATCCGAAGGTGTTCGCCTCGTCCCCCGAGGCAGTCGATGTCGATCCGGAGAAGGGTTCACTCGGACACAACAGCATGTTGTCGATGGGTGGCGTGCAGCATCGACGATATCGCGGTCTCGTACAACCGTCGTTCCTTCCGTCGAACGCCGAGTGGTGGATCCGTAACTGGATCGAGGAAACCGTCCACCTGCTCATCGACGGCTTCGTCGGCGACGGGAGCGCCGAACTCAACGTCGACTTCTGTGCTGCCATTCCGGTGCTCACTATCACGGGCAGTTTCGGTGTCCCGATGGATCAGGCCCTCGATATCCGCGCCGCGTTGACACGCGACCACCAGAAGATCGTCGAGATCCTTATGCCGATCGTTGCTGCGCGGCGCGAAGAACCACAGGACGACCTGATCAGCGTCCTGGTACAGGCAGAACTCCCGGATGCGGACGGTGCTGCCCAACGACTCTCCGATGCGGAGATCTATACCTTTTCGCTACTCCTTCTCGCTGCGGGGTCGGGCACCACATGGAAGCAGATGGGCACCACCCTCACCGCACTGCTGCAACGTCCGGAGGTCCTGGAGGCGGTGCGCAACGATCGACAGTTACTGCGCGCTGCCATCGAAGAAACTTTGCGATGGATGCCCACCGATCCGATGTTCTCCCGTTGGGTCACCGAAGACATCGACTTCTACGGTCAGGAGATTCCGAAGGGCTCGGTCATACATCTGTGCGTGGGTGCGGCAAATCGCGATCCGGAAAGATGGGAGCGTCCCGAGGAGTACGACATCACCCGCCCCACAAGGTCCACATTGGCGTTCGGCCAAGGTGTCCACACGTGCCTCGGCATGCACGTGGCGCGTGGCGAGATGACGGTGGGTATCAACGCACTGCTGGATCGGCTTCCCGGCCTGCGCCTCGACCCTGCAGCCGAGCAGCCCCGGATCGTCGGAATGTACGAACGAGGCGCCACCGCCATACCCGTGCTCTTCGATACGGAACGAGATAGCGATGTCTGAGAAAAACTATGCTTCACCGGATCTTTCGCTCAGAGGTGACGAACACGTCCGGGTCTACCAACAGACCGGAGGGGAAGTCGGCTATCTCTGGAATGGTGTACCGATACTGCTCCTCACCGTGACAGGTCGGCGTTCCGGACGGCGATTGACGTCAGCTCTGATCTTCGCGCGCGACGGTGAGGATTTGCTGGTGGTCGCCTCGAAGGGAGGCGCCCCGAAGCATCCGCTGTGGTATGTCAACCTGCAGGAGAACCCGCACGCGGAGGTGCAGGTCAAGGACCGGAAGATGCAGGTCGTCGCAAGGACCGCCTCGAAGGCAGAAAAGCCTCGACTCTGGAAGATCGTGACGGACACGTGGCCCAACTACGACACCTACCAGGCGCGCACCGATAGGGATATCCCCGTCGTGGTGCTCACGCCGACATGACGCCGACTAGGATTTGTCAGCATGTCCTGGGTTGAGGAACGCGCAGTCGAACGGTCGACAGCGGTACAGCGCTCGCGCAGTCGCATCGAGAATCACGTGCGATCGATTCTCGATGCCGCACACCGGCTCGTGCTGCTCAAGGGCGACTCGTTCACCACCCAGGAACTCGCGAAGGAGGCAGGAGTCGCACTCCAGACCTTCTACCGCTACTTCACCAGCAAAGATGAACTCCTTCTGGCAGTCATCGGTGACGGCTTGAGTGATGCGTGCCGCCGGTGGTCCGTGGCGGCCGATGACCTGACGGATCCTCTGCAGCGCCTGCGGTTCTTCGTGACGTCGCCGTTGAGCGGACTGGACGGCGAACACCGTCGCCACACGCTCGCCCAATTCATCGTGTCGACGCATTGGCAGTTGCAGCGTGTCTTCCCGAAGGAACTGGCCCAGGTCGAGCAACCGTTGGTCGACCTGTTGCACACCGAAATCCGCGCCGGTGTCGCAGCCGGCCTTCTGACCTCCACCAACACCGAGAAAGACGCGTGGTTCATCGCCGAGCTCGTTCGGTCGGTGTACCACCACTACGCCTACGCCACCGGTGATATCGGTGACGTGCAGGAGCAGCTCTGGCAGTTCTGCCTGAAAGCACTCGGCGGCTCTGCGCGCTGAAGGCCAACGTACGGTCACTCTCCTGTTCAGCGGAACTGTTCGATCCCAGCTCATTCGCGTGCCTGTGTCAGGGGCCGGGATGACACGCACCTCGGCGTCCCTGCGTTGCACGCACACTGTCGAATCCACTGCCCACCCGCTTGCATTGATCGAGAGGTTCCCGTGGTCCGATCCAGACGTATACCGAAACTGCCCAGCGCAATACTGTCGATAGTGTTGTGCATGTTCGTCGCCGGCTGTGGCGCCGGGAACGGCGCCACAGCCGGCGCGGCATCCGAAAACGAAGGTGAGCCCGTCTCGGGTGGTACGGCGCGAGTGCTGCAGGTCGCCGAGCCGCAGTCCCTCGACCCCGCCAAACTGTCCAACACCTGGGCGCACATGGCCACCTTGGGAAATGCCCTGTACGGCACGTTGATGATCAACGATATCGAGAACTTCGACATCGAATACAAGATGGCCACCGACTTCAGTTCGACCGACGGCGGCCAGACCTTCACCTTGACACTGCGACCTGGACTGACATTCACCGACGGAACCCCCCTGGACGCTGCCGCGGTGAAGTACAACTGGGACCGGTTGAAGGACCCACAGATCGGCTCGACGGCGGGCCGGCACGCAGTACAAGTCGCAAGCAGCGAGGTCGTCGATCCCACTACCCTGAAAGTCACACTGGCGGCGCCGAACCCGTATTTCGCACAAGGGCTCGTCGCGGGGGCAATGAACTGGATCGCCTCACCGACCGCACTGGACAAGGGCACCACATCATTCGACGAGAACCCAGTGGGGGCCGGACCGTTCACACTGGTCGACTGGACACGTCAAAGCGACATCGAACTCCAGAAGAACCCCGGATACTGGGACGCTCCCAAGCCGTACCTCGACCGCCTGACGATCCGTACGGCCCACGACGCCAACCAGCGCATGAACGCCATGACCACCGGCGCGGCGGATCTCGCGTCCGAATCCAGCGCGAGCAACATCCGCAAGGCCGAAACTCAAGGGCTGCGCTACGAGGTCGTCCCCACCGGTGGAGGCCAGATCATCGCGATGAATCAACGTCGCGCACCGTTCGATGACATACGTGCACGACAAGCCGTTCAGTTGGCACTCGATCCCGACAACCTCAATACCGTCGTGTACAACGGCGAGGGCGCGGTACCTACATCGCTGTTCCCGGAGGGATCCCCTTACTACACCGGAGCTCCTCTTCCGGAAACGAACAGTGAAGAGGCACAAAAGCTGTTCGATGCCCTTGCAGCTGAAGGCAAGCCGGTCTCTTTCACCTTCATGTCCTATCCAGCCAGCGAGAGCAAGATGCTTGCCGAAGCCGTACAGGCACAACTGAGCGCCTACGACAACGTCGATGTGAAGGTCGAGATGCACGACATCACCAACGCGCATGCGCGAACGGCAAGCCGCGACTTCGATATGTCGATCACGTCCGCGATCGTCCAGGATCCCGACTACGCACTGTGGACGGCTTTCCATTCCACCTCGGCAGGCAACTTCATGGGTGTCAACGATCCCGAACTGGACGCGGCACTCGACCGCGGACGAGTGTCCGAATCACAGGACGAGCGCGTCGATGCCTACACCGCTGCGCAGGAACGCCTCGACGAACTCGCTGTCGGGGTGTGGTACACACGAGCAACGCCCTCTGTCACCTATGGTGACAATCTCCACGGCGTAACGCTCTATACTCTGGGATCCCCACTGCCGGAAGAGCTCTGGGTCAGCTGATCGAAGGGTTCCCGGCTGGGCGGAGAACGCATACTGTCCGTTGTCGTGCGCTCAGCAGGGAACCCCATTCGAGCCGACAAGTCCGATGAGTCCGCACCGCTCCCACCACGGTACCGGCGGGCACAGTGGCTGAGCAGCACACCCTACCGACCCCCAACGTCTGAGCGGGTGGCATCAGTTCGGCCTGAACCCGACCGAAGATATCGATCGGACCGGGTTGGCCGGAATTCTGCGGCTCTGGACCGAGGACGCTGCCCGGCTCACCAGCGGCAAGGCCATGATGAGCAGTCAGGACCGCAAGCCTGTCTTCAGGGCACTTCCCACTCGCATGCGGTGGACGTGCGACGAGCCTTGTTCCCCTCGAACCGTTCGAGCTGACGTTGCTCGACTCCCGAGCTTTCGCGTCACCACAACTTGACGTTGCCCGGTCGTGGCTACTCCGTCACCGGGTGGGGATCAAGATGCTGCGTTAGCTGAGTCCACCATCGGTGACGAGTTACAAGCTCAACCTCGTCCGAACAGCGCGGTCGACGTAGACGCGCGACGGCGGCCCGATCCGGTTCTGGAACGTGCGGGTAGCGCACGAAGCGGTTTTCGATACAGTGCCACAGCCGCTCGGGCTCGCTACCGCGGCAGGCGCGGTCAACGAGATCGGCGCGATGGTCGCCCTTTCGTGAGGTCGCCGTGGTTGTCGCCGTGCCGTGGCCGGCTTCGGTTATGGGCGTCGGATCAGGTGCAGACGCGCGATGCGACGGCCATCGAGTTCGTCCACGGTGAGCCGGTGCCCGTCGCACTCGACGGATTCGCCACCGCGCGGCAGTTGTTGCAGGCGGTGCAGGACGTAACCGGCAACGGTGTCGTAGGGACCGTCGGGTAACTCGATGCCGGTCAGGCGGGAGAAGTCGTCGATGTGCAGGCGTCCGTCGATCGGTTGGGTGCCGATCGAAGAGGGCTGTTGGGCGGCCGGTCCGATGGCGGTGACATCATCGATGGATTCGAATTCATCGCCGATCTCACCGACGATCTCTTCGACAATGTCCTCGATGGTCACGATGCCGGCAGTGCCGCCGTACTCGTCGATGACCACGGCGATCTGCGCGTTGCCCCGTCGCATGACCGTCAGCGCGGCCAGGGCCGGTTTGGAACCGGGCAGGGCCAGGATGGGACGGCACAGGTCGGCGACCCGCTCGGGTCCGGTCACAGGGTCGGCGACGAGCAGATCCCGCAGGTGCACGAATCCGACCACATGATCGACGGTGTCGGCCGTGATCGGGAAACGACTGTGTGCCGTGTTCAGTGCGATGGTGCGAGCCGTCGGGATCGAGGTGTCGGCGTCGAGGAAGTCCACTTCGGTGCGTGGCCGCATCACCTCGGTGAGGCACCGTGCTCCGGCGTCGAAGACTTCGGTGAGCACACTGCGCTCG
The DNA here is from genome assembly GCF_013602415.1 of Rhodococcus sp. B50. NCBI lineage: Bacteria > Bacillati > Actinomycetota > Actinomycetes > Mycobacteriales > Nocardiaceae > Rhodococcus > Rhodococcus sp. B50. Next base: position 1,232,698 of record NZ_WPAG02000002.1, on the reverse strand, counting down.
TCGGTCGGAAGAGCATCGTGCTCGATCAACATGTCGCGTAGCTCGTCGTGGGTGATCTCTTCGTTCTTGCGGGACGGATCGGCGCCGAGCAGGCGCACCAGGGTGTCGGTGGAGACCGAGAGCAACCAGATCACCGGGCGCATCAGAGTGGCGAAGCGATCCAGCGCCGGGGCGGTGACCAGTGCCGTGCTGGTGGCGCGTTGGAGGGCGATACGTTTGGGTACCAGCTCGCCCAGCACCAGGGATAGATACGCGATGACCAAGGTGGTGCCGATCAAGGCTGCGGCGTTGGCGACGCTCTCGGACAATCCCCACTGGCGCAGTGTCGGAGCAAGATCGGGGGCGAGGGTGGAGGCACCGTAGGCGGCCGAGAAGAACCCGGCGACGGTCACCCCGATCTGCACCGCGGACAGGAACCGGTTGGGGTCGCGCGCGAGGGTGGCGGTGCGTCGACCGCGTCCCCCACGCCGGTCGAGTTCGCGGATCTGGCTTTCGCGCAAAGACACCAACGCGATTTCAGTGGCAGCGAACACGCCGCCGACGAGTACGAAGACCAGTACCAACGCCAGGTTGACGAGTGTGTCGGCGGTCATGGCGCCGTGTTGTGCTCAGCTCGAAGGGGTGGGGGTTTCGGACCGTTGTCCATACTCCGTACTCCTCGCCGGTGGCTTCCAGTCTAGGGAAGCGCAGCAATGCGGGCAGTGGGTTGTGAGAACGTGACGAAGCTACCCGCGTGGCCGCGTTGACCGAGGCATCTGTGACGGAGCTCCGTGCCGGCGAGCCCGACAGATCGTCGGTCTGCCGGCACTCGCTGAAGTTGGATCTGAAGCACTTCGCGTGATTGGGTTGTGGCCCTGCGTTACCGGGTGTGGAGGACGCGTTCGAGGAGTGGGTCGAGGGTTGCGCGCTCGTACTTCCGTCGTTCGAGCATTTTGATGCGATTGATGTGGCATTCGACGGGCCCGGAGTTGTGGGAGAGAGGCAGCCCTGCTGTGACGGCACCGATGTCTCGGGGTAGTCCGATGGCGAAAGTGCGCAGTGCGGGTTCTTCATCGGTGTCGACGGCGCTGATCCAGGCGGTCGGGTCGCGTCCGCGGCGTTCGGCCATGATGTTGACGAACTCGTGCACGAGGCGGTGGGTAGTAACCAGCGGGGGACTGCGCTCGAGTAGCGCATCGGGCTGGTGCCGGTTGTCGTCGGTGAAGCGGTCGGGATGGTGGGTCAACCCGCCGTGGCCCGCCGGACGCTGGGTCCAAGGGCGGCTGCAGGTGGTGGCGGACGGTCTAGGCACTGTGTGCCGCATGAGACATCCCTGGTTCAGGGGCAGGAATTTGCAGGGATCAGAAGTTGCCGCGGGCACCCTGTTCGCGTTCGATCGCCTCGAACAGGGCTTTGAAGTTGCCGATGCCGAATCCGAGTGAGCCGTGACGCTCGATCAATTCGAAGAACACGGTGGGCCGGTCTACCAGGGCACGGTGAAGATCTGCAGCAGGTAGTCATCCTCATCGCGGTCGACGAGGACGCCTCGCTTTTTCAGTTCCTCGATCGGCACGCGCACCCCACCGATCCGGGATCGCAACCGGGGGTCGTCGTAGTACGAGTCCGGGGTGGAGAGGAATTCGATGCCTTCGGGGGTGAGTTGGTCGACGGCGGTGAGTATGTCGTTGGTGACCAGGGCGAGATGCTGGGCGCCGGGTCCGCGATGGAAGTCGAGGTACTCGTCGATCTGCGAGCGCTTCTTGGCAATTGCTGGTTCGTTGAGCGGGAACGTGACCCGGTGGTTGCCGTCGGCGACCACCTTGCTCATCAGTGCGGAGTAGTCGGTGGCGATGTCTTCACCGACGAATTCGGCGATGTTCGTGAAACCCATGACGCGGTTGTAGAAGTCGACCCAGTCGTCCATCCTACCGAGTTCGACGTTGCCGACCACGTGGTCGAGGGCCTGGAAGATCCGCTTCGGTGCGCCGTCACGCTTGCGGTCGGTCGAGGTGCGCTCGACATAGCCGGGGAGGTAGGGGCCGGTGTAGCGGGAGCGGTCGACAAGGGTGTGCGGGTTTCGCCGTAGATGGCGATGGTGGCGATTCGCACGGTGCCGCTAGGTGAAGCCAAGGACAAGCTGTCCGCGTTGGTCGACAGCGCGGAGTCGACTCACGACATCATCACGATCACTAGGCATGGCAAACCGGCGGCAGTGCCTATGTCAGCCGAGGACCTCGAATCGCTGCACGAAACCATTTACTGGCTCTCGCGTTCTGGCACGCGTGAGGCGATCGCTGAGGCGGACCGGGAGTATGCCAGCGGCCGGACGACTTCACTCGAGGATCTGCGCGCCGAATACGGCCTACCGCCGCGGTGACAACGCCACCCGAGAACTACCGTGTCGAGGTTGCAACACCAGCACGCCGTGCTCTTTCGCGACTACCTGGTCGTGTGGTCCACGGCGAGTTGCTCGACCAGCGCCGGTGGTAGGTAGCCGGCGTTGGTCAGCCCGACCCGTCGCCGATCAGGTCGCGCAGCACGAGGAATGGTTCGAGCAGATGTGCGGCTTCTGCCTCCCCGATCGGGAGCGCAGGGTGCGATGCCGACTGCTCCCACAGGTGGGTCAGCGTCGGATCTGCGCGGCGTTCGAGTCGTGCGCGCAACTCTGCCAGTTCCTCAGCCACGGGCATCGGTGCGGTCATCGCGGCGGCGATCACGGTGGTGGCGTCGGCGACATCGAACGCCTCGGGATGCCAGTCGAGCGGTAGCCAACTGCAGGCGTCGTCGATGTCGTCGAACGGGGCTGGGATCGCTGCCGGGTCGCATCCGCCCCGGCCCGGGCTGCCAGCGCTGTATACCCCCCCGATGCTACCGGCGAGTAAATATGGTTCTTATGTTCTCGCACGTAGCCTGATAGTCGATGCGATACCGCACGCGAAGCACTTCGTGAAGCGGACGAACCGACATGGGAGACGAGACAAAAATGAGCGCCGATAAGCAGTCGACCATCATCTACACGTTGACCGACGAGGCACCGTTGCTCGCGACCTACGCCTTCCTGCCGATCGTGCGTACCTTCGCTGGTGCCGCGGGCATCGAGATCGAGTCCAGCGACATCTCGGTGCCGGCGCGGATCCTGGCCGAGTTCCCCGACCGCCTCACGGAAGAGCAGCGCGTCCCGGACAACCTTGCCGAGCTGGGTCGTCTGACGCAACTGGCCGAGACCAACATCATCAAACTGCCCAACATCAGCGCGTCTGTGCCGCAACTCCTGGCCGCCATCAAGGAACTGCAGGGCAAGGGCTACCAGGTCCCGGATTTCCCGGACACCCCGAAGACGGAAGAGGAGCATGCCATCCGGGAGCGCTACGGCAAGATTCTCGGCAGTGCGGTCAACCCGGTCCTGCGTGAGGGCAACTCCGATCGGCGCGCACCCCGGGCGGTGAAGGAGTACGCCCGTAAGCACCCGCACAGCATGGGCGAGTGGTCGATGGCCTCACGCAGCCACGTCGCGCACATGCGGCACGGCGACTTCTACCACGGGGAGAAGTCGATGACGTTGGACCGTCCGCGCAAGGTCCGGATGGAGTTGGTGACCGAGGGCGGCGAGACGATCGTCCTCAAGCCCGAGGTGGACCTGGGTGAGGGCGACATCATGGACAGCATGTTCATGAGCAAGACGGCGTTGCTCGACTTCTACGAGGAACAGATGGAGGATGCGCGCAAGACGGGCGTGATGTTTTCCCTCCACGTCAAGGCGACGATGATGAAGGTCTCGCATCCCATCGTCTTCGGCCATGCGGTGAAGACCTTTTACAAGGACGCCTTCGCCAAGCATCAGGAGCTGCTCGACGAACTGGGCGTCAACGTCAACAACGGCCTCGGTGACCTGTACGACAAGATCGAGACGCTGCCCAGCACGCAGCGCGACGAAATCAAGCAGGACCTGCACAACTGCCATGAGCACCGCCCCGAGTTGGCCATGGTCGATTCCGCCCGCGGCATCTCGAACTTCCATTCACCCAGCGACGTCATCGTCGATGCCTCGATGCCCGCAATGATCCGCTCGGGCGGCAAGATGTACGGCGCCGACGGACGACCCAAGGACGTCAAGGCGGTCATGCCGGAGTCGACTTTCGCGCGCATCTACCAGGAGATCATCAACTTCTGTAAGACGAACGGCGCGTTCGACCCGACGACCATGGGTACCGTCCCCAACGTCGGGCTCATGGCGCAGAAGGCCGAGGAGTACGGCTCGCACGACAAGACCTTCGAAGTTCCGGAGGAGGGTGAGGCCAACTTCGTCGATGTCGAGACCGGTGAGGTGCTGCTCACCCAGCACGTCGAGGCGGGTGACATCTGGCGCATGTGCACCGTCAAGGACGCGCCGGTCCGCGACTGGGTCAAGCTCGCGGTCACCCGGGCACGCAACTCCGGTATGCCGGTCCTGTTCTGGCTCGACCCGTACCGTCCTCACGAGAACGAGTTGATCAAGAAGGTCGAGCTGTACCTGCAGGATCATGACACCGAGGGCCTCGACATCCAGATCATGTCGCAGGTGCGCTCGATGCGATACACGCTGGAGCGGCTGATCCGCGGGATGGACACTATCGCCGCGACAGGCAACATCCTGCGTGATTACCTCACCGACCTGTTCCCGATCCTCGAACTCGGTACGAGCGCCAAGATGCTGTCGATCGTGCCGCTGATGGCGGGCGGCGGCCTTTACGAGACGGGCGCCGGCGGGTCGGCGCCCAAGCACGTCAAGCAGTTGGTGGAGGAGAACCACCTGCGCTGGGATTCGCTCGGTGAGTTCCTCGCGTTGGCTGTAAGCCTGGAGGACCTCGGCATCAAGAATGGCAACAAGCGCGCCAAGATTCTGGCAAACACGCTCGATGCAGCGACCGGCAAGCTGTTGGAGACGGACAAGAGCCCGTCGCGCAAGACAGGCGAGCTCGACAACCGGGGCAGCCAGTTCTACCTCGCGATGTACTGGGCGCAGGAACTTGCCGCGCAGACCGAGGACCCGGAACTCGCAGAACAGTTCGCCCCGCTGGCCGAGACGCTGGCCAGGGACGAGGACACGATCGTGCGGGAGCTGAACGAGGTGCAGGGCTCGCCGGTCGACATCGGCGGCTACTACAGGCCGGACAGGGATAAGACCGTGGCCGTAATGCGGCCGAGTCAGACCCTGAACACCGCGCTGGCGACCGTCAACCCTGAGTCCGGAACCGCACTGTGACAGGGAGATCTGCATCCTTGTGAGTAAGGATCGGACTGAGTCGACGTGACGCGGTAAGGTAGCCGCGCCCGATGGTGTCGTCCATCGGTTCGTCGAGTGCGTGGGGTCGACAGCGACCATTGTGTCCGTTGATCACGTGACTGTGGTGTTTGTTCCCGGCTGGGTTCTCGATTACCGCTCGCTGGCACCTCTTCTATGGGCGATGTTCTCGAGGTCGTGTTGAGGTTGATCCCGCCGCGGCATCGACACCGAGGGCACGCACGATACGTGCGGTGGCGCGTCCGTTCTTCGGGCATGCCCCGGGCGCGCCGCCTGAGGGCGGGTTGCGGTGGCCCATCGAGCTGATCGGTGGCCGGTGGTGCGCCGACCTTCCAACGCTTCGGTGGGTGGGCAGGTGGGTGGACTCTAACGTGAAGACCCCGAGGAGGGGGAGGGCACGCGACGTTTGCGGCGCAGGCATCGACGAAGCCTGGAGTCCGCGCAGTCGGTTCGATGACCGACTGCATCCAACGCTCCACCCGCAGGCCGCCATCGGATCGTCGACGAACAGCAGGTGCTTCACTCGATTCGCGTGAAGTCGACCCAGCTTCCCTCTGGGCCGCCGTGGCGGGATCGGCCGTTGCGGACGGCCGGGGAGCGCCGGGTGCGCCCGCAGCGCACGTGTCTGTGGTGTCGATGAACAATTGTGTCGAACCGGAGCAACGATGAACTGATGTGGTGACCGTCGTCGGCAACGCCGAGCGAGCCGACCCGCAGACCGGGCAGTGCAGCGAAGTACCGGTCCGAATACTCGGGCCTTCGAGGAGGTAATGAAGGTGTACCAAGTGAAGGTCACTCACCGCGTCCTGGCGAACCGGCGACTCGCGTGCGAGATCTACCCCGAGGTGTTCGTCGTGGATGGCGGGGCCGTCCTCTCCACCTACGCGGGCCCAGCCAACGGTTACTGCCCGTGCGAGCCGGTTGAGTCGGAGGTCGGCCACGTATTCGAGATCAGCGAGCAGCAGCTCGAGGACGCCATTCGGTGGGCGACGTCGATCTATCGTCCGCGGTGGAGATGACGCCGGAGAGTATGTAGCCGCAGTGGATATCCACCGACGTGCAGGGGCGATCAGCTCGGCGGCGCGAAGAATTCGAGCGCGATGTTGTCGGGGTCGCGGAAGGACAGCCCGGAGCCGTACGCCGCGTTCTTGATGTCCCCGTGCGGGATTCCGAGACTGTCGAGTCGGTCGCGCCACTTCTCGAGCTCGCTCGTCGTGCAACCGAACGCGATGTGGTCGAGCCCCGTGTTCCTTTCGTCGAAAGACCCCTGCGGTGGGGAACCGGAATGGGTATGCAAACCGAACAGCGTGCCGCCGTCGAGAGCGAAGACCGCGTGGTGGAAGGTGCCCGATTCGTCGTCCTCGTCGAGCACGGGTGAGGCGTCGAAAAGGTTCGAGTACCACGCGGTACTTGCAGCCAGATCCGAGACGGTGACGGCGACGTGCGTGAGTGCAGGAAAAACCATGACTGTTTCCTCCGTCCGAGCCCTTTGATGGTAGATCCCGGGACGTCCGTCTCCGTCCGTCTTGTGAAAACCGTGAACCGAACGCAATGGGCTGTAGTCGCAGCGACCTGCCGGGCCTCTCACGGGCGGGGGACGCGTGAGGCGGGCGTCCGCCTCACGTCGTGCAGTGCGCGTCGCAGTTCGTCCCGGTCGTCGAACAACTGAATCCTCTCCCCGGAGACCAGGCGTGGCTCGCATCCCCGCCCGGCCACGACGACGACATCTCCGGGACCGGTATGGGAAACGGCGATCTCGAAGGCGCGGTGACGGTCGGGTTCGACGACGACACGGGCACTGCGCGCAGCATACGCACCTTCGGCAACCGCTTCTCTGAGGACACGCGGGTCTTCGGAGAGTGGACTGTCGTCGGTGACGACCACGACGTCGGCGTAGGTCGCCGCGGTGTGCCCGAGCGGAAATCGTTTGCCTGGATCGCGTTCTCCGGTCGCGCTGATGACGAGAACGAGTCGTCGCTCGGGTGCGAGCGACCGGAGGAACGGCAGCAGTTCGCGTTGCCCGGAGGTGTTGTGCATGTAGTCCACCAACGCGAGAACGCCTTCGCCGGCGTCGACGCGTTCGAGTCGGCCGGGCACACCCGCAAGGGTTTCCAGCCCCGCTGCGGCCTGCAGGACGTCTCCGTCGGCGGCGGCCACCGAAGTGAGCGCTGTCAGCGCATTGGCCACCTGGTGGGGTCCGAGCAAGGACAGTCGCACCGGAGCACGTCCGGCCGGCGTATGCACGGTGAAGGTGGTGCCGTGGAGGTCGCACCGGATCGCGTCGGCGTACACCTCGGCGCGGGCATCGCGGGTCGAGTGCGTCCACACAGGTACCTCGACCGACGCCACCAGGCGCCGGCCGTACTCGTCGTCGATGTTCACCACGGCGGCCTGTGCGCGATCGGCGGTGAACAGTGCCGCCTTGGCGGCGAAATACTGCTCCATCGTGTGATGGAAGTCGAGGTGGTCCGGCCCGAGATTGGTGAAGGCGACGGTACGGAACCGCACACCGTCGATGCGGCCCTGACTGATGCCGTGAGAGGACACCTCGAGTGTCACCGCCTGCACATCCTGGTCGCGGAACTCGGCGAGGGTGCGGTGCACCACCGCAGCCTCGGGGGTCGTGCGAGTGGCGGGTCGAGTGCTCACCGGACCGCGGACGACGACACCGCCGATCATGCCCGTTACGACACCGGTCGCGGACAGCGCGGTGTCGAGGAGATAGGTTGCGCTCGTCTTGCCGTTGGTACCGGTGATGCCGTGGACCTGCAGGTCGTGGGAGGGATGACCGAGGATCCACGACGCCAGCGGACCGACCACATCGCGGGGCCGATCGACAACGAACGTCGGCAGAAGGTTCGACGACCGGTCGCTGAGCGCGGCGACCGCGCCGCGGGAGGCAGCTTCGGCCGCGAAGTCCAGGCCGTGGACGTGGTGCCCGGGCAGCGCTACGTACAGATCGCCCGGCTGCACCGTCCGGGAATCGTCGCTGATCCCGGTGATCGCGCGGTCGTGTCCGTCCGACGGTCCGGCCCGCAGGACATCGCGGAGATGCTCGGCGACGTCGCGGATCCGGATCTGCCCGGAGAGGCGGCCAGGATCGTCCGGGTCGGGATGCACGGGGGCGGATACCCGATCCGGAGCGAAATGATTCCCCGCCGGTGCGGTGGGGTGCATCGGCGGTTCACTCGCCCGCGACATACGGCGTCACCCCTTGGTTACCCTTGAGGGATGACTGCGATTCCGGATTTCCCCGTCGGCACGAATACCACGATATCCGGTCTCGGTAGTTCCTTCGTCGATGAGTTGAGCGGATTGTCGGTGCCGTGGCAGGGCGCCGAGGCGCCCGAACCCGAACTGCTCGCGCTCAACGAGGAGCTCGCGGTGTCGCTGGGACTGGACGTGCCGGCCTTGCGAAGCGCCGATGGGGTGGCAGTATTGGCAGGCTCCGCGGTGCCGGTCGGTGCCAAGCCTGTCGCGATGGCGTATGCCGGTCACCAGTTCGGCGGATACTCCCCGCTGCTCGGCGACGGTCGCGCGTTGCTTCTCGGCGAACTCGTCGACAGGGACGGCCGACGTGCCGACCTGCATCTCAAGGGCTCTGGGCCCACGCCGTTCTCCCGCGGTGGCGACGGTTTCGCGGTCGTCGGGCCGATGCTGCGTGAGTATCTCGTGAGCGAGGCCATGCACGCGCTCGGCATCCCGACCACCCGTTCGTTGTCGGTCGTGGCGACCGGCCGGCCGGTGTACCGCGAGGGTGTCGAGCCCGGTGCGGTGCTGGCCCGTGTCGCGTCCAGTCACCTGCGGGTAGGGACCTTCGAGTTCGCGGCGCGGCGGGGCGAGATCGTGCGCTCGCTCGCCGACCACGCGATCGCCCGGCACTATCCGCACTTGCTCGACCAGCCGGAGACCGGCGAGAACAACCGCTACCTGGGTTTCTTCACCGCCGTACTCGAGGCTCAGGCGGCGTTGGTCGCGCGGTGGATGCTCGTCGGTTTCGTCCACGGCGTGATGAACACCGACAACACCACCATCTCGGGGGAGACCATCGACTACGGTCCGTGCGCGTTCGTCGACGCCTTCGATCCGGGGGCCGTGTTCAGTTCCATCGACCACGGCGGACGCTACGCGTTCGGCAATCAACCCGCCGTCCTGAAGTGGAATCTGGCGCGGTTCGCCGAAACCCTGCTGACGCTGGTCGATTCGACCCCGGACGCGGCGATTACCGCCGTCACCGAGGTGCTCGACGGCTTCGATTCCCGCTACGAGCACCACTACCGAGGTGGTCTGGCCGCCAAACTCGGACTCTCCGAGGACTCGCTCGACCAGGCCTTGGCCGATGATCTGCTGACCCTGCTGGAAGAGCACGGAGCCGATTGGACGGCGGCCTTCCGTGCACTCGCCGATGAGCTGCGAGGCAACCCGGCCCGCCTCGACGGTCTACTGCCGCCCGATCGCTCGGCGTCATGGCTCGAACGCTGGCACGCCGCAGGGAAGAACGACGGCCGCGCCGCGGGGGAGAGGGCGGATGCGATGGACCGCGTCAATCCGCTGTACATCCCGCGCAATCACCGGGTCGACGCCGCGCTGAAGGCGGCGACCGGCGGCGATCTCGCGCCGTTCGCGATGCTGCTCGAGGTCGTCACGCATCCCTTCGAGGAGCGTGCCGAGTGGACCGAATACGCCTCGCCCGCACCGCATTCGTTCGCCGAGTCCTTCCGGACCTTCTGCGGTACCTGACCGCCCTACTCCGCGCACATCTCGTCGCGACACGCCGAGGCGGCGCGGCGAGATGTGCGCATTCGACATGCCCGACCGGCATCTGCGCGGTCGGGCGTGACTTCTCCACCATTATTACATAGCTAACTATGTAATCCTATTGACACAACTGGGAAGCCAACTTACGCTCAGCCCACTCCAGTGTGAGTTGCGTCACTTAACCGGAACGTCCAACGCCTGTGTCATGAAACGAGGAGTGGCCCCGTGTCTCAGATGTTCGGTTCGACCCGCAGGGAATCCGTCAAACGAATGCGGCTGGGGTTGCTCCTGGCGACCTCCGCGCTGGTGGTGGGAACGGCGTGCGGCAGCACGGACGACAGCGCGGACGCCGGTTCCGCCGAAGCGCCGAGCAGCGCCTTCCCCGACAACCCGGCAACCGGCACGCCCGTGAAGATCGGGGTTATCAATCCCGAAGGTGGACCGGCGATCTCGATGCCGAACAACCGCCGCGCCGCCGAGGCCGCCGCCGAATACGCCAACGCCCACCTCGGCGGTATCGGGGGACACCCGATCGAACTCGAGATCTGTGCCGCCAAGGAAGATCCCGCCTCCAACCAGGACTGCGCGAACCAGATGGTCGAGAAGGGAGTCGCGGCCGTCGTCGTGCCCTCCTCCGGCCACGGCGCCGCCATGGTCCCGATCATCACCGGCGCGGGCATCCCGTACATGACTCCCTCGGGCACCACCCCGGCCGAACTGACCTCCCCGTCGGCCTACGCCCTCAACAGCGGTTTCCCCGGATCCCTTGCCGCGATGGCGAACTACGCGCAGGAACAGGGCTACCAGAAGGTCGCGGCCTTCGTCATCGACACCGGCGCGGTGATCGCCTCCACCCAGGCTCTCGGTGACAGCACCTTCGGTGCCGCCGGTGTCGAACTGAAGATCGCGCCCGTGACACCCGGAACCCCCGATGCGACGCCGCAGGTCAGCGCGGGACTGGCGGACGGTGTCGACGCGGTCGCGGTGATCGGCGACGCGACGATGTGCACCTCCGTGCTCCGGTCGATGATGACGCTCGGCGCCGACGAGGCGAAGATGATCATCCAGCCGTGCCTCGATCCGTCCGTGATCGACGCCGTCGGCGATTCCCTCGACGGAGCAACGGCATTTCTCGGCGCCGACATCGACTCCGACGAACCCGAAGCGGTGCTCTACCGCTCGGTCATGGAACGCTACGCACCCGATGCGGACATCAACGGTTTCACCTTCACCGGCTACCAGGCGATGCTCGGTCTGATCCGGGCGGCCGAGGGTCTCGAGGGCGAACCGACCTCGGCCGCGATCGACAATGCGATCAAGACCGCTGTGGACGTGCCGATGCCGGCCGCCGACGGCATCACCTTCACCTGCGACGGCACAGCGATGCCCGGGATGCCGGCCGTGTGCGCGAATCAGGGCATCATCGCCACCGTCGAAAACGGCAAGGCGACCGATCCCAAGGTCGGGCAGTGACGAGTCGGGTGGATTCACCGGAAGCGAGTGACTGATGTCCGACCACTTGGTCTTCCTCACACTCGGATTGGGCAACGGCGCCGTATACGCGGCGCTCGGGCTCGCGCTGGTCATGACCTTCCGGAGTTCCGGTGTCGTGAACTTCGCGACCGGCGCGATCGCCCTGTACGTGGCGTACACCTACGGGTTCCTGCGCAAGGGCGAGTTGCTCAATCCGATTCCGGGGATGCCGACCACCGTCGACCTCGGCGGTCCGTGGGGATTCGCGCCGGCGCTGGCACTGTCCCTGCTGATCGCCGCGGTCCTCGGTGTGGTGCTCTACGGCCTGGTCTTCCGGCTGGTGCGCAACGCACCGCCGGTCGCCAAAGCAGTGGTGTCCATCGGGGTGATGCTGGTCGTGCAGGCGCTGCTCGCGCTGCGAGTGGGCACCACCCCGGTATCGGTCAAACCGATCCTGCCCAACGGGGTGCTCACCGTCGCGGGGATGCGGATTCCGCAGGACCGGTTGTGGTTCGCGGTCCTCATGATCGCGATGACGGTCGTGCTCGTGTGCCTGTTCCGGTACACCCGGTTCGGGCTCGCGACCCGCGCGGCCGCCGAATCCGAGAAGGGCGCGCTCGTGACGGGTCTGTCGCCCGACCGCATCGCGCTCGGCAACTGGGCGCTGAGCACCGTGGTCGCCGGCATCGGCGGCATCCTCATCGCACCCATCGTTCCGCTCGTCCCGGTGTCGTACTCGCTGTTCGTGATTCCCGCACTCGCCGCGGCGCTCGTCGGGAACTTCACCGCGATGGGTGTCACGGTCGCTGCGGGGTTCGTGATCGGGATGCTGCAGTCCGAGATGACACACCTACAGGCGACCGTCGACTGGTTCCCGCAATCGGGGATGGCGGAACTCGTTCCGCTCGTGCTGATCCTGGGCTTTCTGGTAGTGCGCGGCAAACCGCTGCCCACCCGTGGGGCGATCGTCAAGTCGTCGCTGGGCAGGGCACCGCGACCCCAGCGGATCCTGCTGCCGACCCTCGCCGGCATCGTCGTCGCGGTCCTTGCGCTGACATTGACGTCCGGAAGCTACCGGGCGGCGGTGATCGTCAGCCTCGTGCTCGCGATCATCGGCCTGTCGCAGGTCGTCGTGACGGGTTTCGCGGGGCAGATCTCGCTGGCACAGTTGCCCCTCGCGGGCGTCGGTGCGTTCACCCTGAGCCGTCTGACCACCGACTGGGGTATTCCCTTCCCACTCGCGCCGATCCTCGGGGCGTTGGCCGCGATGGTGATCGGGGTGGTCGTGGGGCTGCCCGCCCTGCGGATCCGCGGATTGCCCGTCACCGTCGTGACCCTTGCGTTGGCGGTCTTCCTCGAGTTCGTGTGGTTCCGCAACACCGATCTCAACGGCGGGATGCAGGGCGCCCAGGTCGAACCGCCCACGCTCTTCGGCCTCGACTTGTCCATCGGATCCGGCGCCGGAGACCCGAGGATGGCGTTCGGATTCCTCTGTCTGGTCGTCCTGGTGATCGTGGCGGTGGCCGTCGCGAAACTGCGCACCGGCCGGCTGGGTGCGGCGATGCTGGCCGTGCGCGCCGACGAACGGGCCGCCGCGGCCTCGGGGATCGACGTGTCGCGGACCAAGCTGCTGGCTTTCGCCATCGGGGCGTTCATCGCGGGGCTGGGCGGATCGCTGATGGCCTATCAGCAAACTGTCGTGACCGCGGAGTCGTACACGACCATCGGCGGCATCGCATTGTTCGCGATGATCTACATCGCCGGCGTCACGCTGGTCAGCGGCGGCATCCTCTCCGGTGTCCTCGGCGCCGGCGGGGTGATGTTCATCCTGCTCGACCGCCTACTCGGATTCGCCGACTATTACGCGATCATCGGCGGAGTCCTGCTCACGCTCACCGTGATCAGCTATCCCGAGGGCATCGCCGGGCACCTCGCCGAACGGGTCGCGCGACTGCAGGCCGTCCTGCGCTGGAAGCCGGGACGGCCGAAGCAGACCGAGGCAGCCGCTCCGATCGACACACAGACCGAGTTGTCGACGATGCTGTCCGGCGGCCCGGAAGGTGCGGTAGCGCTCACCGCGGACGGCCTGACCGTCACCCACGGTGCCGTCACGGCGCTGGCGGACTTCTCGATCGAGGTCCGGGCCGGCGAGATCGTGGGTCTCATCGGACCGACCGGCGCCGGCAAGACCACCTGCATCGACGCACTGAGCGGCTTTGCGGACGCGGCGGGGACGGTGACCCTCGAAGGACGCAGGATCGACGGTCTCGTCCCGCATCGCCGGACCCGACTCGGGCTCGGCCGCACCTTCCAGGACATGTCGCTCTACGAGGACCTGTCGGTGCGGGAGAACGTCGCAGTCGGCAACTTCACCACGGGTCCCCGCGCCGGCAGAGCCGGTGGTCACTGGATCGACACGCTCTTCCGGATCCTCGATCTGGAATCGTGCGCGGACGATCCGGTCGCCGAATTGTCCCAGGGCCGAAAGCAGTTGGTGTCGGTGGCACGAGCATTGGCGGGCCGTCCACGGATGCTCCTGCTCGACGAACCGGCAGCAGGACTGGCGAGTTCCGAGAGCCGTTGGCTCGGTGAAAAACTGCGCGCCGTGCGCGACGCCGGGGTCACCGTCCTCATCGTCGACCACGACATGGATCTGGTGCTCGAACTGTGCGACCGCATCGTGGTGCTCGACCTCGGACGCATCATCGCCGACGGCACACCCGACGAGATCCGTGGCAACCCCGCGGTCGTCGCGGCCTACCTCGGTGCCACTCGGGAGGGCGCAGGCGAGCTCATGACGACAGCGAGCGCAGGCGAGCTCATGACGACAGCGAAAGCGGAGGCGGGTTCGTGACGACGAGGTTCAGTGCCACCGGATTGTTCGCCGGCTACGGCCGCGGACGGCCGTGTGCGCGGGATGTGGACATCGAACTGGGTTCCGGGCAGGTGATGGCGTTGCTCGGCCCGAACGGGGCGGGGAAGACCACGCTGCTGCTGACCCTGGCGGGATTGCTCACCCCGCTCGGTGGGTCGATGGAACTCGACGGCCAACCCGTCGCGGCGGGCAACGCACGCGCGGCGTCGAAGGCCGGCATCGTGCTCGTCCCCGACGATCGATCGTTGTTCAAGTCCCTCACGGTCGTCGAGAACCTGCGCCTCGCCCGCCGCAAGGACGGCCCGACGATCGACGAGGTGATCGAGTACTTCCCGGCGCTCGGTGAACGTAGCTCGATCGCGGCGGGCATGCTCTCGGGTGGCGAACAGCAGATGCTCGCCCTCGGACGGGCGTTCGTGCAGGCACCGAAGGTGCTGCTCGTCGACGAGCTGAGCATGGGTCTCGCGCCCGTGGTCGTCGAGTCGTTGCTTCCCGTCGTCCGCAGTTTCGCCGACGAGAGGAACGCCGCAGTCGTGCTCGTCGAGCAGCACGTGCACATGGCGCTCTCGATCGCCGACCACGCGATGGTGTTGCGGCACGGCGAGGTGACGACGAGCGGTCCGGCCGCCGAGCTCGCGGCGTCTCCGCACCTGCTCGAGCAGGCGTATCTCGGCGAGTCGGCGGGAGCGGATCCGGTCGTCTTCTGACCGCGCCGGCCGCCGACGAGAACAGTGTGGTGTGCGGTATTTTTCGAAGAATCGCACACCACACGGTCCTCGAGTGCGGTCAGACGGAGGCGAGTACCTCGTCGAACAGGTCGGCGTACCGTTCCTGCGCCGCGCGCCGGCGGGTCGGCACGTGCTCGGACGGCACGCGGTCGGCCGGTGCCTCGTAACCGCGCAGGATCAGCTTGGCGACGGTGTCGCGGTGCACCTCGTCGGGGCCGTCGTACAGGCGCGCGGCGCGAGCCGCGCGGTACATGAAGTCCAGCGGCAGGTCGGAGCTGTAGCCGAGAGAGCCGTGTGTCTGTATCGACCGATCGATGATGTCGTGCAGGATTTTCGCACCGTAGTACTTGATCATGGCGATCTCCTTGCGGGCTTCCTTCGTGCCCTTCGTATCGATCACCCATGCGGCCTGCAGCGTCATCAGGCGCAGTGCCTGCATCTCGGCGGCGGAGTCGGCGATCCAATTGCGCACGGTCTGCTTCTCGCCCAGGACACTGCCGTGGGCGAAACGGTAGGTGGCGCGCTCGCACATCATGTCGAAGGCGCGATTTGCCTGCCCGATCCAGCGCATGCAGTGGTGGATCCGGCCGGGGCCGAGACGTTTCTGGGAGATGAGGAAGCCGTCGCCGGGCTTGCCGAGCAGCGCGTCGTCACCGACCCGCACACCGCGCAGGACGACCTCGCAGTGCGAACCGTAGGTGTTGTCGCGGGGCGACGGGTTCTCCATCGACGCGATGTCGCGCACCACCTCGAGTCCGGGAGCGTCGATCGGGACGATGAATTGCGATGCGCGGCGGTGTCGTTCGGCGTCGGGATCGGTGACGGCGACGACGATGACGAAATCGGCGGTCGAGGCGTTGCTGATGAACCACTTGTGTCCGTCGAGCACCCACTCGTTCCCGTCGCGCACGGCGGTGGTCTGCAGGTTCGTCGGATCGGCACCGGCGTTGTCGGGTTCGGTCAGGGCGAAGGCGGAGTATTTCTCACCGGCGAGCAACGGGTCGAGCCAGCGGCGCTTCTGCTCGTCGGTGCCGACGGCGGCAAGAATCTCGGCATTCCCGGAATCCGGTGCCTGGCAACCGAACACGATCGGTCCGAGCGGGGAGGAGCCGAGGATCTCGTGCATCAGACCGAGCTTGACCTGACCGTAGCCCTGGCCGCCTAGTTCGGGGTCGAGGTGAGCGGCCCACAATTGCTGGGACTTGACCTCCTGCTGCAGCGGTGCGATGGCCTTCAGCAGCTGCGGCCAGGTGAGTTCGAGTGTTTCGAGCGGACGGATCTCGTCGCGCACGAAGCTGGTCATCCAGTCCAGTTTCTGCTGGAACTCGGGTTCGGTGGAGAAATCCCATGCCATCTTTCGTACCTCCGGTCGGTGGGTGGAGCGTCAGTCGAGGAACCGCAGGGTGCGGCCGAACAGTCGAAGGGCATAGCGGTGCAGGCGGTCACCGACCTCGGCGTCTGCCTGCCCGGAGCAGGCGCGCGCATAGGTGCCTTCGAGGATGATGCCGAGTTTGAACCCGGCCAATGCGGTGTACCAGTCGATCGCGCTCAGATCGCGCTCGGTGTTCGCGGCGTACCGGTCGAGCAGTTCGGTGCGGGACGGGAGACCACCGGCCGCGGCGAGACGACTCTCGAGCAGGTCTGGTTCGCTGTCGGCGTCGGGCCACATCGCGAGCATCCAGCCGAGGTCGAGGAGGGGATCGCCGATGGTGGCCATCTCCCAGTCGACGATGGCCGTCAGCACGGGATCGACGCGGTCGAACATCACGTTGGCGACGTGGTAGTCGCCGTGCAGGATTCCTGGCGTCCAGTGCCGGGGTTTGTGGTCGTCGAGCCAGGACGCGATCCGGTCGACGTCGGGTAGCAGGACGGTCGGATAGCCGGGGAGCAGGGTGTAGGACTCGAGTTCGCTGCTCCAGCGAGCGACTTGGCGGTCCAGGAATCCGTCAGGACGACCGAAGTCGCCGAGCCCGATCTGCGCGGGGTCGACGCGACCGAGTTCGGTGAGCGCGTCCACCATGGCCAGGCCCATCCGGTGGCGTACGCCGCGGTCGGCGGCGTGGCCGGGGGCGAGCGACTCGGCGGCGTTGTAGCCGTCCACAGCGTGCATCAGGTAGAACACCGCGCCGAGGATGTCGGTGTCCTCGCTGCCGGCGACGAAGGTGGGATGCGGCACGGTGGTGCCGGCGAGCGCGCGGAGCAATGTCATCTCCCTCGACATCATCCGATTCGAATGTGGCCGAAGGTGTTTCGGTCCACGTCGGAGAACGTAGCGGACGCCGGAACGTTCGAAGCCGAGCATGACGTTCTGCGTTCCGCCCCCGATGGGGGAGGCGTCGGTCAGATCACCGGACCCGAGGCCCTGCGCGTCCATCCAGTCCCGCACGGCGGTGAGGTCGACCCCGAGGAGGTCGCTGTGTGTGGTGTCGGTCGGCATGAATAGAACGTATCGACCGGATCCGTCGGTGGCACCGCACTTCGTCGATCCTCGTTGTGGATTCCTACAACAGCATCCGGTCAGGGATCTGCGCTGTTCAGCGGGCTGCGAAGTCGAGGATCTGGAAGGCCAGCCGGGCGGAGAGCAGCACGTCCAGGCTCGTCGGGTCCAGGCCGGTGAGTTCCTTGATCTTGCCCATCCGGTACCGGACGGTGTTCTCGTGGACCTCCAACGCGAGCGCGGCACCCTGCACGCGTCCCTCCGCAGCGACGAACGCCCGCCACGTCTCGAGCAGCACACCGTCGTCGGCACCGCGCACGGCGTGGACGTACTCGTGGGCGAAGCGCACCGCGTCCTTGACTCGTCCGGAACTGACGACGACGCGGAAGAGCCCGAGTTCGGTGACGTCGAGAACGCCGTCCGACCAGTCGAACGATCGCGCGATGTCGGCGACCTCTTTCATCTCGCGGGCCGCCTGCGGGAAACCGGTGACCTCGCGGCACACGCCGGAGATGACCGTGGCGCCGGTGGCGAGCTCGGGTTGTAGCGACTCCCGTACCCGCCCGACCCGGTCGCGGAGGGTCTGCATCTCCTCCGCCGACCCGCCGTCGGGGAGCGGGACGAGCACGATCACGTGGCCGGGCAGTTTCACCGCGGCGGGTTCGTCGATGCCGAAGACCTCCCGGAACCGGCGGGTGACGAGCCGTTGCGCCGCGGAAGCTGTGGTGCGCGGGTCAGCGGACAGCTCGAAACGCACCAGCACGTGCGGGTGGGTGAGGTCGATGCCGAACTGCGGGCCCCGGCGCAGCAGATGTTCCTTGTCGCGGGTGTTGCGCAGCAGGTCGGACAGATAGTCGTCTCGCGCTTGACCCTGGGTTTCGATCTGGCGTCGTTCGGACAGGATCTGCAATGACAGCACCGTCGCGCCGTGCTCGGCCAGATGGCTGTCCACCGTCTCGAGGGAACGCCCGACCTCGACGATGCCGAGATAGCCGTTCGGTCGCCCCTCGATGATCAGGCGGCACATCAGGTGCCGGCGTCCGAGTCCCACCGACAGAGTCGGTGGGACGACCGCGGAGGGACGTTCCGGGCTGAGACCCGCCAGCTCCGCTTCGACCGACGGCATCCTCCGCACCTGCTGGGAGATCACCGGTGGACGGTCGAGACCGAGCGTTGCGGGAGATGCCCAGGCCAGGACCCGGAAGTCCTCGTCGTAGAGCACGACAGGCTTCGCGGACAGGTTCGACAGCAGCGTCACCACGCTGTGGATGTCGGCGCCCTCGAGGACGGCGTTGGTGAGTTTGCGGTGCACATCCGCGAGATACGCGAGGGTGTTGCGGCTGCGGGCGATCTCCGACGCCTGGCTGCGCAGCCGGACATTGAGCATCGCCTGACTGATGAACAGCGCGCTGAGCTGCGCGAACATCTCCGCGATCTCGATGTCCTCCTGTGTGTACCGGTGGTCGCGGTCCTTGTCGTCGACGAAGAGCAGACCGATGACCTCGTCGTCGAACACCAAGGGGACGCCCAGCATCGCCCGCACCCGCCAGTGCTCCATGGTGCGGCGGTGCGGGCGCGGATCGTTGGCGACGTCGTCGATGAGGACCGGCCGCGCGGTCTCGATGACTTCCCGGCTGAACCGGTCGCCGGCGATACCGGATTCCTGGCGTTTGACGGCCTCGGTGATGTCGCCCTGGTCGGCGCAGTGTCCGGCGGCGCCGCGGAACCGGCCGTCGGGCCGTTTGAGATAGAGCGACGACCGCGACACCCCGATGACGCTGCACAGCTTCACGCACACCGAGCGCAGGAGGTGTTCGAGGTCGGCGTCCCCGATGGCTTCCCCGGTGATCTCGGCGAAGGCGGTGATGACGTCGCGTTCCCGCGGTCGGGTGGAGGAGACGGGCGGCATCGTGCCGGCGGTGTCGGGCCGCGTGGAGCTCTCGGTGCCCGCGCTCGGCAGCAGAGTCATACCGTTCCTTCTCCTGGCGGGGTGTGGCGGTGGTTACTTTGCAACGTTGAGTTGTGGAATATCACAATGTACCCGATGTCGTCACGTCGCCATCACGTCGGGCAGGCCGTGGTCGAGCACGTGCCCCATCCGGTCCCGCTTTGCCCGCAGATAACGCACGTTGTGGGCGGTCGCGACGGTGGGCAGTGCGACGCGACCGACAATGTCGATCGAATAGCCCTCGAGCCCACCGAGTTTCGCGGGATTGTTGGTGATCAATCGCATCCGGCGCACCCCCAGATCGGCGAGGATCCGGGCGCCGACGCCATAGCTCCGCGAGTCGTCGGGCAGCCCGAGAGCCCGATTGGCGTCGACGGTGTCGAGGCCCTGTTCCTGCAACGAGTAGGCGCGGATCTTGTGAGCGAGACCGATTCCGCGGCCCTCGTGGCCGCGGAGGTACACGAGCACCCCACAGCCTTCGCGGGCGATCTCGGCGAGGGCGCGTTCGAGCTGGGCGCCGCAATCGCAGCGCAGCGAACCGAGGATGTCGCCGGTGAGGCATTCGCTGTGCACGCGGACCAGCACCCCGTCGTGGCTGCGTCCGGCCGCGGCGACATCGCCCATCACCAGCGCGAGGTGCTCGGTGCCGTCGAGCACCGACCGGAACGCCACCGCCCGGAACTGCCCGAACTCGGTGGGCATCGTCGACTCGGCGACCAGTTCGACGAACGGTTCGGTCGCGGTGCGGTAGCGCACCAGATCCGCGATGCGCAGCATCGGCAGATCGTGGATGCGCGCGAACTCGGCAAGGTCGTCACCCCGTCGCATCGAGCCGTCCTCGGCGACGATTTCGCCGATCACCCCGACATCGCCGGCGCCGGCGAGGCGCAGCAGGTCGACGGTCGCCTCGGTGTGCCCGGCCCGGGCGAGGACCCCGCCGTCGCGGGCACGTAGCGGGAAGATGTGGCCGGGTCGGCGCAGGTCCGGGGGTTCGGTGGTGTCGGCCGCGAGGGCGCGCACGGTCGTCGCGCGATCCTCGGCGCTGACCCCGGTGCCCGTGGAGACGTGGTCGACGGTGACGGTGAACGCCGTGCCGTGGGCATCGGTGTTGCGTTCGACCATCGGAGGCAGATCGAGCACATCGGCGCGGTGGGCCGTCATGGGCGCGCACACGATGCCGGTGGTGTGACGGACGATGAACGCCATCTGCTCAGCGGTCATCGTGCCGGCCGCAGCGACCAGATCGCCTTCGTTCTCACGGTCGTCGTCGTCCACGACGACGACCATGCCGCCGGCGGCGAGGGTCTCGACCGCGAGTTCGACCTGCTGTGCGGGTGTTCGAGGCATGACGACTACTCCTGTCCTACGCTGTGCGTGCCGAAGGTGCGCCGGTGGTAGGTGAGCGGCGGGTGATCCGAACGGTCGGCATCTTCGACGTGCCCGAGGACCACCACGTGGTCGCCGCCGTCGACGAGGTCCGCCACAGTGCAGGCCACCCAGCCGGGTGCGCCGACGATCCGGGGTGCGCCGCCGGTCAGCGCCCAGTCGACGCCGGCGAACTTGTCGGTGCCCTTCCGGGCGAAGATCAGCGCCAGATCGTCCTGGCCGTGACCGAGGATGTTGATGCCGAACCGGCCCTGGTCACGGACCACCGTCAACAGGTCCGAGCCGCGATCGAGTGCGACGAGCACCATCGGAGGAGTCATCGACAACGAGGCGAAGGCGCTGACGGTGGTGCCGTGCGGGCGGTCGCCGTCGAGTGCGGTCACCACCGTGACCGGGGTGCACACACCGGCCATGACATCACGGAACGCAGTGGTGAAATCCTGGGTGGCAGGGGAATTCATGTCGTCCTCCGACGGGGTGGAGCGGGCGGTGCCCGAGGGCTCGGGCACCGCCCGGATCGGGGTCAGGCGTTGGCCGGAACCGGTGCCTTCATCTTGTGCAGCTCGGGAACGACCTTCTCGCCGTAGAGCTTCAGGGCCTTCTCCGCCTGATCGATGGGCAGGCCACCGAACGCGAAGGCCGCGTTGGCGAAGAAGTCGCCGATCTGCTCGTGCCGGGCCGCGTACTTCTCGACGATCTGCTCGGGTGTGCCGTAGACGTTGGCCTCGACGTACGCGTCGGCCGCGGCTTCCATGCCGGCCTCGCGGATCATGTCGGCGCCCGCCTGGTAGGTCTCGTAGCCCTTAGTGCTGCGCCAGTGCTCACCGGCGAAGTCGTAGTGCTTGATGACCGACAGGAAGTAGCGTGCAACGTGCTCGTAGGCGAGGCGGCGGGCTTCCTCGGCGTCCTCGTGGCAGATGACGAAATCCTGGATGACCGGCGGCAGCGGCTCGGTGCCCCAGCGCTCCCGGTACAGAGCGCGCCAGCGGTTGATCGTCTCGGCGTGCTTGGAGAACTCGAACTGCATGAAGGTCATCATGCGGACGCCGAGGTCGGCGATGACGGGGACCGAATCGGGGGACATCGCGGCACCGAACAGGCGGTCGCGGCCCCACTCGTAGGCCGGATTCGGGGCGGGCCGGATCTCCACGCGTGACTGCGGGTAGAACTCACCGTCCGGGTTGTCGACAATGCCGGTGCGCAGGCCCTCGATGGTGATCTTCGCGCCTTCGACGAACCGTCCGCGGGCCTCGTCCATCGGGATCCCGAAGGCGTCGTACTCCATCTTCGCCAGGCCACGACCCATGCCGTACAGGGCGCGGCCGCCGGACATCATGTCGAGCATCGTCATCTTCTCGACGACGCGCACCGGGTTGTTCCACGGCAGGATCACGGCGCCGGTGCCGAGCTTGACCGTCGAGGTGCGCGCGGCGAGGTACGACATGATCTGCATGTTGTCCGGGCACATCGAGTAGTCGTCGAAGTGGTGCTCGGCGGACCAGACGGCGTCGAAGCCGTACTTCTCTGCGTCGACACCCATGTCGAGTTCGCGGGTGAAGACCTCCTGGTCGCTGACGTTCTCGTGGTAGTTCTGGAAGACCAGCAGCATTCCGACGTCCATGGACGTATCTCCTTGTGTGAGTCGAGGAATGGGATGGGGTGGAGCGGGGTGTCGGTCAGGGGGCGAGGAAGACGGCCCGGGTGTGTTCGGTGTCGAGGAACTCCTTCACCGACCGGATCAGTCCGTCTCGGACTTCGAAGACGAAGTGGTAGAGGTTGTTGTAGACACGGCCGTTGTTCATCTCCGAATACGACTCGGTCTCCACCGCGACGCGGTCGCCCTCGGCAGTCCACGCGAGCGGGTTCAGCGCGATCGCTCCGGTCTTCGTGTTCGCGGACAGCCCCGAGAGCATCGCGCGGAATTCGTCCTTGGTCTTGGTGCCGGATATGCCTTCGATGGTGCCCGCGACCCACCAGGTCGCGTCGGGGGAGAGATAGCCGAGGATCGCCTCGACGTTGCCGGTGGAGAAGACCTCCATGAATTCGGCGACGAGTTTCTTGTTGGCCGCTTCGAGACTTCCGGCACTCGCGACGTTGTCCATCTGGGGCTCCTTGGAACGAGGAATCGGATGAATCCTGCAGCGGGGGAATGGGTATCTGTGCTGCTGGTGTCGAGAGTAATCGCGTTGCTGTGGTGTGGGTCACGCGAGTTCTCCGGTCGTTGTAGGTCGCTACAACGACCGGAGGCTCAACTACGCGAGCTGAACGAGCTCATCAACCCACCGTCGGTGGCCACAATGCTGCCTGTCATGTAGGGCGAATCCGCGACACCCACGATGACCTGCGCGATCTCCTCGGGTCGGCCGGTGCGGCCCATCGGAATCGCCGCGACGACCTTCTCGCGAGCGCGTCCGGTGAGCGCCGAGGTCATGTCGGTATCCACGAAACCCGGGATCACCAGGTTCACGCGGATCTCGCGCGGAGCCAGTTCGACGGCAAGCACCTGGGTCAGTCCGCTCAGTCCGGCCTTGGCCGCACCGTAGGCGACATCACCCGGGAAACCCCGGAAACCCACTACCGCACCGACATTGATCAGCGCAGCGCCGGCGTCGAGGCGGGGGACCACTGCGCGTGCGAGCTCGAACGCCCCCGTCAGATTCGTCGTGATCACCTCGTCCCAGTGCTGCCGGGACAGATCACCGATGCGGCCGCCGCGGTGCACGCCCGCGGCGTTGACTACGACGTCGAGCGAACCGAACCGGTCGAACACCTCGGCCACGCCGCTGCCGACCGACGCCGAATCGCCGATGTCGGTATGGATTTCGATCACCCGATCGGCATGGGTCCACTGCTCGGTGGCCGGTTTGCGAGCGAACACCGCGACGCGGTCCCCGCGGGCGGTGGCCGCCTCGACGACGGCGCGGCCGATGCCGCGGGAGCCACCGGTGACCAGCCAATTCTTCGAGTCGCTCATCGGTTCAGGAATCCCGTCAATTCGGCGAGGTAGCGGTCGCGCTCCTCGAGGAACGGCGCGTGCCCGCTGGACGGAAATTCCACGACCTCGGCTCGCGGATTGAGCGCAGGTACGGCTTCGGCCGCGGAGAACGGAACGAAGTTGTCGGCCCGGCCGTGCAGCAGCAGGATGGGCACCTCGAGGGCGGCGATCTCCTTGCGCAGATCGACCGTGGCCAGATCCCGCAGCGAGTCGTCCCCGCGGGGGCCCATGGCCATGAACATGTCCCAGATCGAATCGAGCACTGCCTCACCCGGATTCTCGGCGCACACCGCCGCAGCGACCCCGCGGAAGGTCTCGGCGCGATTGGCGGCAGCCGACGCGAGGACGCCTTCGACGTCGGCGACGCTGCCGCCGTGCGGCCAGTCGTCGGTGGCGGTGTAGCGCGGGGAGGCGCCCCCGGTCAGGACCAGGGCCGATGCCCGGTCGCCGAGTTGTGCGACCGCGGCGGTGGCCACCGCGCCGCCGAGCGACCAGCCGTTGATCACCGGGCGATCGAGACCGAGATGGTCGACCAGGCGCACGATGTCCGACGCCAGCGCCTCGATGGAGACGTCGTCGAAGTCCTTGTCCGAACGGCCACAGCAGCGCAGGTCGACGGTTACGACCTCGTTGCCGTTGGCGCGCAGTGCCGGCAGGGTCGTGTCCCACGCACGGGTGGTCGCACCCCAGCCGTGGATCAGGACGACCGGCCGTCCGTCACCGCGGTGGTGTTCGAAGTAGATGCTGCGATCGTTCTCGACGGGTAGAAATCCCATGGTGTCCTCCTGTGCGAGTGGGGAAGTGGGGTAGGGATGGATTTCGGGTACCGATGTCGCTGTGTGCGGGTCGGTTTCACGCAGAGCGCGCGGCACGACGGGTTCGCGCTCACGGAAATGCGGGATGACGTGTTCGGCGAACAGTTCCAGCGAGCGCATGACCTTGTCGTGGTCGAGTCCGCCGAAGCGCATCCAGCAGATCAGGTGTTGCAGACCGGTCTCGTCGTGCAGGGCCTCGATCTGGCGGATCAGCCCGTCGGGCTCACCGACATAGACGACGCCGCCCTCGCGCAGGCCGTCGACGGTCATACCTCCGGCCTCGTCGGCGGCGGTGACGAGCTGCGCGTAGCGCTCATAAGTGGCCGGTACGTCCGGTCCCTGCGGTACCGCTGTGAGTGCCGCGTCGAAATACCAGGTCAGCGCCTCGCGCGCGTTCTCGACCGCGGCATCCTCGGTGTCGGCGAGGTGGATCTGCCAGTTCATGGGGAAGTCGAGGTCGAGGATGTCGCGGCCCAGATCGCGCAGGCGCCGCTTGGCGTCGACGACGAAGGTGTTGAGTTCCGGCATCGTCATGAGGGTGGGGGTGACGAGCATGTTGTAACCCTGGTCGGCCGCCAGATCCAGGGTTTCGGGACTGATGGACGCGATGTAGATCGGCGGAGTGGGTTGCTGGACGGGCGCCGGCCGGCAGTCGACATCGACGAGGTCGAAGTGCTTGCCGTGATAGGAGAACGGTGCCCCGACCGGCTTACTCCACAGGCCCCGCACGATCTCCAGGGCCTCGACGAACCGCTCGCGGCTCTCGCTCTGCAGATGTCCCACGCCCATGTTGTGGAACTCCTGCGGCTGGTAGCCGCGACCGACCCCGAAGTCGAGGCGGCCGCCGGACAGCACGTCGACCATCGCGTAGTCCTCGGCGATGCGCACCGGCCAGTCGAAGGTCAGGTTGCTCACGGCGATGCCGATGCGCATCCGCTCGGTGCGAGCGGCGATGGCCGCCGCAGCGACTTGCGGCGACGGCATCGAGCCGTAGTCGGTTCCGTGATGCTCGGCCAGCCACACCTCGTCGAAGCCGAGCTGCTCGGCGTAGGCGATCTGGTCGAGCATCTCGCGGTAGGCCCGCGCGAAGTCGTGGTCGGGACATTCGAGGACGTAGAAGATCCCGAACTTCACGGTGTTCCTCCTCGTGACGACGGATGCCCCCGGAGCGGTGGGCCGGTGGACCCGACGCTAGAGCGGGGGTGGCCTCACCCGGGCGAACCTGCGGTCGAGCCGTTGTGGGTATCCACAAACAACCGGTCGCCGACGGTGCTGCGCAGGCGTTTCTTGTCGAGTTTGCCGACACTGGTGCGGGGCAGGGCGTCGACCACAACGATGCGCTCGGGCACCCACCAGCGCGGCACGATCGCGGTGAGCGCGTCGGCCACGACGTCCGGATCGAGCGTGATTCCCTCGACGGGGCACACGAACGCCAGGGGACGTTCCTGCCAGCGTTCGTGCGGCACCGCGATCACCGCGGCCTCGGCCACACCCGCGACGGTGGTCAGTGCCTGTTCGAGCGCGAGCGAGCTGATCCACTCGCCGCCGCTCTTGATCAGGTCCTTCGCCCGATCGACGATGGTCAGATAGCCTTCGGGGTCGATCGTGGCGATGTCGCCTGTGCGCAGCCAGCCGTCGACGAACGCTTCCGGGTGTTCGTCGCGGAAGTACCGTTCGGCCACCCACGGTCCCCGCATGAGCAGTTCCCCGCGGTCGATGCCGTTGTGGGGAACTACAGCGCCGTCGTCGTCGACGAGCTTCCACCGCAGTCCGGGGAGCAGGCGCCCCTGCCGACGGATGTAGGAATATCGCAGTTGCGGGTCGTCGTCGGCGGCTCGCGGCGGCCGGGCGAAGGTACCCATCGGCGAGAGCTCGGTCATGCCCCAGCCCTGATAGGCGCGCACACCGAGGTCTTCCTCGATGCTGCGCACGAGCTCCGGGGTCGGGGTCGACCCACCGAGGACGAGTGCGCGCAGGCTCGTCAGGTCGATGTCCGAGGACACCGCGTGTCGCACGAGGTCGACGGCGACTGTCGGCACCATCCCGGTGTAGGTGACCTGTTCGTCGGTGAGGATCGTGGCGATGTCGGGCACCATCGGATGCTCGCCGGGAAGTACCTGGTTCGCGCCGGTCATCAGGGCCGCGAAGGGAATACCCCAAGCGTTGGCGTGGAACATCGGCACCACGTGGCAGACGGTGTCGCGTTCGCTGATCGCGTGGCCGTCGGCGAGACAGGCCGTGAAAGTGTGCAGGTACAGGCCCCGATGCGAATACCCGACGCCCTTCGGTGATCCTGTGGTGCCCGAGGTGTAACACAGTGCGGCGAGGTCGTTCTCGTCCCGTGGCACCGGCTCGGAGAGCGGGTCGGCGGCTGCGACGAGCGCGTCCAGGTTCGGCAGGTCGCTGCCGTCTCCGTCGGTGGTGAACACCGGCATGTCTGGACGTTGCGCGCGGGTCGCGTCGAGCAGGGGGAGCAGGGAGGAGTCGACGAAGACGACGCGGTCGTCGGCGTGCTCGACGATGTAGGCGATCTCGCCGGGTTCGAGCCGCAGATTGACGGTGTGGAGAACGGCGCCGGCCAACGGAACCGCCATGTAGAGCTCGAGATGGCGGTAGTGGTTCCACGCGAGGGTGGCGACCCGGTCGCCGGGACGCACGCCGAGGTCCACGAGCGCCGCGGCGAGTCGCAGCACCCGATCGGCGTAGTCGCCGTAGGTGTATTCGAAGACCTTCCCGCCGTCCTGATATTGGGTGATGGTCTTGGTGGAGAACAGATCTCGTGCCCGATAAAGGAAGTCGGTGATGACGAGGGGAGTGGTGGAGCCGGTTGCCGGCGCCGAGGTCATGCGGTTACCTCCTGTCGGGCGGCGGCGACCGCCGCGCGTACTTGTGGGATCACCTTGGAGGTGAGCAGTTCGATGCGTGCCGATCCGCTGTCGACGGATTCGCCCGGCAGTTGCGCCCAGAAGTGCACGTCCTTGATCTGCGGGCGTGCCACGAGCATCGCGGTCAGTTCGGAGACCGCGGTGTCGGCGTCCCACAGCGTGAACGAGCCGGCATCGAGCAGGTCCTGGGGAGTGGCGAAGGCCGGGACGGCGTCCGACGGCCCGAACGCGCCCATCTCGATGTACCCATTGATCTGGTACAGCGCGTGTTCGCCGATGCGTGCCCATTCGCGTTCGGGATCGTCGGCGATCACCGCCCACTGGCCGGCGTAGATCCGGCCGTCCTCGCGTGAACGGCCGACGCGTTCGAGGGCGTCGAGATACATCTCGTGGTGGGCGTTCTGGGTACTGAGGTACCCGTCGGCGATCCGCGCGGCCCGTTCGATCGCCGGTTCGGCCATCGCTCCGACGAGCAGTTGCGGGGTGGCTTCGGGTCGTGGGGTGACGGGCAGGGCCGGGAAGTCGTAGCGCTTGCCGTGGAATTCGTCGCACTGACCCGACCACGCGTGACGGATGAGTTCGACGCCCTCCTCGAGCAGACTCGGGCGGTTGCGCAAAGTCTGTCCGAAGGCGGCGAATTCCGGCTTCCAGTAGCCCTGCCCGACCCCCAGATCGAAGCGGCCCGCGGTGAGCAACGAGAGGGTCGCGGCGTCCTCCGCGAGCCGGACGGGATTGTGCAGCGGCGAGACGATGAGATTCGTGCCGATGCGCAGCGAACGGGTGCGTGCTCCGATCGCTGCGGCGAGCACGAATGGCGACGGGGTGTATCCGTCCGCCATGAAGTGGTGTTCGGTCAACCAGACCGATTCGATGCCCCGGGCCTCGGCCCACGTGATCTGTTCGAGGGTCTGGGCATATAAGTCGGTGAACGTCCGCGGCCACCGTTCCGGGTTGCGGAAGTCGTACCACAGGCCGAACGTGCAGTTCTCATCGTTCACGGCGCATCTCCTCGAGCTTCGTCGGCGGGCTTCGGGTATGTCGTGGATCACACGATGCCTCCCCGATGCTCGGCGGTGAAGCGATCCGTGCCGCGGCCTTTGTGGGCGGATCCAAAGGATCAGAAGTTGCCCTTGGCCGCCCATCCACCGTCGACGGGGTAGATCTCGCCGGTGAGGAAACTGCCCTCACGCATGAGATAAGCGACCATCGATGCGATCTCCGCGGGCTCGCCGAGACGTCGCACGATATGGGCATTCGCGTTGGCCTGCCGCATCTCGTCGGTGATGTCGGCGAGGATCGGGGTGTCGATCGTGCCGGGGCAGATCGCATTGATGAGGATGTTCTTCTCGCCGTACTCGAAGGCCGCCTGCTTGGTCAGAGACACCACCCCGCCCTTCGCGGCGGAATAGGACGCCAGATTGGGCAGGCCGCGCAGCGCCGCCATGGACGCGATGTTCACGATCCGTCCGCCGCCGCGCTCGATCATGCCGGGGATCACGGCCTGCATGCCGAGCCAGACGCCCTTGAGGTCGGTGCCGACGACGTGGTCCCACGCCTCTTCGGTGAGCCCGACGACGCTGTCCTCGCTGAGCATGTTGACCACGCCCGCGACGTTGGCCAGCAGGTCGACGCGGCCATGGCGCTCGACGACCTCCCGGACGACCTCCGTCCAGTTGTCCTTGATCCGCACATCGAGGTGGTGGGCTTCGGCCTTGCCGCCGAGTTCCAGGATCGTGTCGACCGTGCGCGTCGAGTCCTGGATGTCCGCGGTGACGACGGTGGCGCCTTCCGAGGCGAGCCGCTTGGCGGTGGCCTCGCCGATGCCCTGCGCGGCACCGGTGACGATTGCGATCTTTCCGTTCAACGACATCGTTCTCTCGTTTCTGTCCGTGGAGCCGGGGAGGAACAGGACCGAGTCCTGTGCTGCCAGACGCTACGAACGTGGGGAGCCCGATGGTGAGAGAACTGTGACGACGATTGGAGAGCGGAACAACGAGAGTGCGCCTGTCCGACGGGTCGAGGTCGGTGTTGTGTGCGATTTCCACCTGAAACCGCCTCGTGGATGTCGCACACAACGCCGGTCTCGGTCAACCCTGGACGAGTCGGGTGCGGGTCGCGGTGTGGTTCTCCCAGTACTGCTCACGGATGTGTCGTTTGTACATCTTGCCGTTCGGGTCGCGCGGCAGCTCGCGGACGAAGTCGACGCTGGTCGGGCACTTGTAGGTGGCGAGTTCGCGGCGGCAGTAGGCGAGCAACTCGTCGGCGAGTGCGTCGGTGGCGGTGTCGGGATCGACGAGCTGGACGACCGCCTTCACCGCCTCGCCCATATCCTCGTCGGGGACGCCGATGACGGCGACGTCGAGGATCGCGCGATGCCCGATGAGCACGTTCTCGGCCTCCTGCGGGTAGATGTTCACGCCGCCCGAGATGATCATCAGCGCCTGTCGGTCGGTGAGGTAGAGATAGCCGTCGTCGTCCAGATATCCCACGTCGCCGAGCGTGCGCCAGCCGTTCGGGTGGGTGACACCGGCGGTCTTCTCCGGATCGTTGTGGTATTCGAAGGGGCGACCGCCGGCGAAGTATACGACCCCGATCTCGCCGGGCGGTAGTTCTTCGCCGTCCTCGCCGACGATGTGGCACTCCTGCATGGGGCGGCCGACGGAGCCGGGATGCGCGAGCCATTCCGTGGCCGAGATCTGGCTCGCGCCGACATCCTCGGTGCCCGAATAGTATTCGTGGACGATCGGGCCCAGCCACTCGATCATCCTGTGTTTCACCGAGACCGGGCACGGTGCCGCGCCGTGCGTGACCTCCTGCAGCGACGACAGGTCGTAGCGCGCCCGCTCGTCGTCGGAGAGTTTGAGCATGCGCACGAACATGGTCGGCACGAACTGTGCGTAGGTCACGCGATGACGTTCGATCAGTGCGAGGCAGTGGAGCGGATCGAACCGTTCCATCACGACGACGGTCGCGCCGAGGCGCTGCGCCGACATGCAGAACACCAGGGGAGAGCCGTGATACAGCGGGGCGGGGGACAGGTAGACGCTTCCCGGTCCGATGCCCCGAGTCGCGACGCCCTGCGCGATCAGGACCGGGGGTGCGGTGGGGTCGCCGAACGGTGCGGCCGGCAGGGGTTTGCGGACTCCCTTCGGGCGCCCGGTGGTTCCCGAGGAGTACAGCATCTCTCGGCCCTCGACGGACTCGTCGAGCGGTAGCGGTTCGTGGCCGGCGAGGATTGCGGCGTAGTCGTCGAAGCCGGGTAGGGCACCGTCGGTGCACACCTGGATGCCGACGGTCGACAGATCCAGTCCGTCGACGACCTCGGCCATCGATGCGGCGGTGATCAGTGCCGCCGCGCCGGAATCGTCGAGGATGTACTGGACTTCCGATGGGCGTAGGTGCCGGTTGATCGCGGTGTAGTACAGGCCCGAGCGCTGGGCCGCCCAGGCGACTTCGAGGAACGCGCGGGAGTTCTCCATGAGGATCGCGACGTGATCGCCGACGTTCAGACCGTGCACCCGCAGGTAGGTCGCGAGTCGTGCGGATCGGTCGTCGAGCTCTCGATAGGTGACCTTCTCGCCCCGTCCCATGACGATCGCCGGTGCGTCGGGCGTGCGCCGAGCGTGGGCGGCCGGGGTGAGCTCGAGCCGGCGCGGGTCGGTGGCCGATGCCGTCATGGGAACCTCCAGAAATTCACTCTGCATGACAAGAAGATGATTCTCTTGTGTGAGAGTATCGTTTCTATCCGGTCGTGGCCAGGCTTCGACCGCAACCGTTGTTCCATCCGAAGTCCCGCTGCCACAGGCACTGCCGGTGAAGGAGTCCCGATGCTGCACCATCTACGTCGTCGAACCCGACGCGCGGTTTCGGCGGTCGCCGCGGCCGCATCGGTGGCCCTGGTGCTCACCGCCTGCGGAGGCGGGGGCGCGGGGGCCACGGCAGACGCGGAGGTCGGTGACCCGGTCCAGGGCGGGACGGTGCGCATCGTCCAGGGCGGGGAGCCGCGCTCGCTCGATCCTGCGACCCTCGTCAACGCATGGGTGTCGAACAGCCTCATCGGCAACGCCCTGTACGGAACGCTGCTGGTCAACGATCCCGAGTCCGCCGAGCTGAGCCCCGTGCTCGCGGAGTCGTTCGACACCGTGGACGGTGGGGCCACCTTCGAACTGAAACTGCGCGAGGGCATCACCTTCACGGACGGCACCGTCTACGACGCCGACGCCGTCCGGTACAACTGGGACCGGATGCGCGATCCGGCCACCGGATCGCCGTCGTTGATCCAGGCATCGCAGATCGAAGCCCTCGAAGTCACCGACCCCTTCACACTGCGCGTCACGCTCGAAGCGCCCAACCCGCACTACGGTCAGGCTGTGGTGTGGAGCGGCCTGAACTGGATCGCCTCTCCGGCCGCACTCGCCGGTGGCCGGCAAACGTTCGACGAGCAGCCCGTCGGCGCCGGACCGTTCACGATGACCCAATGGCGCCGTCAGGACCGGATCATCCTCGAACGCAACAGCGGATACGAACCGGCGCCCTATCTCGACGGCATCGAACTGATCCACAACGGCGACACGAACCAGCGGGTCAACGCGGTGATCGCGGGGGAGGCCGGGGTCGCCGTCGAAGGCAGCTGGGCCTCACTCGGCCGCGCCGAAGACGCCGGACTCCGCACCCTCGTCCAGCCGACCGGTGGCGGCCAGTTCCTCGCGCTGAACACCCGGCGAGCTCCCTTCGACGACGCGCGAGCACGACGCGCACTCGCGCTCGCCATCGATATCGACGCGCTGAACGACGTCGTCTTCTCGGGGCGCGCGGAACTCCCGCGCACCCTCTTCGACGAGTCCTCGCCGTTCTACGCCGATATCGAGGTCCCGACGCACGACCCGCAGGCAGCACAGGAGCTGTTCGACGAACTCGCTGCGGAGGGCAAGCCCGTGTCGTTCACCTTCCTGGCGTACACCTCCGTCGAGAACAAGGCCGTCGCAGAAGCCGTGCAGGCGCAGCTGAGCGCATTCGACGGCGTCGACGTCCGGGTCGAGGTCCTGGAATTCGCCTCCGCGCTTCCGCGGCTGAACGCCGACGACTTCGATGTGGCGATCACCTCCGCCACGATCCTCGATCCCGACACCGCCCTGTGGTCGAACTTCCACGGCGACTCGACCGGCAACTTCACCGGCCTCGACGACCCGGACCTGAACGCCGCCATCGATGAAGGACGACGAGCCGCGGACCTCGACGCGCGCAGCGCCGCCTACGAGACCGCACAACAGCGCATCGTCGAACTGAACCCTGCCGTCTGGTACATCCGCACCGCGCCGGCCGCCGTCCTCGGTGCCGGTGTTCACGGCGTGCAGATGTACGGGATGGGATCGATCCGCCCGGAACTGTTGTGGACGACGGGCTAGCGACCGTCCGGTGTTCGAGGGTCAGCGGGTTCGATGCCGTTTCTTGCGCTTCTTCTTCTTGTTCTTCGTGCGCCGGCGAGCAGGCGGCGGCTGCGGTCGGTCCGTCGACGCGGCGGCCTCCAGCGAACGCTGCATCTCGCGGCGGAGGCTGTCCATCAGTTCGGGGGAGCGCAGCAGGAAGGTCGCCTCCTGCAGCGCCGCGTAGCGGGCCTTGGAGATCAGGACGCCCGTGCCACGTTTGCCGACGATCTCGACGGCGACAGTGTCGTCGTTGACCTCTCGGACCAGCTCACCGAGCCGCTTGCGTGCGGCCTTCACGGACACGGACGTTGATGGCACTCGCGGCGACTCCGATCTGTTCCCCCGACGCGGGCATCCTTTCATCATCGATGCAGGAATCGGGGGTGGACACGGCGGACACTCCGGGCGAGATCACAGGAGTGCGCGCACGGAGCGTGGTAGTGCGCTCGCGGAACCGGTGATCGGTGACGGGATCGGATCGTCGGCAACGGTACGCAGGGGCACCACTCCCACCCACACGGAGTGATCCTCACCGTCCCCGGCATCCTCACCCGGACCGGCCGCCCGGACCTTCACGCTCACCTCGGTGAGCGGCACCTGCAGGACGGTGGTTGCAGCCAATTCCTTCGAGGTCGGCGACCGGACCTCGTCCCAGCGTCCCGGTATCAGATGCTCGGTCACCATCCTCAATGCCCGTTCCTTCTCGTCCGCGGCGACCGGGGTGGCCACTCCGAACAGCACGGCACTGCGGTAGTTCATGCTGTGGTCGAAGGCCGACCGGGCGAACACGAGTCCGTCGAGGTGCGTCACCGCGACGGACACCTCGATTCCGGCACGAGCGGCGAGGAACATCCCGGCGCCCGTGGAGCCGTGCAACAGCACCCGGTCTCCGTCGCGGCCCATCGCCATCGGCAGCACCACGGGCGATCCGTCGCGCACGAATCCCACGTGCGCGATGCGGGCCTCGTCGAGGAGGCGGTGCAGCACCGCGGGATCGTCGGTGCCGCGTTCGGGTTTGCGGGTCAGGCGCGTGCGGTCGCTCATGGCACCGATCGAAGCAGGGGCGCCGCAGCCGGGCAACCGGATTCCGAATCGAGTAGTGCGCTACTCGCGACCGTCGACGATCGCCACCTCAGACTTCGTGTACAGGCACGTAAGTGCGCGACAGTCGATCGGCCGACGGAGATGACGAGATGGACAAGATCGGTGACCATGCAATCGTTCTGGGCGCGAGCGTCGGTGGTCTGCTCGCGGCCCGCGCACTGGCCGAGTCCTACGACGCGGTGACGGTCGTCGAACGCGACGTTCTCCCGACCGGTGCGGAGAATCGACACGGGGTACCGCAGGGGCGGCACGGACACGGGCTTCTCGCCCGCGGCGCCCGGACCATGGACGAGTTGTTCCCGGGGATCCTCGACGAACTGATCGCCGACGGTGCACCGGTGATCGCCGACGGCAACCTGTCGGAGATGCACTTCGTCCTGGGTGGGCACCGGCTGGCGCCGTCGGGTTACTTCCGCGACCGCCGAGCCACCTACGTGCCGAGCAGGCCGCTGCTCGAACATCAGGTCCGGCGACGCGTGCGCGCGATCCCGAACATCACTCTCCTCGACGGACACAACGTCGGCGACCTGACGACGACACCCGACCGCCGCCGGGTCACCGGAGTGCAGGTGGGCAGCCGCGAGGGTGTTCGGACCCTGACGGCGGATCTGGTGGTCGACGCGATGGGACGTGGAGCCCGCACTCCGGCGGGTCTGGAGAAACTCGGCTACGGGCGACCGGTCGAGGAGCACGTCGTCGTCCACGTCGTGTACCGCAGCCAGCTGCTGCGACTCGCGCCCGGCACACCGATGGAGAAGATGGTGTTGATCGGTGCCGTGCCGGGACGCCCGGCGGGCATGGCGCTGTTCGGCTACGAGAACGACACATGGCTGTTCACGGTCGCCGCGATGGCCGGTCGTGAACCGCCACCGAGCCTGGACGGCATGATCTCCGCCGTGGAGGCGTACGCACCCGACCACGTGGTGGCCGCGCTCCGTACCGCCGAAGCCCTCGGCGAGGTGGCACAGCACAAGTTCCCGTCCAGCCAGTGGCGGCACTACGAGCGAATGCGCCGCTTCCCGGACGGACTGCTGGTCTTCGGCGACGCGATCTGCAGCTTCAACCCGATCTACGGTCAGGGCATGACGGTCGCCGCCGTCGAAGCGATGTCGCTGCGGGACTGCCTACGGCGCGGCGAGGACGAGCTGTCCCGAAGGTTCTTCCGGGCCGCGAAGAAACCGATCGGCGCTGCGTGGCAGCTCGCGATCGGCTCCGACCTGGCGCTGCCGGAGGTCGAAGGCCCCCGCAGCGTGCAGATCCGGCTCGGCAACGCGTACGTGGCGCGGGTCCTGGCGGCCGCCGAGAACGATCCCGTGGTCGTCGACCGATTCCTCAGGGTCAGCAGCCTGATGGATCCGCCGAGCTATCTGTTCCATCCTGCGCTCATGGGACGGGTGTGCGCGGGCCACCTTCGACGGCACCGGAAAACCGACGGCGCGCCGGCGGCGATCCCCAACGAGAGGCGGAAGAGTTTCCTCGCCACCCGCGGATGAACTCTCCTCCGCTCATTGCGCCGGGGTCCTTCGACCGGTAGAAGTGCCGGATGCCCAGCACGCTCATCGAGATTCGCACCCGCCACGACCGCGACGTCGAGACCGGCATCATCGACGCCGACCACGTCACGGTCATCGTCCGGAACATCCCGACCGAGAGTGGGCAATCCGCGGCGGGCAGGCCGCGTGCGATGTCGACCTGGGTTTCACCGTCGACGTACGAGGACGGCACCTGCGCCGGGCATCGGTCGACCTAGAGGCCCGGAGCGCCGGCACGCTCCAGACGGCCGAAGTCCTCGACCACCTCCCACAGGGGGTCGTCGAATCCGATGTCGAAGGTGCAGTCGGACGCTCGCGGGTCGGGCACGAACGCCCATAGCAGCGCACCCGCGGTACCGGCGGCACGTTGACCTTCGATCTTCGCGGTGATGTGCTCGGCGCGGTCGACGACCGATCCGCAGGATCCGGCGAGTTCGCCGATCTCCGCCACGAGCAACGGTTTCCCGACGGCCGCGGCCTGCACGACGCGACGGGCGAGACCGTTCCACTGATCACCGGGCAACGGAACGCCGTCGGCACCGTAGTCGTGGTACTGCACGGCATCGACATACGGTGAAGCACTGACGAACTGATATTCGTCACCCTGGGTTCCGCACTGGCCGCCCCCGGTGTAACCGGCTGTGATCAGGGTGCGGGGGTCGATGGCGCGCAGTTCGGCTCCGGCGGTGTCGAAGAAGTCGCGTAGCACCTGGGCGGCGCCGGGCTCGCACGACCGGGTCCACCAGTAGCACGCGGCGTCGGTGCAGGTGCTCGTCTCCGGTTCGCCGACGAGCTCCCACGCCGCGAGGGAGGGGGAGTTCCGGTAGCGGGCGACGGCGGTGTGCATCCAGTCCCGGTAACTCATCACCGCCCGCTCGTGACCCGGGGTGAATTCGGTCCACCCGTCGACGTACCACTGCCGGCCCTTGAAGACCTCGTCCTCGCACGCACCGTCCTGAGGTGCCAGGACCGGCAGCAGCATCTGGTCGTGCGCTTCGGCCGCCGCGAAGACCGCATCCATCGGTCCGAAATCGAGTTGCCCGGTGAACCGGTTGACGGCCAGTGCCTGGAACAGGTTGAACCGCGTGAGTGAATTCGGGGGCAGCGCACCGAAGTAGGCGTCGAGGTCGACCATCGCTCCGCATCCCCAGTTCACCGACCAGTCGGTGGCGAGCTGATAGGCGTTGAACCCGGTGGGCCACCAGGCGCGACCGTCGAGTGCGAAACCGTCCGGCGACGCGGTCACCCGCGCGCCGGGCGCCGGCGCCGCTGCCGCGGTGCTCGTGCCCAGCAGCAGTCCGACCACGGTCGCGGCGCCGACGATGAGTCTGGATACCCGAAGCCTCGTCATCTTCCGGATAGTAGGGCCGCGGCACAAGTCGGAGTCTCGATCGAGGCGGAACACGCCGCAGTGACGGTTGTCACAATCAGGCGAACTCGAGGGCCCCCTCCACAGGTCGTGTGACCCGCCGGGTCCGCGGGGATCCCAACGCGCTCTCCAGATCCGACCCGTCGTGCTCGGCGAGCAATTCGCCACCCGACCACACCAGCAGCGTGGTGGCGACGGTGTGCTCGGCCACCGAATGCGACAGGTCGTAGTGCGCACAACCCGGCACGCCGGCATAGGTGATCCACAGGTCGAAACCGGTCATGAACAGATCGAGGTCGAACTGCACGGACAAGCCGAGCAATTCGCTGCGTCCGGTGTCGTCGACACCGGCAAAGGCCTCGTCCAGGGCGAGCAGACGCGGTGCGTGCGGGTCGGCCGAATCGA
Source organism: Rhodococcus sp. B50 (assembly GCF_013602415.1). Lineage (NCBI taxonomy): Bacteria > Bacillati > Actinomycetota > Actinomycetes > Mycobacteriales > Nocardiaceae > Rhodococcus > Rhodococcus sp. B50. Next base: position 1,195,302 of record NZ_WPAG02000002.1, on the reverse strand, counting down.
GCATGACGTGCGCCGCCGCGAACAACGGCAGGTGCAACGAGACGGACTGCTCGCCACCGGACAGCGCCGAGTGCCGGGCCGGGGTGAGCCGGTCCTCGCTGCCGTCCGCACCGACGAGACTGAACGAGAACACCCGCCACCGGCGGTAATCCAGCGTCGCGGCGAGGATCTCCGGATACGACCGTTCCGGATGCGCGGCCCTTTCCGCACGGATACGCGACGCGAAATGCGCGCGGATCCCCGCAAGGTCCTCCGGCGCGAGCATCGACGCGTCCCGGTCGAGGAGCTTGCACACCGCGCGGGCCGGCTCGTCGAGATGGTCGGCGAGCACCCAGTGCACCCCGATGGTGTTGCCCGAGGACATGTGCCGTTGCCGCATCTCGGTGCCCATCCGGGCGATGAGGTCGCGGGCGTCGACGGTGCGCTCGTGGATCTGTTGCGCCAGCCCCGTGAGCAGGGCGTCCTCGAGGATGCGCCGTTCGGAGTCGGTGAGCAGAGTCTCCTGTTCCTGCCGCGCCCGGGCGATGCGTTGTGCGAACGCCGCGACGGACGTGTAGCCCTGTTCGTCCTGCACCTGCACGACGGTGATGCCGTCGGCGGCGTCCCAGTGCAGCCGGTAGTCGCGGCCGCGGGCGAGTTCGGCGTCGAACTCCTGCAGCGCGGAGGTCAGCGCCGAGGCGGTGGACTTGCGGGTCGACTCGGAGGTCGTGACCGACTCGGTCGCGGCATCGAGTGCCCGGAACAACGCGAGGACCTCGGCGGGCAGTACCTCGATCGGATCGTCGGGGGACTGCCGGATCCGGTAGGCCAGTTGATCGGCGTCGAGCCACGCGGCCGCGCTGGACGGCCACACGTGCTCGCTTTCCACCCCCAGTAGGGTCAGCAGGTCGCGGCGGGCGAAGGGCGCGAGAGCTTCGGCGTCGGCCCGGGCCTCGATGAGCGCCGACCGCAACGCGTTCTCCGCGCCCGTGTGCGCGGCGTCGGCTTTGCCGGTCCGCTCGAGCGCCGCTTCGTGGGCCTTGCGCGCGGTCCGCTCGGCGGCCTTCGCCGTCTCGATCCGGCGCCGGGCTTCGTCGAGCTGGGCGTCGATGCGGTCGGCGCTCGCTCCGATGGATTCGCGCAGCGTCGCGAGTTTCTGGTGCTCGTTGGCCAATGTCTCGGCGTTCTCCGCGGCGAGTTCGGCCGCGCTCTCGGCCGAGGTCCGTGCTTCGTCGAGCCGAACATCGGTGTCGCGGAGTCGATCACCACAGGCGACCTGCTCGCGCAGAACGCGCTGCAGGGCCTGCCCCTGGGAACGGAAGTGCCGCACGGCCGCGTCGAGACTGTCGAGTTCCGTCGCGGTGAGCGGCGCCCGGTGCCGGCCGGCAGCCGACCTCAGGTGTTGTTCCTTGGTGGCGACCGCGGCGATCGCCTGATCCAGGTCTCGGTCGGCTGCGGCCGCGGATTCGGAGGCGGTCCGCAGCGCCCCAGCGCATTCGGTGACCTTCCGCAGTGCCGCGAGTACGGATCCCGTGCGCGGCAACGACTTCACGGCCTCGTCGAGAGCGGTCAGTCGGTGCCCGATCTCGCGATCCTGATCCCGCAGCGACTCCACGTCGGCGCGGCATTCGGAGATGGTGGTCTCGAGTTCGACGATGCGACGCCGCCGACGGCGGGCGCGGGCGGTGGCCCCGATGAACTCGGCCTGCTCCTTGACATGGCGGCCGAGTTGCACTCCTTGCCGGAACCCGCCGTGGGCATCGACCGACACCCTCGTGTCCGGACCCGGCTCGGTGGTCCACGCGATCGACGACAGCACCGCAGCTACGCGTTCCTCGGGGACCGCCGTATCGACTTCGGGCACGAGCACGTCCGCCAGTGTGGGACCGTTCGGCCGGTGCTCGGGCGCCAGCGGCACCAGCAGTTGCTCCGACTCGATGTTCGGCAGGTCGCCGGTGCCGTCGGTGATCCACCCGTCGAGCAGGTTCGCGCCCTGCAATGCTGCTTCGATACCGGCGGCGTCCCGCGTCGAGATATCGTCGCGGAACCGGACGAGCTGCCACAACGGCGCCCCGGCCAGCTCGTCGCGGTTGCCGTTGCGGGCGGGGAAGAGCGGGGGAGCATCGTCGCGTTCGGCCGCGACGGCGGTGCGTTCGGCCTCGAGTTCGGTGATTCGGGTGCCGAGCGACTCGATCTCCGATGCGCACACGCGACGTCGGAACCGCAGGTCGTCGAGCACGGGCGCGGTGTGCTCGGCGAACACCGCCGACGGGGACGGCGCGTCGTCCTGCCCGACCGTGCCGAATGCGGCGTCGAGCACCTCGAAGACCGGGGTGGACAGGCCTACGGCCGCGAATATCTCGGCACGATCGGACCACCAGCGGCCCAGCTCGGCGGCGACCTCACTGCGGGACAGCTCGACCGTGGTCTCGGCAGCCTCCACCGCGGCCAGCGCGGTGTCGCGTTGCGCGCGGCTGCGCACCGCGGCTGCCTCGGCGCGTGCCCGCGCGGCGGCGGCACCGTCGAGCTGCGACAGTGCGCTGCGCACGGCGCGTACGTCGGCGTCGCGTTCCTCGGCGAGCGCGTCGATCGCGGCGACCAGCTGTTCGGTCCGCTCCATGCCGTCGAGGCCGGTCCATGTGATGTCGGCGTCCTCGGCGGCCGCACGCAGCCCGTCCTCGCCGCGGCGGCGCGCGGCCGTCGCGGTCTCGAGCGCGTCGCGGGCACTGTCGTGGTCGCGGAGCCGGTCCGCCACGACCGCCTGGGCGCGGCTGGCTTGCTCGGCCTGCGCGGCGGTGGTCCGCTCCAGGTTCTTCACCGCCGACGCGAGGTCGTCGAGCTGCTGTTTACCCTCGTAGGCGCTGGAGCGGTGCAGTGCCTCGAGGGTGGTGCGTGCCTGTTCGTGGTCGCGTTCGGCCACCAGGAGCTGCTCCTCCGAGGCGGCTCGTGCGGCGGCGGCCTCGGTGCGGGTCTCGGCCGCCTCACGCAGCGACCGCACCGCGGTGTCGACCACCCCGAGACGGGTGGCGACCTTGTCCACGGCGGTGCGGGCGTGCTGACGGATGTACTTCGAGTACACCTTGACGAACTGTTGCGCCGCATCGTCGGCGGCCGCGAGGGATTCGAGTGTGCGCTCGACTTCCTCGATCGCGGAGAACGAGCGGGCGGCCTCGACGATGAGATCGTCGTCGAGAGGACGGAGTCCGTCGGTCAGGGCCTGAGACAAGCCCTTCGGGTCGAGGTTCTTGGCGAGCTGCGGGCGACGCAGGGTCAGGATCAGATTGATCAGCTGGTCGTAGCGTTGCGCGCCCAGTCCGAACATGCGCGCGTCGATCGCGGCCCGGTAATCGACGGGACGATCGGTGATCGCGTCGGCCCCGATCCGATCGACGAGTTGCTTGCGGGTCAGTGGGCGGTCCTCGTCGTCGAGCAGCGAGAAGTCCACACCCACACGGCCATCGACGACGAAATGCCAGCGTGTGACCTTGTCGTTGCCACGGGTGGCGCGCATACCGATGCCGACGGTGACGGCCTCGGGGTCGTCGGCGCGGCCACGGCAGAACTCCATCCACACATAGGAGTGGGCGCTGTCCTGCCCCCGGTACAGCAGGTTCGAGCGCATGGTGCGTTCCTCGCCGGCGAACGGGTTCAGGCGTCGTGGTTCGATGCGGCCGTCGAGGACGAACGGGAACAGCACCTCGAGGGCCTTGGTCTTGCCCGACCCGTTCGGTCCGCGCAGCACCAGCCGTCCGTCGGCGAACGAGAACTCCTGGTCGCGGTAGTCCCACAGGTTGATGATCCCGGCACGCGTGGGGCGGAATCGGGCGCTGCTCATGAGATCTCCGTCGGGGTCGTGTCGGGGTCGGGGACTGTTTCCGGTGTGGTCTCGGGGAAGAGGTCGATTTCCGGATCTCGTTCGCGCACACTGACCGTCACGCCGCGGAATCGGGCCAGCGCCGGCAGGGCGAGCACGCCGCCGGGTACCCGGGCCACCAGGCGCAGCCTGTCGAGCATGTCCACCGCGGCCTCGGTCAGTCCGGCGGGGTCGGCCTGCCACTGCGCGGCGAAGGTCCGGCCGTAGATGTCGACGAGATGCCCGACGGTGCCTGCCAACCACGAATCCTCGAGCAAAGGGTGTTCGAGCGGTGCGCGGATGTCGTTCTCGGCCTGCTCGTGCGGGATCGGAGTGTCGGACACCGCGAGCGGGGTGAACACCGTCGACGTCGGGATCGCGGTATCGACCGCCGCGACGAGGGCGTCGTGCGCCTCCGCGGGGACGGGCAATCGGGGTGGGGCCGGGGCGTCGGGATCGAGGATGCGGTCGCACATCTCCCCGGCCAGCAGCAGGGCGACCTGCGCGACCGTCCCGGTGTTCGGGAACCGGACGTCCGACAACCGTCCCGAAGTGTCCACCAGCGCAACGCCTTCGGCGCGACGCTCACAAACCGAGCCGGTCAGCAGCTCCACCTCGTCGGTGGTGCGGCGCAACGCCAACTGCAGCGCCTCGTCCTCGTCGAGATCATCGGCGTAGACCACGGGACGCTGCACCAATGCGCGTCTCACCCGCCGCCGAACCTCCGACGTATCCGATTGCGGGGCACCGGCATTGCCGAGCAGACCGCGTACCGATTCGAGATGCTGCAACGCCCGCGGCGGCCGGAACACGGCGTGCACGACCGCACGATCGACATCGTAGAGCGCTTCGCCGCGCTCGGGATCGTTCGCCCATCCACCGGCATCCCCGTCGGCGAGGGTGATCGCGCCGCGCACACCGAGCCAGGTCACGGCATCGACGAAGGCATCGCGATCGGCGGCACGTTCGGTGTCGAGCTCGACACCGTCCACCCGGCTCGCCTCGGAGGCGACGTGCTCGGCGAGTTCGGACAGAGTGATCTGCCCGGCACCACGACCGAGCGCCGCGATCGCCAATGCCAGATAGGCGTACCGGCGACGGTCGAACGGCCGACCCGTGTGCGTCGACGTGCCTGCACCCGCGTCGAGGCGATCGGCGACGGTGAACAGCCGCGCGGTGGTCTCGGTGACCTCGAGCCGGTATCCGAAGGTGGCCAGCAGGTCGTCCCGCAACTCGGTGGCCCAGCGGCGCACCGTCGCCAGCGCCGTCCGGTCGGGGAAAGTCGCGGTGACGAGATGGTGGGTGAGCACCAGTCGGGCCGCACGTTGATACGAATCCAACTCGACCGACGGGATCGAACGCGCTCTCATCGCACCTCCACCGACAGACCGTCCAGATACAGGCGGCCTCGCGCGGTGTGCACCACCGTGGACTCGCCGCTCGGGCGGAGTGTGAGCTCGACCCCGTCCTGGGTGCCGGAAGCGGCATCGTCGCTGCGAACCCGGCCGCTCACGGGGACTCGCGCCGACAACGCCGCGTCGAGCAGGCTCAACAGCACCTCTGCTTCCGGTTCGCTCAGCTTCCGTTCGCGCACACCACCGGCGGCGAGCGAGCGAGCCGCCTCGGCCCGGCGACGCTGCTTGTCGAGCTGGGCCTCACGCAACCGCCGCACCCCGGCATCGTTGCGTTGGATCCGCCCCGGCGCCCCTGCCGCGGGCCGGCGACCGGTCTCGGCCAGGGTGCGAGAGATTTCCACCGGCGGCGCCTCCCACCACGACCGGGTGACCGGGATGACGTCGGCATCGGGATGGGCGACGGAGAAGTGCCGGGGCCGGCCCAGGTCGAACACCACATCGAACAGCGCATGCGCGGCGTCCTCGGACGGTGTCGCGGCGAACCAGCCGGCGAGATGCCGCAGTTGCGACTCGCGGCTGACACCTCCGCGCCGCTGCTCGGTGAGCCGGCGCAGCAGTCCCAGCACCGCCGCGATCGCGTTGATCGTCGCGCCCCGCAGGCGTTCGGATTCGCTCGGTTCGGCACCCACACCGACGAACCAGTGTTCGATGCCCCACCAGCGCTGCGCCCAGTCCGCTTCGCGTTCGTCGAACGACAGCAACACCCGCTCGTCGTGCCGGGCCGCCTCCGCGGTGAGCTTCTGCACGCCGGTGGCCTGCACCCGGTCCAGGGCCGCGGAGAGCTTCGGGGCGTAGCGGGCGAGGTCGGTGCTGAACTCGCGCATATGCGTGAGCAGCGCGTCCTTGTGCACGAGGAAGGTCTCCGGGGTGACCTCGGTGGTGCGCACGAGGTCGCCGAGGACGAGGTAGAAGCGTGCGGCCCGCTCGGCCATGTCCGACAGGGTCGCATCGAGCCGGCTCAACTTCCGGTAGACCAGTTCGCCGTCGCCGGCCGCGTTCGCGTCGGCGAGATCGTTCAGGTCGGCGAGCAGATCGGGAAGCGCGAGGCGCGACAGCGACACATCCTCACCGCGGGACGACAGTACGTCCTCGACGGCGCGGAAGACCCGGTAACCGGCCTGCCCGAACTGGTAGACGTAGTGCCGGTTGCGGTATTCGGCGAGCGTCGCAGCGCGGGTGCCGTCGTAGCTGCGTTCGAGTACGCCCCACGCGTGCAACTGCTCGAGCAACGCCGGGATCTCGGAGGAATCGGGGACGTCGTCGCCGGTCGCCCCGGGTAGCCGGGTCAGGACGTTCTCGACGTCCCCGGCGTGCAGCAGCACCGAATAGTTGCCGCGCGCGTGATCGAATGCGCGCAGAACCCACAGGTAGTGCACCCTTTTCTCGGCCGTGGCGAACGAGAACAACCGCAGGCGGTCGTCCCGCAGCAACGCGTCCTCGATCGCGGCGAGCCGCGCTCGGCCTGATTCACTCACCGTGACAGGTTAGGCGGCGGAGCCGACGGGTTCGGACAATACCCGGGGTGAGTGTCGGCACGATCGTGTCCGGATCAACGCCGCCGATCCGCGGTTGCCGCCCGCATCGAGCCGTTACCGTCGAGGCAGCGCACCTCGACGGACGCGGCACGCTCCGGGAACGGAAACGATGAATGCTCACGAGATCGGACAGGGCGCCCGCGCGGTGGGCGATCCGGCGCCGGACACGCGTGCACTGATCGACGCGGTGGCCGATCTGTCGATCACGCGCCGCTCGGAGATCACGCGGTACATGTTCGAGCGGATCTCCTCGGAGATCGACGCGATGTCCCAGGACCGCCCGACTCGTCGCGCACTGGAACAGGCCGCCGAGGACGGTGTCGACGCCATAACCCGGTTCCTCAGAAACGACCGCGACGAGATCGAGATACCGGCAGCATCGTATGCGCTGGTCCGGATGCTCGCCCGGCAAGGCTTCCCGATCTCGGTGGTGGATCGGAGCAACCGGCTCGCGCAGGACAGCATCATGCGGTGGTGTCTCGAGGCGCTGGCGGGACTCAGCGAGGATGCCGGAGCGGTGACGCAGGCGGGGGTGGAGATCCTCATGAGGCTCTCGGCCGGGATCGATGGGGTGTCCCAGACGCTGTTGGGGGTGTACGAGTCGGAGCGCGACACCTGGTTGCTCAACCGCAATGCCTCCCGAACCGCCCGGATCCAGGACATTCTGGCCGGACGTCCCATCGAGGTGGGAGACGCCGAGCGCACCCTCGGATATCGGCTCGGTCAGCACCATCTCGGCGTGATCGTCTGGACCGACGACATCCAGGTGGCCGGCGGTGGCCGGTCCGGGACCGAATGGAACGGGCTCGAGCAGGCGGTGACGGTGCTCACCGAGCATCTCGGAGTCGGTGGTCGAGCGCTGTTCGAGCAGTCCGACGAGTACACGGCCTGGGCCTGGATACCGCTCGGCGTGGTCGACCACGTCGACGCAAGCGGATTGTCCGAGATGGTTACGGCATGGCAGCGACCCGTCGGTGTCGCGCTCGGCGCACCTCACGAGGGCATCGACGGTTTCGTCCGCACCCACCGGCAGGCGGCTCAGGCACGGGAGGTGGCTCTGACGTCCGAGTTGCCGGGACCGCGGCTCGTCTCGATCGACGAGGTCGGGGCGGTGGCGCTGATGTGCACGAACCTCGACTGGGCGCGTGCCTGGGTGGGCGATGTGCTCGGCCGACTCGCTGCGGATGATCCTGCCGCCGCGCAGTTACGTCACACCCTCCGCGAATTCCTATCCAGTGGAGGAAGTTTCGTAGCGACTGCCGAACGGCTGCACCTGCACAGGAATTCGGTCGCCTATCGGATCAGCAAGGCGGAAGAGCAGATCGGTCACAGCGTGCGCGAACATCGACTCGATCTCGAGAATGCGTTGGCTCTGTGTCACTGGCTCGGACCCACCGTGCTTGCTCCGGATCCCGAGACGCCCTCGACGCCCGGCTGAGGGGTCATCCGGCCCGGCGTCCCGGCACGACTGCCCGAACGAATCGTCCGACCTCGCCGATCGCGCGGATTCCCTCGGGCAACAGATCGGCTGCGATCGGGAAGACGTGTACCTGGCGGTCCCAGACCTGCAACTCACATGCGGTGCCCGCCTCGGCGAGGCGCTCGGCCATCGACTCCGCGTCCACCAGGAACAGTTCGTGCGAACCCACCTGGACGAGTGTGGGCGGAAGTCCCGACAGATCGGCGTCGGCGGGACAGACCCGATCCGGCTCGTCCCCGAGACCGGCCAGGGCCGCCAGCGCTTCGAGCGCCTTGCCGGGCAGCAGTGCGCACCGCGCCGCGTTCGAGTGACCGAGCTTGCGCGTGGGATCCAACTCGGTGAGCGGGGACAACGCGACGATGGCCCCGGGCATCGGCAATTTCAGGTCGCGCAGTGCCAGCGAGACCATGAATGCGAGATAGGCGCCGGCCGAATCCCCGGCGACGACGATCTGCTCCGGCCGGTACCCCGCGGCAAGAAGGAAACGGAAGGCATCCACCCCGTCGTCGACGGCGTCATCGATCGAGTGCTTCGGCAGCATCCGGTAGTCGACCATCAGCACCGGCGTTCGTCCCGCGTCGGAAATTCGCGACACGAGACGCAGGTGGCTGCGCACCCCTCCGCACAGGAAACCTCCCCCGTGCAGGTAGAGCATCACCCGGTCGAAACCCGCACGCGGTCCTTCCACCCAGGATCCGCCACAATTCGGAAGTTCGACCGGGGCGGACACCGTTCCGTCGATCGGCGGCAGCAGCCCTCCGGCAATGTCCAGCATTCCCGTCGGCCAGGGGAGCCCTGTGGAACGGCCCCACAAACCGAGCAGCGGCCGCACCGCTATGCGCGTCGATTGCGCCAGCAATCGAGCCTGGCGGCTGGCACCGTGAAACTCGCGCCGGCGGACAGCAGTCGGAACGCCAAGCGACGTCTCGGGTGTCGGGACTACACGGGGAACGGATGGCGCGCGCACGTCGCGTGCGGTCGTCACAGGAAAACTCCTTACAACCGGTCGGATATCTGTGGCCGGTCGATCCGCAAGGGGGAGACGGCCGAGATGAGCGGGGGGCCCAGCGCAACGGGTTCGCTTCTCATCCAGGTTAGGGACGATCGGTGTTCGCTTTCACCGGAGTACGTGCACACTGTTTCGAGACTCCTTCGGGCTGTGAGCACAGTGGTTGTGTGCGGCACCGGGTGCCAAGGAGAGGTGCGTCACTGGCTAGTGGGGTAAACCTGCAGTTCAAGAGGATGTTCGGCCTCCCGTCCGCACTTGGCACGGCAGCCCGAAAGCCCTTGTCGAAAGACCCGGGATTGTGCGCTGAGACCAGCCTAGGGTCTCGATCTGTGTGCTCCCGGACCGATGGCAAGCCACCTACCGAGGCCTACCTTCGTATTGGGGGCCGATGACCGGAGCCACGTCATCGGCCCGTCGGGTTTCGCCCCTCCTGCGACGGACTGCTGCTGTGGCTCGGACATTCTCCGTTGACGGAAGGACCGCGATGGCGCCCCACGCGACGCAGAGCTGCATGACCATCCTGCGCTGCGGGAGTTGCACGACGCTGCTCGCTCCCGACGCAGTGCGCTGCTCCTCCTGTGGCAGCGCGAACCTCGAGTCCGCCCATTGCTCCGGTGCCGGCTCGATCGTGTCCTGGAAGGTCGTCGAGCCTCTCGATGGTGGCCCACAGGACGACGACGCCGTCACGCTCGCGATCGTCGAACTCGACGACGGGCCGTGGCTGTACTCGAAGATCGAAGGATCGTTCCCCGAATGTGCCGACGCCCGGGTGCGGGTCGAGTTCCAGGCGACGGCGTGCGGCGACGGGTTTCCCGTCTTCGGGGTCTGCGCGGCCTGACGAACAGCGTTCAGCGGTCGACTACCGCGGTGGCTTCCATCTCTACGAGTACTGTGGGCTCGTAGAGCGCCGCGACTCCGATCAGCGACGCCGGCGGCATCGGATCGGGCAGTCCGATTTCCTGCGCCACGCCCTGAACGCCGGTCATGAACTCCTGGATCTTGTCCGGATGCCAGTCTGTGACGTAGAACGTCAGACGCACGACGTCGCGGAAGCTCGCGTCGGCTCCGGCCAGGCCCCGGGCGACGTTCCGTAAGGTCTGGGACACCTGACCGGCCAGATCGGCGGGGATCGATGAACCGTCCGGCATGTGCGCGACCTGGCCGGCGATGTGGACCTGCCGTGTTCCGGTCGCGAGGGCGACGTGATGGTAGGGCGCGTTCGGCAGCATGTCTGCAGGGCTGAACAGGGTGACGGGCATGGGATGCTCCTGAGGTCGGACCCGAGTGGTATCCGATTTATACTTGGTAGCCGAAAGTCACTTCAACGAAACCAGGTTTCATGTCGGATACTGCTGATCACGAACTGCTCGCCGTCGCCGCCCACCGAGAGCTGCTGGGGCAGATCCTCGACAAGTGGTCGCTGAGCGTGCTCACCGAATTGTGCGTTGCACCGCGGCGCTTCAACGAACTACGCCGCGCGGTTCCCGGGGTCACGCAGAAATCCCTCACCAGTACGCTGCGCAGACTCGAACGCAACGGGATCATCGAACGCCGAGTGGTGAACTCCCGACCGGTCGCAGTCGAGTACCGCATCACCTCACTGGGGAAGACTGTGCGCGAACCGATCGACGCTCTCCTGCTGTGGGCGTCGACGAATCTTCCCCGTATCGAGGAGGCGCGGCGCAGCTTCGACGATGTTCCCGAATGATCGCGTCGGTCCCCGGGCCACGGAACAACGGTCGATCGAGGCCGCTCCGCTTGCCACCGGCGGGTTTTCGTTTCGTACACCTCGCCGAGGTACCAGCATCGGGTTCGGGCGCATCACCATGCCGAACAGGTCGTCGTAACTATGAGGTGCGCAGAACCTGTAGTCCTGATCCGGATATCGGCGCCACTAGACCTGACGTGACCGGGACTTCCAAGCCGACCAGGCGGCGGTCACGATGATTGCGCCGACGAGGGAGCCGATGATTCCGCTGGGACGTAGTTCGAGTCCGTCACCCGCGAGGAGACTGATGAGCAGACCACCGACGAACGAACCACCGATGCCCGCGACGCACGCGAGCGTCCAGTCGATGCCGGTCCCGGACCTGCCCACGATGAGCTGTGCCGCCGCACCGACGAGCAGCCCGAACAGGATGATTCCGATGATCAACATTGCGCGAGTATAGGCCGAGATCATCACGGCCACAGACGTTCGGTGCACCGATCATGGCTGTGTGAGCCGCCGGCGTATGGCGTGAACAGCGCCTGTCCTCCGAAGTCACCCTGCGAATTCATCCCGACGGCACCAGTCGTCCGTTCCGCGCCTGCGGATGTCGTTCGCGGCGACGGTCGGCTTCGGAGGTTCCGCCCCAGATCCCGTGACGTTCGCGGGTTTCCAATGCGTAGTCCCGGCACGGGATCCGGACGGGACACGATGTGCAGATCTGTTTCGCCGTTCGTTCGCGACGCTGCCGCATCCCGCGCGATTCGTCGTCCGAGGGGAAGAAGATCGAGGGATCGATGAATCGGCAGTCGGCGCGCGTCTGCCATTGCTGCAGCGCCGAGTCCGGTCGATTGCCGGATGGAGTGGCAAGAGTTGTCATCATGGGTGTCGTCCGGCGGCTGGAGTGATGTGGTGCCGTCCGGTGTCCGACCGTGGCGGTGGGCGAGCGGACACCGGACGATGTGGTCAGTGCATGTGGCTGCCGCCGTTGATGTCGACGGTCGTGCCGGTGAGGTAGGCCGCATCCTCCGAGGACAGGAACGTGATGACCGACGCCACCTCGCGGGTGGTGGCGGTGCGTCCGAGCGGGACGTCGCGACAGATGGCCGCTTCCTGCTCCGGGGTGCTGCCGACGCGGATGCTGGTGTCGACCGCGCCGGGGGTGACCGCATTGACGGTGACGCCACTGTCGCCGAGCTCGCGGGCGAGCGACTTGGTGAACCCGAGGACGGCGGCCTTCGCCGACGAGTAGGGGACCTTGCCGAAGACGCCGCCACCGCGCTGGGCGGAGACGGACGACATGTTCACGATGCGCCCCCATCCGTTCTCGATCATGCCCGGCAGAAATGCGCGGGTGACGAGATAGGTGCCGGTGGCGTTGACGGCCATCACCTTGTTCCACAGCTCGAGACTCGTCTCGAGGAACGGTACCGGCGAGGTGATGCCGGCGATGTTCGCGATCGCGCCGACGGGTGGGAGGTTGCCCGCGGCGACTTCCGCGGCGACGGCGTCGTGCGCTGTCTGCACCGACGTCTCATCGGCCACATCGATCTCGTGTCCGAAGGACGGGACGGAGTATTCGCTGCCGATCTCGGCGGCGACCTTGGCGGATTTCTCGCCGTCCAGATCGAGGACGACGACGGCCCAGCCGTCCTCGGCGTAGCGGCGGGCGGTCGCGAGGCCGATGCCGCGCTCGGAGGTGGCGCCGGTGACGACTGCGGTGCGTCGGATCGAGGACATGAGATTTCTCCTTGGAAGGTGGGTCAGGATAGGAGGGAGGTAACGAATCGAGCGGCCCGAGAGGTGCTTTCGGGTCGTCGAGGGTCGGTGATGTCGCGGGTTTCGAGTTCGAGGGCGAAGTGCCCGGTGTACCCGCGTGCGTCGAGGGCAGCCAGGCCCCCGGCGAAGTCGGCGTGGCCGTTGCCGATGCTGAGGTTGATGTTGCCGGGCACCGCGTCCCGTAGATGTACATGGACGATGCGGGAGGCGAACAAATCCACGAACTCGACGGGATCGCTCCCGGACGCGACGATGTGGCTGAAGTCCATCACCACGCCGATGTCGGGGGACAAGCGTGTCGTCAGTCGGGCGGCGCGAGCGATATCGCAGCACAGTCGATGGACGTGGAGCGATTCGGTCCACAGGCCCACCCCGAAGTCCTCGGCCCGGACGCGTGCCCGTTCGAGTTGAGCCGCGACGGTGTCGAGGTCTTCGTCCAGGGACCGGATCGGCCGGTGGTCGAGATGCCCGCACGGGAGCACCAGGGCGCGTGCCCCGATGCGGGAGGTGAGCGTCAGCAACCGGTCGAGATGGTGATCCCGTCGGTCCTGTTCTTCGGGGAGCAACGGCGCGTCGAGGTCGCCGACGTCGCCGTTGACGCTACGGACGCGCAGGCCCGAGGCTGCCACCTCGTCGGCGACGCGGGCGACGGCGTCCGCGTCGAGCGCGAACGGGACGTGATCGCACACTCCGGGCAGGGCGCCGAGGTCGATCTCGACGAAACCCAGATCGACGATGGTCCGTAGCGCCGTGGGCAGGTCTAGGTGGCGGAAGCTGATCGTCGAGCAGCCGAGCCGAGGGTGGAACACGGGAACCTCCTGGAAGGTGATGCGGACCACGCTAACCCTGCCGACTGTCAACAGTCAACCGTCGCCTAATGACAGTTGACAGGGCAGGGTGTCCGCGCTCACACTGAGGTCACTGTTAACAGTCGACATCGTCTTCCCCGTCGCACCAGCGGCCGTATCCTCGGTCCGCAAGGAGAAATTCATGAGCACAGAAGCGCTCGAGATGCGAGGTCCCGTCGAGGGCACCAAGGACGCCAAACGCGTCGCGGTCGGTTCCTCCGTCGGCGCCGTCATCGAGACCTACGACTTCATCGGCTTCGGCACCGCCGCAGCGTTGTACTTCGGGACGGCCTTCTTCCCCAGTGGCGATCCCGTCATCGGTACTCTCGCCGCCTTCGCCACCCTCGGGGTCGGATTCGCCGCTCGACCCCTCGGCGGGATCCTCGGTGGTCACCTCGGTGACAAGGTGGGGCGCAAACCGGTCCTCGTCGCCTCACTGATCGTCATGGGCCTGGCCACCTTCGCCATCGGCCTCCTTCCGACCTACGGCCAGGTCGGTCTCATCGCGCCGGCGTTGCTGGTGACCGTCCGCATCATCCAGGGACTCGCCTTCGGCGCCGAATGGGGCGGGGCCATCCTGATGAGTTACGAACACGCACCGTGGAAATCGAAGGGCCGCTACACCGGCATCGTCCAAGCGGGATTCCCCGTCGGGCTGTTGTTGGCCAACCTCGTGTTCCTGTTCAGCGTCCACCTCGGTGGCGACTGGGCGTGGCGGGTGCCGTTCCTCGCGAGCATCATCCTCGTCGCCGTCGGACTGATCATCCGGTCCAAGGTGCCCGAATCCCCGGTCTTCGAAGACGTCAAGGACAGCGGTGAGATCGCTGCTTCTCCGGTCCTCGATTCCATCAGGAAGGACTGGCGCGACATCCTCCGCGGCATCGGTCTGCGTGTGGCCGAAACCGCCGGCTACGCCGTGTCGATCACCTACATGATCTCCTACCTCCACGAGAACGACCTCGCCGGGAAGTCGGAAACCCTGCTGGCGCTGTGCGTGGCCTCGGCGATCGGTATCTTCGCCACGGTCGGCTGGGCCACTCTGACCGACCGGATCGGCCGCCGGCCCGTGTATCTCGGGGTCTGCGCGTTCGCCGCTCTGTTCGGGGTACCGATGTTCCTCCTGGTCAACACCGGCATGTTCGTGCTGATCCTCGCCACCGTCGTGATCGCCTACGCCGTCTGCCAGAACGCCCTCGCCGGAGCGCAAGGTGCCTGGTTCCCCGAACTGTTCCGAGCGGCGCGCCGCGCCTCGGGAGCGTCCCTGGCCTACCAGATCTCGGCGATGGTCTCCGGGTTCACCCCGTTCATCACGGCGCTGCTCTACTTCGCCATCGGCTGGATCGGCCCGGCCCTGTTGTTCAGCTTCTACGGCCTGGTCGGTCTCGTCTGCGCCCTTGTCACCCGCGAGACCTGGGGGCCGAGCGAGCGCCGCCTCGCCGATCAGGCGACCCGGTCGAACTCACACCCTTCCGATCGCCCCGACAGCCCGCTGCCCGGCGGAGCCCACGCGGCATCGAGCACCAAGGAAAAGGAACTTCTGTGACCACCACAGCGCATCCCCGTCCCGGCATCGCCCCGCCTCGGAACGAGCGACTCGCCGCCATCGACGAATTCGCCTACCGTCTCCGACACAACGTGCTCGACATGGGCCAGGAACAAGGGCAGGGCTACGTCGGCCAGGCGCTCGGCGCCGCGGACATCCTCGCCACCGTCTACGGAGACCATCTGCGCTTCCGCGCCGACGACCCGCACTGGGACCGCCGCGACCGGTTCCTCCTGTCGACCGGCCACTACGCCATCGGCCTGTACGCGGCGCTCGCGGAGGCCGGGATCATCTCGCGCGACGAGTTGCTCACCTACGGCTCGGACGACTCGCGCCTGCCGATGTCGGGCATGTCGACCTATACCCCCGGCATGGAGATCTCCGGCGGCTCGCTCGGCCACGGCCTTCCGATCGCCGTCGGCATGGCACTGGGCCTGCGTCACCAGAATTCACCGGCACGGGTCTTCAATTTCTTGTCCGACGGCGAACTCGACGAAGGGTCGACCTGGGAAGCGGCCATGAGCGCGCACCACCACCGGCTCGGCAACCTCATCGCGATGGTCGACATCAATGCACTGCAGGCGGACGGTGCCACCAGCGGAGTGCTGAGCACCGAACCGGTCCACGACAAGTGGACAGCCTGCGGATGGCGTACCTACCGCGTCGACGGCAACGACACCGGCGCACTGCTCGACGCCTTCGACGCAGCGGTCGCCGATGCCGCTCCGACCGGATCGCCCGCGATCGTCCTGTGCGACACGCGCGTCGGCAAGGGCGTTCCGTTGCTCGAGGCGCGGGAGAAGGCGCACTTCATGCGTATCGACGAAGACGAATGGCAGATCTGCCGCGACCAGCTGACCGCCGGCCACAACCGCGAGGACGTCCGATGACCACCACCGCCCCCAAGCTCAAGACCTCGGCAATGATCGCCTCCTTCGTCGACCCGGGTCAGCGGACCACCGCCGCGCCGTTCGGCCACGCGCTGGTCGCGGCGGCTCAGGAGGACGCCCGGATCGTCGGTCTGTCCGCAGATCTTGCGAAGTACACCGACATGCACATCTTCGCCGAGGCGTTCCCGGACCGCTTCTTCCAGATGGGCATGGCCGAGCAGCTGCTCCTCGGCGCTGCGGCCGGCATGGCAGAGACCGGCCTGATCCCGTTCGCGTCGACGTATTCGGTGTTCGCTGCGCGCCGCGCGTACGACTTCCTGTGCCTGGACATCGCCGAGCCGAACCTCAACGTCAACATCGTCGGCGGGCTGCCCGGCCTGACCACCGGTTACGGTCCCAGCCACCAGGCCACCGAAGACATCGCCATCTTCCGGGGCATGCCCAACCTGACGATCGTCGACCCATGCGACTCCATCGACATCGAACAGGCCGTGCCGCAGCTCGCCGCCAGTGATGGACCCACCTATCTCCGTCTGCTCCGGGGCAAGGTCGCCACCGTCCTCGACGAGTACGACTACCGCTTCGAACTCGGCAAGGCCAAGGTGCTTCGCGGTGGGAACGACGTCGTCTTCGTCACCAGCGGGCTGATGACCATGAGGGCGTTGCAGGCGGCGGACGTGCTGGCGACCCACAGGGTGGACGTCGGGGTCGTCCACACGCCCACGATCAAGCCGTTCGACGCGGCCACGGTCCTGGCGGAGATCGACACCGACCGACTGGCGGTGACTCTCGAGAACCACACCGTGGTGGGCGGACTCTTCGAGACCGTCGCTGCCGCGGTCGTCGGGGCGGGACTGGGAAAGAGAGTTGTCCCCATCGGGCTTCCCGACCGGTTCCTCGACGCCGGGGCGCTGCCGACCCTGCACGATCGGTACGGATTGAGTACCGACCGGGTGGTCGCGCGGGTGCTCGACGAGCTCGGCTGACCGACCCGCGGTACGGGTCCCGCACCGGAGCCGGTGCGGGACCCGTACCATTGTCGACAGACTGTTGTCGACAGTCGGCCGCTGACACCTGGAGGCAATTGATGGCTGCTCAACCCGCTGCGCTACTGGGGCTCGAGAGGACCAGCCTGCGTCAGCAGGCCGTCGCCGCCCTGCGCACCGCGATCACGAGCGGAGCGCTCGCCCCGAGCAGCCCCCTCGTCGAAACCGAGCTGTCCGAAATGCTCCAGATCAGCCGGGGGACCCTGCGTGAGGCGATGCGCCAACTGCAGCAGGAAGGCCTGATCTCCGCCGGTCCCCGCGGGCGCCTCTACGTTCGGCACCTCGATGCCAAGGAGATCCGCGACATCTTCGCTGTGCGCGCGGCCCTGGAGGCACTGGCCGTCCGCGACCTCGCCGAACGGGCCGACCGTGCCTCGGTGATCCCGGCCCTGCGCGAAGCGCTCGAAGCCATGGCGCACGCCGAGAACGACCTCGAAGCGCGCATCGAGTCCGACCTGAACTTCCACCGACTTCTCTGCCGTCTCACCGGCAACGAAACGCTGATGCACTCGTGGCAGTCGCTCGAGGGATCGATCCGCATGTCGATCATGTTCGCAGGTCTGGAGAAGGCCGTCGGAAACATGGATGTCGGGCGTCACAGTGCCATCGTCGACGCCATCGAAACCGGCGACTCCGACAAGGCTGCGTCCACGGTGCGTTCGCACATGGCGTGGGCGGCAAGCAATCTCGTGTCCTGATCAGTACTCGTCAGGGTGTCGCTGCCGATTCCGGAGGTCTCGTCGGGCAGGATGGTGGCCATGCAGACCACACCCCTGACCTTCGAGTCCTCCGTCGTCGTTTCCGCCACCCCCGACGAGGTGTACGCCCTCGTCTCCGATGTCACCCGCACCGGTGAGTGGTCTCCCGTCTGTGCGAAATGCTGGTGGGACGAAGGGCAGGGCCCCGAGGTCGGCTCCTTCTTCACCGGCCGGAACGTCACCCCCGAGCGCACCTGGGAGACCCGCTCGGAGGTCGTCGTCGCCTCCCCGGGCCGCGAATTCGCATGGTCGGTCGGTCCCGGTCTCGTGCGCTGGAGCTACGTCATCAAGCCCGCGGACGCCGGCACGGAACTGACGGAGACCTGGGAGTTCACCGAAGCGGGGCAGGAGTTCTTCCACGAGAAGTTCGGGGCGGAGGCACCCGCCCAGATCGCTGCGCGGGAACAGTCCGCCCGCAGCGGGATTCCGGCGACCCTGGACGCGATCAAGCGCATCCTCGAGAGCTGACGGGGGCTTGTCGTCCTGCCCCTTCTCACGGTATCGCGCTGCTGGGGGCTTGCCGCAAGCCCCCAGCAGGGGTTCATACTGCCCGTCCGATGCCGAGGAGAGGGGCGGGTATGCACGAGGTAGCGGTTGTCGGCTGCGGGCCGACAGGAATGATGCTGGCGGGGGAGCTGCGCCTGGCCGGGGTGGACGTCATCGTTCTCGAACGTCGCGAATCGCAGGAACTCGCAGGGTCGCGGGGCGGTGGTATCCACGCCCGCACCATCGAACTGCTCGATCAAAGAGGAATAGCCGAGCGCTTCCTCGCCGAGGGGCGAACGGTGAACACCGTGACCTTCGGGGGCACCAGGCTCGACGTGGGCCGTCTGCCCACCCCCCATCCGTACACGCTCGCGTTGTTCCAGAACCACATCGAACGACTGTTGCTGCAGTGGGTCGAGGAACTCGGCGTGCCGATCCGGCGGAACATCAAGGTCGTCGGGGTCCACGCAGACGAGGAGAACGTCCGTCTTCGGTTCGCATCAGGGGAGACGATGCAGGCTCGGTACGTGGTGGGTGCCGACGGTGGGCGCAGTGTCGTGCGCCGCGAGGCCGGGATCGGTTTCGAAGGGCCCGATGCGACACGCAGCAGCCTGATCGCCGAAGTACGGGTCACCGAGGAACTCCCCACCGACGTTAAGATCGACGAACGCGGCGTCCACGGTCTGTACCCGATGGGGGAGGGCCGAGCGCGGGTCGTGGTGACCGAAACCGAACTGGGACCTCCCACGCCGCCGACGCTCGACGACCTGCGACGAGAACTGATCCACGTGTTCGGCACCGATTTCGGTGTGCACGATCCCACCTGGCTCTCGCGGTTCACTGACGCGACCAGGCAGGCGACGACCTATCGCGCGGGCCGGGTCCTGCTCGCGGGCGACGCCGCACACGTGCATTCACCCACCGGCGGACTGGGTATCGGCCTGGGTATCCAGGATGCCGTCAACCTCGGCTGGAAACTCGGGCAGGTCGCGCGAGGGGTCTCGGGGGAGGACCTGCTCGACACCTATCACGCCGAACGGTACCCGGCCGGGGCGCGGGCGCTGAAATTCACGATGGCCCAATCTCTTTTCCAGAAGGCCGATCCGCGCCAGGAGGCCGTGCGCGAGCTGATCGACGAGGTGCTTCGCGTCGACGACGCCGGATCACCGATCGCGGCGTTGCTCTCCGGCCTCGACGTCGCCTATGACCTCGGTAAGGGCCATCCGCTGGTGGGGCGGCGGATGCCGGATCTCGACATCGTTGTCGAGGAAAAGGTAGTGCGCGTGTTCGAACTCATGCACCAGGCCCGTCCGATCCTGTTTCGATTCGACGGCCTACCAATTGATTCCGAGGACCTACCCGATCACATCGACAGTGTGCGAGCGCGCTACGGCGGCGTATGGGAGTTGCCGATGCTCGGTGTCGTGGACGCGCCTACGGCGGTGTTTGTCCGTCCCGACGGGCACGTGGCATGGGTGGGAGAGGGCTCGACGGACGGTCTCGACGACGCGCTCGCGAAATGGTGCGGCGGTGCAGGCCGCGATCGTCGGAACGAGTGACATCGGACGCCCGCGCCGAATCCTCGCGCGCCGAACCGGGCCTCGCCCGCGCTACAGCAGCGGCGAGAAACGGTTCGGCGCGCAAGGATCCGAGCGCCTCGTAGGACTTACGCTCAGACGGTCTGCAGGAACGGGTAGTCGGTGTACCCCTCGGCCCCGGACGCGTAGAACAGCTCCGGACGCGGTGCGTTCTCCGGCTGCCCGTCCCGCCAGCGCTCGACCAGGTCGGGATTGGCGATCAGCGCGCGACCGACCGCCACGGCGTCGGCGTGCGAATCCTCGATCAGCTGCAGAGCTTCGTCGCGGGTGGTCGGCGAACCGAACCCGCTGTTGGCGATCACCTTGCCGCCGAAACGCTTCCGAAGTTCCTGTACCAGATCGCCGGTCGGTTCCTTGTGCAGGACGGACAGATAAGCCAGGCCGAGGGGCTGCAGTTCGTCGACGAGAGCGCCGTAGACGGCGCGCACATCGTTGCGATCGGTCTCGAGCGCGTCCTGGATGTTGTGTTCGGGGGAGATCCGCAGCCCGACGCGTCCGGCACCGACTGCGTCCGACACGGCCTTGACGACCTCGACGACCAGCCGGGTCCGATTCTCCACCGAACCGCCGTATTCGTCGTCCCGCACGTTCGAGACGGGAGAGAGGAATTCGTGCAGCAGGTAGCCGTTGGCGCTGTGGACCTCGACGCCGTCGAGTCCGGCGTCGATGGCGCGGCGGGCCGAGGCGACGAAGTCGTCGACGACGGAAGGGATCTCGCCGGTAGTCAGTGCATGGGGCACGGGGTAGGGCTGCTTGTCCTGCTCGGTGTGCACCTGGCCGTCGATCGCGATGGCGCTCGGCGCGACGACCCGTCGGCCGCCGTTGACGCCCGGATGTGTGACGCGACCGCCGTGCATCAACTGAACCACGATGCGACCGTCGCGGTCGTGCACGGCGTCCGCCACGCGGCGCCAGCCGGCGACCTGCTCGTCGGTGACGATTCCGGGCTGGCCGACGAAGGCCTGGGATTCGAAGTTCACATAGGTTCCCTCGGCGATGATCAGACCGACACTCGCCCGCTGGCGGTAGTGCTCGACGATCAGATCTCCGGGTACACCGGCCGAACCACCACGCAGGCGGGTCAGCGGCGCCATGACGATACGGTTCGCGAGTTCGAGGTCTCCGAGGGCTACAGGTGTGAACAGGTCCATGGGTGGCGCAACCACTCCCACCCCGACGGCATTCCGACGCTCGAATGATTGTGAGATGGGTCATGGCGCCGGAAAGGCGGTCATTCCGAGTGGTCGACGACGGTGACCAGCCGATTCGACCAGGTCTCCAGGTGCTCGACGAACTCCGGCGGTGACGCACCGAGCAGCCGTCCACCGGACATGCCCACGGCGAAGACCGCCCAGTCCATGCTGTCGGCGTCCACCTCGATCCGGCACCGTTCGGAGTCGATCGCGATCACATCGGCCCACTGGCCTATCCGACGCCGCACCTCGTGCTCCGGCGCCTCCAGTTCCGCGCTGACCTTCACGTGGGAGCGGCTGCGGATGCCGCGTTCGACGAAGGCCGCGGCGTCGCCGCCGGGCAGGTCGCGCTGCCGGAAGCGCATCCCGGTGGCTGTGGTCTCGGACATGCGGTCGAGCCGGAAGCTGCGCCAGTCACCGCGGTCGAGGTCGTAGCCGACGAGATACCAGCGTCGCCCGAGTGAGACGAGCTGCCGGGGTTCGACGCGCCGGCTCGTCGCGGTGCCGTCGGCCGCGGTGTACTCGAAGACGATGCGTTCGTCGTCGCGGCACGCGCGCGCGACGGTGACGAGTTGCTGCGAATCGGTCGCGCAGGTCGCCCAGGGGGTATCGGCGGAGACCGTCGCCGCATCGAGCGCCTCCACCTGGCGTCGCAATCGCGGCGGCATCACCTGGATGACCTTGGCCAGCGCCCGCACGGAGATCTCGGCGATCCCGGTGATCGAGGTCTGTGCGGCGGTGAGAAGTCCCACCGCGAGCGCGACCGCTTCGTCGTCGTCGAGGGCCAGCGGTGGCAACGACGCGCCCGGCGCGAGCTGGTACCCGCCGCCGACCCCACGATCGGAACGCACCGGATATCCGAGATCGCGGAGACGTTCGATGTCGCGGCGCAGGGTTCGCAGCGAGACGCCCATACGGTCGGCGAGTTCGGCGCCGAGCCAGTAGCGGTGGGTCTGCAACAGCGACAGAAGCCGCAGGGTGCGGGAGCTCGTGTCGGACATGACCTCATTCTTCCGCACCTGCAGACCTATAAGTGACAGGAACTGGCACCAATGGCTCCTAGCGTAGTTCTTGCCGGACCACGACGACGAGGAGCACCCGATGACCGAGACCACCACCCGGAACGCCACCCCGACCCTCGACCAGGAACGCCGCGATCTGCTGTCGAGCCTCGCCCACGCGCGGCACTTCCTGCGGTTCACGGCCCGCGATCTCACCACCGAACAGGCCTCACAACGAACGACGGTGAGCGCCTTGACGATCGGCGGACTCATCAAGCACGTGACCGAGGTCGAGCGGGGATGGGCGGATTTCCTCGTGATCGGAGCCGCCTACATGGAGAAGGATTTCACCGAGTGGACCGAAGAGGATTTCGCCGAGCGCGACAAGGACTTCCAGCTGCAGCCCGGTGAGACCCTCGAAGGAGCGCTGCGCGCCTACGACGAGGTGGCGGCGCGGACGGACGAGCTGGTGCGGACGCTGCCGTCGCTGGACGTGATCCACGAACTACCGAAGGCGCCGTGGAACATCGAGGAGACGTGGTCGGTGCGCCGCGCGCTGCTGCACATCGTCGCGGAGACGGCGCAGCACGCCGGTCACGCCGACATCATCCGCGAATCCTTCGACGGCGCGAAGTCGATGGGATGAGCCGGCGGTCCTGTTATCGCCGGCCGGTGTCCCGCATCATTTCGGCGAGCGCCGTGCGGTCGGACACGTCGAGTTTGGTGCATGCCCGGTAGATGTGACCCTCGACGGTGCGAACGGACACCACGAGACGGTCGGCGATCTGCCGGTTGGACAGGCCGGCGGTGACCATGGCGGCGATCTCCCGTTCCCGGCTGGTCAGGGGGAGCGGGCGGGCCGCTTCGTCCAGGGCCGGCGAGGTGGCGTGGTCGCATCGCACGGCGAGTGCGGCGGCCGCGGCGGCCGCCTCGACCGAGCGCCGGGTGTCCCCGTGATCGCGGTAGGCGATGGCGGCCAGAGCGTGGGCGTCGGCGGCGTCGGCGAGGGCGCCGAGGGCCTCGAAGTCGGCCGCCGCGGCGGACAGTCCCCGGCCGTCGCTGGCCGCGGCTGCGGTCGCGTGGGCGGCGATGACCGCGACGAGGCGCCCGTCGCACTGTTCGGCCAGTTCGGAGAGTCGTTGGGCTGTCGTGTGATCCCCGAATCGGGTGGCGACGTGCAGGGCGCTCGCCTCGACAGCGAACTGGTCGCTCCGGGCCGCGGTCTCGGCCGCGGTTCGGGCGAGGGCGATCGCGTTCGTGGTCTCGCCGCGCGCCGCGGCGAGCCAAGCCTCCGCGGTCCGGAGTTGCGGATCGAAGACGGCGACGTGCCGCCCGCTGCACGATGTCGCCTGCGCCAGTGCGGCATCCGCGTCGTTGACACGACCGAGGACGGCGTAGCCCTGCGTGAGGGCGATGTACGCCGGCACGTTCCAGGAGACGACGGCGGCGCGGTCGTCCACCTGGAGGGCGGCGACGGCCTGTTCGAGGCGGTGCACGGCGTGGACGAACCGCCCCCGGGTGGTGTCGACGACGCCGAGCAGGATGTTCGCCAGGCCCCACGCGAGATACTGTCCCATCGACGTGGCGGTCCCATGGGCGTCGGCGGGACCCCGCACCGCACTTTCCCGGTAGGTCTCGGCGCGTCGCTCGGCCTCGTCGAGGTTTCCGGTGAGGAGCAGTGCGAGGACTTCGCCCAGACCGGCGGGATAGCGCAGCAGGCCGTCGACCTGGTGGGCGATGGCGGCGCAGCGCGCAGCCATCGCGGGGACCTCGTGACCGCGTCCCATCACCGCGAGGGCCAGTCCGCCGCCGAAGAAGGCCCATTCGACGGCCCACGGGAGTGCGGTTTCGGTGGCGAGGATGCGATGGGCGAGGGTGAGCGCGTCGCGTGGGCGCCCTTCGTACACCGCACACCCGCAGTCGATCGCGTCGACCACCAGGCGGAGATGCGGTCGGGTGACGAGTTCGCGGAGGGTGGCGAGCACCTGCTGGGCCTCGGCGGCGTTGCCCATCCCCCAGAACAGATTGGAGATGCGGGTTGCGCCCCACCGCACGAGTTCGCTCTCGTCGAGGGTGCGGGGGTCGAACGAGGCCAGAACGGACTCGACCTCGCTGATGCCGCCCAGCCACACCAGTGCGCGGGCGAGGAGGTCCGCCGCCGAGAACGTGCCCGTGGCATCGAACGCCGCGCGTGCGAGACGTTCGGCGAGCGGCGCGTCGCCCAGGGCGATCGCGTCGTGGGCCGCGGTCTCGAGCAGTTCGGGATCGATGGACCGGTTGCTGTCCAGGGAGAGCTCGGCCAGCCGGATTCGATCGGCCGGACTCCGCTGGACGCGGGAGCCGAGTGCCTCGACGAGTTGACCGCGGATCCTGCGACCCGCGACTCGGCCTACGCGACGGCGCACCACCTCACCGAACAGAGGATGGGTGTAGCGAACGCGGAAGTTGCGGTCGTCGACGACGTCGATCAACCCTCGTCGTTCCGCTTCCTCGACCGCGTCGTCGCCGGCGAGACCGCAGAGGATCTCGAGGTCGAGCGGCTCGCAGAACGCCAGCAGTTGCAGCGCCTGCAGCACCTCGGGCGCGAGGTGATCGATGCGATGTTCGAGGAGTGAGGCCAGCTCGGAGGTGACGGCGGTGCCGCCACGGAGCTGCCACACGTTCCCGGCGCGGCGGAGTGTGCCTGCTTCACGGGTTCCGATCACCAGGTGGTGGACGAACAGGGCGTTCCCGCCCGAGGCGTTCCAGATCAGGTCGGCGCTCAACTCCTCCAATGGGCCACCGAGCACCGTTTCGACGAGGTCGATGCATTGCTGCCGGGTGAACGGTGACAGCTCCAACCGGATGAGATGGCCGTCCTTCCACAGGGAGGTGACGGCGTCGGGCACGGCCTCGCCGTTGCGGACCGTGGCCACCGCGTGGACCGCGCGATCGAGTGCGAGCTGGTGGAGGAAGGTGGCCGACAGCGGGTCGAGCAGGTGGGCGTCGTCGACTCCGAGGACCAGGCGTGCGTGATCGGAGCCGTGCTCGTGCAGCAGCGTCTGTCGTGCGGCGGCGAGGAAGGCGACGGGGTCGCGAGCGGGGGGAGCTTCGATGAGGTGCGCGAAGGCACCCAGCGGGATGCTGCGAGCGGATTCTGTTCCTGCGATCCAGCGCACCGGGGCAGACAGCGAGTCGGTGGCCATGCGGGCCAGGGTGGTCTTGCCGACGCCGGGATCTCCGGTGAGGACCACACCGCCTCGGTCGGGGTCCGTCAGGGCCGCGACAATGATCTCCAGTTCCCCCCGCCGCTGAATCAGTGGCCAGCGCTGATCCATGCACACGATCGTAGATGTGCAGAGTGCGGATATCTCCGGGTTGGAGATTTCACCTCCGGCGGGCGACCGCAGATCGAGTACTCGACTACGCGCGACGTCCCCACCTTCGGCGACCACGATGGAGTCGTCGAGGTAACCGAACGGAAAGCGGCCGAAGGAGCTGGTGATGACCACGACATCGTCGGAGCCGTTCTTCAGCTGGACGTCGAGACGGATCGACCTGAGTGCTGCAGAGGTTGCGCGCACGGTGACACCGGAGCTCGACGAATCGCTGCGCTGCGGCTCCCGGGAGGCCCGATTGTTGGCGATCCGAGATTCGGAGAGTGAGACCGACTACGTGGCGTTGCTGGTAGGGGACGTTTCGGGAGGGAGCGACGTCGCCGTCCGTGAGGTCGACGAAGAGCGTCTGTTGGTCGAGGCCAGCCGGCCGTCCACCGAACCCGAGATTCTTCTGGGCGTCGCGTCCGTCCTGGAGGCCGGATGTCTCGGCCCACGTCACGTCGACCGGGAGGTCTTCGTCGACGGGCCGGTGCGGTCGCTGATCCTCCGGAGCGGGGCGCGGTCGGTGGTGGTCGATTGGTGCCACGACGAACGCGTGCACTCGGCGCCGAGAACGCAGGTCGTGGCACCTGCCCTGTCGGTTCGCACCGAATCCGACGCGATCCGGTTCCGTGCCGCGCGGCTGTTTCCGAGTCCACGGGTGGCCCGGTGGTGGCAGCGACTGTTGCCTCATCCGGAACCGGCGAGTCCTCGGGGGACGCCGGCGGTCTGCGGCTGACGGATCAGAACCCGGGAATGCGGGGCAGCTGCGGGAGCTGGATCTGCGGGGGCTGCGGCAGCGTCGGCAGCTCGAACCCGGGGAGTCCGGGGACCATCGGGGCCGGCGCCGGTTCGAGTGACGGCACGGGGGTGTCGACCGCCGCGTCCTCCTGCGCCCCGGTGGAGATGGGCGCCTGCGGGGAGGTTTGCGTCTGCGGCTGGTAAGTGGTGCGGGACTCGCTCCGGTCCGTGACCGTCGACTGCTCGTCCACCACCGTGGGCCTGACTTCCGATGAGGTGGCGGCGTCCGTGGTTGTCGTGGGACGTGGCTCCGCTGCCGGCTGGGCCGGCGGCACCTGCATCTCCTGTTGCGTCGCGGTCGGTTGTGGCTCGCGTCCGGAACCCTGCAGCAGGTCGACACCCAGGCCGATCGCCGCGGCGACGACGACAGCCCCGCCCGCCAGCAGGAGGCGCCGACGGTTCCGCGGCTGCGCGGGCGCCCTCATCTCCTGCCGGATGTCGGCGGCAACGAAACTCTCGGTGGGCGCATCCGGCGCGAGGACCTGCGGGGCGAACTGTGCCGTCTCGGTGAACGCAGGCGTCGCGGCGAACTCCGCGGTCTCGGCGGACTCCGCGGTTGCCGGGCGGGCGAGCAGCGCCGCTCCCTCCGCCGCCACGAGTTCGGGCTGCGGGGGCACGATGACCGGAATGTCGAGCCACGACTCCATCACTGCGGTGACCAGCGGAATGTTCGCGCCACCCCCGATGAGCACCGCGGCGTCGGGTGTGCGTCCCGAGCGACGGATCACGTCGAGGGTGAGGCGGGCCGAGGCCTTCACGGGTCCGTCGATGAGCGAATCGAAGCTGTCCTGAGAGAGCAGCAGCAGACCACCCTCACCCGGCATGCACACCGCATCCTTCGAGGACAGCTGCTCCTTCGCGTCTCTGCAGCGGGCGGTGAGCGCCCGCTGCGCGGCCATGTCGGCCGGCTCGGCGAAGCGCTGGAGTTCGACGTGGTGGTCGTAGATCAACCGGTCGACGAGGTCGCCGCTGATCCCGTCCGAGCGGGCCGTGCTCAACGCGATGCGGATGCCCCGGTCGACGACCGTGACGGTAAGGCCCGAGCTGCCGAGGTCGTAGAACACGAGTGTCTCGTGGTCGCCGAGATCGCCCGTGGTTTCCAGCATTTCGAGCGCAGCGGTCACTTCCGGGACGAGTCGGAAGTTGTCGATGTCCAGGCGGCTCATCGCACCCTGGACGAAATCGGCCTGCGTCTCGTTCTGGTACGCGACGCCGATGGCACGCACCTGCTCGATCTCGTCGGTCTCTGCGATCATCGTTTCGATGGACTCCGCGGCCATCTCGGCCGGCCGGTCGAGCAGGGCGGGCATCGAGCGGGATCGGAAGACGGGGCTGTCGAGGCTCCCGGTGTCACGGCGCGCAAAGCGCACCGCGCTGGCACCGACCGAGACACCGAGAACTGTAGTCATGATGCCGACTATAACGGTTCGGTCACGGTCTGCACGCCGGAGGCGGGCGGCGCCGGTGTGGCGGCGAGTCCCCGAAGGGTGACCGAGGGCGTTCGTCGCAACCCGTCGGATGTTCACCGCCGGCGGCGAAGTCCTTGCTGTACAGTCGGCTTCGCGATCGCGGGCAGAAGTGTCTGTACGTCCCGGTCCCCATGGAAACTCGAGGAGGTTCGGGCGGATGAGCGAGCAGAGAGTGCAGATCGAGATCGACGAGTTCGGTGTCGCAACCGTGACCTTGAACCGCGCCGAGAAGCACAACGCGCTCGATCCGGCGATGTTCGATGCGATCGTCGACGCCACCGAGCAGCTCGCGACCGACCGCACGGTACGCGCCGTGGTGCTCCACGGGGCGGGCAAGAGTTTCTGCTCCGGACTCGACATCACCGGTCTCGGCGACAGGAACGGCATCGTCCCGCGAGACCTTCTTGCACGGGAGGGCGGTCGGATCGCCGGCCACGGCCAACGCGTGGCCTACGGCTGGTCCAGGGTTCCCGCTCCGGTGATCGCCGCGATCACCGGCAATTGCTTCGGCGGCGGCCTGCAGATCGCCCTCGGCGCCGACATCCGCTTCGCGACGCCCGACGCACGACTGTCGATCATGGAAGTGAAGTGGGGCCTCGTCCCCGATATGGGGATAACCCAGAGCCTGCCGCGGCTCGTCGGCCTGGACGTCGCGAAGGAACTCACCTTCACCGGACGCATCGTTTCCGGCACCGAGGCCGACGCCCTCGGTCTCGTCACCCATGTCTCCGACGATCCGCTGGCCGCGGCGCAGGAGCTGGCCCACGAAATCGCCGGCAAGTCGCCGCACGCCGTACAGGCGGCCAAACGCCTGTACGAAGAGACGTGGACCGGCTCCGATGCGGAGTCCGCGCTGTTGCTCGAAAGCACACTGCAGGTCGAGCTGATGGGATCGCCCAATCAGATCGAGGCCGTCACCGCGCGCATGGCCGAGCGGCCCCCCGCCTTCGCCGATCCCGACTGACCGCCCTCAGATCTCCACGGCCGTACCGCAGATCCCGCACTGCTCCAGCTGCCGCCGGCTCCAGCGTGCAACCGGGACGAAGAACAACGTGAACTGCTTGAACTCCCGCATTCGGGCCCACTGCGTGGTGTTGTGGCAGCGAGGGCACGTCCGGTTCTGCCCTTGACCGAGGTTCTGTCGCTTGGTGCCGAAACCGAAGAGAAGGAACATCGTCCGAGCATAGAGCGACGACGCGTGGTTCCTCAGCTCATGACCGGCAGGCCGCTCGTCGGACAGTTCGGTGGCGCCTGAAGTCCCACCTGCACCACAGGCGGGTCACGCGCGCCGGGTCCTGCCCATGGCTCCCTTCGCCGGCAGAAAACGGAATCGATCCGCTACCGCTGCTACCGTTTGTTCCGCGGAGTTTCCTGGCGCTTCTCCGACACGTCGTCGAGGAACCCGAGCACCTTCTCGGCAGCGGAGTCCAGGGCGCTGTGGGTCTTGTGCTTGGCGGCGCTCTCCACGGCCTTCCCGCCGATACCACCGACGATCTCGGGCACACCTTTCGGCTGGGTCTGCGAGATCTCCAGTCTGTCGACGGCCTGCGCGAACCGAAGGTAGGTGTCCACGCTGGCGACCACGATGCGGGCATCGATGGTCACGATCTCGATTCCGACGAGCGACACCCGCACGAACGCGTCGATCACGAGGCCTTTG
Source organism: Rhodococcus sp. B50 (assembly GCF_013602415.1). Taxonomy (NCBI): domain Bacteria; kingdom Bacillati; phylum Actinomycetota; class Actinomycetes; order Mycobacteriales; family Nocardiaceae; genus Rhodococcus; species Rhodococcus sp. B50. Next base: position 1,165,895 of record NZ_WPAG02000002.1, on the reverse strand, counting down.
TCCAGAATGGTGTCGATGACGTCTGCCAGGCCGGACGAGTTCGGCCGCGCCATCGTGCCGCCACCCCCACCGCGGGAAGGTTCGATCGATGTCATGGTGCTGCTCCTCGTGCCGTACGGTCACTCCTGCGCGGATCCGCGATGGAAGGGCGTGCGGTGATTGCGTGAACAGAACTGGCGCACAGCGATTCCGGATCCCGAGTACGGATCCGGGCGAGGAGCAAGTAGGCTCCGGGCGACGCGGGCGTCACTCCTCCATCATGACGCCTTCCCGGCGGCGCGACCAACATGTCGATGGCACGAAGTCGAGGTGGGGTGCTCCCCGGAGTCGTGGCGTTGCCGATTCGGGCGCCCTCGCGTCGACAACCCGAGCGGTGTCAGAACAATCGCGGAGTCGCGTGCGACCCGTCCCGGGCTTCACAGATACGGGCGTGCCAGCGGTCGACGAGCCACATCTCCACCATCTCCGGACGCGTGGTGATCAACGACGCCCACATGTTGAGGAGTTCGACGTACCGGTGGTAGCGCCGCAGGGTGAAATCGGCGACCGACGGATCCTCGAGCCACCCTTCGTGAATGAGCGTCGACACCGCGTGCTGATCGAGAAGTTGCGCCGGCCCCGCCTCGGTCCGGACCTCGACCGCCCACAGGTAGGTCGCCAGCAGTGGCACGCCGACCCCGGGGGTGTCCGGCCATCCGGACCAGGTCTGCCGAGCAGTGTCGGGCAGTGACTTGGTCTTCGCGCAGTAGTCGAGGACTCCTTTGATCTTGGCGAACCTGTCCCGGTCCTTCGGGGCATGTACGTCTCGGACATCGGGGAAACGTCGGGCCCCGCGTCGCCTCGGGTGTGCACTTCGCCAGGCCGCACACAGGAACAGCAGACCGAGTCCGGCGTGGTCGGCCTCGATCAGTTCACTGTCGAGGCGAAGGTCGTTGCGTTGGATGATCGCGTCACCGTCATCGATGATCCGTCCGTCGAGATTCCGTCCGCGGAGGTGGATCTCGTGCCCGGCACGCTCGAGATGACTGTTCCACCACTTCAGGTCGACGGTGACGCCCTCGTCGAGCACCTGCAGGTCGAACGAGCGCGCCCGGCACCACTCCGAGCACGCTTGCGGAGGTTCGAACCCCTGGTCGTACGGATGCATTCTGTGGACATTGCCACGAGCGGCCGGCGATTCCGGGTCAGGACACGCGTGTGGAGCCGACCTGTTCCCGCCTGTAACGGCAGTGAGTGTTCACGGGGCCCGAGGAAATCGGTGGACCACAGCGGTGCGGCGATGAGAGCGTGAACCGCATGAGCCTCTTCGACGTCACCGACGCCCTCTCGCTCGCCACCCGGCACGACCTGCACCTCTCGGCGGACGGCGTGACGGTGAACGAAGCCGGACTTGATTACCGCGTCGTCATCGCCCCCGACGACACCGGGCAACAGTGGGTCCTGCGCATCCCGCGCCGACCCGACGTCGCGGCGACAACGGCCGACGAATTGCGGATCCTCGATCTGGTCGGGCCCGTCCTCGCCGAGGACGGCATCGCGGTGCCCCGCTGGGAGATCCACACTTCTGATCTCATCGCCTACCGCGCTCTGCCCGGCGCGCCGGGACTCACCCTGAACGACGCCGCTGAACCCGTCTGGCACATGGACCCCGCCGACCCCGGCTACGCCGAGCGGCTGGGACGGCTGCTGGCACGTCTGCACTCGATCGACGCGGAACGCGCAGGTGCGGCCGGAGTCGAAGTGCGCACCCCCGACCGGGCACGCCAGGCATGGCAGGACGACATCGCGCGGGTGTGTGACGCTTTCACCGTCGCGTCTACTCTCGGCGACGCATGGAAGGTCTGGCTCGACGACGACAGTTGCTGGCCCGACTACACGGTCATGACACACGGTGAGATCTATCCCGCGCATGTCCTGCTCGACGAGGACGGTGTCGTCACGGGTGTTCTGGATTGGACCACGGCACGCGTGGACGATCCCGCGCGCGACCTTGCGAGCCAGTACGGGGCTGCGGGGGAGGACATGCTCCGGGTCACCCTCGCGGCTTACGGAGCAGCGGGCGGACGCGTCCACGACGGGATGGCGGCCCAGGCGAAGTACCTGTGGGAGGCTGCTCCCATCGGGTACGCCCTCTTCGCATTGAGCACCGGAGAGGAACCCGACCTCGCAACAGCAGCGGCGATGCTCGATCCGCAGGACTGAACCGCCATGCGAGGAGCTCGGACAGCCTCACGACCCGTGGATCGGGTCGGGCACCGACGTGTGATCGTGCTCGGCCTGCGACAGCGTTCCGCTCCGGTCGTCGGAAGTATCCGGTGTCGTATCGAGCCGGTCGATCGTGTCGAGCGTGTCGTCCAGCCAGGTCAACCACGTCTCTTCCAGGACGATGCCGAGCCGGAGCACGAGGTGCTGCAGGGTGCTCCGCGCATCGCCCCGGGCCTCGGCGAAGTCGCGTTGCTCGATGGCCCGATACTGCTCGAGCAACGCCGTCCGATACACGCGTTGATGTTCCAGCGCCGGACGTGCGGAGTCGGGATCGTCCAGCGCCGCGGCCGCGCGCAGGCGGACGGAGACACTGGACCGCACCACGTCCGGATCCTCGCTCTCGGAGATCCAGCCGCGCAGCAGCCGGCGCCCGTCGGCTGTGATGGTGAACCGCCGGGGCTGGCCTCGGCCGGGTTTGCCGTCCGTCGGGACCTCGCGGATCAGGTCGCCCGCCCGCATCCGGTCGAGTTCGCGGTAGATCTGCTGGTGGGTCGCCGGCCAGAAGTAACCGATCGACCGGTCGAAGCGCCGCGCCAGTTCCAGTCCGGTGCTGTCGCGCTCGACCAGCGCGGTGAGGATGGCGAACCTGAGTGACATCGGGCCAGCCTAGGCCACGCTATCCGGCGTCGATCGCGACGACCCGACGACGTTCGAGCGAGGTCCAGGCCTGCTCGTATTCGTCCCGGAGCCGCTGGACGAGCTCGCGGACGTCGACGACGGACTCGATCGCACCGATGCCCTGACCTGCTCCCCAGATGTCGCGCCAGGCCTTGGCGTCGGTGCTGCCACCGGAGCCGAAGTTCATCGCGGAAGGATCCGACTCGGGGAGGTTGTCGGGGTCGAGGCCGGCGGCGGCGATGCTTCCTCGCAGGTAGTTACCGTGCACGCCGGTGAACAGGTTGCTGTAGACGATGTCCTTGGCGGTGCTGTCGACAATCATGTGCTTGTAGGCATCGGGGTTGCGGGCTTCTCCGGTCGCGAGGAACGCCGTGCCTGCGTACGCGAGGTCGGCGCCGGCTGCCTGCGCGGCGAGGATGGAGCGGCCGTGCGCGATGGATCCCGACAGCAGCAGGGGGCCGTCGAACCACCGGCGGATTTCCTGGAGCAACGCGAACGGCGACTGCACACCGGCGTGTCCTCCTGCTCCCGCGGCGACGGCGACGATTCCGTCCGCGCCCTTGTCGATCGCCTTCCGGGCGAACTCGTTGGAGATCACGTCGTGGAGAACGATGCCGCCGTAGGAATGCACGGCCTCGTTGACCTCCTCCCGCGCCCCCAAGGAGGTGATCACGATCGGCACCCGGTGCTCGACGATGACCTCGAGGTCTTGCTCGAGCCGCTCGTTGGAGCGGTGCACGATCTGGTTGACGGCGAACGGCGCGACGTACTGCTCGGGATGGCGTGTGGCGTAGTCGGCGTTGCTCTCGGTGATCTGCTGCAGCCAGTCGGCGAGCGTCGACTGGGGGCGGGCGTTGAGTGCCGGGAACGATCCGATGACACCGGCCTGGCATTGGGCGGACACCAGTTCCGGCCCCGATGCGATGAACATCGGGGAAGCGACCAGGGGCACGCTCAGTGGGCCGGACAGGATCGGTGGCAGCGTCATGATGTGGCTCCTTCTTGTCTCTGCGCGGTCATCCGACACCAGCCTATGTGCAACAAAGTGCAAAAAACAATGGGGCGACTTCGATCAGGTTGGGACAGGTGTATTTCGACTGAAACTGCGGTATGCACTCATGTGCACCGAGATCGGCCGCTCATGGGCACCGAGCGGCGCCGCTCAGTGTGTGGATCCCAGCGGCGGCGTGTACGGGGTGTCCTCATCGTGGTCGACTCCACGAGCGGAGCGGCTCAGCAACACTGCGAGCATGCACCGGTGGATGTTCTCCACCTGCTGTTGCGCCGCGGACGTGCCCAGCAGGACCCCGAGGTCCGGCACCAGGTTGATCGCCGCGTACATGAGGAAACGGGCATCCGCCGCGGACAGGTCCTCGCAGATCGCCTGCAGGTGGGACGACCACTGCTCCACATTGGCGCGCTGGCGCAGTCGAAGATCGGCGCGGGACGCCTCGGGGACGTTGACGAGCTCGGCGAAGTACACCGACATCAGTTCCCGTTGGGAGAACGACAGGTCGACGTAGATCGAGACCAGTGACCGCAGCGCATCCTCCGGATCGGACGTCGTGGCCGTCCCGGCAGCCACGGCTGTCTCGAGTCGATCGGCGGCTCGGTGGAAGGCCGCAGCAAGGATGTCGGCCTTCGACACGAAATAACGGTAGATCCCGGAGGCGGGAAGGCCGACCGTGGCAGCGATATCCTCGACCGCGACCTCGTTGTAGCCCCGTTGGTGGAACAACACGATCGCCGAGCGCAGCAGGTTCTCCCGCATGTTGTCCTGCCCGCGACGATCCGTGCCGACGGCAGGCCTCGGCGGGGCGGGAGCATGGGAGAACCGTGTCTCGGCGAGCGCGGTGCACGCATCGAGCAGCAGTTGCTCCATGTACCGCGGGGGCAGCGTCAGATTGTGCACGGTGATACTGCCGATGGTACTGAGCATCGCCGCGACGAGCACGAACGCGTCGTCGTCGGGCAGATCCGGCCGGTTCCGCTGCAGTGTGCGACGGATGCGGGCATTGACCGCCCAGGACCGTTCCCGGATGGCGGGCCGGTCCTCCTTCCGGAGATATCGGCGTTCCCATCGGTAGATCCCGGCCGAGCGACGCTGCTCGACGGTCACCGCGACGATCGCGGACACCTGGGCGCGGAGGGTCTCGCGTGGATCGCACGCGGGATCGTCGGGCACGGAGTCGAGCGCGCCTTCGAGGGATTCGATCAACATGAGCGCCGAGTTCAGGAACAGTGCATACTTCCCCGGAAAGTGCCGGTACAACGCGGATTTCGTTACACCGACCTCGGTGGCGATGTCCTCGACACTGACGCCGTGGTAGCCGCGCTCGGCGAAGGCGACGGCTGCGACGGCAGCGATCCGTGCACGACGATCCTTCGGGCGGGTTCGTCGTCCGGGTTCCGGGGACGTCTTGCCGACCACGCGTGTTCGCCTCACTGACTCTGGATGTCGTTCGCGGAGGATCGGTGTCACTCCGGCGGGGATTCTCGACCCGTTCTGCGAGAAGAGTACACATCGGCGCGGTACCGATCCATCCGAGCGGCCCGCCTCCCACCGCGATCGGTGGCCGGGGAAAGATATCGACCCGGGCCGGCCCGAGACTTCGGAAGGCTCGGAATCAACGTTCACAAATATCGGACGTTCCTGATAACCTCCCCGGCGGTCGTGCCTGCGGGCCGGTTCGATCGATCCTGATCCGGTCCGGACCGGGACCGTGTTCTCCGCTCTTTCTTCCATCCGTCGAGGAGGGCTCCGCCATGCTTGCCATCGCCCGCACGATCCTGTCCTACGAGATGACCGTCGCCGAGTTCATCGGCCTCGTCATCCTCGTTGCCATCCCATACGGCCTGGTGGGGGTGATCTGGACCCTCACCCACACCTCGCACCTCGGCGCCATGGACGGAGTGGATCTGGTGATCTCGTTCCTCGGATCGATCGTGTGCTGGCCGGTCCTCATCTTCTCCGACGTGTGCATGACCTGAGCGTCGGAATGGTTGTTCACTTAGCTCTTGTCCGGGACGGGCTGGGTGTGGCACACTTCACGCGCTCGGACCGTGCCGCGCTCCGCCACCGGCCGGACAGTTCCACTCGGCGCCGACGGGCGGTTCTCCGGCGCCGACATCCATGGGGGATCGATGAAGGGATCCGGTAGATGACCTACGAGTTGCCGAACTCGCGTGGCCCCGTCAAGGACGTCGCGACGGAAGGTGGCTATCTCATCGGCTTCGCCGTCCAATCGCTGGTGGTCCTCGCGGCCGCGGTGCTCCGGAGGCGACTTTCGTTGCACGAGACGGTCACTCAGACACTCTTCATCGGAAGGGTGTGCACCGGGCCGTCCCTGCTGCTGATGGTCCCGGTGGGAGTGTTCATCGCGGTGTCCGTCGGCGAACTCGCCGGCCGGATCGGTGCGGGTGGTTACTCGGGCGCCGTCGTCGCGTTCATCATCGTCGGCCAGGCCTCGGCCCTGGTCTGTGCGCTCATGCTCGCCGGTGTGGCCGGCTCGGCGATCTGTACCGACCTCGGCTCACGCAAGATCCGCGAGGAGATCGACGCCATGGAGGTGATGGGTCTCGACATCCTCGAGCGTCTCGTCGCTCCGCGGTTGGTCGGTGCCGTCGTCGTGTCGTTGGCGCTGTGCTCGATGGTCACCGTCGGTGGTGTCGCCGCGTGCTGGCTCTATCACATCTACGTGCAACATCTGCCTGCCGGCACATTCATGGCGACCTTCGCCGAATACGGCCGTCCAGCCGACTTCGTCATGGCCCTCGTGAAATCCGCGGTCTTCGGGTTGCTCGCCGCCCTGGTCGCGACGTTCAAAGGTCTGCACACCAAGGGTGGGCCGCGGGGCGTGGCCGACGCGGTGAACGAAGCCGTCGTCATCGCCTTCGCGCTCGTGTTCATCGTCAACACCGCACTGTCGGCGCTGTACACGGTGATCGTCCCGGCAGTGGGTGAGTTCCGATGAGCACCGATGTCCGTCTGCAGGCCACACGGCTCGCACAACCGATCCGGCAGACCGGCGACAACCTTGCCACACTCGGAATGCACGTCACCTTCTACTGCCGCACCCTGGCGTCGATTCCCTACGCGCTCACCAGATTCCGCAAGCACGTTGTCGCGCAGATCAGTGAGGTCAGCTTCGGCACGCAGTCGCTGCTCTCCGGCGGCGGCACGATCGGCATCGTCTTCGCGATGTCGCTCGCCGCGGCCATGATGCTCGGCGTCGAGACCCAGCGCGGACTCGAACTCGTCGGGATGACCACGATGTCGGGCATGCTCTCCGCGGTGGCCAACACCCGCGAACTGGCACCGGTCGTCGTCGCCATCGCGCTGTCGGCGAAGGTGGGCGTCGGCTTCACCGCCCAGATCGGGGCGATGCGCATCTCCGACGAGATCGATGCCCTCGACTCGATGGCCATCAAGTCGATCCCGTTCCTGTCCGCCACCCGCACCATCGCCGCGATGGTCTGCGTGATCCCGATCTACATGATCGGCCTACTGGCCAGCTACCTGTCCACCCGACTGGTCGTGGTGGTGTTCAACGGTGCATCCGCCGGTACCTACGACTATTTCTTCCACCTCGTGCTCACCCCGCAGGACCTGCTGTACTCCGGAATCAAGGCCATGGTCTTCGCGATGGTCGTCAGCCTGGTGCACTGCGCTTACGGCTATTACGCCTCGGGCGGACCCGCCGGCGTGGGTGCCGCTGCGGGGCGGGCGCTGCGCACGGCGATCCTGTCCATCGGTGTGCTCGACGTGCTCCTGACCTTCGCGCTGTGGGGACTGGTTCCCGAAATTCCTGGTATGGGGGTGTGATTCGTGGATCGTCCCAGTTCACGTGAGCGACTGAACTATCTGGTTCGCGGTGCCCTGGCCTTCGCCGTCGGTATCGGGGTCGCGGCGACGATGGTGCTGCGTGGCACCGGCACCTTCGACCGGACCGACGACATCTTCGTCGAGGTGCCCTCCGCCGTGGGTCTGGTCAACGCCGGAGCGCCTGTCCGGTATCTCGGTGTCGACGTCGGCCGCATCGCCTCGATGGAGGCCGGCGCCACCGAATCGCGGGTGCGACTGGCGATCGACGTCGAGGTCTCCCGCACGATCCCGTCCGACGTCCTGGCCCGCGTGGTGCCCCGCACCTTCTTCGGCGACATCTACGTCGAGTTGGTCACCACCGATCCGGCCGATGGCGGTGCGGCCCAGGGCGGCGCCGCGACCACCGAAGCGGCGGCTCTCGCCGACATCGACAGGATCGCCGTCGACACCGGGCCCGAGGCCGTCGCGATGTACGACGTGTTCACCCGGATGGCGAGTGTGCTCGAACAGATGCAGCCGCAGGAGATGGCCAAGGCTCTCGACGCGCTCGGGCGCGCCCTGGACGGCAACGGCGAGACGATCGGACGCACCATCGACCGGCTCGCCGCGACCACCGACCAGCTCACTCCGTCGCTCAACGGGCTCATCGACGTGACACCGCACTTCGTCACGGTCATGGAATCCCTCCAGTCCGCGACCCCGGACATGATGGGCGTGCTCTCCGCCGCGACCGAAGTCTCCCGGGCCATCGTCGAACACCGCGACGACCTGGCCGACTCGATGGGTGCGGCCACCCTGCTCGCTGCCTCCGTCGACGGATTCGCCGGCCCCCGACTGGACACGATGATCACGGTCACCGACTCGCTCGGCACGATCCTCGCGACCACCGGCACCAACCCGGACGGCCTCTACGCCACCCTCGCGAACGCGGAGACCTTCGGCGCCGCGGGTGCCCGGGTCTTCGGCAGCGGCCGGTTCGACATCACCGCCGTCCCGACCTTCGCCGGCCCACTGCCCTACACCGCCGTGGATTGCCCGAGCTACGGGTCCCTCACCGGCGCGAACTGCAACAGCCCTGGTAACGGCACCTACAGTGCCGCGAAGCCGGTGATCGACGCGGCCGCCGAGGCCGGTCCCCTGCAACTTCTGGAACAGCAGCTACGCGGTGAGCCCGCCGCGGCGCCGGCCGAACAGGACAGGGCGGAACCGACCGGCCCACACGCCGCGGTCACGGCGCTGCTCGCCCCCCTCTTCCGCGGAAGCGAGGTACGGATTCCGTGAAACTGACACGACTTCAGGTCTCGACCCTGGTCGGCTACTGCACCATCGGCGTCGTCTGCGGCGCCCTCGTCTACAACGCGCTGGCCGTGCCGGTGCGGGGTGCGAGCGACAACTATGTCCTCGAGTTCACCGATGTAGAAGGGCTCAACCCCGGAAATCCCGTGACCTTGTCCGGGGTGCGGGTGGGCCGGGTCGACGCGGTCGACGTCGCCGACACCGACGACGGTCGCGCGCTCGCCCGCGTCACCGTCGAGGTCGAACGCGGCCGCACCCTCCCGAAGGACGTCGAGGCGTCCGTCCGGTACGGCGACATGCTCGGCGCCCGCTATGTGGCCCTGACGCTGCCCGAGGCGGGGGTCCCCGCCGGATCCGACGGCACCGAGGTGCTCGAACCGGGAAGCGTGGTGCCCGTTTCGCAGACCACCCCGCCCATCGACCTCACCGCGCTGATGAACGGCTTCCGGCCCCTGTTCGAGTCGTTGCCTCCGCAGGAGGTGAACGTCCTCGCCCGGAACGTGGTCGACACCTTCAACGGCCGCGGCGACGCGGTCGCCCGATTCCTCGACCGGGTGGCGGTGCTGTCGACGCAGCTCGGCGACCGCGAACACATCCTCGGAGAGGTCACCACCAACATGAACCGCATCCTCGGTTCACTCGACAACCGGCACGAGGAACTGCGCGACCTCACCGACGGGCTGGCCGCGCTGAGCGCGTCGGTGGTAGGGGACGGCCGACAACTCGCCTCCTTCCTCGACACCGGTGCGCAGAGCGTGTCCGCACTGGCGGACACCATCGCCGACTCTCAGGGCGCCTTTACCCGCAGCCTCCAGCAGTTCGGCGCCGTCACCGACCAGTGGATCGCATCGACACCCGAGTTCGAGCGCATGCTGGCCGGCCTGCCCGCCTTCGCCGACAACATCAACCACACGGGGCAGTACGGCAGCTTCATCAGTCTCTATCTCTGCAATTTCACCCTGAAAGCAGGCGACGCGGAAGTGAACATCTTCGGCCCGACCCATTCGCCGGTGTGCTCATGATGACCCTCACCCGAATCATCGATCTGCTCGTACGTTTCGTCACCGCGCTCGGTGGCGGCATCGGTCGCGTGCCCCAGGTCGCGGCCTGGACTGTCGTCGTCGTGGTGGCCGTCGCCGGTGTCTCGCTCGTCGCGGTGGGCATCACCTACATCGACGATCTCGTCCACGTCCTCGAGGGCAACGCAGCCTCGGTTGCCGGAGGAGGCGCGATCACCCGATGATGTTCCTCGTCAAGCTCATCGACATCTTCGTCGGTGCCCTCGAATTCCTGTTCGGCGGTGGCCGACGGCAGAACACCACCCATATGCCGCTCGTGCTCGGCACCATCGGGATCTTCGTCCTCGTCGTCGGACTCGGTGCCGCCGTGGGACTTCCGCGGGTGTGGTATCAGGTGCGCACCGAGCCGTATTCCGCCGAGTTCGCCAACGCCGCCGGACTCGCCACCGGCGACCCCGTCTATGTCGCGGGTGTGCCGGCCGGGCGCGTGGAAGGCATCCGTCTCGCCGGCACACACGTCGATGTCGAGTTCCGCCTCGACAAGCAGCGCGCCGTCGGAAACACCTCCACGGCGTCGGTCCGGCTCGAAACCGTTCTCGGCAAGCGGTATCTCGACCTCCGGCCCGCCGGCGTCGACGACGGATCGAACCGGATCCCGCTGGCCCGCACCACCGTTCCCTACTCGCTCGACGAGATCGGGGCCGGAGCCGACACGGTCGCCGAGGACCTCGACCTTGTCGCGATGACCGAGATGATGAGCACCCTGTCGCAGGTGATGCCCCGGGAGAGCGACGAGCTCGACCGTGCCCTCACCGGGATCAGCGCCGCCTCGACGGCGTTCTCGCGGCACGGTGAGCAGTTCGACCAGCTCCTCGACACCGCCCGGAAACTGTCGGAGATGGCGGTCGACCAGCAGGACACCCTGGTGCAGAACGCGGTCGACGCCCGCACCCTCGTACAGACCCTCGTCGTCCGCAAGGACACGCTCACCCGCCTCGTCGAGAATCTGCGAGTCGTCATCGCGAGCCTGTCGGAGACGCTCACCGCCAACCGCGCGGACGCCGACCGGCTCGTCACCAACCTGGTGGAGGTCTCCGGGACCCTCCAGCACAACGCCGACCAGATCGGCTTGCTCATGGACCGCCTGCCGCCGGCCCTGCGAACCGTCACCGACGCCACCGGCAACGGCTCCTGGGCGGACGTCGTCACCCCGGCCACGGTCCTTCCCGACAATCTTCTCTGCGCGATCGGAGTGATGCAGGAATGCCGGTGACCTCGACACCGACCGGGAGTACGCGACGGAAGAAGATCGTCGCAGCGACGCTGGTCGTACTGCTCCTGATCGCACTGCCCGCTTGGTACGTCTTCGGCCGCACCGATCGCAGCCACACCGTCCACGCCGACTTCGAATACGTCAACGGCATCTACGTGGGCAGTACCGTCGCGGTGCTCGGCGTGAAGGTCGGCACCGTCACCGATATCGAGCCGCAGGGCACCTCGGTGCGGGTGACGATGACCGTTCCGGACGAGGTGACACTGCCCGAGGACGTCTCCGCCTACGTGATGAGCCCCGCCATCATCAGCGAACGCTACGTCGAACTCGGCCCCGCCTACGACGGTGGCCCGAGCTTTTCCGACGGCGGGGTGATCCCGAAGGACCGCAGCCACTCGCCGATCGACATCGACAATATGCTCGACAGCCTGTCCACGATCATCGAGACGATGGGACCGGACAACGCCGACCTCGGCGCCGTCCTCACCAGCGGAGCCGAGGTGTGGGAGGGGCGGGGCGCGGCCTTCCACGACGCCATCGCCGATCTCGCTGCGGCCACGGGCGTCGTCGGGGCATCCAGCGAGGACTTCGCATTGCTCGTCGAGAACCTGTCGGCACTGCTGCGCGCCCTCGACGAACGGTCGGTGGGTCTCGACAGCATGGTCACCGATCTCAGTACGCTCGCTGCGGTCTGGGAGGAGAGCGATCTCGACGTCACCGAGCCCTTGCAGCAACTGCAGGTCGTGTTCGACGAGGTCGACACCTTCGTCGCACAGCACCAGGAGAGCTTCGGTGCGATCTCCGACAATCTGCAGGTCATCGGAGGCACCCTCGGCGAGAACCCGCAGGGCCTGGCCGAGTTCATGGACCTCGTCCCACTGATGATGGAGAACCTGACCAACACCATCGGCCCGGACGGCCGCGGTCGCATCCGTCTGAACATCTCGACCGCGCTGACGCAGTTTGCGGTCGCGGCTCCGTTGTGTGCGGAGCACCCGCTCCCGTTGTGCACGGGAGCCGGCTTCACCAATCCGATCTCCTTTCCGATCAGCGCCTCGGATCCGCTCGGCATCGTCAGCGCTATCACCGGTGGACAACCAGGAGGCAACCCGTGAGCACAGCTTCTGCAGCGTCACCGCGCCGGTCCGTGACGCGGGGTCTGGCGCTCGTGGGTGCCGCTCTCACCTGCGCGACAGTGATGTCCGCCTGCGGCTACGGCATCCAGGATCTGCCCGTCGGACGCTCCATCGGTGGTGGCGACTTCGAGGTCACCGTGCAACTGCCGTCCGCCGATGGCCTGGTCCTCGGCGCCGACGTGCGCTACGGCCAGCAGATCGTCGGCCGCGTCGCCGGACTCGACACCGCCCGAGGGGGCGCCGACGTGCGGGTCTCCCTCGAGCAGGACCTCGAGGTCCCCTCCGATGTCCTCGTCTCCGTCGAGATCCCGTCCGCGCTCGGCAGCCCGTACCTGCGGCTCGTCCCGCCACCGAACCCGAGTTCGACGCTGCTCGCCGACGGGGACGTCGTATCCGAGCAGAAGGTCGAACTCGGCCCCCGGGTCGAGACCATGCTCGCCGCGCTCGGCAACGTCGTCAGCGGCAGCGGCCTGACCCAACTCGAAACGGTCGTGCGCGAGCTCAACGTCGCGTTCACCGGCCGATCCGAGAGTGTCCGGTCCCTCGCCGACACCGCCACCGAGATGATGACCCGCGCGATCGACGAACAAACCGCCTTCGACCAGGCGATGACGCTCGCCGCCGACGTCACCCGCCGGATGGTCGAGGAGGAGGAGATGTTCGACCGCTATCTCGTCGAGACCGCCGGCGCCGTCGACGTGCTGGTGGCCCAGCGCGAGAGCATGACATCGTTGCTCGACGCCACTACCCGCTTGGCGGCGAACGTCAACGAGTTGACCGCCGCCATCCCGGACGGGGCGGGCGGACTGTTGCGCGACGCCGACACGATCACTGCCACGCTCGCATCCTTCAACGACCGCATCGGCACCACCCTCGCCAACATGAACGCGTTCATGGCTGCCTTCGACAGCTCCGTCCGCGGCGACTACCTGGTGTTCGACGGTGCCCTGGAGATCCCCGAGAGTCTCGACACGATCTTCACCGGCGGCTATTTCACCGGTGACTTCACCGAAGTCGACGAAGCCTCGGCGCCGCCCTCGCTGGAAGAACTGCTCGGAGGAGAGCGATGAAGAAGATCGTTGTCGTCCAGTTGGTCCTGTTCGTCATCACGGCCCTCACCGTCGTGCCCTACGGCATCTACTACATCGTCGGACCCACCGGCGTCGGCGACCGCATCAACATCCACGCCACGGTCGACAACGCCCTCGGTGTCGGTGAGGGCACGGTCGTGACCTATCGCGGTGTCCAAGCGGGCATGGTCACCGGTATCGGAATCGATCCCGACACCCGCCGGGCGCGCATCGACTTCGCGCTCGACGGCGAGACTCGCATCCCCGCCGACTCCTACGCCAAGATCACCCAGGGCACCATGGCGGGCATGCTCAACGTCGACATCTTCCCGCGTGTCGACCACGGCCCCTATCTCGCCGACGGCGACGAGATCGCGATGCCCGCCGACGAACAGCCCACCCAGATCTCCGAAACACTCGCCCACACCGCCGATCTCCTCGAAACCATCGACCCCGCAGTGATCTCGACGGTCGGTCATGAACTCGGCAGCGCCTTCGAAGGACTCGGACCCGACCTGGCCCGTCTCGTCACCGACGCCGACCGGATCTCCGCGCAGCTCGCCGAGGATGCACCCGCCGTCGCAGAACTGCTCGACCGCGCGGCCGGACTGACGGGCACCATGGCCGAGAACTCCACCGAATTCGTCGACGGGATGGCGTCGGCGCGGACCGTTGCCGAATCCCTGCAGGCCAACGAGGATCGCATCGCCTCGATGATGGCCACCGGCCCCGACGCGATGCGCCGCGCCGACGAGACCCTCGCCGCGAACCAGGAGTCGTTCTCCGCGGTGCTTGCCAATCTCGGCGCCGTCGGCCCGGTGATCTCCGATCGGTCCGCTGCGCTGCGCACCGGCCTGGTCGCGATTCCTCGCGGCCTGGCGGCGCTCGAATCGATCGTGCACGGCGACCGCGCGGACTTCGCCCTGATCGCCACGCAGGGGCCGGCCTGCTACTACGACAACCCTCGCCGCGCTCTCGGCGACACGTCCCCGATCGAACCGAACCTCTCCTATTACTGCCCGCCGGGCCAGGACCTCGAGCAGCGCGGTTCCCGCAACGCACCCCGACCCAGCGACCTAGGACTCGGGGGCTCCACCCCGGGAACGGTGATCGGACCGCCGGTCGTCGCCGATCCCATCCTCATCCCGAGCGGCACCGAACTTCTCTACTTCTGGAAGAGTCTGCTGGAAGGCAATACCGATGGCACACGATGACGCCGGCACGGCAATCCTCGGCGAGGCCCCGGTCGCGGAACCGGCAACCCGTGAACAACGCTCGTCGAAATCCCGAGCGTTGGCGGTCGCGCTGATCGTCTCGATCGCCACCCTGGTCGCGGCGCTGGCCACACTCGTCGTGGTCCTCGTAGAGCAGCGCACCGACGAACAGGCCGCGCAGGACGCCGTGGCACTGGCACGCGAGTACGCCGTGGTGATGTCGACCTTCGACTACCAGAACCTCGACGCCAACCGCGAGCGGATCGCGGAGATGTCCACGCCGGCCTTCGCCGAGCGCTACGGATCGATGGTCGACGCGCTGCGCGAACTCGTCACCGAGGGGCAGGGGAGTGCCGAAGCGCAGGCGCTGCGCGCGGCCGCCGAGCACACCGACGGCGACACCGCCACGGTGCTCGTGTTCGCCGACCAGAACGCGACGAACGTCTCGACGCCCGACGGGGGCACCTCGCGCTTCCGCATGGTCTTCTCCCTGGTTCGCGCGGATGACCGTTGGCTCGTCGACAACGTCGAAACACTCTGACCCACACCACGAGGAGACACGCGATGCCCACTCCCTATCTCGACGACCTGGACCGGGAACCGGTACTGAACTCGCGCCGGACCCGCATCACCATCACGAGCGGACCCAACCGGTGGAGTCGCAAGCAGCACAAGGTCTCCGACGCCGTCGACTTCTGGTCCTTCGCCGGTGCGGCCGCGAACGTCATCATGCAGCTCGGCTGGCCCGAAGTTGCGTACGGCGTCATGGAGAGCAAGGTCGAGTCCGGCTCGCTGGTCAAACACCCGTGGAAGCGCGCTCGCACCACCGCCACCTACCTCGCCGTGGCAATCCTCGGCAACGACGACGACCGCAAGGCCTACCGCGAGGCCGTCAACGGCGCCCACCGGTTCGTGCGCTCCGACGAGAACAGCCCCGTCAAGTACAACGCGTTCAACCGCGAACTGCAGCTGTGGGTGGCGGCCTGCCTGTACATCGGCATCGAGGACATGTACCAGTTGCTGCACGGCAAGCTCGACGACGAGCAGCTCGAGGCGTTCTACCGCACCGGATCCACCCTCGGCACGACCCTGCAGGTGACCGAGGACATGTGGCCGGCGACGCGGGCCGACTTCGACAGGTACTGGAACATCGCGTGCGAGCGGGTCGTCTTCGACGAGACCACCAAGGCGTACCTGATGGACCTGGTGAACCTGAAGATGATCAACTGGCCGATGCGTCTGATGTTCCGGAACCTGTTGCGCTTCCTCACCATCGGGAGCCTGCCCCCCATCTTCCGGGAGGGTCTGGATCTGGAATGGAGCGAAGCCGACCGTCGACGCTACGAGCATCTGTTCGTGTTCGTCTCGTTCGTCAACAGGTTCATTCCGCGCTTCCTGCGACACGGTGGAAGCGAAGCGCTCGTCGCCGATCTACGTCGCCGCGTCAGATCCGGTCGCGATCTGATCTGACCTGCACATGACGGTTCCCGACACCGACATCGACCCGGATGGGCTGTTGCGGCGCTACCTGCACGACCGCCGTTTCCTGCTCGCCCTGCCTCGGGCGGTAGCACTGCAGATGCTGCATCCGGCAATCGCGGCGGGCATGGACCATTCGCGGACGCCGCGCAGGCTCTGGTTGCACAAACGCCGGACCGTGCCCGTCCTCGTCCGTGCCGCCTACGACGATCGGCACATCCACCCGATCGTCCGGTTCGCGCACGAGGACGTGAAGGGAACGGACGATCTCGGTCGTCGGTACCACGCGCTCGACCCGGATGTCTTCTTCTTCCAGCACGCCACCTACGTCGACACACTCGTCGCGATGATCGACGGCTTCGCCCGGCGACTCGAGGAGTCGGAGAAGGAAGCGCTCTACCGGGACTGCTGTGCGTGGTACCGGCGCTACGGCATCTCGGATCGGCGGATGCCGCAGGACTGGGCGGAGTTCACCGATTATTTCGACGACGCCTGCACCTCGCTCCTGGTGCGCACCCCCAGCGGCGACCGCTACCGCGACCAGATCCTGCGGCCTCGCGACTGGGTCCAGCGCGGGGTTCCGGCCCGGGTCGTGCGCGCTCTGCTGCACCCGGCGGCGCGCACGCTGTGGGAGGTCGAGGTCGGTGCCGCCGACCGACGCGCCCTGACCGCATACGCGATGTACCGGCGGCTTCGTCGCGGACCGACCACGCGGTAGTACACCGCATTCATCACAGACAGCAGAACGCTCATCCGACACGACAGTCGGGTCCATCAGGAGGTAATCGTGGGTGTCGAGGTTTCCGTCGAGGGGCTGACCAAGTCCTTCGGCTCGCAGCGTATCTGGCAGGACGTGACATTGACGCTGCCGGCGGGTGAGGTGTCTGCGCTGCTCGGTCCGTCGGGTACCGGTAAGTCGGTGTTCCTCAAGTCGCTGATCGGTCTGCTGCGTCCGGAGCAGGGTTCGATCGTGATCGACGGCACCGACATCCTGCAGTGCTCCTCGAAGGAGCTCTACGAGATCCGCAAGTTGTTCGGGGTGTTGTTCCAGGACGGTGCGTTGTTCGGGTCGATGAATCTGTACGACAATGTCGCCTTTCCGTTGCGTGAGCACACCCGCAAGTCCGAGTCGGAGATCCGGCAGATCGTGATGAGCAAGCTCGAGCTCGTCGGTCTGCTCGGCGCGGAGGACAAGTTGCCGGGGGAGATCTCCGGTGGGATGCGCAAGCGTGCCGGGTTGGCGCGGGCGTTGGTGCTCGATCCGGAGATCATTCTGGTGGACGAGCCGGATTCGGGTCTGGATCCGGTGCGCACGACCTATATTTCGCAGACGTTGATCGATATCAATGCGGAGATCGATGCGACGATCCTGATCGTGTCGCACAACATCAATCTGGCGCGGACGGTGCCGGACAATATCGGGATGTTGTTCCGTCGGCAGTTGGTGATGTTCGGTCCGCGGGAGGTGTTGTTGACTTCGGATGAGCCGGTGGTCAAGCAGTTCCTCAACGGCACGATGATCGGTCCGATCGGGATGTCGGAGGAGAAGGACGAGGCGACGATGGCGCACGAGCAGGCGCTCGTGGAGGCCGGGCATCATGCCGGTGGGGTGGACGATGTCGAGGGGATCGTGCCGCAGATGCAGGCGACTCCGGGGATGCCGGAGCGGCAGGCGGTGGCGCGTCGGCAGGAGCGGGTGCGTTCGATCCTGCACACTCTGCCCCCGGCCGCCCAGTCCGCCATCCTCGAGGACATGGACACCCCACACCGGGCCCCGACGTTCACGGGTTCCGACGCGCTCACCGAATTGATCCCCGTGGCGCTGCCTAGGTTCGGGACGACAGCGACGGCCGAGGCATCTGCCGGCCGGCCAACCGAGCGACGAGTTCCGCGCGACTACCCGCACCCGTCTTCGCATAGACGGACTTGAGGTGGTCGTGCACCGTGTTCGGCGTGATGCCTCGGTGCCGAGCGATCTCGGCTGTAGAGAGTCCGTTCAGCACGTCGGTGCACACCTCACACTCGCGGGCGGTCAGTGCGTACGCGGCGAACAATACGTCCGTGAGCTCACTGTCGGCCGCGGGTTCGATGGTGACCGCGGTGCGGGACTCGTCTCCGTCGGGGCTCAACGCAGCCGCACGCACGACGATCCAGCCCCCGCCTTCGTTGCGGACCCGAGCACGAAACACCCCGGTCGTACTCGACCGGGCGCCGAATGTCGCCGCCCGCAACAGCAGTGCCAGTCGCACCGGCCCGGCGAGTCGCTCCTCCCAGGCCCTCGCCGCGACGGTCGACGCGACCGGCTCACCCTCAGGATCGGTCACGATGACCGCCGGCCCGGGGTCGCCTCCGGGACGTGCTCGCAAGGAGTGAACGGCGGCCGCGCGGGTCGCGACCGCCACTGCCGGAGCGACCATCGTCAGGAACTCGAGTTCCCGATCGGTGAAGTCCGGACCCGAGCGCACGAAACCGGCCGATCCCCAACACAACCCGTCCGTGGTGAAGACGACCCGCACCTCACGGTCGAGTCCGAGTGGGCGCCATACCGCAGCGTGTCGAAGACTGTGAGCGAGTTCGGTCGACGGTAGATCCGAGGCCCGCACCACCGTTCGCCCACTGCGGGCGATCTCGGCGAACGTCGCGGGATCGTGGCCACCGTACTCCGATTCGGCGAGCAGCGGTTCGTACTCTGCGGGAATCCGGTTGCGCCCACTGGTCATCGAACCGAACGCCAGGGTCAAGGGATCGAACAGCGCCCAGCATGTCAGATCACTGCGCACGATGTGATCGACCAGTTCGATGGCACGCTGGTGCAGTTCGGTGACGCCCGCACCGGTGCCTGCGAACTCCAGGATCTCGCGGCGGAGCCGCTCCGCCCGTACTTCGAGCATGAGCCCAGTATGCGCCGGTCCCAACTGTAGGAGCATCCCCGGTTTCGGGGATGGTTCGGCAGTCCGCCGGCCCCTAGCGTCGCAGTTGTGTCCACATTTCATCTCACACAGGCCGGTACGGGCAGGCGTTTGTCGGTGCCGGACGCCGTCGTCACGATCCTGTCGTCCGGTGAGCGCACCGGCGACGCTTACGAGCTCATGCTGGTGGAGGCGCCCCGAGGCATCCCACCGCCGCTGCACTCGGAACCCTGGCCCAAGACCTACCACCTGCTGCGCGGGCGGATCCTCGTCCTGCTCGACGGCGACGGCTGTGAACTTGCGGCCGGCGACACCCTCACCATCGCGACGGGGACGATGAACAGCTTCTCGGTGCTGACCGACGTCGCGGTCTTCCTTCTCGTCTGTCCCGGTACCGGGATGAGCGGCTTCTTCATCGAGCTCCACGCGCTGGGGGAGGAGCACCTTCCCCGGGAGGTGCTGATGAGCAGGTTCGCGCAGATCGCCGCTCGCTATGGCATCCGGTTCGCCGAGGAGGCCGCGTCATGATCCTGATCGCGCAGCTCGCGGCGCTGGTCGCTGCCGTGGTGCACCTGTTGGCGTTCGCGTGGGAATCGATCCTGTTCCGGCGCCCGAGCATCCACCGGGACCTGTTCCGCGTCCCCACTGCGGATGTTCCGCCGGTGCGGATGTGGGCGTTCAACGTCGGTTTCTACAATCTCTTCCTCGGCTCCGGTGCGATCACCGGGGTGATCCTGTGGTGGACCGGTCACGAGACCCCGGGCCGCACGCTCGTCGTCTATACATGCACTTTCATGTTCCTGGCCGGTATCGCATTGTTCGTCTCGGACCGGATGGCGATGAGCCGCCCACGTGGGGCCGGAGTGGTGGGGGCGCTGTGCCAGAGCGTGCCGTCGCTGGTCGCGCTCGTGGCGCTGGCGTAGAAGCGGCGCGGCCGACGATTTGGTGTTCTCGACCTCGCTCAGCGCGGTCGGGAACCGGATTCGTGGCATGTGTGAACGAGACACGATGCCGTCCTGGCGGTCGGCCGCGGCCGAGCGACAGCGGGGGAGGTGAGTCTGTCCCCGAGCACCGTTCGCGACGCCGACAACCTGCATCGTTTGGTCCTGCCCTCACCGAACGGGTCGTCGATCGCCCACTCGCTGGCCGCGTCGTCGACTGTCGTCGTCGGAGCGTGCCTGCGCAATGCCACCGAGGTGGCGAGATGGATCGTGGAAGCGCTGGCGGAGGGGGCGGCCGTGGCAGTGATCGCCGCCGGGGAGAAGTGGCCCGACGGGTCCCTGCGACCGTGCGTCGAAGATCTGTGGGGTGCGGGCGCGGTGCTCGCCGACGTGTTGGTTCGGCGTCCGGAACTGGCCGCGTCGACCGAGGCCGCGATGGCAGTGGCCGCCTGGCATGCAGTTCGAGGCAATGTGAACTCGTCATTGGAAGCATGCGCATCCGGTCGGGAGCTGATCGACATGGGATACGAATCCGACGTCGCCGTGGCGGCGGAGGTCGATCGGAGTGCGACCGTGCCCGTGCTCGTCGACGATCGCTTCGTGGACAACAGGCGATAGACGATTCGGGTGGCTTCGACCCCGCTTTCCGGGGCCTGAACCACTCGAATCGCCCCTACCCGTCTAGCCCTTCTCGTCCGAGGTGCGCACGGCGGGAATGGAACCGAAACGCCCCGCCTGGAAATCCTCCATCGCTTCGATGATTTCGGCGCGGGTGTTCATGACGAACGGGCCGGCCATGACGACGCGTTCACGAATCGGCTTGCCTCCGAGCACGAACACCTCGACGGCGTCGGTGCGTGAATCCTGCGTCGCGGCAGCGGAGATGGTCAGGCTCTCACCCCTGCCGAAGACGGCCGTCTGTCCGGTCCGGATCGGACGGTGTTCCGATCCGACCGCGCCGCCGCCGGCAAGCACGTATGCCAGGGCGTTGAACTCGGGGTTCCACGGCAGGGTGACGCTCGCCCCCGGCGCCACGGTCGCGTGCAGCAGGGTGATGGGCGTGTACGTCGAACCCGGTCCGCGGTGCCCGTCGAGTTCTCCGGCGATCACCCGGATGAGCGCACCGCCGTCGGCCGAGGACAACAGTGCGACCTCGGTGCCTCCGATGTCCTGGTACCGCGGGGCGACGAACTTCTCGGCCTTGGGCAGATTCACCCACAGCTGCACGCCGTGGAACAGTCCGCCGCTGATCACCAGGTGTTCCGGGGGTGCTTCGATGTGCAGGATGCCGCTGCCGGCGGTCATCCATTGGGTGTCGCCGCCACCGATCGTGCCGCCGCCTCCGTGGGAGTCGCGATGCTGCATGATGCCGTCGATCATGTAGGTGACGGTCTCGAAGCCGCGATGCGGATGCCAGGGTGTGCCTTTCGGTTCGCCGGGCGCGTAGTTCACCTCGCCCATCTGATCCATGTGGATGAACGGGTCGAGGTGCTTGGTCTCGATGCCCGCGAACGCACGGCGGACGGGGAAGCCTTCGCCTTCGAAGCCGCGCGGGGCGGTGGTCACCGACAGGACGGGACGGGAGAGTGCATCGGGCGTGGGCTCTTCGACGCGAGGAAGAGCAAGAACGTTGTCGACGGTTACGGCGGGCACGGTAACCCCTCTCGGTCATGTAGTTGCGTTGTCAACTACCTTATCGCACTCAACCGCTGTCCTTCTCGAGTTGTTCCCGCCGAAAGTGTGCCGACGCATCCACGACTTGACCCTGACGTAGCGTCAGGGTTGATGCTGAAGCCATGAGGATCAGCGACTTGGCTCAGGCCGCAGGAACCACCGTTCGCGCCGTCCGGCACTACCACCGCCTCGGACTGATGCCCGAGCCCCCGCGAACACCCAACGGATACCGGGACTACGAACTCGCCGACCTGGTCCGCCTGCTGCGCATTCGCTGGCTCGCCCAGTCAGGTGTTCCGCTGGGTTCGGTGGCGACGGTCCTCGGCGGGCGCTTCACCGACGGCAACGACCGCGACGCCGGGTCCGATCTCACCGCGGACCTCGAATCGCTGCTCGAGGCGGCGGATTCCCAGATCCGGACCCTCCAGGTCAAGCGTGACGCCCTCGCTGCGATTCTGGAGCGTCACCGCGCCGGCGACCGACTCTCGCCCTTGCCGTCACCGATCGTCGATGCGTTCGACGAACTCATCGACGGCGAAGGCGACCCGCACACCCGCACCCTGTTCGTGCGCGAGCGCGACAGCTGGGAGATGCTCGCACTCACCGGGCAGGCCCCGCCGGAATACCTCGACGCACTGCGAACCTTGCTCGACGATCCCGACCGACGGCACGCGATGGTCACGGTCTACCGACGATTCGGTGCGCTCGCCGGGCAGGATCCCACCACGGCGGCCGATGAGATCACCGCAGTGGTCGACGGTATGACGGGACTCCTCTGTGACATCCCGATCATGGTGGAGGTGCTCGGCTCGTGGGCGGTCGAGGCGGCGACGGCCCTCGAATCGAACACGGATGTGCTTGCCGAGTTCCTCCCGGATCCGGCGCAGCAGGCCGTCGCCATAGGGTTTGTCCGGCGCCTCGCCGCACAGTCGGGGGCGCAGCAGGGCGGAGCGCAGGCATGACCGAGCGCACCGTCCGGCTCGTCCACCAGGCCACACTCGTCCTCACGGTGTTGGTGGCCTGCACGAACGCCGCCTTTGCCGCGTTCGGCGTTCTCACTCCGGCAACCGCCCTGAGGGTCTGGCTCGGATTCGAGCTGCCTTTCGGGGCCTTGGTCCTGATCGTCGGAGCACTGCGCGTCCGAGTTCTGCGCCGATCCGGAACACAGTGGGCGGGGGTGCTCGACGAGCTCGTCGGCCGCGTGCCGGCGACCCTGATGCGCGCGGAACTGAGAAGCTACCGCGCACTGTGGTTCCTGATACGAGGGCATCGCGTCGGCGCAGGTCCAGGGATGACGACGATCGGTTACACCCGCGGCACCATGAGCGTGCCGATCGCGTGGCTCGTGGCGTCGGTCATCGAGATCGCGGTGGTCCACATACTCGTGCCCTGGGGATGGCTGCGCTGGACGTTGCTGATCATTTCGGTGTACGCGCTCCTACCCCTGGTCGGCCGGCTCGCGGATCGCGTCGTCCACCCGCACCTGGTGGCGCCAGACGGATTGGTCCTTCGCTCCGGACATCAGATCGTGGCTCGTATCGAGCCCGACAACCTGCGGCGATGCATTCCGCGGCGCCGGTTCCAGCCGACGGAGACGGGCGGGGACGACGAGATACTGTTCCTGCCCGGACCCGATGGCACCAATCTCGACCTCGTGCTCGCCGAACCCGTCGACGTCGTGTTGCCGGCCTTCTTCGAACACCGTCGCCGTTCGGCGCTCGTGAGTCGATTCTCGATCCACGTCGACGATCCCGCAGCAGCGCGCCGAGTGCTCGACGCTGTGCTCCTCGCGCCTGACACGACGAGGTGAAGTCGTCGATTCCGCTCACCGAATCCGTTCCGCAGGCGCCGAACTGCGCTTATCGTGGATGCGACGAACGGAGACAGCGTGTCCGGCAGTTCATCCCGAGCCCTCCGCGCTCGCGTCGTTGCTGCGATCGCGTTCCTGTGCGCGAGCGTCACGATCGCCGTGCCCCCGGCTGCGAGCGCCGAACCCGCGTTGTGCGCGTGGCGGTTCATGTCGAACGAGACGGTGCTCAACGTCGCGTTCCCCGATGTCAACGCCACCTACTGGGTGCTGCCCTATGCGCTGGGCCCGGGCGATTCTATCGAGGTGTCCGGCACCTATCCGGCCGCGCGGTACTTCTCGCTCAACACCTACGGCACGAACTTCGACACCGTCGATACGCTGCGCGACGACATGATCGTTCCGGATCCGGGTAGCGGGAATCCGTTCGCTGATGCGGCGGCTCGGAATCTTCCTCCGTCGCAGCAGAAGTGGCATGCCACCGTGGTCGCAGGACCGGCGGACCACGCGCGCAACGAGATCCGCGGAGTTCCGGCGGGACAGAGTACCCCGGTGGGCTTCCTGATCATCCGCGTGTACGTGCCCGATGACGCAGCGTCCGTCAGCGGCGGTGTGCCGTTGCCCGAGGTGACCATGCGCCTCGGTGGGGCGACGATGCTCAGGCAGCCGTGCGAGCAGCCGTTCGACCCGAACTCCTACACCGGACCCGTCGCACAGCTTGCGCAGGCAGGTTTCAACCAGGTCATCGCCAGTGCGGCGAGTGGTGCGTTCCCCGGTGGCACACCGGAGACGGTGTTCGTGAACCCGGCGAGTTCGTCGGGTCTGTTCCCCAACGGCGACAACAAGTATCTCGGAACGGCGCTGACCTACCAGCCAGGGCGGATCGTCGTGGTGCGGGGCAAGGCTCCGCTGTTCCCCGACACCCGCGCGGGAGTGCCGGCCACGGATCCGGATCAACAGGTGCGGTACTGGTCGATGTGTCAGAACGATCTGGTCTCGCCGTACCCGGTGGTGGCGTGCGCCGGCGACTTCGAGACCGCGCTCGACGCGTCGGGCTACTACACGTACGCGATCGCCGCACCCGCCGACCTTCCCTGGGTCACCGATCCGACCGTGACCGTGCTGCCGTGGGGCGATACCGCCGTGCCGAAGAAGGTGCTGTTCCTGCGCTACATGCTGCCGACATCCGCGTTCTACCCGCAGTCCATCCAGGCCTCGCAGGCGACCGGTGCGGATCCTGCGGCGGTGATGGGCCCGTACTATCCCGAGGCCGTGTACTGCTCCGCGACGACCTTCGTCGCCGGCGGCTATGCGGCATGCCGGGACGAAGCCGCAGGCTGACTTCGGGCTCTCGGGCTCTCGGGGTCTCTGGCTCTCGGGCACGGCACCTCGACGGGGGTGTGGTGATCGGACACTGCGCGCGTGGGTTTTCTGGTAGACGAGTGCAATGAGCGATGACGCCCGACGCGATACTCCGTCGAAGGACGCGCGTGCCACCGACGTGAAGGAACTCGTGGTGGTGGTCGGTGAGCGGCTGCAACGGCGGTCCGACGAGATCGCCGCGAGTATGGACACCGCGATCGAGTCGGCCGTCGAGGATCTCGGCGAGCCCGAATTGACCGACATGCTGCGGGCGAGCGTGGAGGGCAACGTCGCGACCATCCTCCACATGATCCGCAACGACATACCGCTCGACCGGATCCAGCCCATCACCGCGGCGACCGAGTATGCTGCCAGGCTCGCGCGACACGGCGTTCCCGCGGCGGCGCTGCGCCGGGCCTATCACATCGGCTCGGACGACCTGTTCAACCAGATGTTCGCGGAGATCCAGCAACTCGACTGTGCGCCCGATCTGAAACTCGAGCTCCTCCACTACCTGGCCGGGTGGATGCACAGGTATGTGGACTGGATGACGCGGGTCGTGCTCGAGGCCCACGAGGAGGAGCAGTTGGCTCTGCTCCAGCAGTCGGAAAACGTGACATCAGCGCTGGTGGGGCAGGTGTTGAGTGGCGGAACGTTCGACGCCGGGGAGTTCGCAACGAAGACGGGCTATCGGCTCGACGTTTCCCACCTCGGTGCCGTCGTATGGATCGAAGGTCCCGCTCAGGGCGCGGACCAGACCCACACGCTCGCTGCGGCAGCAGAGGCTCTCGCTGTTGCCGGTCGGGGAACGACCCCACTGTTCGTGCCGGTCGATCGGCGCACGGCCTGGGTGTGGACCATGCTGCAGACAGGCGCAACCGTGGACGTACCGCGCCTTCGGTCGGCGGTGCAGACGGTCCCCGGATTGCGCGTGGCGCTCGGCAAACCGGCCGGCGGCGTGGCGGGATTCCGTCGTAGCCACGAGCAGGCCGAGTCGGTGCGGATCGTCGCGAGCACTGCGACCGTTCCCGACAGCCGGATGGTGTACTACGGCGAGGACGGTATGTCCGCTACGGCGGTGCTGGCCCGCGATCTCGCGACCACCAGGCGGTTCGTCGCGGACACCCTCGGCAGGCTTGCCGCCGACACACCGGCCGCCGAACGACTGCGGGAAACGACGAGGGTCTTCATGCGGACCGGCGGCAGCTACGTGCACACGTCCGAAGAACTGGTGCTTCATCGGAATACTGTGAAATACCGACTGCACAAGGCAGAGGAGGAGCGAGGGCGCTCCCTGTCCGAGAACAGGTTGGATCTCGAATTGGCATTGCACGTGTGTCATGTACTCGGACGACCTGTGCTGTTGCGGACGACGGGACGTCCGTCGGGCCGCTGACCGCGCTTTTGTGCAATTTCGCCAAAGCAGGACCGGAACTTGGTTCCACTCGAACGTGTCCTGAGTCACTCCGGACGCATAGTGTTGGGCATCACAACCGATACGTGCTCGTCGGCCCGAGGAGCTGTAGATGTCCTTCCCTCGCTTTCCCTTCCTCCCCTGGAACGTCCCCGCCGGGGATCGCTCTCGTACGGCGGTCCGAGACGACAGGCTCGAGCTCACCTACGCCCAGATCGACGACCGAACCCGTGCTGTCGCAGCGCAGTTCGCACGTCACGGTGTCGCCCCGGGCGACGTTGTCGCGATCATGCTGCCGAATCGGGTCGAGTTGCTGGTCGCGATGCTCGCGGCCTGGCGTCTCGGGGCAGCCGCAACACCCGTCAATCCGGCGTTCACGGAATCGGAAGCGGCCTACCAGATCTCCGATTCGGGCGCTGTCCTCGTCGTCAACGACGGAGCTGATGCGCCCGACGGCGGCCGGCCGAGCATCGCCGTCGACGATCTCGCCCGCGAGGGCGACGGACCCGACCCCGTGAACCTTCGCGGAGACGAACTGAGCCTGGTCATCTACACCAGCGGATCGACCGGCAAGCCGAAGGGCGTGATGCTCGATCACGACAACGCCGAGGCGATGTCGTCGACGATGGCGCAACATTTCCGTCTCACCGCAGACGACCACTGCATGCTGGTCCTGCCGCTGTTCCACGTGAACGCCATCATGGTGAGCGCACTCGCGATATGGCGCTCACTCGGACAGCTCAGCGTGATCGGATCCTTCTCCGCGAGCCGGTTCTTCGATCACGTGGAAAAGCTCCGCCCCACATACTTTTCCGCCGTACCCGCGATCTACGCGATGCTCGCCGCCCTGCCCGATACCGTGCGCCCCGACACCTCGTCGCTGCGGTTCGTCGTGTGTGGCGCCGCACCGGTCTCCGAGGAGCTGCTGCAGCGCTGCCACGACCGCTTCGGATTCGTCATGGTCGAAGGATACGGACTCACCGAAGCGACCTGCGCGTCCGCCTGCAATCCCGTCGCCGGTGTGCGCAAGCTCGGAACGGTCGGCCCCGCCCTGCCCGGACAGCGCATCGGCATCATGTCTCCCGACGGTGAGCTGCTGGCACCCGGTGAAGCTGGGGAAGTGGTCATCGCGGGACCCACCGTCATGCGCGGCTATCTGAACCGCCCCGACGCGACCGCCGAGACCGTCCGCGACGGTTGGCTACATACCGGAGACATCGGGATCCTGGACGAGGACGGCTATCTGCGCATCGTCGACCGCATCAAGGACATGATCATCCGCGGCGGCGAGAACATCTACCCCAAGGAGATCGAAACCGTCCTGACCTCGATGGACGGCGTTCTCGAAGCGGCAGTCGTCGCTCGGCCCGACCCGGTCCTCGGGGAGGTTCCCGTCGCGTACGTGGTGCTGTATCCGGATGCGACGACGGCGGCGGCGGACCTTGTCGATCACTGCCGGCGACAGCTGATGCGGGCGAAGGTGCCCGAGCGGATCGACATCCTCGACGCGCTACCGAAGAACCCCGTCGGCAAGATCGACAAACCGTCGCTCAGGCGCAGTTTGCAGCACGCCTGACCTCACCCCGCATTCCGCATCGACGCGAGTGACCCCTCGCGATGATCAACCCTGCTTACTTTCAGGAGTCACAATGGGATTCAAGACGGCAGACATGCCACCGGTCGACCCCGCCACCTACGACGACATGCCCTTCATGGAACGCATGCGCGTCCTTGCAACCCACTGGGCCGAGTACGGATTCGGCGGTCCGAAACAGATGCACATGCTTTATGTGTACAAACTGATCTTCTACATCCTCGGCGGCGTCGCAGTCGTCGGAATCACTACTCCCGGTCTGAGTTTCGGAGACTTCGCGGGTTGGTGGGGTGAGCCGATCGTCTACCAGAAGCTGATGGTGTGGACCATCCTGTTCGAGATCACCGGTTACGCCTCGTCCTCGGGACCCTTGGCTTTCAAGTTCAAGCCGTTCACCGGTGGCTGGCGCTATTGGACCCGTCGCGACACACTACGGCTTCCACCGTGGCCGAAGGTGGTGCCGTTCACCCGGGGGGACCACCGCACCGCCGTCGACGTGGGAATCTACTTCGCGCTCTTGGCGACGCTGTTGTTCCTGCTGATCGGACCCGGTGTGACGACCAGTGCCCTGCCCGGCAGCGAGGCCGGGCTGTTGCCGCAGTGGGCACTGCTGACCTACGTCGGCCTCATCATCCTCATGGGCCTGCGCGATCGAGTGGTGTTCCTGGCTGCACGCTCGGAACAGTACGTCGCCGTGATGTTCTTCTTCGGCGTCTTCGGCAACCACGTCGACATGATCCTGGCCGCGAAGATCGCCCTGGTCACCGTGTGGTTCGGTGCGGGCGTGTCGAAGTTCGGTCACCACTTCACCAACGTGATCCCGCCGATGCTGAGCAACACCCCGTGGATCACGTCCAAGCGGTTCAAGCGCTCGCTCTACCGCAATTTCCCGGAGGACCTGCGCCCGTCCAAGATCAGCTGGTTCCTCGCCCACGTCTGCGGCACCGTCGTCGAACTTGTAGTCCCGCTGGTATTGCTGTTCTCCACGAACATGACGATTACCTGGCTCGCCATCATCGGCATGGTCATGTTCCACATCTTCATCACTTCGACCTTCCCGCTCGCGGTGCCGCTGGAATGGAATGTGTTCTACATGTTCGCCGCGGTCTGGCTCTTCGGCGGGTTCC
Organism: Rhodococcus sp. B50; assembly: GCF_013602415.1. Classification (NCBI taxonomy): domain Bacteria; kingdom Bacillati; phylum Actinomycetota; class Actinomycetes; order Mycobacteriales; family Nocardiaceae; genus Rhodococcus; species Rhodococcus sp. B50. The sequence continues at coordinate 1,136,872 of NZ_WPAG02000002.1, read as the reverse complement.
CCGCCGGCGCCGGTTACGGGCTCGGTGATGTCAGCTCCGTCTGGATGCTCGTGCCGATTCTCACGGCGTTCCTGCTGTTCCCCATCCTCGGGAACCTGCGCCCCGATCTCGTCTCCTTCCTGCCCTCGATGCGTCAGTACGCGGGCAACTGGGCCTCGGCGTTGTGGGCCTTCCGCGGCGACGAGGCGGAGAACAAGCTCAACGAGAACCTCACCAAGTTCAACGCCAACCAGATCGACCAGCTGGGCGGGGCGTACGGCAAGGAGGTCGCCGAGATCTTCATGCAGAAGGCGGTCGCGTGGCGCACCATGCACAGCCAGGGCCGCGGTCTGATGTCGCTGATGATGCGGCATCTCGACAAACTCGAGAACTACCGGATCCGCGAGGCGGAGTTCACCTGCACCACGCTTGTGGGCTGGCAGTTCGGTGACGGTCACCTCCACAACGAGCAGACGATCACCGCGGTGCAGAAGCGGTGCCGATTCGAGCCGGGAGAATGCGTCGTGGTGTGGATCGAATCCCAACCGATCCATCGGAAGACCCTGGATTACAAGGTGATCGACGCTGCGCTCGGTGTCGTCGAGCGTGGGCACTACCACATCGAGGATGCGGTCTCGGAGCAGCCGTGGCTGCCCAACGGCCCGATCCGGCACACCGTCACGTGGCGGAGGTCCGGCTACGAACCGGCCGGGACGACCTACCTCCACCCGCAGGTCGAGCCGGACCGTGTCAAGGTTGGAGCATGACCGACGCGGTGATAGTCGGCAGCGGGCCCAACGGGCTCGCTGCCGCCGTCGTCCTCTCCTCCGAGGGCGTACGGGTACGAGTGCTTGAAGCAGCCGGGACGATCGGTGGCGGCACCCGGAGCAGCGAACTGACCCTGCCGGGCCTGCTCCACGACGAATGCAGCGGCTTCCACCCCTTGGCCGTGGACACACCGTTCAGCCGGCAGTACGACCTCGCGGCACACGGCCTGACCTGGTTGTGGCCCGAGATTCAGTACTCTCATCCGCTCGATGGCGGACATGGTGGTGCGGCCTACCGATCCGTGGAGGACACCGCGGCAGCGCTGGGGACGGATGCGGCCGCGTGGCGTCGCATCTTCGGTTCGCTGACCGACCGCTTCACCGGTATCACCGAGGATTTCCTTCGCCCGATGCTCCATGTGCCGGCCCATCCGGCGCTGCTCGCCCGGTTCGGAGTGTTCGCCGCGATGCCGGCGGAGGTGCTTGCGCGCGCGTGGTCCACGCCCGAAGCGCGCGCCTTGTTCGGTGGGGTAGCGGCCCACGCACTACGTCCCTTGGCGTCGCCGATGTCCTCGGCGATCGGTGTCGCGCTGGGAACCGCGGCGCATGCCTACGGATGGCCGGTGGCACAGGGCGGGTCACGCGCCATCTCCGCGGCGATGGTCTCGCTGGTCGAGAAGAACGGCGGCACCATCGAAACCGGTGTGCGGGTCGAGTCCCTCGGCGAAGTCGGCAATCCCGACTTGGTGCTTCTCGACACCTCACCCGCCGATGCTGTGCGGATCGTCGGCGACCGTCTGCCGCGGCGAACCGCTCGTGCCTATCGTCGTTACAAGCACGGTCCCGGCGCGTTCAAGGTCGAATACGCCATCGAAGGCACCGTGCCGTGGCAGCACGATCCGTCCCGCCGCGCGGGCACCGTTCACGTCTGCGGTTCGTTCGCCGAGACAGCTGCGGCAGAACGCCAGGTGAACCGCGGCATCATGCCGGGCCGTCCCTACGTACTGGTGGGACAACAGTTCGTGGCCGACCCGTCGCGCTCGAGAGGAGGCCTGAACCCGCTCTACGCCTACGCGCATGTTCCGAGCGGGTACACCGGGGACGCAACCGAGGCGATCACCGCGCAGATCGAACGTTTCGCCCCAGGCTTCCGCGATACGATCCGCGCCGTGCACGTGCGCACGACGACCGACATGTCCGTCCACAACGCGAACTATGTCGGAGGCGACATCGTCACCGGCGCCAACACCGCGGTGCAACTCGTTCTCCGGCCCCGGCCGGCCCTCGATCCGTACGCGACCGGCGTTCCCGGCGTGTATCTGTGCTCGGCCGCGACCCCACCGGGTGCCGGAGCGCACGGGATGTGCGGGTACCACGCGGCCCGGTCGGCGCTGGCCTATCTGGCGAGGTGAACCGGATACCGAAGGCGCGAACACTGTGTGCGCCTTCGGTATCCGTTCTGTCCGAGGTGCTACCGCGTCGACATGCAGCGGCCTGCTGCTGCGGCACTGTAGTCCGCGAGCTTCTGCACACCGGATGCGTACAGACGCCTACCGAAGATCAATGACACGATCGCGAGTGCGTAGACCAGCGGGGCCAATTGAAGTGCGGCGAGCAGACCCAGGCGATCGGCGAGGACCCCGACGACGAACGGTCCGGTTGCCAATCCGAGCACGTTGTTGGCGACGGTGAGGGTGCCGAGTGCGGAGGCCCGGACCGACTCGTGGGTCAGCCGTGCCACCATGGCTGCGGTGGAGCCGGAGGACCCGGCGGCGAAGAAGGCGCCGATTCCGATGAGCGTCAATTGCGCCGGTCCGGGTGTCAGCTGGAATCCGATGCCGAGGGACACCAGCGAGATGACACAGAATGCGATGGCGCTGGTCCACTTCGCCGACGGGTTGGTGCGGCTGACCCGGTCGGTGATCACCCCGCACACCACCATGCCGGTACCGATCAGCAGTACGAAGATCGACGCGACCATCCCGGCCTTGTCGGGGGCGAGGCCGTACTCGCGGTTGAAGAAGCTGGGGGTCCATGCCAACAACACCGCGGCGGTGAACATCTGCAGGCCGCCACCGAGATAGGCGCACCAAACCGCAGGGCTGGTGAACAGTGTCGAGATCGGCACCCGGATGGTCGGTGAATCGGAACGAGTGGGTGGTTCGGATGGCTGTGCGTCCTGATAGATCTTGTGCGCTGCCAGTCTGCGTTCGGTGACCAGGGCGCGGAACAGGGCGACGAGGATCAGGCCGAGCACGGCCATGGCCGCGAACGACCACCGCCAGCTCAGGTGTACCGCGATGACGCCGCCGAGCGCTACGCCGATGACCGAACCGAACGAGCCACCGGCCATGAAGGCGCCGCTGAGCGCGGAATGGACCCGCGGGACGAAAACGCTCAGGATGACAGCGATTCCGACGCTGCCGTAAGCGGCCTCACCCACGCCGACCAGGAAGCGAGCGATCAGCAACTGTTCGTAGTTGGCTGCCACGGCGCAGAACAGCGTCGCGATGCTCCAGATCACCGCCATCAGGGTGAGGCTCCGCACGCGACCCCAACGATCGGCGAGGAGCGACAGTGGGAAGGTCAACAGGCCGACCATGAGGGCGACGATGCTGGTGAGCGACGCGAGTTGCGAATCGGACAGGGCCCAATCCGCTTTCAGGAACGGGAAGACCGCGCTGAGCACCTGGCGGGACATGTAGTCGGACAGCAGTAGCGCGAACGTCAGCGCGAAGACCAGCCAGGGGTACGGGATCCGCCTGCGCGGGTGCCTCTCGGGGGTGGTGTCGCCGGGGGTCGTCTCGATACCCGGAGGCCTTCGGTCGAGTTCGACGGAGGTGTCGATCGAGGTGGGGAGAATTCCCATGGATGCTCCTCGGTAGGGAAGGGTATGGGTCAGGAGTCGGTGTGGCGGGTACGCTGCGCCTCGAGTTCCTCCGCCAGAATCGGAACACCGAGATTGCAGGCATGGATCCGGGGAAAGCTGACCATCTGCACGACGGTGACGACCTCGTCGCCATGAACTGCTCCATCCACTCCGGATCCCAATCGGACAGGTTGTCCCACAAAGATTTCCGATGTCACTGTCGGCGCGTGGCGTCCAGGATTGGGGTAGCGTCGGCTTCTGTCGTCACGCGGGACTCGTTTCACGCGAAGGAAGTAAGAGGTGGCGGGGCTTGCACGCCTGTCCACGGTTGTCGTGGTGCACATCACATTAATCGGTGCGCTACGCCCTTACTTATCCCGTGGGGACGTCCTTCTGTACGTTTCGGGACATTCACGGTTCGGAGCGCTTGCGCCATTCCCGGGGAGTCATGCCGAAGCGACGCGTGAACCAGCGCGAGAAGCCGCTCGGAGCCGAGAACGACAACATCTCGGAGATCTCGGCGAAGGTATGGCGCCCGCTCGTCACCAGCCGTTGGGCGAGTTCGGCGCGGGTGTCGTCGACGACTGCGGTGAAGGTCTGCCCCGACCTGGCCAGGTGCCGGTGGACGGTGCGGCGGTCCACGCCGAGGCTCGCCGCGACCTGCTCGACGGAGCACCGCCCGGTCGGTAACAGCAGTTCGACGAGTTCCCGGACCCGCCGATCGAGCGTGGGGGTCTCGGACGCCGAGAGGTCGTCGAGGACCTGCTGCGAATAACTGCGAAGGACGGGATCGGAGAGACGATTGGGCAGATCCAGATCACCGGTGTACATGACGATCCCGGAATAGTTGCCACCGAAGACCAGGGGTGCGTCGAAGACGCGACGGTGCGTGCTGTCGTCGCCGGGCCTCCGGTGTTCGAAGCACACCGACACGGGCCGCCAACGGTCGCCGAGCAGGTATTGCAGGAGTTGATGGATGACCGCGACCGCGAGTTCTGTGGCCTGACGCACGGGCATGGGTTCGCCCGGTTCGACGCGCAGAACGATCGTGGACAGGCCGTCGCGTTCGGTGACGTCGATGAACAATGCCTCGTTGTAGGTGTGCTGGAAGCGGATCAGCATGCGCAGGGCGCTGCGGGCGTTCGGCTCGTCACGGATCGCCACGCTCAGGGGGCCGAGCGTCGACAGGCGTCGTCGTTCGGCGAGCCTCAGCGCGAAATCCTGGTGAGCGGTGACGGCAGCGGACAATTCCAGCAATCGGACGATCGACGCGGCCGGCACCCATCGGTCCTGCAGGTCCAGACCTGCCGGGTCCAGATCCTCACTCCGTAACAGTTCGATCGGGTCGACCGAGAGCGAACGTGCCAGGTCGACGAACCCCGTCAGGGTGGCGTAGCGCGCCAGAGGCTTCGGCAGTGTCATTGCGGCATCTCCTCGGTCTCACCGCTGCGGCGGCAGAAAGGTGCCTGTCCCCAAATGGCAACAAGTATGTCCCCTGAGGGTAAGTATTCCTCGTGTTCCCTGATTAATCTCGTGTTATCGGCGTCACACCCCCTCAGAGATGGCAGAACGCCCGACATTCAAGGAGAACACAGATGGCACACGCGATCCGCTTCCACGAGACGGGCGGCCCCGAGGTCCTCGAATGGGGAACCGTCGAGGTCGGCGATCCCGGCCCCGGCGAGGTGCGGATCCGGCACGAAGCCGTGGGGCTGAACTTCGCGGACACCTATTTCCGGACCGGGATGTACCCGGCTCCGCTCCCGGCAGGCATGGGCGTCGAGGCGGCCGGTGTGATCGAGGCCGTCGGTCCGGATGTGCCCGACTTCCGCGAAGGCGACCGCGTCACCTATACCGGCAGCCCCCTCGGGGCATACAGCACCGAACGGGTGATGCCCGCCGCCCACCTGATCGCACTACCGCCCGACATCTCGTTCGAGACCGCGGCCGCAATGACCATGCGCGGTTTGACCGCGGCATACCTTCTGCGCCGCATCCACCCGCTGCGAGCCGGTGACACGGTTCTGCTGCACGCCGCAGCCGGCGGAGTCGGGCTGATCTTCTGTCAGTGGGCGAAACGGTTGGGCATCAACGTCATCGGTACCACGTCCAGCGACGCGAAGGCCGAGGTGGCGCGTGCCCACGGGTGTGGCGACGTCATCGTCTACACCCGGGAGGACGTCGCCGATCGTGTCCGCGAACTCACCGACGGCGTCGGCGTGCCGGTCGTGTACGACAGCATCGGCGCGTCGACCTTCCGGTCCTCTCTCGACTCCCTCGCCCGCCGTGGCCTGCTGGTCGCCTTCGGAACGGCTTCCGGCCCCATCCCACCGATCGATGCCATGGACCTCGCCGTCAAAGGATCGCTGTTCGTCACCCGACCTGCGCTCGCCGACTACATCGCCGATCCGGCCGAGCGGGCCGAACTGGCGAACGACCTGTTCCACCACGTCGCAGCCGGACACATCGAGATCGAGATCAACCAGAGATACGCGCTCGCCGACGCCGAACAAGCACACCGCGAGCTCGAAGCCGGCCTCAGCGTGGGCTCGTCGGTGTTCTCGCTCTGACATCCGATCCACCCACCGTCACGCCCAGGAGACCGTCATGACCACCACCGCCGACCATGCCCACATCAGGGACGAGGCACGCTCCCGATACTCGATGGACGCACGACCACTGACCGGCAGCATCGGCGCGGAACTGCACGGCGTGGACCTCGCCGGTGTGGCCCGCGACGACGAACGATTCGCCGAACTGAAAGCGCTGCTGCTCGAATACAAGGTGCTGTTCTTCCGGGCTCAGGACATGAGCCGGGCCGACCACGTCGCACTCGCGGAACGATTCGGCCCGCTCGAGGACCATCCGGTACTCGGCAGTGATCCGGAACATCCCGGCCTGGTCCGCATCTACAAGGACCTCGACAGCCCGCCGGAGGCGTTCGAGAATTCCTACCACTGCGACGCCACCTGGCGGGAGAACCCGCCCATGGGCTCCGTCCTCCGCTGCGTCGAAGGCCCGGCCGTCGGCGGCGACACGATCTGGGTGAACATGGCACGTGCGTACGAGCGGCTCCCCGAGCATGTGAAGGAACAGATCTCCGAGCTGCGCGCACGACACAGCATCGAGGCCTCATTCGGTGCGCGACTGCCGATCGACAAGCGCCTCGAGTTGAAGGACCGATTCCCGGACGCCGAACACCCCGTTGTCCGCACCCATCCCGAAACGGGCGAGAAGGTCCTCTTCGTCAACAGCTTCACCACGCATTTCACGAACTTCCACAATGCGGACAACGTCCGCTGCGGTATCGACTACGCCCCCGGAGCGGGCGAGTTGATGCGTTACCTGCAGAGCCAGGCGACGATCCCGGAGTACCAGGTCCGCTGGCGGTGGACACCGAACAGCGTAGCGATCTGGGACAACCGGTCCACTCAGCACTACGCGGTCCAGGACTACTGGCCGGCCGTCCGAAAGATGGAGCGCGCCGGAATCGTCGGCGACCGGCCCTTCTGACCACCGAAATCCCTTTCCCTCAGTACTTCACGACCCGACCCCAGGAGACCGCCATGCACTTCCACGACGATGCCTTGTTCCCCGAATGCCAGGAGAAGCTGGTCATCACCGCCGCCCCGTACGGACCGGAATGGGAACCGGAGGATTTCCCGGAGGACCTGCCGCTGACGATGGACGAGCACGTCCAGCAGGCGGTGGACTGCTACGAGGCCGGAGCCACGGTGCTGCACATCCACGTGCGTGAACTCGACGGCAAGGGCAGTAAGCGACTGTCGAAGTTCAACGAACTGCTCTCCCGTCTGCGCGAAGCAGTTCCGGACATGATCCTGCAGGTCGGTGGTTCGATCTCGTTCGCTCCGGAAGGTGAAGGTGCCGAGGCGAAGTGGCTCTCGGACGATGTGCGGCACATGCTCGCCGAACTGGACCCGAAGCCGGATCAGGTGACCATCGCCATCAACACGAGCCAGATGAACATCATGGAACTGATGACCGCGGACGACATTGCCGGCACCTCGATGGAACGCCCGGAGCTCGCGGTGACCTACCGGGAGATGACGGTGCCCGCTGGGCCCGAATGGGTCGAGGAGCACCTACGCCGACTGCAGATCGCCGGAATCCAGCCGCACTTCCAGCTCTCGTCCATCCCGCAACTCGAAACCGTCGAGCGACTCATCCGGCGTGGCATCTACACCGGCCCCCTCAACCTGACCTGGGTCGGTATCGGCGGCGGCTTCGACGGACCGAACCCGTACAACATCATGAACTTCGTCCAGCGCGTGCCCGACGGGGCGTGCCTGACCCTCGAAACCCTCATGCGTTCGGTGCTGCCGGTCAACGCGATGGCCATCGCGATGGGGCTGCACACCCGCTGCGGCAACGAGGACACCCTCTGGGGTCGCAAGGGCGAGAAGCTGACGTCGGTGCAGCAGATCCGGCAGCTGGTCCGCATCGCGGACGAACTCGGTCGTGAGGTCGCCACCGGCAAGGAAGCCCGCGAGATCTACCGGATCGGCGAAACCTACCGCGACGCCGACGAAACCCTCGCCAAGCTCGGCTACGCCCCCAACCGCCGTCCCGGTCAGGTCGGATTCACCCAGCACGGCTGAGACATCCTTGCTCCGCTGATATCGGTAATGCGCTGTGTGGAAGAAGGTTTCGGAGAATGATGAACGACGATATCGAACCGACCGTGGTCGTCGTGCCCGGCTTGCGCGACCACGTCGCCGACCACTGGCAGACACTGCTCGCCGATCGACTCGACCGGGTGCGCACCGTACCTCCGCTCGAACACGACCGGTTGAGTCTGGCCGCACGGATCGCCGCCCTCGACACGGTCGTCAGCGACATCGACGGGCCGGTGGTGCTGGTGGCGCACAGTGCCGGTGTTCTGATTGCCGTGCACTGGGCGCACACATCGACCAGACCGGTTCTCGGTGCGCTGCTCGCAACACCGGCCGACCTCGAGAAACCGCTACCCGAGAGCTATCCGAGCATGGCCGACCTCGATCGGGGCGGTTGGCTTCCGATACCGCGTCGCCGCCTTCCCTTCCCGAGCATCCTTGCAGCAAGCAGCAACGATCCCCTCGCAGACCGGCGACGGGTCGCAGGGCTGGCCGAGGCGTGGGGCAGTCGGTTCGTCGACCTCGGTGAGGTCGGGCACCTCAATCCGGCGTCCGGCTTCGGCGACTGGCCCGCCGCCGACCTGTTCCTGCAGGAACTGCTTCAGCGTTCCGCGGCACCGACGCCCGAGATCGTCCCTGTTCTGTCCGAATCCTGAAAGCGAACCCACGATGCTCAACTTGTCCGTTCTCCTGGAGGACTCCGCCCGCCGGTATCCCCACCGGGACGCACTGGTGCTGGGGGACACCCGCATCAGCTACGGCGAACTCGACGCCGGCGCGAACCGTGTGGCCGATCTACTGATCGCGCGTGGAATCGCGCCGGGCGACACCGTCGCGATGTCCCTGCCCAACGTGCCGGAGTTCGCGATCGTCTACTTCGGAATCCTCAAGGCCGGCGCCGTCGTGGTGCCCTTGAACATCATGCTCAAGGACCGTGAAATCGCCTATCATCTCCAGGATTCGGGTGCCCGGGCGCTCTTCTGCTTCGATGGCGGGCCGGACCTGCCGATCGGCGAGTTCGCCCGCGCCGGGTTCGCCGCGGCCCCGCAGTGCCGGGACATGTTCGTTGTCGGCGGATCCGACCGCGCACACAGCCTCGAGGCTGCCCTGGCGGGCGTCTCGGACACCTTCTCCTCGGTGGTACGCGAACCGCAGGACACGGCAGTGATCCTCTACACCAGCGGCACTACCGGAAAACCGAAGGGAGCCTGTCTTTCGCACTCGAACATGGTGACGAACGCACTCGTTGCGAACCGTCTGTTCGACAGCACTCCGGTACGCCCCGACACCTACCTGGTCACACTGCCCCTGTTCCACTCCTTCGGCCAGACCGTGACCATGAACGCGGGGTTGGCGGTGGGCGCCACCCTGGTGCTCCTGCCTCGCTTCGATGCCCGCACTGCGCTGACATTGATGATCGACGAGGATGTCACCGTCTTCGCGGGAGTCCCGACGATGTACTGGGCTCTGCTCGACGCAATGGACGAGGACGTGGATGTGCTCCGGATAGCGGCCACGATGCGTCGCGCGATCTCCGGCGGCGCAGCCCTGCCCGTGGAGATCCTCACCCGGTTCTCCGAGCGCTTCGGCGTCCGGATCCTCGAGGGTTACGGGCTGTCCGAGACCTCCCCGCTTGCCCTGTTCAGCGACCCGGAACGCGACCCACGTGCCGGATCGATCGGCGTCCCGGTATGGGGAGTCGAGGCCCGCCTCGTCGACGCCGACTGGAACACCGTCACGGACGTCGACGCCATCGGAGAACTCGCACTGCGCGGACACAACGTCATGTCCGGCTATCTCGGGCGGCCCGAGGAAACCGCCGAGGTGGTGCGGGACGGCTGGCTGCGTACCGGCGACCTCGCTCGCCGGGACGCGGACGGCTTCTACTACATCGTCGACCGAGCGAAGGATCTGATCGTCCGCGGCGGCTTCAACGTCTACCCCCGAGAGATCGAAGAAGTACTGATCACCCATGAGGCGGTGTCACTCGCAGCGGTGATCGGCGTCCCTCACGAGGTGTACAACGAAGAGGTCAGGGCGTTCGTCGTCCTCGCGGCAGGGGAGCAGGTCACGGAAGGGGAGCTGATCTCCTGGTGCCGCGACCGGATGGCGGGATACAAATATCCGCGGTCGATCGAGTTCGTCACGAAACTCCCGACGACCGCGACGGGCAAGATCCTCAAACGCGAACTCGTCACCACGGCATCGACGAAGCAGGGGTCGCCGGATGTCGGGTGACGTGGACGTGACACCGGCGCCGCAGGCGGTCGCCCTACCGGAGAAGACGTCGGGAGGCTCGCCGCGGTCCCGCGCGGTCGCCCTCGCCGCAGGCATCGGGGTGTGCGCGGTCGGCGCCGCACTCGCGATCGGGATCGGCCGGCTGCTCCCCGCCGTGAACCCGATGCTGATCGCGATCGTGCTCGGAACATTGGTAGCCAATCTGATTCCCGCTCCGGCGTGGATCAGACCCGGCGTGGACTTCTCCACCAAGCGGTTGCTGCGCCTCGGCATCGCCGTCCTCGGGCTCCAACTGATGTTCCACGACATCCTCGCCCTCGGTTGGGAGGTCATCGCCCTCGTTGTGGTCATCGTCGCGGCCGGGATCACGGGCACGATGTACCTGGGCCGGATCCTCGGGCTGTCCTGGACTCAACGAGTCCTCATCGCGTGCGGATTCTCGATCTGTGGCGCCGCAGCGGTGGCTGCCGCCGACGGTGTCGTCGACGCGAAGGACAGGGAGGTGGTCACCTCGATCGCGTTGGTCGTCGTCTTCGGCACTCTGATGATTCCGGGGGTTCCGCTGTTGGCAGGAGCCCTGGGGATGGACGACCGGCAGTCCGGCATCCTCGCCGGTGGGGCGATCCACGAGGTCGCACAGGTGGTCGCCGCCGGCGGAATGATCGGTGGCGGAGCCCTCGCTATCGCCACTGTGGTCAAGCTCGCCCGTGTCCTGATGCTGGCCCCGGTGATGGCATACCTCGGCGTCGTGCAGCGACGACGCACTCGCGACGCGGGCGCCTCCGACGGCACGACCGGCCGGCAGCCGCCTCTGGTGCCGATATTCGTGATCGGGTTCCTCGCATCGGTGGCGGTGCGGTCGTCGGGTCTGCTCCCCGACGTCGTGATCGATCAGGCCGCGCTCGTGCAGTCGGCGCTGCTCACCACAGCGATGTTCGGGTTGGGTCTCGGGGTTCGGGTGGGGCTGCTGCGCTCGGTCGGTCTACGGCCGTTCGCGCTCGCGGCTGCCGCCACGCTGTGGGTGGTGTTCATGGCGTTCGTCGGCGTCGTGCTGGTGGGCTGAGGCTCCTCTCAGAAGGAGGGATTCGAGCGGACGAACCGTTCGTCGATGTCGGAGATCGACCGCGCACCCGCCAATGCCATCGTGAGGTCGAACTCGGCGATCACGTTGCGGATCACCTCCTCGACGCCGCGCCGACCCGCGATCGCCAGCCCATACATATAGGGCCGGCCGAGCAGCACCGCGTCGGCTCCGAGTGCAAGTGCGACGAAGACGTCGGCCCCGCTGCGAATCCCGCTGTCCAGCAGGACGGTCGGCTCCCGTCCGATCGCGGCACGGATGTCGAGCAGGGCATCGAGCGAGGCGATCGACCCGTCGACCTGGCGTCCACCGTGGTTCGACACCACGATGGCGTCGACACCGAGGTCCATAGCACGACGCGCGTCGTCCGGATGCAGAATTCCCTTGAGCACGATAGGAAGTCGAGTCCGATCACGCAGCGTCGCCAGGTGCTCCCAGCTCAGTCCCGGATTGGAGTAGATATCCAGGAATGTCTCCGCGGCGGCGCGCGGTACGGGGGAGCGCAGGTTGTCGAGAAACTTGCCCGGGTAATTGCGAGTCATCGACAGCAGTGTGCGAATTGCACCCAGGGTGACATCGGGTCGCTCCGTGACCATGTCGCGGGCAGCGTCGATCCGCCTCCGGACGATGTCGCGGAAGCGGGGATCCGAGGTGTACTGGGCGATGCCCTCTCCACGTGCGAACGGCAACGAGCCGAGGTTCAGGTCCTGAGGACGCCACCCCAGCATCGTCGTGTCGAGCGTGACGACCACGGCTTCGGCGCCGGCCGTTTCGGCACGTCGCAGCAGGCTGTCGACGAGATCCTCGTCGGAACTCCAATAGAGCTGGAACCAGCGTGACACAGAACCCATCGCGGCGGCACAGTCCTCCATGGAATCACATCCCTGATTGGAGAAGATGTACGGCACGCCGGTCGCGGCAGCCGCCCGCGCGATCGCCAGGTCGCTGTCCGCTGCCATCAACGCTCCGGCTCCGATCGGCGCGAGCAACAGCGGAGACGAGAGCGACGTGCCGGCCACGGTCGTACGCAAGTCACGTTCGGTGACCCCGTGCGCCATACGCGGAACGATCGTCCACCGGTCGAACGCACGCCGGTTGTTGCGCATCGTGCGTCCCTCGCCGGCGCCGCCTGCGACATAGGCCCAGGCCCGCTTCGAGACGGCGCGACGCGCGGCACGTTCGAGCTTGCCGAAGTCGGCCGGAACCGCAGGGCGACGGCCCAACGCGCCGTCGCGGTACACGATCCCCTGACGTTCCCGGCCGGGGCCGGTGGGCACAGATGCGGCTGTATCGGTCACGAGTGAACTCCCCTTCTCGAGCGCGGTGGCGTTCCGATCTTTCCCCACAACCCTGGACCATGAAACCGGTCATCGGTACCCCACTTCGAATCGACACGGCGAATCCTGTGACGGGCGTACCGTCGAAGCTATGACCGAGAACGGCCAGGTCGCACCGTGGGACGACATCTACCGGGGCGTCGCCGAAGGGTTTTCGGGCCCCGTACCCTGGAACATCGGCGAACCTCAGCCCGAGATCGCCCGCTTGATCGCGGAGGACAGATTCCGCAGCGATGTGCTGGACGCAGGCTGCGGGCATGCCGAGACCTCGCTTCACCTGGCGGCACAGGGGTACACGGTCGTCGGTCTCGATCTGTCGCCGACAGCCATCGCGGCCGCTCGGGCGGCCGCGACGGAGCGGCGCCTGACGACGGCCTCCTTCGAGGTGGCCGATATCTGTTCGTTCACGGGTTTCGACGGCCGGTTCGCGACGATCGTCGACAGCACCCTGTTCCATTCGCTGCCCGTGGATGGGCGCGGCAACTACCTGAGCTCCGTCGCCCGTGCGGCTGCCCCGGGGGCGTCCTACTTCGTGCTGGCGTTCGCGAAAGGTGCCTTCCCCGAAGGACAGGGACCCAACCCGGTGACCGACGACGAGCTGCGCGAGGCGGTTGCCGAGTACTGGACCGTCGACGACCTGCGCCCGGCGTTCGTGCATGCGTTGCTCGGTGAGCGGGACGCGGCGATGTGGCAGCGCGACGAGAAGGGCCGGTCCATGCTCCCGGCATGGTTGTTGTCGGCGCACCGCGGTTGAGGGCGCACACGCGGAAATTCGATTGCATTGCCGGGACGCGGAGTTCACTATCGGATCTGTCGAAGCGGACCACCCGCGACTCACCATGACCCAGGAGTCACAGTGCACCTCGATGTCCTGCCCGGAGCCGACCCGCTGTGTGAGTACGGCTGGTCCCAGCAGGTCGCGGAGCGGTTCGCGGACAGCGACATTCAGGGAATTCCCGGCCGGATCGTACGATCCGGTCGTGGACTCGGCGAAGCTGTCACATCCGCAGGATCGTTGCGGGTACGGGCGTCGGGCCACCATGTCTGCACCGGTGATTGGGTGATCGTGCGCGGCCCGGCCTCCGACGGCGACACGATCGGAACGGTCTACGCAGTGCTGCCGCGTACCGGTGCGATCCGTCGCGCCGACGCGTCGGGCCGCTCGGAGGAGCAGGTCCTCGCTGCCAACGTCGACACGGTCGTGGTGACGGTCGCGGCCGACACCGTCGACCTCGGCCGCGTCGAACGCCTGCTGGCTCTGGGCTGGGACAGTGGGGCCCAGCCGCTCGTCGCGCTCACGAAGGTCGACCTCGCGACCGAACCGGTACTCGAGAGGGTCGTCGCGCTCGCGCCGGGAGCGAGCGTGGTCGAGGTGTGTGCGCCGGACGGATCCGGACTCGGCGAGCTGCGCGACCGGATCCACGGCACCGTGGTGTTCCTCGGTTCGTCCGGTGCGGGGAAATCGACTCTGGTCAACGCATTGTGCGGTCGCGACCTCCAGGCAACGGCGCCGGTGCGGCAGGGTGACGGCAAAGGTCGACATACCACCACCGACCGCGAGATGTTTCCGCTGGGCGACGGCATGACCCTCATCGACACGCCGGGTCTGCGCGGCGTCGGCGTGTGGGACGCCGGTGCCGGCATTGCCGCTGCCTTTCCCGAGATCGACGAACTCGCGCAGCACTGTCGCTTCGCGGACTGTGCGCACGAGACAGAACCGGGATGCGCGGTTCGCGCCGCCGTCGAATGCGGTGATCTCGATGCGCGACGAGTGGAGAGCCATCGCAAGCTGCGACGCGAGAACGAGTGGATGGCGGCCCGAGCTGACGCGCGGTTGAGGCACGAGCGCACCCGCGAGGCCAAGGTGATGAGCCGGGCGATCCGAGCGTACTTCCGAGACCGCTGAGCGTTCTCGGCGCGACGTACAGGGCGGTCGGTACCGCTTCGCGATTCATACGCGATCAACCGGGGCTCGCTACTGCAACACGCCGCGTCAACCCCGGTTCACCGCGCCGAGAACGACGGGCCCCGACCGAACGGTCGGGGCCTTCGACCTGTGTGAACATACCGGTCGGTACTTCCGCTGCCGTCCGGTGCGCAGTGAATGCGGACGGTCTCGGCGGGGTCGCGGCGGTGCGTTATCGAGGTGTGTCGTCGGACACGAGAAGGTCACGGGTCGGGGTGTGGCCGGGTGTCTACGGAGGCGAATCGAACCGTTCTGTTTCCCGATGGGGTCGACACAGGTCGAGCGCGATCTATCACGTGTGAGGTGAACGTTCCGCACGTGCGCCTGGATGGTTGATGGTATTGCCGCACAAGGAATTCGAGAAGAAGGTGTCGATCTCGGCGTATGAGGGGTGAGCTCGGCCGGATGTCGCCGCGACCGCTTCTTGCCGGTCGGGACGGGATCGGTGGGCGCAATGATCAACTCTCGAGCATGACGCACATCACTGTTCGGAGTTCGGGTGGCGTCAGTCACGATTGCTTGAAAACCTCTCGACCTGCGACGTTACCTGGTTGTGACCTGATGGTTGCGTGATGACGCTCTGTGCGGTGGTACCGATCCCGCCGGCGATACCCGCGGCCCCGTTCGAAGGCCGAACCAGTTTCGGCGAATCTTGGAGCACGACCCTTGTCCGTTTCATCATTGCGCCGTTTCCGTGCCACGGTCTCCGCCGCGGCCGTCCTCACCGCCGCGATCGGCGTCGGTACCTCCGCCGCCCAGGCCGACACCGCACCCACCACCCCCGCCCCTACCCGCTTCCAGGAGCCCCGCGACCTCCTCCGGGCGCTCGACTTCGACGCCCTGGCCGCGGACGGCTGGACCGTGACGGACCACGAGGAAGAGACCGACTCGGCAGAGGGGACCGAAGTGGTCGAACTCGTCGCCGAGACGACCCCCGCGCCGCCTGCCGTCACCCCCGAGGAGCTGACCCGCATCGTGCCCGGTATCCCGGCAGAGAAGGTCGAGCAGTACATCGCTCCGCTGAACGAGGCGATGATGCGCAGCAGCATCGACAACCCGGTCCGTCAGGCGGCGTTCATCGCCCAACTCGCCGTCGAATCGGACTCCTTCCGTACCTTCGAGGAGTACGCGTCCGGACGCGCCTACGAGGGCCGTGCCGACCTCGGCAACACCCATCCCGGAGACGGCGAGCGCTACAAGGGCCGCGGCGCGATCCAGATCACGGGCCGTCACAACTACGAGAAGGTCAGCGAGCACATCGGCGTCGACTTCGTCGCACACCCCGAGCTGCTCGCTGCACCCGAGAACGCCTTCACCACCGCGGCCTGGTACTGGACGTCGCGCAACCTCAACGAGGTCGCGGACACCGCAGGGATCGTCCGGGTTTCCGAACTCGTCAACGGCGGTCACCATGCACTCGGGCGTCGCGTCGACGATTTCAAGCGAGGCCTGGACGTGCTGCTCCAGCCGTAAGCCCGGCACGGTCGGACCGGACCGATGAGTTCGGGGCGCGCCGCCGGTCTATCGGATCATGAGGAAACTGATCTACGACTTCGGCGTGTCCCTCGACGGCTACATCAACGACCGTGACGGCAACATCGACTGGACCGATCCGGACGAAGAACTGCACCAGTTCCACAACGACCGGTTCCGTCAGCTCGAGCTCTCGTTGCACGGTCGGCGGATGTACGAGCTGATGGCCGAGTACTGGCCGCACCTGCCGAAGGACGCCTCGCCCATCGAACGCGACTTCGCCGAGCTGTGGACGACCACGCCCAAGGTCGTGTTCTCCCGCACTCTCACCGAGGTGCGCTGGAACAGTCGCCTCGTCAGCGACGACGCGGTGGAGGAGGTGCGCAGGCTCAAGGCCGAGGGAGACGGCGTCATGGAGGTCGGTGGGGCGAACCTCGCCGCGTCGCTGATTGCGCACGGTCTCATCGACGAGTACCAGGTGTTCGTCTCACCCGTCCTGCTCGGTGGTGGCACACCGATGTTCCCGCCCCTGGCGAAGCGCGTGGATCTGCGTCTGGTCGAGACCCGACAGTTCGCGACCGCCGTGATGCTGCGCTATATCGCCGACTGAGGATCGTCGGTCGGTTCAGAACAGTTCGGGCGTCACCGGCGGGACGTCGTCGAGGAACGCCGTCACCATCGGCACCAGCACGTCCGCCTCTCCGGAGATACCGAGGTGTGACATCGCGGGCAGGATCACCAGGCGTGCCCGAGGAACCCTCTGCAGTATCCCTGTCGCTGCTGCTTCATCGTCGACACCGCCGAGCAGCCGGAACATCGCTACCGCATGTTCCGGCTTCACTCCGTCCGCATCGCCCACGACCACCATCGCGCGCGCAGAGATCGATCGCATCTGCGCGTCGCTGATCTGCTGGTCTTCGATATTCAGAACCTTCATCTTCTCGAGGTAGGCGGCGAACGCCGCGGGGTCGGGCGTGTGCTCCATGAATGCCTTCTCGATCGAGGTACCGGCAAGGGTCTCGACGTCGAGTCCCTCAATGCCCTCGAACACCGACGCATACCAACCGTCCTGCCGGTACGTGGCAGACAAGGAGACCAGCTTTCCGACGAGATCCGGATGTCGGAGCGCCAGCTGCAACGCCACCCCGCCGCCCTGCGAATAGCCCATCACGTCCGCACGATCGACATTCAGAGCCCGCAGGAGCTCCGCCGCATCGTCGCCGAACTGCTCGTACGACATCGGACGGTCGGTGTCCGGGGTACGACCGTGACCCTGCTGATCGAAGATGATCACCGGGCGCTGGTCGGCGAATGCGGTCACCCAGGACGGCATCGACTCGGTGCTCATGAACGCGCCGGGGATCAGCAGCAGCGGCAGCGGAGCGAACCCGTCGAGTTCGCCGTGCACCTCGAAGTAGAGGCTCAGACCGTCGATCGGCAGATGTCCGCTACGCGAGGGTGTCGAGTCCGCCATGTCACCCGGCCCTCACTGCGCGCCGGTGCCCGGACCGTAGAGGCGTGCCACGTCGGGTGAATCGAGCCACCCCGAATAGGTCGGCGACTGCGGCCATCCTTCGGGCGAGTCCTGCCATTCCTCCTGACGGCCCCACGGAAGGATGTCGATCAGCGCGAAGGTGTAGCCGAGCTGTTCGGTGCCTCGGCCGGTGGTGTGCCAGGTGCGGTAGACCTTGTCGCCGTCGCGCAGGAAGACGTTGACTGCGAACCCTCCGCCGGGAGGTGCGTCGACGTCGGCGCCGAACGAACTCTCCGACGACGAGTACCACTCCATCGTGTTGCCCACCTTCGCCTTGTAGGCCAGGGCTTCGTCGATCGGTCCGTTGGTGACGATGACCATGCGGGCGTCGTAGTTGTCGAGAATTCCGAGCCGAGTCCACTGCGTCGTCAGGCTCGTGCATCCACCGCACTGCCATTCGGCGCCGTCGGACCACATGTGGTGATAGGTGATGAGTTGCGAGCGGTCCTGGAACACATCGACGAGCCGGCTCGGGCCGTCGGCGCCGATCAGTGTGTAGTCGGGCAGTTCGACCATCGGCAGTCGGCGGCGTTGCGCTGCGATGGCGTCGAGTTCGCGAGTGGCGGCCTTCTCTCGTCGCCGCAGATCGGCGAGAGTCGACCTCCAGGTCTGTTCGTCGACGATCGGAGGAAGGGCGCGGGTGGTCTGCTGGGTCATGACGTCTCCCGAAGTCGGACGGATCCGTTCACGAGTGTTGACCGGGGGCAGGCCCGAAACTCATCGAGCCCGGCGATCGGAGGTGTTCCGACCGAGGGGCTCGATGAGGCGCGTGCCGTGACCGTTACGCGCCCTGGCGGACCGGGGTACGGCGGCCCATCGCAGCGAGAGCGGCGCCGATCACCGCGGTCGCGGCGAGTCCCGCCAGTGCCGCCAGGAATTCGGTGCCGCTGAGGGTGCCGTAGTCGGCGAGGCCGGGAAGACCGGCGAAGGTGGTGTCACCGACCGGCAGCGAATAGGCGCCGACGATGTGCTCGAGACCGTCCGGGCTGCCGGACGCGACGAGAGCCAACGCGCAGGCGCTGATCACGCCCAGACCGCCGATCGCTGCGAGACCACGCCGAACGGCAACGGGGGTGATGGAGGATCGCGCGTCCCATGCGGCGACGCCGGGCGCGAACGCCATCACGGCGCTCAGCACGGCAGCGGTGATGAGGGCTTCACCGAGGCCGATGGCCAGATGGACCGCGGTCAGATCGCCGATGAATGCTGCTACGGTGCCGGTTCCGACGGTCGCCGAGTACGCGACGCCGAGAACCGCGGCGCTCACCGGCACGGACAGACCGGCGCTGACGGCGGCGGTGGTCCGCGTCAGCTTCCCGAGTCCGAACCGCTCGGCGCCGGTGCGGACGGCGGCGGTGACGAGGACGGGCAGCACCGCCATCAGCAGCACGTTCACCCCGAGGGCGTTGATGCCGCCGTCTCCGAACAGCAATGCCTGCACGCCGACCACCGCGGTCATCGCGAGAAGCGCGAGTCGAGGCCCGAGGAGCGCGGTCGCGAGCGCGCCGCCGATGAGGTGGCCGCTGATGCTGCCGGCGATGGGGTAGTTGACCATCTGGGCGCCGAAGATCATCGCTGCAGTGGTGCCGGCGAGAAGAGTGTCTCGGGTCGTGATGCGCGGGCGCCCGGCGGTGGCGGCGAGGACGACCGCACCGGTTGCGATCGCCGCGGTGGGCGCGGTGACGCTCATGGGGAGGAAATGGTCAGGGACGTGCATGGGTGAGACTCCCTTCGAGGGTGGACGGGTGAACGTGTGTGGAGCGCCAGGAGCGCCAGGTCGACTCGAGCGGCGAGGAGTGGGCGTGGGTGCCGAGGAACCGCAGCAGGCTGCCGGGCCCTTCGAGCTGGACGACACTGTCGCCCTCGATGCGTCGTCCGTAGGTTGCGACGACGTCGTGCACCCGCGCGGAACCGAAGATCCCCGGTTCGGGGAACGCGCCGTGCGCGTACAACTCCTCGACGAAGAGGGGACGACGATCGAGAGTGACCGAGGTACGGCTGCGGATCGCACCCCCGGTTTCTCCGTGGCGCCCGAGGACAAGGGTCTCCCGCATGCTCGCGGCGGCCTCGGAGGCGAGTTCGATCCGGGTGTCGCGGTGCACGCGCGCACCGGTGGAGATCACGAACGGGTAGGTGTCCCAGACGAGGGTGCCGCCCTCGGCGACGGTGATCCGCACGTCCCACCGGGACAGCCGGTTGTCGGCGTCGTAGGCGACGGTGCCACCGATGTCCTGCAGTTCGAGTGTGCACCCGGCGTCGACGTGGACGTCGACGGTCACCGAGTCACCACCGAGCAACAACGCGCCGGCGGCGACGAGGGCGACACGCGCGTGGTCCGGACCGACCTCGACCGTGCGGGGGACGAGCATGCCCGCCCGCAGGGTCAGGCGTGCCCGGCCCGGAGCACGGTCGATGCGGATCGTGGTGCGGGACATGATCAGTCGTGCGTGTGTGCGACGGTGTGGCTGTGCCCGTGATCGTGATCGTGATCGTGGTCGTCGTCGGCGTGGAAGTGCGGAGCCATCGGGCCGGGATCGACCGGGGTGTGCGACCCGGCGCGGTGGGCTGCCAGCATCTCGCGGACCCAGTCGCCGAGCGCCTGCACGGATGCGGCGTCGGTCCGGGACAGCGCCAGCACCGGTCCGCCCTCGCGGGCCTTCTCGGCGTCGGCGACCATCTGCGGCACGTCGACACCCACGTAGGGGGACAGATCGGTCTTGTTCACCACGAGCAGGTCGGCGCGGCTGATGCCGGGACCGCCCTTGCGGGCGACGTCGCCACCACCGGCGACGTCGAGCACGAAGATCTGCGCATCGACGAGCGCGGGGGAGAACGTCGCGGTGAGGTTGTCGCCGCCGCTCTCCACCAGCACCACGTCGAGCGGCGCGAAGTCGCGCTCGAGATCCTCGACGGCCAGCAGGTTCATGGTCACGTCGTCGCGGATCGCGGTGTGCGGGCACGCACCGGTCTCCACCGCGCGGATGCGCTCGGGATCGAGCACGCCGGCCGAGCGGAGGAAGCGGGCGTCCTCGTCGGTGTAGATGTCGTTGGTGATCACACCGAGCTGCAGTTCGGACGCGAGAGTGCGGCAGATGGTCGCGATCAGCGAGCTCTTGCCCGTGCCGACGGGCCCGGCGACGCCGAGACGGAGCGAACGGTTGGTGGTGTGTTCAGGCACGGAACAGCCTTTCTGGAGCGGATGCGTGGGCCTCGGCCCACAGTTCGGTCTGGGGACCACCGGTGGCCGGGATGTCCGCTGGATCGGTGAGAGCAGACAGCTCGGCGATGAGGGGTTCGAGATGGGCGCAGGCCTCGAGCGCCCATCGCGAACCGGTGGCCGGGTCGGTGGGGTGCAGTTTGAGGAACGCCGCGACGATCGCCTGCGCCTCCTCGTACAGCACCAGCCGGACGGTGTCGATCGTCGGGATGTGAGCGAGCGCCGCGATGGCTCCGACGACCAGCCCCCGCGAGGGCCGCGGGGTTCGGGCGTCGAGATCGTCGAGAACGGTGGAGGGCCACAGGTTCCGAGCCAGTCGCAGATAGCCGCGGGCCAGCAACCGGGACGCATCGCGCTGGGCCGGACCCGGAGTGCGCGCCGCCCAGTGGTCCTCGATCTCGTCGATCCGCAATGCCAGGACGGCTCCGGCATCGGAGTCCACCGCGTGCCGGGTCACCACGGCGACACCGGCCTCGACCGCCGCCGAGGTGCGCAACCGTGCGACGAGAAAGCGACGCACCTCGGTCGGCGACATCCCACCCTGGAGCGCGGGTTCGAGCCCACCCGAGTTGACGTTCCCGCCGACCGGTGCGCGCCCGTCCGCGAGGAGGAGCAGCACCGTGGTGGGGGAGAGAGTGCCGGGCAACATCAGAACATCGAATACAGCTGCGCGAGCGGCAGTTCGGTGGCCGGCGCCGGAACGACCCGTTCGCCGTCGATGTCGATGTCGAAGGTGTCGGGACGGATCTCGATGTGCGGCAGCACGTCGTTCTGTTTCATGTCGGCCTTGCCGATGTGCCGAGTGGGGTGCAACGGCAACAGCTTCCGGCGCAATCCGAGTCGTTCCTCGAGCCCGTCGTCGAGGGCGGCGGGTGAGACGAACGACACCGACGTGTGCGAGGCGAGCGCATCACCGAATGCGGGTCGCTGCAGCACCGGCTGCGGCGTCGGGATCGACGCGTTCGGGTCGCCGAGCGCCGCCCAGGCGATCGATCCACCCTTGATGACCAGCAACGGCCGGATCCCGAAGAACTTCGGATCCCACAGCACGAGGTCGGCGAGCTTGCCCTCCTCGATCGAACCGAGTTCGTGGTCGACGCCGTGCGCGATCGCGGGGTTGATCGTGTACTTCGCGACGTAGCGGCGGGCCCGTTCGTTGTCGGCGGGCATGCCGCCGCCGAGCGCCCCGCGCCGGTTCTTCATCACGTGCGCGACCTGCCAGGTGCGGGTGATGACCTCGCCGATGCGGCCCATCGCCTGGGCGTCGGACGAGGTGATCGACAGCGCGCCCATGTCGTGCAGGATGTCCTCGGCCGCGATGGTGGTGGCCCGGATACGGGACTCGGCGAACGCGAGGTCCTCCGGGACGGCCGGGTTGAGGTGATGGCAGACCATCAGCATATCGAGGTGCTCGTCGACGGTGTTGATCGTGTGCGGCAACGTCGGGTTCGTCGAGCCCGGGATGATGTGCGGCAACGCGGCGATGCTCAGGATGTCCGGGGCGTGCCCGCCGCCTGCGCCTTCGACGTGGAAGGCGTGGATCGAGCGCCCGCCGATCGCGGCGAGGGTGCTCTCCACGAAGCCCGCCTCGTTGAGCGAGTCCGAATGCAGCGCAACCTGCAGTCCGTGCTCGTCGGCCGCGCGCAACGCCGCATCGATGGCGGCCGGTGTCGAGCCCCAGTCCTCGTGCACCTTGTACCCGGCGGCACCGGCCAGGGCCTGCTCGCGCAGCCCCTCGTCGGAGACGGTGTTGCCCTTCCCGAGCAGCAGCACGTTCACCGGCAGCACGTCGAGCGCGCGGTGCATCTGCATCAGATGCCACGGGCCCGGCGTGACGGTGGTGGCCTTCGATCCTTCGGACGGACCGGTTCCGCCGCCGGCGATCGTGGTGATGCCGGTGGCGAGTGCCTCGACGATCTGCGACGGCGACAGCAGGTGCACGTGCGAGTCGAACGCGCCCGCGGTGAGGATGCGCCCTTCACCGGAGATGACGTCGGTGGACGGGCCGATCTGCAGCTTCGGGTGCACGCCGTCGGCGATGTCCGGGTTGCCGGCGCGGCCGAGAGCGACGATGCGACCGTCGCGGATACCGACGTCGGAGCGCACGATTCCCCACCAGTCCAGCACGATCACGTTCGTGATGACGGTGTCGGGAGCACCTTCGGCCCGGGTCGTCACGCCCTGGGCCATCGATTCGCGGATGGACTTGCCGCCACCGAAGACGGCTTCCTCTCCGCCGAAGGTGCGGTCCTTCTCGATCTGGATCCACAGGTCGGTGTCGCCCAGGCGTACCTGGTCGCCGACCGTCGGTCCGTACAGTGCCGCGTACTCGGCGCGTGTGATCTCCATGTTCTCAGTCCTCCTGCTTCCGCACTCGGATGCCGGGCACGACGCGTCGCCCGCGGAGGGCGACGGCGTCCAGTTCGCGGCTGCTGCCGGGTTCGAAGCGCTGCGAGGTCCCCGACGGGATGTCCAGACGGAAGCCCTGCGCGCGTTCGCGGTCGAATTCGAGGGCCGCGTTCGCGTCCGGCAGGTGGATGTGCGAGCCGATCTGGATGGGACGGTCACCGGTGTTGAGGAAGACCAGGGTGATGCGCTCGTCGTCGGAGCGGTCCGCGTTGAGGGTGAGGGAGCCCTCGGCGACGCGAATCGCTCCGGGTCCCGAAGTCGGTCCGGATGCCATGTCGGAGCTCCTTTCAGGAAATCGGGTGGTGGATCGTGACGAGCTTGCGTCCGTCCGGGAAAGTGGCCTCGACCTGCACGTCGGTCAGCATCTCGGCGACACCGTCCATGACCTCGTCGCGGGCGAGGACCTCGCGGCCCTTCACCATGAGGTCGGCGACGTCGGCGCCTTCGCGCGCCCGTTCGATCACCCAGGTGGACAACAGGGCAACGGCTTCGGGATAGTTCAGTCGGATGCCGCGGTCCCGCCGGTCGCGCGCCACCATGCCGGCGACGGCCAGAAGGAGTTTCTCGGTGTCGGCGGGAGTCAGCTGCATATGTCGTTCTTTCGTGCGAGTCGGCGGTCGTGCAATCGATGCCGATCATGCGCGGCTCTTGTTTCGCCGACGTTACCCCCGCGTATCGCGGAGAAATCCGGACGCGTCGGCCTCAGAAGTGCTGCCGCACTGCGTGACCCCGGCAACACCCGCAGTGGGAGGCCGCCACCGCCGTTCATGGCCGACCAGTCCTACGGCCGTTCCCGATCGATCGGAAACGGCCGTAGGTCAGCGATATTCGAGACGCTCGTCGCTAGGACGGAAGGGAGACCTCCTGATATCCCGCGAGGATCTCGCCGGTGTGTTCTCCGTGCAGCGGCGGTGCCGACCGCAGCGGCGGTCGCTGCCCACCGAAATTGACCGGGAAGGCGATCTGTTCGAGCGGACCCGACGCATGGTCGACGGTGCCGACCATGCCGATCGCGGCGGTGTGCGGGTCGCTGTAGATCTCGTCGAGATGCCGGATGGGGGAGACCGGCACGCCGTGTCCCTCGAGGACCCGGCACCAATGTTCGACCGTCCCGATGGCGAATGCCTCGGTGAGGACCTCGTCGAGTTCGCTGCGATGCTCGATGCGATCGCGGTTGCGGAGGAACCGCGCATCGGTCGCAAGCTCGGGCCGTCCCAGTGCCGCGCACAGCTTCTCCCACAATCCGTCGTTCCCGACCGCGACGACGAAGTGGCCATCGCTCGCCGGATACGCCTGGTAGGGCGCGAGATTGGGGTGCGCCGACCCCAGGGCGTACGGTCGCTCCCGGGTGGCGAAGTAGTTGGTCGCCCAGTTGACGTGCATCGCCAGCTGGCATTCGAACAGCGACGTGGTGACGTACTGGCCGCGGCCGGTGCGAGCGCGTTCGACCAGCGCGGCGAGCACCCCGATCACCCCGAACAGGGCTGCACCGAGATCGCCCATCGCGTAGCCGGCCTTCATCGGCGCGCCGTTCGGTTCCCCGGTCAGCGACATCAGACCGCCGGCGGCCTGGGCGACCATGTCGTAGCCGGGCTGGTCGGCCAGCGGACCTTCGTCACCGAACGCGGAGATGTGCAACACGATCAGGTGTGGATGCTGTTCGGACAGGGCACGGTAGTCGAAGATCTTCTGCAGCCCGCTGCCGGGCTTGAAGTTCTCGACCACGACGTCGGCGTCGGCGAGCATGCGGTGCACGATCCGCTGCCCTTCCGCGGATTTGAGATCGATGGTCGCCGACTTCTTGCCGCGGTTGACCGCGAGATAGTAGGTTGCGTCGTCGCCGACGAAGGGTGGCCCCCACATCCGAGTGGGGTCGCCGCCGTCGGGGTGTTCGACCTTGGTGACATCGGCGCCGAGGTCGGCGAACGACATGGTCGCGTACGGTCCGGCGAGGATCTTCGACAGGTCGAGGACCTTGATGCCGGCGAGCGGGGCGGGGCCGGTAGCGGGGTTCGCAGTCATCATCGTGCTCCTGTCGGTGCGGTCGGTGCCGCAGCGGCGGCGACGGACGGGGCGACGTCGGTGCCGTCGGCGATCGCAGCCAGGTGGTCGAGAGCGGCCGCATTGGGTTCGTCGGCGAGACGGTCGAGGTAGGCATGGGCGACGAGCAGTGAGCGGTGACCGAGACCGCGCTCGATTCGGTGTGATGCCAGGTCCACGAGCAGAGTGGCCATCACGGTCCGTGCGAGATCGTCGGTGTAGGTGGCGCACCGGATCTGGGCGTGCGCATCGCCACCGGCGAGCAGGTCTTCTCCACGCGCCTCGAGCGCATCCCATCGTTCCCGTAGTGCCGCGACGGCCGGGGCGCACTCCGGGTGCGCCGCGTCGAGCAGGTCGCGTTGGGCGTCGGCGAGGACACGGTGCGCGCCGCTCTTGCGCATCGACCGCAGCACGTCGAGCGCGATGACGTTGCTCGAACCCTCCCAGATCGATCCGAGATGCGAGTCGCGGACGAGGCGGGCGAACGCACGGTCCTCGATGTAGCCGCAGCCACCCCGGATCTCCATCGCCTCACCGGTGACGGTGCGGGCGCGCTTGCAGATGTAATGCTTGGCGACGGGTGTGAGGATTCGGACGACACTGCGGGCCTGCTCGTCACCGTGGTCGGCGCGGTCGAGGGTCGCGCCGCTGTAGGCGACGAGCGCGAGAGCGGCTTCGGCGTCCAGCAACAGCGGCAGCAGGGTGGCGCGCATGAGCGGTTGATCGAACAATGACTTGCCGAAGACCTCCCGTTCCTTGGTGTGGGTGACTGCGTCGCGCACGGCGCGGCGTATCAGGGCGCTCGAGCGCATCGCGTTCGACAGGCGGGAGGTGTTGAGCATCTCCGTCATCTGCCGGAATCCGCGTTCGAGGTCGCCGACCGGCAGGGCGTAGGCGCCGTGCAGGGTGACCTCACCACTGGGCATCGAGCGGGTGCCGAGCTTGTCCTTGAGCCGGTCGATCGTGTACGAATTCCGGCTGCCGTCGGGAAGTCGCTTGGGCAGCATGAACATTCCCACCCCGCGGGTCGAGTTCTCATCGCCGCCGGGGAAGCGCGCGAGGGTGATCACGACATCGGCATCCGGGTTGGAGGCGAACCACTTGCGTCCGGTCAATCGCCATACGGTTCCGTCGAATTCGGCACGCGTCTCGGTCTTCGCGATGTCGGTGCCCGCCTGGGTCTCGGTCATGAACATCGCGCCCGTCAGGGCGGCGCCTGGATCGGTGGAGGTCAGGCCGTCGATCCACGGCCCGAACACCTCGGGGTCACCGAACAACCGCAGGGTCCGCGCGGCTGCGTCGGTCATCGACACCGGGCAGGCGAGGCCGAATTCGGCCTGCACGAACAGATACGACGCCAGGTACTTGACGAGATGCGGGGGTGTGTCCGTCCAGCCGTGGATCGGGCGGTGTGACAGTGCCGAGAGGCCGTACTCGCTGTAGACGGCGCGGCACAGTTCGAGATAGGCGGGGTGGTACTCGATGCGGTCGATACGCTCGCCGTCGGGGTCGTACTGGTGCAGCACCGGCGGATGGGCGTTCGCCGTGGCCGCGAGCGCATCGAGACGGTCGGCGGCATCGGCACCCAGGCGCTCGAGAAGGCGGTCGGTCAGGGGGCGGTCGGTGTCGGAGATCCAGCGGTCGAGTACCGCATGCAGGGACGGGTCGGTGTGGGCGTAGTTCATGATCGTCCGTTCGGTGTCAGGAGGCGTCGGCCGTCGTCCGGGCGGCGGCGGTGAGTCGTTCGTCGGGCTCGGTGGTGATCGGTGCGTGTTTGAGCAGGGCGGTCATGCAGACCAAGGAGAGCAGCACATATCCGATCCCGAGTCCGACGACCGGCCAGATCGAATCGGTGCGGTTGAGGAGGAACTGGCTCGCCATCGGCGCGGTGCCGGCGAAGATCGCCGTGGAGATCTGGTACGACAACGAGATACCGGTGTAGCGCACGTGGGTGGGGAAGACTTGGGCGAGGATGCCGGCGAGCGCCGAGTAGTACATCGCGTGCGGCGCGGTGGCGAGCACCATGCCGATGATCGCCCAGGTGAGCGAGCCGGTGCGGATCAGCACGAACATCAGCGGGAGAACGATGAGTTCGGGGACGAGCATCCACAGCACGGCCCGCGGTGCGTCCATCCTGGTCGCGAGGACCGCGCCGAAGGGTTGGACGATCACCTGCGCGACCAGGGCGAGGGTGATGACGAGCAGGAAGTCCGATCGGGTGAACCCGAGATCGGTGGTGGCCCAGGCGAGGGCGAAGGTCGTCTTGACATAGGTGATCGCCACGCCCGCCACCACGGCACCGACGCCGAGTAGCAACGAGGCAGGGTGGGAGCGCAGGACCTCGACGAGCGGAAGTTTCGTGCGTTCCTGGGCGGCCGCGGCCACGCGCATCTCCGGCGTTTCCTGGATCCGCACGCGGATGTAGAGGGCGACGATCACCAGAGCGGCGGATGCGAGGAACGGAATGCGCCAGCCCCAGCCTTCGAAGGTGGCATCGGACATCGCGGTGAGTCCGAGGAAGGCGAGAGTGGCAAGGAGATTGCCCACCGGCGAACCCTGCTGGGCGAACGCGCCGTAGAGAACCTTCTTGCCGGGTGGGGCGAACTCGGTGGCGATGAGGACTGCTCCGCCCCATTCGCCGCCCATCGCGATGCCTTGCAGCACTCGCAGGAGGACGAGAAGGATGGGCGCCCAGATCCCGATCTGGTCGTAGGTGGGCAGCAGGCCCACGCCGACGGTGCCGGCGCCCATGAGCGCGAGGGTGATGATGACCGCGTTCTTCCGTCCGAAGCGGTCGCCGAAGTGGCCGAAGACGATCCCGCCGAGAGGCCGGGCGATGAAACCGACGGCGAATGTCGCGAAGGCGGCGAGCGTGCCGACGGCGGGGGAGGCGTCGGGGAAGAACAGGGCCCCGAGCACGAGGGCGGACGCGGTGCCGTAGATGTAGAAGTCGAACCATTCGATGGTGGTGCCGACGAAGGCGGTCACACCCGCGCGACGCGCTGCCCGGGTGTCGTGCATCGGGCGTGGGGACGGGGTCGCGGTGTGCTCTGAAGGAGTATTCACGCTGCACTTCCGAGGGCGTCTCAGGCGGACTCGGTCCGCGGATGAATGAGTCGTGGATCACTATCACCGGCACAACCGTGTAAAGTCCAAGACCTAATCGAGCATGATTATGTAGATACTTCGACAAAATCGAGGTTGGGCGTGGAACTTCGGCAGTTTCAGGCGTTTCTCGCGGTGGCCGAGGAACTGCACTTCGGGCGCGCGGCGGAACGGCTGCACATCGCCCAGTCGCCGCTGAGTCAGACGATTCGTGCCCTCGAACGCGAACTGGGAGCCGAGTTGTTCGCTCGCACCACCCGCTCCGTGCAGCTCACGGCGGCGGGCGAGGCGCTGCTCGGGCCCGCGCGCGTGATCGCCGCGCAAGTCGAGGTCGCGCGGACCGCGGTACGTTCGACTGCCGCAGGTGCGACCGGTGTGGTGAGCGTCGGCTTCGGCGGCGCGAGCGGGTACACCGTGATTTCCCGGCTGACCCGGTTGCTCGAGGATCGCTATCCGGGAATCGAGCTGGATCTGCGTCCGCAGACCTACACGGGAGAAGTGCTCGATCTCGTCTCGCAGGGACTGCTCGACATGGGGATCGTGGGCCTTCCCGTGCCGCAGGACATTGCCACCGAGACGGTTCGGCACGAATCGCTCATGGTGGCGGTACCGGCCGACCATCGATTGGCGACGCGGGAGGGACTCGACGTCGCCGACCTTGCCGGTGAGCGGTTCGTGGTCTATCCGGCCGCTCACGGTTCGAGCGTGCGGGAGATGACCTTCGCGGTGTGCCACTCCGCCGGTTTCACCCCGGTGATCGCCCGTGAGGCCCCGGATCCGTACAGCTTGCTGGCTCTCGTCGGAGCGGGGGTCGGGGTCGCCGTCGTCGTCGCATCGACTACGGACATCACTGTGGCGGGGGTGCGGTACGTCCCGCTCCGGAACAGTCCGGTGCTGCCCATCGCGCTCGCGTGGCGCCGCGACAACCCGGCACCGGCGGTTCGCCGAGTGGTGGATGTGCTGCGAGCCCACGCGAACTGACCGGTTCCGCGTCACCGTATGTGCCCTCGGGGCGGACCGGACGTGCCAAGGTGGGAAGCGCCCTTCAGGGTCCCGACGCTCGAACGGAGGGAGGTGACCCGACGGTGTCTGCATCCGCATAATTCACGCGGAATGAAAAGTCAACGGTTGACGGATGTCGAGTGCTGCAGGTTACATCTTAGTGGTAAGCCATTGAGGGCTTAAGTAACTGGAACACGAAACCGAGGACCCCATGACACCGGTATCGACCACCATGTCCAGTAGTGCGGAAATGATCAGTGCGCGCCTCGAACGGCTGCCGATGAGCCGGTGGCACATCAAGGCGCGGGTCGCCGTCGGCGCCGTGACCTTCTTCGACGGCTTCGACCAGCTGATGATCGCGTACTCGCTTCCCGTCCTGATCCCCAAATGGAATCTCACCCCCGCCTCGGTCGCGTGGGTGATCGCGATCGGCGGCATCGGCATGCTCGTCGGCGCTCTGGGCGGCGGCTGGCTCGCCGACCGCATGGGCCGCCTCAACGTCATCATCGTCTCGCTCGCGCTGTACGCCGTGATGAGCCTGGGAATGGCGTTCACCGACTCGCTGATGCTCTTCCTGGTCTTCCGCTTCGTCCAGGGCATCGGACTCGGGGCCGAGGTCCCCGTCGCCGCGACCTACATCGGCGAGATCACCAAGGCTCACAAGCGCGGACGCTTCGTCCTGCTCTACGAGGTGATCTTCCCCATCGGCCTCGTCGCGTCCGCGATCGTCTCCGCCTGGGTGGTCCCGCGATTCGGCTACCAGATCCTGTTCGCCCTCGGTGCCCTGCCGATCCTGCTGCTGCCGGCCCTGTTCCGGCTGCCCGAGTCACCGCGCTGGCTCGCCGCCCGCGGACGCCTCGCCGACGCCGACGCCGCGATGCGACGGATCGAGACCGAGATCGCCGGTCGCCACGGTGAACTGCCCGAACCCCGCCCGATCGTCACCGCCGTCGCCGTCGACACTTCCCGCGGCCGCTTCATCGAGGCATTCCAGGGTGTGTACCTGCGCCGCACCCTCATGCTCGCCGCGATCTGGGGCAGCGCCTACTTCGTGAATTACGGCATCGCCTCGTGGCTGCCCACCCTCTACCGCACCGTCTTCGAGGTCAGCGTCGACACCGCGCTGCACTACTCGATCTTCACTACCGTCGCAGGTCTCGTCGGCTGCCTGATCGTCGCGTTCCTCATCGACAATCTCGGCCGTCGCGTGTGCATCACGTCGTCGATGGTTCTGTGTGCGGCACTGCTGTTCCTGCTCGCCGGCACCGGCACCGGATCGGCCGTGACGGTACTGCTGTGGTCGGCCGGCGCGGCACTGTTCGTCTTCGCTGTGAACATGGCCCTGTACGTCTACACCGCCGAGTTGTACCCGACCCGGATGCGCGCCATCGGCTGCGCGATCGGCGGCGGCGCCGGCCGCCTCGGCATCATCGTCGGCCCGCTCGTCCTCGGCGGAATCCTCGATGCCGGCGGCACCCTGACCTTGGTCTTCGGCCTGTTCGGACTCGTCGCCCTCGTCGGTGCGATCGTCGTGGGCCTGTTCGCGACCGAAACCCGTGAGAAGACCCTCGAGGAGATCTCCCAGTGACCACCGCACTCCATCCCGCCTCCACGGACACCGACCTCGACTTCGTGCCCGTCCCCGACGAGATGCTCGTCGCCGGCAGACGGCGCCGTGCCGCCGGCCCGGTCTTCGAGGTCACCGACCCCGCCACCGGCCGCGTCCTGCAGACCGTGCACCAGGCCGTCGCCACCGACGTCGACGATGCCGTCGCGGCCGGCCTGGCCGCCTCCGAGGATCCGGCCTGGCGCGGACTGCTCCCGCACCAACGCGCCCGCTACCTGCACCGCATCGCCGACGGCATCGAAGCGAACTCGGCGCGACTCGCGCTGCTTCAGAGCTACAACACCGGTAAGACGCTCACCGAGACCACTGCCCTCGTCGGCAGCGCCGCGGGAACCTTCCGGTACTTCGCGGCTGTCCTCGAATCCGGCGACGACGACCTGACCGTCCCGCGCGGCAACTACCTGTCGATGAGCGTCCACGAACCGATCGGCGTCATCGGGGCGATCGCCCCCTGGAACTCACCGATCGCGAGCGACGCCCAGAAGATCGCACCCGCTCTCGCCGCCGGTAACGCCGTCGTCCTCAAGCCGGCCGAGTGGACGCCGCTCGTGTCGCTCGAGCTGGGGCGGATCATCGACGACAGCGGTCTGCCCGCCGGATTGCTGTCGGTGCTGCCCGGCAAGGGCTCGATCGTCGGCGATGCGATCGTGCAGCACCCGGGCATCGGTAAGGTCACCTTCACCGGTGGCACGTGCACCGGTCGCGCGATCGCCCATGCCGCGGCCGAGAAGCTCATGCCCGTGTCGCTCGAACTCGGTGGCAAGTCGCCGACGATCGTGCTCGACGACGCCGACATCGACCAGGCCGTCGCGGGCGTGATGTACGGGATCTTCTCGTCGAGCGGGCAGAGTTGCATCGCGGGTTCGCGCCTGTTCGTCGACCGAGCACTCTACGCACCGTTCGTCGCGCGGCTGGTCGAACGCACCCGCGCCCTGCGCATCGGCAACGGCCGCGATCCGCGCACCCAGGTCGGGCCGCTCGTGCACCACGCCCACCGCGACTCCGTCGCCTCGTATGTCGATCTTGCCCGCCGCGAAGGTGGACGCGTCCTGTGCGGGGGAGCGGCCCCGGACGATCCCGTCCTCGCGGAGGGCGCGTATTACCTGCCGACGATCATCGAGGGGCTGACCAACGACACCCGTGTGTGCCGCGAGGAGATCTTCGGCCCCGTCCTCGTGGCCCTGCCGTTCGATGGCGTGGACGACCTCCTCGCACAGGCGAACGATTCGGTGTTCGGCTTGGCCGCCGGGATCTGGACCCGCGACTACCGCCGTGCGTGGCGGCTCGCGCGGCGCCTCGACGCCGGCACGGTGTGGATCAACACCTACAAACGCTTCAGCATCTCCACCCCGTTCGGTGGGGTGAAGGAGAGCGGTCTCGGCGTCGAGAAGGGCCGCGACGGCATCGCCGCCTATTCGCGGTGCAAGAGCGTGTATTTCGGGCTCGACGATGGCCCCGACGCCTGGGCCGACTGATCCCCGGCCATGCGGCCGGAATCGGCTCTGTACACTCAAATATCTTAGCGGTAAGATAGTGACCTGTAAGACATTGGAGGGATCGTCATGAACCAACCGATCGCCCGACTGCGGCGCCTACGCTCCGTCGAGCTGCGCACGCACGCCGCCGCCGAATCCACCGATTTCTACTCCCAGGTCTGGGGCCTGCGCGTCGTCGAACAGGGCCGCGAGGGGGCCTGGCTGCGCGGCACCGGCGACCAGCACCACGCCCTACAGCTCACCCAGGCCGACCGGAACGGACTGGGCCGCATCAGCTTCGCGGTTTCCACGCCCGCCGAGGTCGACGAAGCCGCCCGGCGCGTCACCGCCTGGGACATCCCCGTCGTCTTCGGCCCCGCGCCCTTGGACGACGTCGGTGGGGGATACGGACTGCGCATCGTCGATCCCGAGGGACGCATACTCGAGCTCGTCGCCGACACCCTCGCCGTTCCCGCCCTCGGTCGCGAGGACGCCGTCCCGGTCGGTGTCACCCACGTGGTGCTCAACACCGTCGACATCGACGCCGCCGTCCGCTTCTACTGCGACGTCCTCGGCATGCGCGTCTCCGACTGGTCCGAACACCAGATGGCGTTCCTGCGCTGCAACTCCGATCACCACAGCATCGCCTTCAACCAGGCGCAGTGGGCGTCGGTCAACCACGTCGCCTACGAGATGCCCACCGTGGATCACTTCATGCGCGGCATCGGCCGGCTGCGCCACCACGGGCAACTGCCCCTGTGGGGACCGGGCAAGCACGGGCCCGGCGACAACACCTTCTCCTATTTCGCCGACCCCGCCGGTCTGGTGTGCGAGTACACCTCCGGCATCGCACAGGTCGACGAGGACCGCTGGCTGTGCCGGGTGTGGCGCCGCGTCCCGGAACTGTCCGACCTCTGGGGCACCGCCGGACCACCCTCGCGTCAGGTGCGTGAGCACATGGCCGGCATCCCCGACCCCGGTGCCTTCGAACGCTACGACCTCGGGCAGGCATCATGATCCACGTCGCCGACTACGGCACCGGACCGGCCGTGCTGATGCTGCACGGCATCGGCGGCAGCTCCGACAGCTTCTCCCCACAGTTCTCCGGTCTCGGTGACTCCCTGCGCATCCTGGCCTGGGACGCGCCCGGTTACGCCCGCAGCGACGATCCCGACCGCCCGTTCGACCTCGACGACTACGCCGACGCCGCCGCCGACGTCATCCGCGCACACTGCGGCGACGACGGCGCCCATGTCCTCGGCATGTCGTGGGGAGGCGTCGTCGCGACCCGGCTGGCCCTGCGCCACCCGGGCCTCGTGCGCAGCCTGATCCTCGGAGACACCCACGCCGGTTCGGGCACGGACGCCGACACCGCCTCGGCGATGCGCTCCCGGGCCGCCGACCTCGCAGCGAACGGCCCCGCCGACTTCGCTGCGCGGCGCGCACCACGTCTGCTCTCACCCGAGGCACCCGACGACCTCGTCGACCGCGTAACCGACATCATGGCCGGCTCGGTCCGGCTACCCGGCTACGGCCACGCCGCCGAGTCGATGGCCGCGACCGACCACACCGGCGACCTCGCGAACATCGACGTCCCCACTCTCGTGTTGTGCGGGGACGCCGACACCGTCACCGGTGTCCCCGCGAGTCAAGTACTCGCCGGCGGCATCCCCGGCGCGGTATTCGTGACCCTCCGCGGCGCAGGGCACCTCGCCAACCAGGAACGCCCCGACGCCTTCAACGCGTGGACCGAATCCTTCGTCCACATCACCGAACGCCTGCGCGAACACACCCCCGCGCACGTCTGACCCCACCCGCATCGATTCCGGAACGGAGCATCACCATGGCACTCGACTACACCACCTCGGACCTGAAGGAATTCACCGACTCGCTCATCCTCACCCGTGGCACCCGCCACGAGGACTGGGACACCCTCGGATTCCAGGCCAAGGCCGGCGACCGGTTCCGCCGCGCCCAGATCCGCTACGTCGGTTCCGGCGCCACCGGCAACCACGAGAACGACAACCGCACCATCCCGTCGCGCGGCTTCACCTTCTCCAACATGCTGCTGCCCGCCGGTGCCGAAGGCCCCGAGCACACCCACCACGACGCCGAGGAAGCGTTCTTCGTCCTCGAAGGCGAGGTCGAGGTCGGCATCCACCGCGACGGCGTCGTCGAGAAGCGCACCCTCGGCTACCGCGACATGATCGTCGTCCCCGCCGGGGTGCCGCGCAGCCTCGAGAACACCGGCACCACCGACGCCCTGTTCTGCGTCATCATCGGCACGCAGAAGCCGCAGGTCCCGACCTACCCGGAGACCTCCGCCGTCTTCGGCATCTCCCGGGACTGAGCGTGGGCACCCTCGACGACCGCACGATTGTCGTCACCGGAGCGGCGCGCGGCCTCGGACTGGCCATCGCGCGCCGCCTCGGCGACGCCGGCGCCGCGGTCTGGATCGCCGACATCAACCCCCACGGTGAGGACGCCGCCGCGAAACTGCGCGCCGACGGCATCTCCGCGCGGTTCGTGCACGTCGACCTCGCCGACGCCGACTCCGTCGACGCCTTCGCTGCGCAGGTCACCGCCGACGGATCGGTCTACGGACTGGTCAACAACGCCGCTCTCGCCGACGGCGTCGGCGGCAAGGCCGTGCACGAACTGGCCGTCGAGGAATGGGACCGGGTGCTGAACGTGAACCTGCGGGGCACCTTCCTCGTCAGCCGCGCCCTCGTCCCGTCGATCCTCGACTACGCCGAGCAGCACGGCACCGGCCGGGTCGTCGCCATCGGTTCCGACGCTGCGCTGTACGGATCGCCGCGCCTGACGCACTACATCGCCTCCAAGGGCGGAGTGTCGGCGCTGACCCGCACCATGGCACGCGACCTCGGCCCGTACGGGGTCACCGTCAACACCGTCTCACCCGGTCTGACGGAAAGCGAATCGGCACAGTTCGTTCCGCAACACCGGCACGATCTGTACCGGCTGAATCGGGCGTTGACCCGGCCGCAGCAGCCCGCCGATCTCGTCGGCGCCGTCGCCTTCCTCATGGGCGACGAAGCGTCGTACATCACCGGGCAGGAACTGGTCGTCGACGGCGGCTTCGTCCTGCACTGACTCTTCGAGTCCTGCACTGATCTCACGGAAGGACCGGGTTGTGGACCTGCTTCTGAACAACCGCACCTGTCTCGTCACCGGCGGCAGCTCCGGCATCGGTCTCGCGACCGTCACCATGCTGCTCGCGGAAGGTGCCAACGTCGTCACCTGCGCCCGCGACCTCGAGCGGCTCAACGCCGCGCTGGACGCGCTGCCCGGACGCGATCGGGTGCACGCCGCGGCCTGCGACGTCCGCGACCCCGCCGCGGTGGGGGCCCTCGTCCAGGGCGGATACGAGCGGTTCGGCGGACTCGACGGCCTGGTCAACAACGCCGGCAACTCGCGGATGAAGGCCCGCGCCGACACCACCCTCGACGACTGGCGCGACGAGTTCGACCTGAAGTTCTCGAGCGTGCTCAACACCGTCGACGCAGCGCTCCCGCTGCTGCGGAAATCGGATGCGGCGTCGATCGTCAACATCTCCGCGGTGCTCGCGCGTCAGCCCGAGACCAAGCTGGTCACCACCAGCGCCGCACGGGCCGGACTGCTGAATCTGAGCAAGTCGCTGTCGCTGGAACTGGCCGGCGACGGGATCCGCGTCAACTCGGTCGCCCTCGGTCTCGTCGACACCGGACAGTGGCGTCGCCGCTACGAGAACTCCGGCTACACCGGAAGTTTCGACGAGTGGGAGGCCGAGATCGCCGCCGACCGCGGTATCGGGCTCGGACGCTTCGGCACCGCCGACGAGGTGGCCTTCCACATCGTCGGCCTGCTCTCACCCCGCTCGTCGTATGTGACGGGCACCAGCATCGACGTGTGCGGCGGTGTCGCGCGCTATGTCTGAAAGGAATGTCATGACCGCACGCTCGGGTAACGGTGGGGATCTGCTGGTCCAGGTGCTGCGCGAGGCCGGTGTCGACACCGTCTTCGGCATCGTCAGCGTGCACAACCAGCCGCTGGTGGAAGCGGTGAGCCGGCACCTGCGGTTCGTGCCCGTGCGACACGAGGCGACCGCCGTCAACGCCGCCGACGGATACGCCCGTGCCACCGGAGGACTCGGCTGTGCCCTCACCAGTACCGGCACGGGGGCCGGCAACGCCGCTGGCTCCCTCATCGAATCCCTCAGTGCCGGAACGTCGGTGCTCCACGTGACGGGACAGATCGAGTCGCGCTTCCTCGGCTCGGGCCGCGGGTTCATCCACGAGACGAAGGATCAGCTCGGCATGCTCGAGGCGGTCTCGGCGCACGCCGCGACGATCCTCGACACCGGCAGTGCCGGAAAAGTACTGCGCGAAGCCGTCGCCCACGCGTTGTCGACACCGGGCGGACCGGCCAGCATCGAATGGCCGATCGACCTGCAGTACGCCGACGACTACACCCTCGAACCGGCACCGGTCACGCTCGGGATGCCGCGCAGCGCGGACCGCGCCCAGGTGGAGGCGGCGCTCGCTGCGATCGCGCAGGCCCGGCGACCGGTGATTTGGGCGGGTGGCGGGGCAGCGCGGGCAGGGGACACGCTGACCGCCCTCGTCGACCGCTGGGGTGTGCCGCTGCTGACCAGCAACTCCGGTCGCG
Organism: Rhodococcus sp. B50; assembly: GCF_013602415.1. NCBI lineage: Bacteria > Bacillati > Actinomycetota > Actinomycetes > Mycobacteriales > Nocardiaceae > Rhodococcus > Rhodococcus sp. B50. Next base: position 1,099,451 of record NZ_WPAG02000002.1, on the reverse strand, counting down.
GCGCCGTGCCGGAGAGCCACCGGCTGTGCATCGGCAATTACGGCTCGTCGCCGCTCGGCCGGGCGCTGCTCGCCGACGCCGACCTCGTGGTCTCACTGGGCACCCACTTCCGCTCCAACGAGACCGGCGACTACTCGATCCCGATGCCCCCGCGGCACGTGCAGGTGGATCTGGATCCGGCCGCACCCGGCCGTGTATTTGCCGCGGATCTGCCGGTTGTCGGCGAGGTCGGTGAATTCCTCTCGGCGGTACTGGAACTCGATGGACTCGGCGATGCCGTCGAGGCAGCGTGGACGGAACGCGCCCGCGAGACGCGGCAGCGTGTGCGGGAGAACCAGCGCACCGGTCTCGGTGACCACGCGGTCTTGTGCGATGCAGTGCGCGCCGTGCTGCCCGACGATGCCGTCATCGCTCGGGACGTGACGATCGCGTCGAGTTCGTGGGGCAACCGACTCCTGCCCGTCTACGACCCGCGCAGCAACATCTTCCCGCGCGGCGGCGGCATCGGGCAGGGCCTCGGCATGGCGATCGGCGCGGCCCTGGCCGACGAGACCCGGCCGACCCTGGCGCTCGTCGGAGACGGGGGACTGGCGGTGCACCTCGGTGAGGTCCTGACGATGGCGCAGGAGAAGCCGTGGCTGGTGCTGCTCGTCTGCAACGACGGCGGCTACGGGGTGCTGCGCAACATGCAGACCGGCTCGGGGCAACGGCCCTACGCCGTCGACCTGACCACCCCGGACTTCGCGCTGCTCGCGCGGGCGATCGGGGTCGAGTACCGGCGCATCGGATCGGCGGGGGAGGCGCACCCGGTGCTCGAGGGTGCGGTGTCGCTGCAGGCCCCGGTGATCGTCGAGGTCGACCTGGCCTCGTACGGGGAGATGCCGGCGCCGTTCACGCCGCCGGTGACGGTGCCAGGCACGTAGCCCAGCCGGAAAAGAAATCTCGGATCGACTGTGGCGCGAGTAACATCTTAGCGCTAAGATAATGAGTACTGAATCAATTACTCGGAGGGTGATCATGACTGCTGAGACCGTCGACCTCATGGTCCGTCAGATGCGGGTCGAATCCACCGGAGTCCTCTCGCTCCGCCTGGAGCGACCCGACGGAGCGGCTGTGGACCACTGGACCCCCGGCGCCCACCTCGACCTGCACCTCGGCGGTGGTCACATCCGGCAGTACTCCCTGTGCGGAGACCCCGACGACAAGACCGGCTACCGCGTCGCCGTGCTGCACGAGAAGGCCGGTCGCGGCGGATCCCGCCGCGTCCACGAAGCCATCCGCCCGGGCGATGTCATCACCGTGAGCGTCCCGCGCAACAACTTCGAACTGCTGCCCTCGCCACGCTACGTCTTCCTCGCCGGCGGCATCGGCATCACCCCCGTCCTCGCGATGGTGCGCGAAGCCGACCGCGCCGGCGCCGATTGGGAGCTGCACTACGGCGGCCGTTCGAAGGAGACGATGGCCTTCGTCGACGAACTCGCCCCCTACGGCGACCGGGTGCACCTCGTTGCCGAGGACGCCGACGGAATGCTCGACCTGCCGTCGATCCTCGGCTCCTCCCGGCCCGACACCCTCGTCTACGCCTGCGGGCCCGACGGGTTGCTCACCGCCGTCGAGGCGTTCGCCGACCGCTGGCAGGCAGGGGCTATTCGGCTCGAACGGTTCAAGGCCAAGGAACGCAAGACCGACGCTGCCGCCGACGCGTCGTTCACGGTGGTGTGCGAACGCTCCGGAATCTCCGCCACCGTCGCACCGGAGAAGACCGTCCTCGACACCCTCGAGGAAGCCGGTGTGGACGTACCGAACTCGTGCCGCGAAGGAATCTGCGGCACGTGCGAGACCCGCGTCCTGTGTGGGACCCCCGACCACCGCGACTCCCTGCTCTCGGCCGCCGAACAGGAGTCCGGCGCCACCATGATGATCTGTGTCTCCCGCGCCCGCTCCGCCGAGCTGGTGCTGGATCTGTAGAAAGGACCTCCCGATGGATCGGTACCTGGTGATCAATCAGGCCCGCACGGCCGACCCCACCCCCTACGAGACCAAACTCGCCAAGGCCATCGAAGCCGTCTTCGGATCCGGCGTCCACGACCTCGACGGACTCGTCCGCGGACTCAACGCTTCCGGAATCCACGCGCCCGACGCGCAGGAATGGACCGCCGAATCGTTTACCGCCGAGATGCGCCGGATCGGAGCCTGACCATGGTCAATCGATTGCACCGTACCCTCACCGCCGACGAGATCTTCGCGACCGGCATGCGCAACCAGTGGCACGCCGTGTGCCCGTCCGACTTCGTGGAACGCGGCAGCATCCGCAAGCTGCGCCGGCTGGGAGAGGACTGGGTTCTGTACCGCGGCTCCGACGGCACGGTCCGCATGCTCGCCGACCGTTGCCCGCACCGCGGCGCCCCGCTCTCGCAGGGTGTGCACCTCGGCGATCGCATCGCCTGCAAGTACCACGGCGTCGAGATCGACGGTACCGGCACCGTCGCGAGGGTGCCGGGCATGCCCGGCTGCAACCTCGAAGGAAAGAAGCTGGTGGCCTCGCTGCCCGTACGCGAGGTGGGCGGCGCGATCCTGGCCTGGTTCGGCACCGACCCCGACGTCGAGCCCGCACCGCTGGATCTTCCGGATCCGCTCGAGGACGAGGATGTCTCGGCCTTCCTCTGCTACGCCGAATGGGAAGCGCCGTGGCGGTTCGCCCTCGAGAACCTCCTCGACCCAATGCACGGCGCTTTCCTGCACCACGAATCGCACTCGATGTTCGGCGGCGAGACCTCCGCGCGATTCCGTATCCGGGAGACCGATCGCGGTTTCTTCTTCGAGAAGACCGATCAGCGCGGGGTCAACTTCGACTGGGTCGAGTACTGCCGCACCGGCGTCGACTGGGTGGACCTCGAGATCCCGTATCCGCCCACCGCCGGCCCGGGCGGATCGTTCGGAATCGTCGGCATGGGCACCCCCATCGACGCCGAGACCACCGCGGTGCTCTTCTGGCGTTACCGCCGGGTGCAGGGCTGGGAACGCGACGTGTGGCGGTTCCTGTACCGCACGGTACTCGAGGAACGCCACTGGGAGGTCCTCGAGCAGGACCGCGTCATGCTCGAGGGCATGGCCCCCGACGCCGATCGGGCCGAGAATCTCTACCAGCACGACCTCGGGGTGATGCGCCTGCGCCGCCTGTACCGTTCCCGCGCCGACGAACTCGCCAAGGAGATGGCCGGCTGACGAGCGGAAGAGCGGCGGAGACTTCGGTCTCCGCCGCTCTCTCCTATGTGGGTTGTGTGATTCGTCGGGATGCAACGGTAACGACGAGTGGTAGTCATCCGCCCTGGTGTCGGACGAGGGAGTGCTCGAGTTTGCGCAGCAGCTGCACGAGTTCGCCCTGGTCGTTCCTCGACAGCTCGGCGAGCATGCGCGTCTCGTTCTCGAAGTGCGCAACCGCGATCTCGTCGATGAGTTTCTTTCCGGCGGGGGTGAGTTCGGCGTACACGATGCGCCGATCCTCTGCGTCGCGTTCGCGTCGCACCAGTCCGGCCTTCTCGAGTCGGTCGATGCGCAGCGTGATCCCACCGGTGGTGACCAGTGAACTCTCCGCGAGCTGACCCGAGGTCATGCGGTACGGCTTCCCGGCGCGGCGCAGTGCGGCCAGAACGTCGAACGAGGCCATGTTGATGCCGTATTCGTCGAAGACGCGGCCGATCGCGCTCTGATACCGCAGATACGTGCGGTGGAGGCGTCCGAGCACCTCGAGGGGGGTGACGTCCAGGCCGGGCCACTCGCGGGCCCATTGGTCGACGATGTCGTCGACGGCGTCACGGTCGGGAACCCTGTCGCGCCCCACGTGCCCTCCTCGTGCTGTCGGAAATTCTTGGCCTCAGTGATTGAGCGCCAAGGCATCCCTCACGATACGGGCAGCGCGGGGCGCGTGGGGAGTTCGGGTCTCAGCGCGTCGCGGTGGCGATCGCGTCGATCTCGACGGTCGCACCGTAGGGCAGGGCGCTGACCTCGACGAAGGTGCGAGCCGGTCGCGGCTCGGCGAACAGCCGCTCGAACTGGCGGTTCGCCTCCTCACGCAACGACAGATCGGTGACGTAGTAGGTGAGCTTGGCGACGTCCTCCAGTTTGCCGCCGACCACGGCGAGCCGGTCGGTCATGCGGTCGATCGCGGCGTCGAGGGCTTCGTCACGCCCCTCGACCGCCACGCCTTCGGGGTCGACGGAGAGGGCGCCGGAGACGAAGACGAGATCGCCGGCAATGAAGGCGGGGCTGTAGGGATGGTGGGCGCTGACGGTGGTCAGGGACATCGTGATCACTCCTGGTTGCGGGACACGGTGTCATTTATCTTAGCGCTAAGATAGTGGGTGTGCCAGGGTCGAATCACTCTTGCGTGGACGGGTGACTCATGCCGACCAGGAACGCCAGCACAGCCCGCCGATGGTGATCACCGGTCCCGGTGGTCGTTGCGATTGGTACTGCGGGTATTTGCGGACGAGGGCGTCGAGACCGGCGGCGCCCTCGTCGGTGTCGGCGTCGTGGACTGTGGCGATACCGTCGATTCGAACCCACCACAGTTGCGCCCAGTCGTCGCTGTAGTGGTCGACGAGCACGCACACCCGCGGGTTCTCGGCGATGTCGGCGAGGCGACGTAGGCGTCGGGTGGATTTCGGCTTGTCGTCGACGCACGTGTGGATCACGTCGTTGTCGAGGGCGAACACGATCGGGACGAGGTGCGGCTTGCCGGCTCCGTCCGCGGTGGCCAGACGGGCAACTCGGGCATCGGCGACCAGGCGGCGGGCGTCCATGCACATCACCGTAGTCCCTCGACGTCATCGAGGCAGTGGTGCCGCGCGGGAACGCAGGCTCTTCTATGTCGTTATGCGGTAACGCTTTCCGGGCGGATTGATCAGGGCCCCGGCACACGGGACGAGATGGCACCAACCGGCGAACACGACAATCGCGAGTCAGAGGACGCGCTGGGACACGGACTTACGAGCGGCAGTCATCGGTCGTCACCCTATCTCGCCCTGCGTGGTCCTCTGGTGTCCGCAGCGCGGCACCGACGGATGACCGTCTGCCGGAGGAATGGTCAGTGTCGGCCGGGCAGATCGACCTCCGGCACGGTCTTGTCGGTCCGGAGTCCTCGCCAACTCGGATGCCGCAGGCTTCCGCCCGCGTACTCCCGATACTCGACCTCCCCGACGAGGATCGGCTCCACCCAGTGGGCGCCGTGGGTCTCCCGGACCGGTGGCGCGACCGTCAGGGGGGTGGTGGGTCGCTCCAGCGGACGTAGCTGCGACCGCAACTCACGACGCGTCGCGGCGGTGAATCCGGTCCCGACCCGGCCGATGAACACCAACCGCTCCTCGTCGTCGTGCGCGCCGAGCAGCAACGAGCCGATACCTCCGGCTGCCTTCCCGGCTCCGGGAAGCCAGCCCACGACCACAACCTCGGTGTTCCGCCGCAGTGGTGTCTTGATCCAGCCGTCGCTGCGGGTTCCGGGCAGATACGGAGCATCCGGATCCTTGGCGATGATCCCTTCGAGACCGTGTTCGCGGGCGACGGTGAGCATGGTCGGTGCGGCCACGTCGGTCCGATACGGCGACAGCTGAACCCGCGGGCCGGGGACGACCAGATCGTCGAGGACCGCCCGGCGCTCGAGATAGGACAACTCCGTCGTGGAGTGTCCGTCGAGAGCGAGGACGTCGAAGAGGTAGATCAGGACCGGAAACTCGACGCGTAGTTCCTCGGTGGGACGGTGGACGTGCATGCGGCGCTGCAACCGGGCGAAGGCCGGCCGGCCGCCGGCGTCCAGGGTGACGATCTCACCGTCGACGATGCAGTCCCGGCCGCCCGTCGCAGTGGTGAGCTCGTGCGGGAGTTCGGGGAAACTTCGGGTGATGTCGTTGCCGGTGCGGCTGGTCAGCCGACATTGTCCGTCGGCGACCGTGGCGAGGGTGCGCTGGCCGTCCCATTTCATCTCGAACGCCCAGTTCCCGGTCGGCGGCGGGCCGAGGGTCGCCAGCATCGGGGACAGTTCCGTCGATGTAGAGGGCATGTCCCGAGTCTGCGGCACGGGGCCGGAGCGGGACCGGCGAATGCGTGGTCTCGTCGAGTCGGTCTGCGTCCCTCGCGCCGTGACCCGGGCCGTGCGAGGCTGACGTCATGGCGAGTGTTGTTACCCAGAACATGACTCTCATCCCCGGGGGCACGTTCTGGATGGGGTCCGAGGATTTCTATCCGGAAGAACGACCGGTCCACCAGGTGACGGTCGACGGCTTCTGGATGGACACGCATCCGGTGACCGTCGCCGAGTTTCGACGCTTCGTGAAGGACACCGGCCACGTCACGACCGCCGAAGTCGCGCCCGACCCCGCCGACTATCCGGGCGCCGATCCGTCCCTGCTCGTACCTGGCTCGCTCGTGTTCACGCCTCCGCCGGGGCCGGTACCGCTCGACGACTACACACGGTGGTGGTCGTTCGTCCCGGGTGCCGACTGGCGCCACCCGGAAGGGCCCGGCAGCACCGCCGGCGGGCGGGAACGGCATCCCGTCACGCACGTGTCGTGGTTCGATGCCCGGGCCTATGCCGAATGGGCCGGCAAGGAACTGCCGACCGAAGCGGAATGGGAGTTCGCGGCCCGCGGTGGACTCGACCGTAAGGCATTTACATGGGGCGATGAGCACGAACCGAAGGGTCGGCCCGGCGGCAACGTCTGGCAAGGAGAATTCCCGTGGCAGAACCTCGAGACGGACGGATTCGCCGGAACCTCACCCGTCGGACACTTCCGACCGAACGGGTACGGCCTCCACGACATGGCGGGCAACGTGTGGGAGTGGACGGCCGACCACTTCACCGCAAACCATGCTTCGAGCGGCAAGAACGTCGCGCCGGCGTCGTCGTGCTGCATCCCGACGAATCCCCGGGTCGACAAAGCCGAACAGGATCCGCGCGAGGCGTATCCGCGTCGCGTCATCAAGGGCGGATCGCACCTGTGTGCCCCGAACTATTGCCTGCGGTACCGACCCGCGGCCCGCCAGGGCGACACCGCGGAAACCTCGACGTGCCATATCGGATTCCGGTGCATCATTCGTACGTGACAGGGCAGGTTTCACCCTGATCAGGGGTGCATTCGGTCCGATACCGGTGGTGTACTGGAGCGGATGGGGGTGAGAAGAGGCATCCACCATGAGCCAGGATCTGCGTCCGGATCCGATCCCGGGCGGAGAAAGTCTGCCGTTCCCACCGATGCCGTCAGGAAGCATCGCCGGACGGACCATGCAGGAATCGGTCTACAGCCCACGCGCACAGCACCGTCGCCTTCCCGAGGACGCTCCGAACATTCTCGTCGTCCTCATCGACGACGCGGGTCCCGGTCTGCCGAGCGCGTTCGGCGGCGAAGTGAGCACACCCACCCTCGGTCGCATGCTCGGCGAAGGGATCGGTTACAACCGCTTCCACACCACGGCGATGTGTTCGCCGACGCGCGCATCGTTGCTCACCGGACGCAACCACCATCGCGTGGGAAACGGACAGATCGCCGAACTCGCCAACGATTGGGACGGTTATTCCGGGCACATCCCGGAATCGAGCGCCACCGGAGCCGAGGTGCTACGCCACTACGGTTACACCACAGCGGCTTTCGGCAAGTGGCACAACACCCCGGCGGAGGAGACCACCGCGGCCGGTCCCTTCGACAACTGGCCCACCGGAGTCGGGTTCGACTACTTCTACGGCTTCCTCGCCGGTGAGGCGTCGCAGTACGAGCCGAATCTCGTCCGCAACACGACCGTCGTCCTGCCTCCGAAGACTCCCGAGCAGGGCTACCACCTCAGTGAGGACCTCGCCGACGACGCGATCGGCTGGTTGCGCCGCCACAAGGCACTCGATCCGTCCCGGCCGTTCTTCATGTACTGGGCCAGTGGTTGTCTGCACGGACCGCACCACATCATGAAGCCGTGGGCCGATCGGTATGCAGGCAAGTTCGACGACGGATGGGACGCCTACCGCGAGCGCGTGTTCGAGCGGGCCAAGGAGACGGGCTGGATCCCGCCGGAGGCCGAACTCACCGATCGTCACCCCACCATGGCGGCGTGGGACGATATCCCCGAGGAGGAGAAGCCCTTCCAACGACGGCTCATGGAGGTCGCGGCCGGATACGCCGAGCACTGCGACGTCCAGGCGGGGCGGTTGTTCGACGAACTCGACCGGCTGGGCTACCGCGACAACACCCTGGTCTTCTACATCTGGGGCGACAACGGGTCCTCCGGCGAGGGCCAGAACGGCACCATCAGCGAACTGCTCGCGCAGAACGGGATCCCCACGACCCCCGCCCAGCACATCGCGGCCCTCGACGAACTCGGCGGACTCGATGTTCTCGGCTCCCCGAAGACGGACAACATGTACCACGCGGGATGGGCCTGGGCCGGCAGCACGCCCTACAAGGGCATGAAGCTCCTTGCGTCCCATCTCGGGGGAACGCGTAATCCCATGGTGGTGCGCTGGCCCGCGCGTATCACTCCGGATCACACCCCACGCACCCAGTTCCTGCACTGCAACGACCTGGTACCGACCTTCTACGAACTGCTGGGCATCACACCGCCACGTACCGTCGACGGGATTCCGCAGGACCCCCTCGACGGTGCCGGTTTCGCCCGGACTTTCGTCGACCGTGACGCTCCGGCGGGCAAACTCACCCAGTACTTCGAGATCATGGGCAGCCGTGCGATCTATCACGACGGCTGGATGGCGTCGGCTTTCGGACCCCGCACACCCTGGCTGCCCGGTCTGCCCGGCGGCATCCGGGATTGGAGCCCGGACGACGACACCTGGGAGCTCTACCATCTCGACAAGGACTGGACACAGAACCGGGACCTCGCAGAGCAGTACCCCGAGAAGTTGACGCAACTGCGGGAGTTGTTCGCGATCGAAGCGGCCAAGAACAACGCCCTTCCGATCGGTGGGGGGCTCTGGGTCGCGGCGATCCATCCCGAACAACGCATCTCCACGCCCTACACGAGCTGGGACTTCACCGGCGACGTCACCCGAATGCCCGAATTCTGTGCTCCCGCGTTGGGAAACAAGAACAACCGGGTCTGCGTCGAAGTGACTTTCCCGGAGCGGGCCCACGGCGTCCTTTACGCGTTGGGTGCCAACGCAGGTGGTCTCACGTGCTTCGCGGACGACGGTTATCTCTGCTACGAGTACAACCTGTTCATTTTGATGCGGACGAAGATGCGCTCGGCGACCCGGGTCGCGCCCGGACGCCACCTCGTCGAGGTGATCACCGAGTATGCCGAGGCGCGCCTCGGTGGTCCGTTGAACGTCCGGATGTCCGTCGACGGGCAGGCGGTGGGGGAGACCGTCGTGCCGGTCAGCGCACCGTTGCTGTTCACTGCGAACGACTGCTTGGACATCGGCACCTGCCTGGGTTCACCGGTATCGCTCGACTACTACGACCGTGCACCGTTCCCGTTCGACGGGAGCATCGACAGGATGACCGTCGAATACACCTGAGCTGCACCTCCTCGCGCGACCCCGCTCCGGGCGATACGACCGCCCGGAGCGGCGGGATGCGTCAGTTGAGCTGGTCCGGATGAGGTCCGGTGCGCAGACCGCGATCTGCGGCGCCGATGGTGGACATGTCCTCGTCGGTCAGCTCGAAGTCGAAGACCTCGAAGTTCTCCCGGATCCGGGACGGGGTGACCGACTTGGGAATGACAACGTTGCCGAGCTGCAGGTGCCAGCGCAGCACCACCTGGGCCGGCGATGTGCCGGTGCGCGCGGCGATCGACGTGATTGCCGCATCATCCAGGACGGCGCCCTGAGCGAGCGGGCTCCACGCTTCGGTGGCAATGCCGTGCTCGATGTGGAAGGCGCGCAGTTCGCTCTGCTGCAGTCCGGGGTGGAGTTCGATCTGGTTGATCGCCGGGACGAGGGAGCTGCTGTCCAGCAGGCGCTGAAGATGGGCGGGCTGGAAGTTCGACACGCCCGCGGTGCGGATGCGTCCTTCCTCGACGAGGCGTTCGAGAGCGCGCCAGGTGTCGGCATAGAGATCCCGGGCCGGGGTCGGCCAGTGGATCAGGTAGAGGTCGAGACGCTCGAGGCCGAGTGCGGCGAGGCTGGTGTCGAAGGCACGGAGGGTGGCGTCGTAGCCCTGGTCGGAGTTCCATACCTTCGTCGTGACGAACAGTTCTTCGCGAGGCAGCCCGGAGTCCGCCAGCGCGCGACCGACGCCGGCCTCGTTGCCGTAGATCGCGGCGGTGTCGATGTGGCGGTAGCCGGTCTCGAGCGCGGCGCTCACGGCAGCCGTGGTCTCGTCTTCAGGGATCTGGAAGACGCCGAAACCGAGCTGGGGGATCTCGACGCCGTTGTTCAGGGTGACGGTGGGGATCGTGGAGGATGTCACGAGGTGGTGCTCCTTCAGGGGTGTGTGCGATGGTCCGGGTCAGGGGTGGACGGGTTCGACTGCAGCATCGGATGTGCTGTGGAGGCCGGGTTCTGTGGATGGTCGAACAGTGTTGGTGTGCTCGTCCTTTCGCTGAAGTCGGTGTGACAGGACCGCTGGGATCAGAGCGGAGACGGCCAGGACGGCCCCGACCGCGTTGGGTGCCGTGTACCCGAATCCGGCGGAGATCACCATTCCGCCGAGCCAGGCGGCGAGAGCGTTGCCGAGATTGAACGCGCCGATGTTGGCGGCCGAAGCCAGTGTCGGTGCACCGTGTGCATGGTCGAGGACGTGCTTCTGCAAGGGCGGGACGGTGGCGAAACCGAGGGCACCGATGAGGAAGACGGCCGCGACCGATATTGCTTTGTCGGAGGCCAGGAAGGTGAACAGCCCGAGGACCACGGCGAGGCCGGTGAGCGCGGTGTAGAGCATCGGCATGAGGTTGCGGTCGGCGAAATGTCCGCCGATGAGGTTGCCGACCACCATGCCCATGCCGAAGACCGCCATCAGCCACGGGACGGAGGACTCGGCGAAGCCGCCGATATCGGTCAGGATCGGGGCGATGTAGGTGATTGCGGCGAACACGCCGCCGAAGCCGAGGACGGTCATGGTCATGGCCAGCACGACCTGGACGTTCTTGAAGGCCGCGACCTCATGACGTAGCCGCACGCCTTCGGGTCGGGGGATGTCGGGGACGAGCTTCGCGATGCCGGCCAGGCCGACGACGCCGAGCGCGGCGACGATCAGGAAGGTGGCACGCCAACCTGCGGTATGGCCGACGAAGGTGCCCATCGGCACACCGACGACATTGGCCACCGTCAGCCCGGTGAACATCAGGGAGATGGCGGACGCCTTCTTCTGCGGCGCGACCAGTTCGGCGGCGACGACCGAGCCGATGCCGAAGAAGGCGCCGTGGGCGAGGGAGGCGACGACGCGGCCGATCAGCATGACGGCGAAGGTGGGAGCGAGGGCGGAGACGACGTTGCCCAGGACGAACAAGCCCATGAGCAGCATCAACATGTTCTTGCGGGAGATCCTGGTGCCGAGTGCCGTCATGATCGGCGCGCCGATCATGACACCGAGGGCGTAGCCGGTGACCAGATATCCGGCAGTAGGGATCGAGACGCCGAGATCCGATCCGACCTGGGGAAGCAACCCCATGATCACGAATTCGGTGGTGCCGATTCCGAAGGCGCCGATGGCCAGGGCCAGCAGGGCGAGTGGCATGAGAACGATCCTTCGATCGATAGAAGAGGCGCAGACGCGCTTTATTTGCGTCGACAATAATTGCAGACGCCGACTAAGTGCAAGCGCGGGTATAGTGAGCGATGTGACAACGCCGGCAGGCAGTCGGCGTCACCTTCTCGTACGATCGACCGAGGGAGCCGACCATGACCGCCACGGATCCGACGATGACCGCCCTGGCCAACAGCTGGTCGGCGCTGTCGCTGTTGCACGGGCGGATCGAGAATCGGATCGAGAGCGCCCTGCAGTTCGGTCACGGGTTGAGTGCGCGCGAATACTCACTGCTGGATGTGCTCAACCGGCAGTACGACGGGGAAGGCGGTCATCTCCAGATGCGACAGGTCGCCGATGCCGTCGTCCTCAGTCAGAGTGCCACCACGCGCCTGGTCACCCGGCTCGAGGACCGTGGGTTGCTCTCGCGCTATCTGTGTCCGACCGACCGCCGCGGAATCTACACCGACGTCACCGATGCCGGTCGGCGTCTGCTCGAGGAAGCACGGCCGACCCACAACACCGCTCTGCGTGAGGCACTCGACGAGGCCGCGGCCGAACCCGTCCTCGCGCCGTTGGTCGACGCCATCCGGCAATTGCAGGGCTCGTGATCGGATATCCGAAAAACCCGCTCCGGCAGAACATCTTGTCGGAGCGGGATGGACGGACGGGTGTACGGGGGCAGGGTCAGAACGGGTCGGCACCGACACTCTGGGCGTAGTAGCCGCGGATGTGCTCGACGATGCACTTCCGGGCGAGCGTGGCATCGCCGGCGCGGACCGCGTCGACGAGACCGCGGTGCTCGTGACGCAGCCGCACACAGGTCGCGGGCCAGTCGGTGTGCGGTGCACCCGCGAGGACGTAGCTCTCGATGGAGTCGCGCAGACCGGCCATCATCGCTGCGACCACGAGGTTGCCGGCCGCGTCGGCCATCGCGACATGGAACTGGGCGTCGAGGACCAGGAACTCGGGTGCGGCCAACTCCGGATCGTCCATCGCGTCCAGAATTTCCTCGGCCTGCGCGAGTTCCGGTACCGGTGTGTGGTTGGCCAGCGTCTGCATCACTTCCGTCTCAAGCACCAGGCGCGTGCGGACGATGTCGGACACCGGGAAATTCTGCGCCGCCACCTGCAGGCGCATGAGCATCGACATTCCGCCGGTGGGCCGTGAGACGATCATCGCACCGGCGTTCGGCCCGGACCCGGTGTGGGTGCTGAGCAGTCCGAGGGCCTCCATCACCCGCAGCGCCTCACGAACCGAGGACCGGCCGACGCCGAGTTGTGCCGCGAGCGTTCGTTCCGGTGGCAGACGCTGGCCCGGGCCGAGTTCTCCCGTGACCAGCATCTGCTCGAGGCGGTCGAGCACCTGCTCCCACGCGCGACCCTCGGACGACGACATGACTTCAGAGCCTAGCCGATTCCCGATGGGGGGAGCATTCAGGACAACACCGGTGTCGACTCGTGAATCACCTCGAGGGCGTGCTCTCGCGACGATTGCGGCAGCGGCTCCCTGGCACCGGCGCAGCACCTCCGGTGGGTTGGCGGTGACGATCGTAAAACGTGCATCGAATCCTCGAGCGTATGGTTCAATGTGGTCTGACCACATACCGGATTCGGAGATCTCCATGCGAATCGCCCTGTTCGCGACGTGCCTCGGCGACACGATGTTCCCGGAAGCCGTTTCGGCGACCGCCCTCCTGCTCGCCCGGCTCGGGCACGACGTCGTCTTCCCCGAACGCCAGACCTGCTGCGGCCAGATGCACGTCAACACCGGCTACCAACCCGACGCGCTGCCGCTCGTCGAGAACTACGTCGAGGCCTTCGACGACAGCAGCATCGACGCGATCGTCGCCCCCTCGGGCTCGTGCGTCGGATCCGTCCGTCACCAGCACGGCATCGTCGCCTCCCGTTACGGTTCCGCGTCGTTGTGCGGGCGGGTCGACACCGTGAAGGCAAAAACCTACGAGTTGTCCGAATTCCTCGTCGACGTCCTCGGAGTCACCGACGTCGGCGCCTACTTCCCGCACCGGGTGACCTATCACCCGACCTGCCACTCGTTGCGGATGCTGCGGGTTGGGGAGAAGCCGCTCCAGCTGTTGCGTGCCGTCCGTGAGATCGACCTCGTCGAACTGCCCCAGGCGGATTCGTGCTGCGGATTCGGCGGCACGTTCGCGATCAAGAACGCCGAGACCTCCACCGCGATGCTCGCCGACAAGCTCACCGATGTCGCCGCCACCGGCGCCGAATACTGCAGCGCCGGTGACTCGTCGTGCCTGATGCACATCGGTGGCGGTCTCACACGACTGCGTACCGGTACCCGCACTATCCACCTTGCCGAGATCCTCGCCTCCGTGGAACCGGCCGTCGCCCCCAAGGGAGTACCCGCGTGACCGCACTCGGTATGCCCGTCGTCCCCCCGCGCGGATCCGGAAACCTGCGCGGCGTGAAGAAGTTTCCCGACGCAGCGCGCCAGGAACTCTCGAACCCGCAGCTGCGCCGCAACATCGGCAAGGCCACCCACACGATCCGCGCCAAGCGACTGAACGTGACCGGAGAACTGCCCGATTGGGAGCAACTTCGTGACGCTGGTGCCGCCATCAAGGCCGACGTGCTCAACCGGCTACCGGAGTTGCTCATCCGGCTCGAGGAGGCGGTCACCGCCCGCGGGGGGGTGGTGCACTGGGCGGCCGACGCCGCCGAGGCCAACGCCATCGTCACCGAGCTGATCCGGAGGACGGGATCGGACGAGGTCCTCAAGGTCAAATCGATGGCCACCCAGGAGATCGGTCTCAACGAGCACCTCGAGGCGCAAGGAATCGCGGCCTACGAAACCGATCTCGCGGAGCTCATCGTCCAACTCGGCCACGACAAGCCCTCGCACATCCTCGTCCCCGCCATCCACCGCAACCGCGCGGAGATCCGCGAGATCTTCCTGCGCGAGATGCCGGGCGTCGACCCGGAACTCGACGACAACCCCCGTCACCTTGCGGCCGCGGCACGAAAGTTCCTGCGACACAAGTTCATGACCGTGCCGGTCGCGGTGTCGGGCGCGAACTTCGGCATCGCCGAGACCGGCACCCTTGCCGTCGTCGAATCCGAGGGTAACGGCCGCATGTGCCTGACCCTGCCGCAGACCCTCATCACCGTCATGGGCATCGAGAAGCTGCTGCCCACCTTCCGCGATCTCGAGGTCTTCCTGCAGTTGCTGCCGCGCTCGTCGACGGGGGAGCGCATGAACCCCTACACGTCGATGTGGACCGGGGTCACCCCCGGCGACGGCCCGCAGGAATTCCACCTCGTCCTGCTCGACAACGGTCGCACCGCTGCGCTCGCCGACGAGATCGGACGCGAAGCGCTGCACTGCATCCGATGCTCGGCCTGCCTGAACGTATGCCCGGTCTACGAGCGCACCGGAGGCCACGCCTACGGCTCGACGTATCCGGGTCCGATCGGCGCCGTCCTCAGCCCCCAGTTGGCCGGGATGGATCAACCCGACGACCCCAACTCCAGCCTGCCGTTCGCGTCGAGCCTGTGCGGTGCCTGCTACGACGCGTGCCCCGTGAAGATCGACATCCCGTCGCTGCTGGTCGAACTGCGGCACCAGAAGGTCGAACACGCCCGTTTCGGACCCGAGGCCGCGGCGATGAAGGCCGCGTCGCTGGCGATGTCGTCCTCACGACGCTGGACGGCCGCGCAGAAGGCCGCCGGACTCGGCCGCGTCCTCGCCGGGAAGAAGGGGAAGATCACCAGTCTGCCCGGTCCGCTCGCCGGCTGGACCGACGCCCGCGACATGCCGGCCCCGCCGAAACGGACCTTCCGGCAATGGTGGGCATCCGACGAAGGACGTGCCGCGCTCGCCGAGGCACGCGAGGAAGGGCAGCAGAGATGAGCAGCCGCGACGCGATTCTCGGCCGGATCCGCTCGGCTCAGACCCTGGCACCGCCGGTGCCGGTCGAGGTGTCGCGCGACTACCGGCTCGGACGCACCCTGCCGGACGCGGAGCGCCGCGAACTGCTGGTGGACCGGCTGGTCGATTACAAGGCCCACGTGCACACGAGCACGTCGGAGGATCTGCCCGTCGTGCTGGCAAGAATTCTCACGGATCGTGGGGTGCGCCGCGTGGGAATCCCGGAGGGTCTGGAGCCGTCCTGGTCGGCGCAGTTCGGCGGCGCCGTGGTGGTCGACTCCACCGACCGGCCCGCAGCCGACCTCGGCGAGCTCGACGGCGTCGTCACCGCCTCGGCCGTCACCTGCGCCGAGACGGGCACAATCTTTCTCGATGGCAGCCCCGGCCAGGGACGACGCGCGCTGACGCTGGTCCCCGACCTGCACGTGTGCGTGGTGGCGATGAGCGACGTCGAGGTGGGAGTACCCGAAACGCTGGCCCGGCTCGTCCCGGACCGGCCCATCACGATGATCAGCGGACCGTCGGCGACCTCGGATATCGAACTCGAACGCGTCGAGGGCGTGCACGGCCCCCGCACCCTGGAGGTGGTGATCGTCGGGTGAGTGTGCTGACCGAGCGGGTGAACTCCTCGATCAGCGCCGCCACCCGTGCGGGCCGGCCGAGTTGCGGCACATGCCCCGCGGCCAGCACTTCCAGTCGAGCGTCCGGTACGAGTTCCGCGACCGCCTGCGCGTCCCTCACCCGCACGACAGGATCGTGGTCGCCCCAGATCATCAGCGTGGGGACCTGTAGCCGGCGCAGCGCCTCCGGGCGGATCCTGGCTGCCGGCCGCGGGCCGAACGGCGACAGGATCGCCCGCAACTCCGCCACGTTCGCCGCCCGCGCGACGGGGTCGTGCGCCGCGTCGACGAGCGAGTCGAGCAGTTCCGGGTACCGCCGGATCGTGTCGCCCTCACCCATCGAGGACAGCAGGTGCAGCAGCATCCGCCGACCCGGCTTCACCGTGCGCCCGAGGAATTGTCCGAGCACCGGGGTCGCCATGAGCCGGATATCCGGCGGAATCCGGGCACCGGGCAGCAGCGGGACGGACCCGAGCATGACCACGCCCCGCACCCGCGCCGGGCGATCGAGGGCGTACCAGACCGACCAGATCCCTCCGCCCGACGCTCCGACGAGGACCGCCGACTCGAGTCCGAGCCCGTCGAGCACGTCCTCGACGAAGCCGACCGCATGCTGCCGAAGGTCGGCGCGGCGGAACTCCGACGGATCGCTCAGGCCGAACCCCGGCCGATCGACGAGGTACGAGTGCACTGCCGTCGTGTGCTCGAGCAGCATCAGATGCGACAACGACGAGGTGTTGTTGCCGTGCAGGTGGACGACCGGCGCACCGTCACCGGCCTCGACTACGTGTGCCCGGCCCGCCCGCGTCCGTATGAATCGGCTCCGGCCCCCCGCGTTCCGGACCATCCGGTCGTATCTGTCCTGCACCCGAGCCGGATGGCTCGGTACGCGCGTCTGGGTGTTCATGATGACCTCCGGATCTCGTCCTCGTCTTCACGATCCGTCGTCGAACACGGCGTGACCAGTTCGAAATCCGAACCGCGCACGGGGGTCGGGCGGTGGGACACTCGAGGTGTGGGCGCGAGCGGATCCGTCGGGTACTGCTCCTTCACCAAGGCCATCGAACACCTCGGTGACCGGTGGAGTCTGCTCGTCGTACGGCAGCTGGGGACCTTCGGGCCGCAGGGCTTCAACGACCTGGCCACCGGGTTGCCCGGCCGCATCTCGCGATCGGTGCTCGCCGACCGGTTGCGCCGGCTGGAGATGCTGGGGGTGGTGTCCCGCTGCGAGGGCCCGCACCCGGACTATCGTCTCACCGACGTCGGTCTCGGGTTGATGACACCGCTCGGCGCGCTGCGCACCTGGGCGGAGGCATGGCTGCCGGACGATCCGGAGATGGTCGAACGCGACCCGGACGTCGTGCTCGCTTGGCTGGCGCAACGGGTGGATCGCGCCCACTGTCCGGTCCGGCCGGTCGTCCTCGAGTTCCGGCCGCATCAGCGGTGCGACCGCAGGTACTGGCTCGTCGTGCAGCGCGGCGCTGAGCCCTACGGATGCCTCACCGATCCGCTGCTGGACCCGACCCGCTACGTGTACGTGGAGTCGTCGATGCCGGCCTTGCTGGCGCTCGCCCGCGGTCGGTGCGATTGGTCGCGCGCGTGCGGGGACGGATCGGTCACGGCTGCAGGTGATCCCGAACTGGTTTCGCGTGTGGGGGAATGGTTCCGGCTACGCACCAGTGGCGCCACCCGTCCCGTCGAAATGGGGTAGTCGTCTACGCAGGCGGCGGCATCGCCCGGTTCCCATACTGATCCCGCGGGATTCTCCCGCATTTCTTGTCACTCTTCGGATCAGAGGAACACATCATGATGACGGACGATGCCGACGGCCGTGTCGAAGCCGAGACCACGGGCCGGCAGATCATCACTTTCACCGAGGACAGCACCCACGAGGAACGTGTGGCCGCGCTCGAGGCGATCAGCGGCGTGAACTCGATCGCCTCCAGCGACGAGGCGGGTCCCGAAGCGGTTCCCGCCGACGAACTCGAATCCGCCGACGCAACCATCTTCGAACGACTCGGGGTGGCTGTCGCCGCAGTCGACGGGTCTCAGGTCGAATCACTCGAGGAAGTCGCACGCCAGGATCCCGCGATCGTGGCCGTGGAACCCGAACACGTCGTCCATAGCCTGGCGGCACCGCCGGCCATGGAGACGCACCTGGCGGACGGTCGCAGGCACACCTGGGGCCTACAGGCCACCCGTGCGCTCGCGTCGCAGTTCGATGGGGCGGGCGTCCGGGTAGCCGTGCTCGACACCGGGTTCGACCTGAACCATCCGGACTTCGCGGGCCGGACGATCACCAGCAAGTCGTTCATCGCAGGCCAGGCCGTCCAGGACGGGAACGGTCACGGCACCCACTGCGTCGGCACGTCGTGCGGCCCGCGGAATCTTCCGAACGCGCGCGGTTACGGCGTCGCGCCACGGGCCGCGATCTTCGTCGGGAAGGTGCTGAGCAATCAGGGCAGCGGGTCCGATTCCACGATCCTCGCCGGGATCGAATGGGCGTTGGCCAACGGATGCCATGTGGTCTCGATGTCGCTCGGCGCCAACGTACCTCAGCCAGTATCGGCGTACGAGGCCGTCGGACAGCGTGCACTGTCCGCCGGAACGCTGATCATCGCGGCCGCGGGTAACAATGCGCGCCGGCCGGCGGACCCCGGATTCGTCGGAAGCCCCGCGAACTCGCCGTCGATCATGGCGGTCGCGGCACTGGCGTCCGACCTGAAGATGGCAGCCTTCTCCGCCAGAGCCACCGTGGTTCCCGGTGGCGCCATCGACATCGCCGCACCCGGTGTAGACGTGTACTCGTCATGGCCGATGCCGGACCGCTACAACACGATCAGCGGAACGTCCATGGCCACACCCCACGTGGCGGGATTGGCGGCGCTCATCGTGCAGAGCACGGCGAAGACCGGAAAGGAACTCTGGAAAACGCTGGTCGACGGAGCCGAGGTGCTGCCGCTGCCGCAGACCGATGCAGGCGCGGGGCTGGCCACCGCGCCGTGAGGACGGCGGGCTGTGCGTACGACCTCCGTCGGCTGCGTAGTCCTGTTCTTCGTGGTCCTGGTGTCGGCGATGGCCTGTTCGCGCGACGCCACGAATCCACGACGAGACAGCACGTCGAAGGGTGGGGAAGCATCCGTGATCGAGACACATCGAGAGCAACTGGTCGTCCTTGCCCCCGAGCAGGCCGACGAGGCCCTTGCCGAGATCGAGGCCGTCGCCTCGGTGACCCAGTTGCTTCGGCCACGGCTGCTCCTCGTCCTCACGGATCCCGAAGTAAGGGAGGGTATTCGAAGAATCCCTGGCGTCCTGGAGATCTACGACACTGCCCCCGAGGGCGGGCCACTCGGTTTGTCGCCCGAGGAGCAGCTGTTCGTGGACGCCTGGGCCGCTCGAAGCGCGCCGAAGACGCGCCCCGGCGAGGGGTCGAACTGGGACGCTCCCGGGTTCGAACCGCCGGATATCCCCGGCCGGTGACGTGCACCGGGCCGGTTTCCACACCAGTTTCCACATCAGGAGAATGAAATGGCCGGCGATCTACACCTCACGGAACGCGTCGTGCGCGCGGACGACGTACGCGCTGCGGATCCGAGCGAAGAGGCACAGGAACGGACGATCCATCGTTACGGACGGATCGCCATTCTTGCTGCTCCGGAGGTATCCGCGGAGGAATCCGTCCCGGAGTCCCGAGACGCTGGGGACCTGGTCGGCGACCCCACCGAGGTCGAGACCCTGGGTCTCGCGGCGCAACGGTTGCGACAATCTGCCGAATACCGTCGGGCGAAGGAGGACCGACCGCGTGACGGTGAAGAGTGGAATATGGGGGACTGCACGTCGGTCGTGTCCGTCCCGCGTCAGGCAGCACCGGGAGACAGCGAGTCGGAGGCGGGACCGACGAGTTCCTATCTCGAGGGGTCGGTGGCGGTCGGTATCGTCATCGTTCAGGGACCGACTGCGGCACTGAGCTTCTCCGAGGCAGAGGTCGTGAAGGTGGTTGCCGAGGTCCAGAACGGTCTGGGATGGCTCGCCACCGCAAATCCCTTGGCAGGCATCTCCTTCTCCTACGACATCCAGAACGTCAACGTGGCTGTGCAGGCGGACCCGTCTGCTGCCGACCTGGAGGCGCTCTGGCGTGATCCGGCGATGGGCGTGCTGGGATACAGCGCCGATTGGAGTGGCGTGGGTGCCTATGTCGAAGACATCCGCAACCGTTACGGGACCCGCTGGACGTACTGCGCCTTCTTCACGAAGTATCCGCTCGGTCACTTCGCGTACGCGGGTGCGCCCCGGGTCGTCATGGACTACAACAACGACGGTTGGGGTCCGGACAACATCGACCGGGTGTTCGCGCACGAGACCGGTCACATCTTCGGCTGTCCGGACGAGTACGCGGACAGCGGTTGCACGTGCGGCGGTGCGTTCGGGCGGTACGGACTCGCCAACGGCAACTGTGAGAACTGCGCAGGCGAAGGCGGCGTCCCGTGCCTGATGAAGGGCAATACGTTCGCCGTCTGCGGCTTCACTCCCGGACACCTCGGATGGGCGCCGCAGCTCGTCGTCAACAATTTCGGGTACAACGCCGGATCGTGGCGCACCGATCGGCACCCGCGGTTCCTGGCGGACACCACCGG
Source organism: Rhodococcus sp. B50 (assembly GCF_013602415.1). Taxonomy (NCBI): domain Bacteria; kingdom Bacillati; phylum Actinomycetota; class Actinomycetes; order Mycobacteriales; family Nocardiaceae; genus Rhodococcus; species Rhodococcus sp. B50. The sequence goes on along the minus strand of NZ_WPAG02000002.1, from coordinate 1,078,610 downwards.
CAACGGCCGAGCCGACATCGTCGGATTCGGTGATGCCGGTGTGTACGTGTCGCGCTCCCAGCCCAATGGACGGTTCGAAACACCGCGCCTCGTCGTCAAGGACTTCGCGTACCAGGCCGGTGGGTGGCGGGTGGAGCGGCATCCGCGGTTCCTGGCCGACACGACCGGTGACGGTCGGGCGGACATCGTCGGGTTCGGTGATGCCGGGGTGTATATCTCGCGGGCGCAGGCGGACGGGTCGTTCGGTCCGGTGACGCGGGTGGTGGACGATTTCGGTTACACCGCCGGTGGATGGCGGGTAGAGCGGCATCCGCGATTCCTGGCCGACACGACCGGTGATGGCCGGGCCGATATAGTCGGGTTCGGCGATGCGGGGGTATATGTCTCCCGAGCGCGACCCGACGGGACGTATGGTCCGGTGACGCGGGTGGTGGACGACTTCGGGTACACCGCCGGTGGATGGCGAGTGGAGCGGCATCCGCGGTTCCTGGCGGATACCACAGGTGACGGTCGGGCGGACATCGTCGGGTTCGGCGATGCGGGCGTGTATGTCTCCCGGGCACGAGCCGACGGAACGTATGGTCCGGTGACGCGGGTGGTGGACGACTTCGGGTACACCGCCGGTGGATGGCGAGTGGAGCGGCATCTGCGGTTCCTGGCGGACACGACCGGTGACGGTCGGGCGGACATCGTCGGGTTCGGCGATGCGGGCGTGTATGTCTCACAGGCGCAAGCCGACGGGACGTTCGGACCGGTCACGCGCGTCGTCGACAACTTCGCCTACAGCGCCGGAGGATGGCGAATCGAACGCCATCCGCGCTTCATGGCGGACACGACCGGCGACGGTCGCGCGGACATCGTCGGATTCGGCACTGCCGGCGTCTACGTGTCGCGCGCGCTCGGCAACGGCGGATTCGACGCGCCCGGATTGACCGTCACCAACTTCGGTTACGACGCCGGTGGATGGCGGGTCGACCGACATCCGCGGTTCCTGGCGGACACCACCGGTGACGGGCGCGCCGACATCGTCGGGTTCGGCAGCGCCGGTGTGTGGTTGCACAGGGCGTGACGGGAGCAGTATTCGTCACCGGATCAGGGTTCCGGCCGATGCGTCGCACCGGTCGGAACCCTGATCCGCGCCTATCCCACGTCCAGCGCAGCGACGAACGTCAGGAAGGTGGCGTTGTTGTCCGTAGGATAGTCCACGTCGTATATTCGGCGTCGACTATTCGAGGGGCAACAGTCGCGGTTCCCGAACGCCCTCCCGACAATCGAAGGAGGCAGGACCGGTGTCCGAACAATCCCGTATCGCCGTCCTGACGCCGATAGCCATCGCCGTGCTCGGGTTGCTCGAGGAGAGACCGATGCATCCCTACGAAATGCATCAGCTTCTGCTCAAGCGCCGGGAAGACAACCTGATCAAGCTGCGGCCCAGTTCGCTGTACCACACCGTCTCCCGTCTGGCGGAGAGCGGACTGATCCGTCAGGCGGGCACCGAACGCGCAGGCAACAGACCCGAGCGCACCACCTACAGCATCACGGCAGCCGGAGCTGAGGCGGTGCGGGCCCGCATTGCGGAGATCATTCGTCGACCGGCTCGGGAGTATCCGATCTTTCCTCTCGGCCTCGCCGAATCGCACAATCTGCCGGCCGACGAGGTCGTCGCCCTGCTCGGCGAACGCATCGACCGACTCGGGGACGAGCTCGTCGAACTCGACGCCATCCGTGCCTGGGCCGTGGACAACGACGTGCCCCGGCGCTACTGGGTGGCCGTCGACTTCCTCCGCGACAGAACCGCTCACGAAGCGGAATGGTTGCGGGGGCTGATCGGCGAGATCGGTGACGGCTCTCTCGCGTGGCAGAGCTTCGACGCCGAAGGCGCACGGATCCCGGACCCGCCTCGCGATCTCGGTCGCGATTGGGGTGCGGCGCTGACCGACGAGACTCTCGCCGAGCTGCGGAGGAACAGCGCAGTCGGCGCCCCGGAGCGGCCGCGGGTTTCGACCTGACCATGACATCTCGCACCGATAGATCGCCGGTCGCGCTCGGCCGGTACGGACAGGAACGACATCGATGAAGACCGAACGTAATCCGTGGTGGGGCCTGTCGGCCTTGGTAGTCGGGTTCTTCATGATCCTGCTGGACCTGACCATCGTCGCGGTGGCCAACCCGGCGATCATGGCCGACCTGCGGGCAGACATCAATCAAGTCGTCTGGGTGACCAGCGCCTATCTGCTCACTTATGCGGTGCCCCTGCTGTTCACCGGTCGCCTCGGCGACCGGTTCGGGCCGAAGAACGTCTACCTCGCCGGTCTGGTGGTATTCACCGCGGCATCGCTGTGGTGCGCGGCCTCCGGTTCGATCGAGATTCTCATCGCGGCCCGCGCCGTCCAGGGACTCGGCGCGGCGCTGATGACGCCGCAGACGATGGCGATCATCACCCGCACGTTCGCGCCGGACAAGCGAGGGGCCGCCATGGGTCTGTGGGGCGCGGTCGCCGGCCTGGCCTCCCTGCTCGGCCCCCTGGTCGGCGGTGTGCTGGTGGACTGGCAGGGCTGGAACTGGATCTTCTACATCAACGTCCCGATCGGTGTCGCGGCGTTCGCGTTGGCTGCCTGGCTCGTGCCCAGTCTCGAAACCCAACCGCACAAGTTCGACGTCGTCGGTGTGATCCTCAGTGGTATCGGACTGTTCCTGCTGGTCTTCGGCATCCAGGAAGGATCGAGCCGGGACTGGGACGTCTGGACTTGGGTGATGATCGTCGCGGGCATCGCGGTGATGGTGCTGTTCGTGGTCAATCAGGCCCGCAACAAGGGTGAACCGTTGGTGCCGCTGAGCCTGTTCCGCGACCGGAACTTCTCGATGTCGAACATCGCCATCTCGTCGATGGGCGCAGCCATGACCGCCCTGATGGTTCCGGCCTACTTCTATCTCGAGACCGTCCGCGGATTCTCCCCCACGCGAGCCGCCCTGATCTTCGCCCCGATGGCGATCGTCACGGGTCTGACGGCACCGCTCGTCGGCAAGTTCTCCGATCGGATGCCACCGCGGGTCCTGCCCACCATCGGCTTCACGCTGTTCTCGGCGACGGTCTTCGGCTTTGCGGTGCTGATGACGCCGGACAGTCCGATCGTGCTGTTCTTGATCATCGCCGCCGTTGCAGGCGTGTCGAATTCGTGTATCTGGGCACCGCTGGCCTCCACCGCAACCCACAATCTGCCCATTCATCAGGCGGGCGCCGGTGCCGGCATCTACAACACCACCCGCCAGGTCGGTTCGGTGCTGGGCAGTGCGGCGATCGGTGCTCTGATCTCGTCGCGGATGGCCGCGCAGGGACTCGGCGAGGTACAGGCCGGGGAGGGAGGCGCCGCGATGGGAACCGCTCTCCCGGCGCAGGTCGCCGAAAAGTTCAGTACTGCGCTGAGTCAGTCGATGCTCCTGCCCGCGTCGGTCCTGATCATCGGGATCGTGGCGTCGGCGATGTTCGTCGGCCACGCCTCGTCGCAGCGGAGGGCGCAGACCGGAACCGAACCCGATCGCGCCGAGGTCACCGGCTGAGCGGGGCACTCTCGTAGTGGTCGTCCTGTCCTGGGGCACGAAGGAAAAACGCTCCCACCGAGTGCAGTACTCGGTGGGAGCGTGTCGTTTGTCGAAGTGAGGTCAGCCGTAGTGGCAGACGTAGCTGACGGCCTCGGTGACCTCGATGTCGAACGAGGAGTCGCCGGGCACCGAGAAGGAATCGCCGGCACCGTAGGAGGTCCAGTCCTCGCTGCCGGCCAGTCGGACGCGGCACGCGCCGCTGTGCAGCTCCATGACCTCCGGCGCGGCGGTGCCGAAATTCAGTGTGGCGGGCAGGATCACGCCGGCCGACTTGCGGGTTCCATCCGCCAGATGGAAGTTGTGGCTGACGCACTTGCCGTCGAAATAGACGTTGGCACGCGGGTCGAGCGTCACGTTGGCATAGGTCGAAGTCGGCTCACTCATGAGCTGGAGCGTAGCGACGCGGATGCGGGTCGCCGGTCGGCGGGGGTCGAGGGAGGGCTCACAACGCAGAAGTAAGGCTCACAACCCGAATGGTCGACCATCAGGGTTGTGAACCTCACCCACGGGTCGTCCACTTGCCGGCTACCAAGGCCGTGCCCGGGGCGACGTGGTTGTGTCCCGAGAGATGCGTGTCGCAGTCGGAGAGGGGGAACGAGGTGGTCGGACAACCATGGTCCGTTCTGGTCGGCGAGCCTCCCGGTCCCCCGTGCGCTCGAGGCGACCGCACGGATGCCGGAGCGGTTCGCGTTCGGTACCGGTGCCTCGGGGCGGCACGGTGGACACGCAGGCAGCGCGGCCCGGGGCACGGCGAACGGACGTCCTCGACAACGATACGTCGGGGTCCTCGTCGAGCCCCGCGGTGCCCTAACGAGGGTGCGGTTCGCCCGAGAGACGAGCAGGCGCCGCACGCGGGAGAGGTTTCGGCTACCGGGCGTCGACCCGCGGAAGCGCTTTCATATGCTTGTCGTTGCGCACGCCGTAATCGGCGTCGGTCGCGAACGGTTCCACCGATCCGGAACGCCGGCCGGCGAGTGACGTGCGTCTCGTCCGGGCGGCACCCCACAGCCTGCGACGGGTCAGACGAGCCCGAAAGGCAGAGGAGCGCAGTGAGCACCCCGGAATTGGCACAGTGGAACTCCCAAGAGGCTATTGCGGAAGCAATGATCCCGATCATCGGCAATCTGCACCGCCGGCACTCGGTCACGATCCTGCTTCACAGCCGTTCCCTCGTGAACAAGTCGGTCATCGGCATCCTGCGGACCCATCGTTTCGCGCGGCAGATCCGCGGCGACGAGCTGTCCGTCGAGGCCACATTCCCGTTCCTCGAAGCGCTGACGGATCTCGACCTGCCACCGTCGAAGATCGATCTCGGCCTGCTGGTGACGGCGTATCACACCGAGGGGGCGGCACGGTCCATCCCGGAGTTCGTCGCTGAGAGCCTCTCGGATCTGGTTGGTGGCGCCCAGACGAGCCCCGCGAAACCGCAGGACGTGGTCCTGTACGGATTCGGGCGAATCGGTCGGCTCGTCGCGCGTCTGCTCATCGAGAAGGCCGGTTCGGGTAACGGTCTGAACCTCCGGGCTGTGGTGGTCCGGAAGGGTGGGAGTGACGACCTGACCAAGCGTGCCTCTCTGCTTCGTCGCGACTCCGTCCACGGACAATTCAGTGGCACCATCAAGGTCGACAACGAGAACAACACCCTGATCGCCAATGGCAACGTCATCAAGTTCATCTACAGCAACGATCCGGAGAGCGTCGACTACACCGAGTACGGCATCGACAACGCCATCCTGATCGACAACACCGGGATCTGGCGCGACCGTGACGGACTGTCGAAGCATCTCCGCCCCGGTATCGCCAAGGTGGTGCTCACCGCGCCGGGCAAGGGTGACGTCCCGAATATCGTGCACGGCGTCAACCACCGCGACCTCGATCCGGACGAGAAGATCGTGTCGTGTGCGTCCTGCACCACCAATGCCATCGTGCCGCCGCTGAAGACCATGGACGACAAGTTCGGTGTGGTGCGTGGCCACGTCGAGACGGTGCACTCGTTCACCAACGATCAGAACCTGCTGGACAACTACCACAAGGCCGACCGTCGGGGTCGTTCCGCGCCGTTCAACCTGGTGCTCACCGAGACCGGGGCAGCCTCGGCGGTCGCGAAGGCGCTTCCCGATCTGAAGGCGAAGATCACCGGCAACTCGATCCGCGTCCCTACGCCGGATGTGTCCGTCGCGATTCTTCATCTTCAGCTGACTCGTGAGACCACCAAGGGCGAGGTGCTCGAGCACCTGCACCAGGAGTCGCTCACCGGGGCGCTGCGTCGCAACCTCGACTACACCTCGGCCACCGACGCCGTGTCGAGCGACTTCATCGGATCGCGCGCGGCGTGCATCATCGACGCCAACGCAGCGATCGTCGACGGTGACACCGCGATTCTCTACGTCTGGTACGACAACGAGTTCGGCTACTCGTGCCAGGTGGTGCGTACCGTCCAGTACCTGTCGGGTGTGGAGTACCCCGTCTATCCCCTCACGGACGGCGGTGCCGTGGAACTTGTCGGTACGCCTGCCGCTGCACAGGGATAGCGGCCCTGCAAGGATTGCAGTAGCGACAGTCTTCCAGGGACTCGTCGACGAGGGAACCCATCCTCGCCTGAGGATGGGTTCCCTTTTTCCTTGGGCCGCTGCGGTATTCGGCGGAGGTTCACCCGCCCGCACCTCTACCGCTCGACCGTCGTGATCCGGTCCACAGCACGGCGCAGTGCACACCGGCTCGCGGCGTCCTACCGCGAGTTCGCCACGGTTCCGTCCCTCGCGCGATCCTCGTACTCTGTCATGTGGGGTCTCCTCGACAAAGGAGGCTGAAATGAGTCAGCCAATCACGGACCCGACCTTCTATCGGACGGCAGCGGACGCGGCCGCCGCCCCGCCGGAACGATTGGCCTACGTGGCCGCGTTCGATCGCGCGGCGGACAAACCCGACGCGATGAGCGTGATCGACGTGGATCCCGGCTCGGACACCTATGGCCGGGTGGTGGGCTGGACCGAGGTTCCCGGCTCGGGGAACGAGCTGCACCATTTCGGTTGGAACGCCTGTAGCAGCGCGTTGAAACACGAGGGCCACGATATGGCGGGGCTGGCGCGCCGATACCTGATCGTGCCGGGTCTACGCTCGTCTTCCCTGTATGTGCTCGACACCGGGCCCGACCCGCGTCAACCGACCGTGACCAAGGTCGTGGACGCCGTCGACCTCGCCACCAAGGCGGGCTACTCCCGACCACACACCTTGCATTGTGGACCGGACGGCGTGTTCATGACCTGCCTGGGCGGTGCCGACGGATCGGACGGTCCGGGCGGGATCGCCCTGCTCGATCACGGCACATTCGACGTGCTCCGGCAATGGGAAACCGACCGGGGGCCGCAGTATTTCGCGTACGACGCCTGGTGGCATCTCAACCAGAACACGCTGGTCAGCAGCGAATGGGGCACACCGTCGATGATCGAGGACGGGTTGGTGCCCGAGCTACTACTGGCGAACGAATACGGCCATGCGATTCATTTCTGGGACCTGTCCACGGGCGCGCACCAGCAGCGAGTGGACCTCGGCGCGCAGTATCAGATGCCGCTCGAGCTGCGCCCGTCGCACGACCCCGAGGCCACGTGGGGTTTCGTCGGCGTGGTCGTCTCGACCGAGGACCTGTCCGCGTCGGTGTGGCGCTGGCACCACGGTGATGACGGCTGGGCGGTGGACAAGGTGATCACTGTCGCGGCCGAGCCGGCCGAACCGGACCTGCTGCCGCCGGCGCTGAAGCCGTTCGGTGCGGTGCCGCCGCTGATCACCGATATCGACCTGTCCGTCGACGACGCGTTCCTCTACGTCTCGTGCTGGGGCACCGGCGAGCTCAAGCAGTTCGACGTGCGGGATCCCGCCCATCCCGAGGAGACCGGGTCCGTCCGACTCGGCGGGATCGTCGGGCGCGGCGCACACCCGGCGGCACCGACCGAGCCGCTGTCCGGTGGTCCGCAGATGGTCGAGATCAGCCGGGACGGTAAGCGGGTCTATGTCACCAACTCCCTGTACGGCGCCTGGGACGATCAGTTCTACCCGGACGGGGTCGGCGCCTGGATGGCGCTGCTGCATACCGACCCTCGCGGCGGGATGGACATCGACGAGCGCTTCTTCCCGCACGGTGAGGACTTCAGGGGTCTTCGGCCGCACCAGGTTCGCCTCCAGGGCGGCGACGCCTCCTCCGACTCCTACTGCTATCGGTAGCCACTGCTCGGGTCCGCGACTTCCGCTCGGTCGGCGCGCTTGCCGACCCGTCTTGCTCAGGGCTGGTATTCGGGGTATTTCGTGTGCAGTTCGAGATAACCCGTCACGCTCTCCCGCAGCCAGTCCTTGCCGTCGTCGGGAGTGCGGCCGTCGCAGACCGCGTCGCGTTCGATGCAGATTCGTTCGACGTGAATCTCGCCGAATTCGTCGCGGGCGCCGCCGAGCGTCACGCCTGGAACGACCCGACCCGGGAACAAGGTCTCGACGCCACGGTTGTCGCGGGGATCGGAATAGAGAATGCCCGAGATCCGGTCGGGGGGAACGGAGCCGTCGGCTGCGATCTCGGCAAGAACGTCGCCGGCGATCGAGGCACCCTGCGAATAACCGAGAACCAACAGTTCAGCATCGGGGCAGGTGCTGTGTCGGACGGTGATGGTCTGGCGGAGCCGCTGATGTCCGATCTGCTTCGATCTGTCGTACGCGATGGCGCCGTCGTCGTCTATACCGTCGCCGTCGTCGTGCGAGCCGGTACCCGGCATCGGTACGACCACTGCCGGGTACCGGATGTGTTCGACCACGGTGCCGGGAGCCTCGTAGCGAGCGGAGATCTCCGCCAGCGGGGATTCCGGATCGATCGAGTCGAGGGTCTCGAAGCCGCGGGTGCCGTCGACGGCAAGGACATACCGTTCAGGGCAGTTGCGGACCGGATCGGCGGACGCGGAACCGACCGGACCCGCGACGCTCAGGGTTGCGGTGAGCAAACCTGCGGCAAGCAGGCCGACCGTGCGAGAGCGTCTGCGAGTGATCCGGGACATGCGCGATTCTCCTCGTGTGCCCCCGACAGACAACAAATCACGCCGATGATATCGACGTCCCGTTTGTTCTGCATGTTCAGGCTGCGAACTTTGCGGTGATCATGATCACCTCCGTGCAGGGGAGCAGAGATGCCCGATCACACCTTTACTTCGACTTCGACCACGACCACGACCACGACCACGACCACGACCGCACCGCCGAGCGACGCATCCGCAACGCAACTCGTCCGGTGGGCGATCGATCGCGTCGACGCCCAGGATCTCGACAGTCTGCACACGTTCTGGACCGCCGACTCCACTGTGCATTTCCCTACGGGACATGCCACGGCTACGCCGAGATCGCCGCCTACTTCGAAGAGGTCTTCGTCGCTCTCGCCGACTTCACCCTGGAGATCATCTCGATCGCCGAGGCGGGCAACGACGTCCTTGTCCACTGGCACCTGAGCGGGCGGCATGTCGGCACCTTCGCCGGCATCGCCGCCACAGGGCGGCATATCGACCTCGAGGGCTTCGACCACTTCATCCTCGAGAACGGACACGTCGTGACCAACACCGTGCGCTACGACCAGATGGAATTCGCCCGCCAGATCAAGCTGCTCCCAGCCGATAGGTCGTTCGCCGACCGTGCGTTGAAGGCCGCCTTCAATGCCACGACTCGTGTCGGGCACCTTGTTCGCCGACGCCCGTCGCGCTGATCGGCTGGAAGTACGGACGAGCAGACACGGGTTCGTATTCGGGCTGACCCCGGCGTTCGACCCGGATGTCCGCGCCGAGACCCGTCCCTATATCGATGAAATCCACGACCTCCGAGCCGAAGTGGATTCTCTCCGTGCTCAATCGAGAACAGCGGGGGAGGGCTGACGGTCGTCGAGGGGCGCGGGTACGGGCTCAGCCCCGATTGAGCTGTGCGACAACCAGATGCAGCGCGGCCGTGGTGGTGAGAGTTCGAACCCGCTCGCGGTTCCCGGGGAAGCGGCGGGTGACGGTGTAGGTCGGCCGTCCCTCGATAGCGACGCCGAAGCAGACCGTGCCCACCGGCTTGTCCTCGGTGCCACCGTCGGGGCCGGCGATCCCGGTGGTGGAGACCGCGACGTCGACCTTCAGGCGACGTCGGGCGCCCTCGGCCATGGCTGCGGCGACCTGTTCGCTCACCGCCCCGTGCGCGGCGATCATCTCGGCCGGTACGTCGATCAGATCGGACTTCGCGTCGTTGGAGTACGAGACCACGCCACCCATGACATACGCCGACGATCCGGGGCGGTCGGTGAGACGCGCGGCGACGAGTCCGCCGGTGCACGACTCCGCGGTCGCGATCGAGCGGCCGTCGAGGGCTGCGATCAGCTGGTCGTCGATGGTGGAACCGTCGGTGGAGAAAATCTGGCGTCCATGGTGTTCGGTGAGGACATCGAGCAGGCGACGATAGACGTCCGCGTCACCGGAGGCGAATCGCGTCACCATGTCGAGTTCACCGTGTCGAAGGCATGTGGTGATCTCGAGGCACTCGAGGCCGGGGATCTCTGCTTCGGCCCGGCGTAGTGTCTCGGCGAGTTGCGCCTCGTGTAACCCGTAGGCGCGCACAGTTTCCTGCTGTAGGTCGTCGGCTCGGGACAGCACCTCGGCGACCGCAGGTGAGGTGACCGCGCTCGGCCACATCGCCTGCAGCTCACCGGGCGGGCCGGGAAGGATCACGATGGTCGGGACCGGCCGGTTGCGCGCCACCGCAGGGATGACCACGCCCGGCGCTGTACCCGTGGGCGGCAGAGCGGTGGCACCGGCGGGAACGTACGCCTGCTTGCGGATCCCGATACGCGTCGGCCCTGCGTCGAGATCCGGGGTGTCCGGGCGGAAGCGGCGGATGACACTCGCGATGTGTTCTTCGAGTTCGGGGTCGAGCAGCAGCTCACGATCGCAGAACTCGGCGACGGTGGGGACGGTGAGATCGTCGGCGGTGGGGCCGAGACCACCACTGGTGACGATGAGGTCGACGCCCTGGTCGGCGAGGAAATGCAGTTGTGCGGTCAGGTCGGCGGGCCGGTCGCCGCAGATCGTGATGTGAGCGACGTCGACGCCGAGCTTCAAGAGCTGATCGGACAACCACGGTCCGTTCTGGTCGGCGATCCTCCCGGTCAGCACTTCGGTCCCGGTCACGATGATTCCTGCACGCACGCTCACGGCGTCGAGCCTAGTCGACAACGGGTCCTGATCAGCTGTGCCCTCGGTAAGTCAGGCGGCGAGACAGACGGCGATGCCAATTTCCCGTTCGACGGGTGACATTCGTCCTCGACATGCAGGCTTCCGGGCGAGCGGTGTCGCGGTGGGTCTCCTCCAAGGACCGCGCGGTATAGGTGGGCGTAACCGTCAGCCCACGCTGTCCGCTGTCGGAGACGAGTGGTCCACCGGACAGCCGGGCGCGAAGGTGCCCATTGCCCGGATGTCGAACCCGTTGGGGTAGCTGCGGATCCGACTCATCTCGTAGACGTGCTTCGGCTTGCGTCGCGCCGGCATCTTCGAGACGGCGAAGGCACGTGCCTTCATGGCGGCCAGGGATGCCTTCCGTGCGAGCGGGTGTGGATGCTTGTAACGGAACGCGTCGAGGAGGGGTTCGTCCATGAGGGTGCGGCTGAACAGGTTCACGATGCGTTTCGCGGGTCGCGGATAGAACGATGCGAGCAGATCCATCGTGGAGTCGGCAACAGCCCGCGCGCCCGCGTCGTAGGCGAAGTGCTCGTGTTCGTAATCGTCCATCAAGGTTTCGAACCCTTCGAACGTCTCGGGGATGTTCTTGATTCCCATGTGACGGCCGAGTGTCTGGTAGTAGCGCACGGAGGCGAGGAGCTCGTCGTCGGTGAGTTGTCGCCACCCGTAGTCGCGGATCCAGCGTTGCGGCACGACGACGAAGGTCGACAACACGTACAGGAAGTCGTCGTTGGTGATGTCGTACATGCGGTGCATCTGATTGATGCGACGGATCGCGGACTTGCCTTCCTCGCTGTCGAATCCGTGCAGTAGGGGGACCTCGAGGAGGAGCGAGGTGTCGTCGTAGCGCTTCTGGGTGTCTTCGGTGAATTGCCCTGTTTCGTAAAGGAGTTTGCCCACGCTGGGGACCGCGTAGGTGCGGAACAGTGCGAAGCTGAGGGCTTGGTTGATATCCCACGGGAATTCGTAGGTGGAGAGCGTTCGGTAGATCTCTCGGAAGTGGGTTTCGGGGTTCATGCCGAGGGTGCGGTTGGTCTTGCTCACGCGAGTCTCCTCTTCGATGGACGGGAGCGGACCGATCGGAACCGAGTGTAAGTAGACTTATACTTTTGTGCAAGGGGTCACACGATAGTGGCCGGAGGTGACCCCCGGACCCTTCCGGCTGGTAGAAGGGGGTATGGCGAAGGACGGCGGAAAAGGGAAGGGGCCCACACGCGGCGCCCAATTGCGCTTCCTCGACGCCGGACTCGACGTGCTCGGCCGCGAAGGCCACGCCGGACTCAAACTCGCCACCGTCTGCAAGGCCGCCGGCGCCACCACCGGGTCCTTCTACCATGCGTTTCCCAGTTGGCCGGAGTTCACCACAGCGCTCATCGGTTACTGGCGCGAAGAGAAGAGCGACCTGCTCATCCGCCGCGCCGCGGAGATTTCCGATCCTGTCGAACGGCTCACCGCGCTCATCGACATCGGACTGCAGTTGCCCCACGATTCCGAGGCCGCGATCCGGGTGTGGGCCGCTCACGATCCCGACGTGCGCGCCGTCCAGACCGGCACCGATGAGGAACGTCGCCGGATCATTGCCGACGCCTACTTCGAGGCCACCGGCGATCGTGACCTCGCCGAGCGCAACGCGACGGTCGCGATGTATCTGCTGGTCGGCTACGAAAGCGGTACCTACCGCGACCGCGACGCGCTCGGGTGGGCTTTCCGCTCGTTCATGGAGAAGGGCCTGCCCACCTGATCTGGACATCCCTGGAGCCCGGGCAGTGTGCAAAGCAGAACGCCATGCCACCACAGTGCGAGTGGACATCTCACGTTCAGGGCCTTGTCGACACGTTGTCTTCCGGAGGGTCGCCACGACGAGAGTTCCTGACGTTCCGTGCCCTGTTACGACGGTCGGTGAGGCGGGCGAGCTCACGAAGCATGCTGGGAGCCCGGCGTGCCATGGTCAGTACTGCGCGGTCCGAGACGGTCGGGCGTGGTGGCAGCGCAGGTTGTGTGGGCCGGGCCCTGATCGTCGCCGTGAACATCTGCACCTGAACGGGCACACCCTTGAGTCGATGCCGGCCCAGGTCGGTGAAATCGAACTCCGCACCTACCGCGAGATCGCGGACCGCCTGGGAGCATCGCACCTCCGCAGGCCCGGAGGAAGCGGCGATCCGCGCTCCGATGTGGACCGTCATGCCGGTCAACTCGGGACCGGCGCGGGTCACCGTCCCGACGTGCACACCGGAACGCAAGGTCAATCCGAGAGTCGTCGTCGTTCGGATGATCCGGTGTGCGCACTGAAGGGCGGCCACCGGACCGTCGAACACACTGAGGGTTCCATCGCCCGCGATGCCCACCAGCGTGCCTCCGCCGGCCTCGACCTCCACACGCACGAGTCTGTCGTGCGCGCCCAGCAACCTCGCGAAGTGGCGGTCACCGACCTCCGCGAGCAGGTCGGTGGAGCGGACGACATCGGTGAACAGGACCGTGCCCAGAAACCGATCCGCATCGACCGGATGGTCCACGCCGCTGGCAAGCTCCTCCACGTGGTCGAGAACAGGGATCAGCACTTCACCCAGCGTTGCGCCGACCGGGATCGGCGGCAGATCGTAGAATCGGCCGTTCGGGACGTGCGCGGCAACCCTGCGAACGGCCTCTCGTGCGAACAGGCTGTCCGGCTGGTGCAGCACTTTCGTCGGGCATTGGATTGCCGGCAGAACCGACGAGTAGTTCGCTCGGAGAGCCCACTCGAGATGTTCCCGGGCGGTTCTCGGTGTGGCAGAGCAACGTTCGAGTAACGCCATGATGCGTCGATTGTGGGGGGTGTCGAGGGTCGGGTGCGTAAGGGACGTGAGCTGCCCTTGGCCCCAGCATGCATACACATCCCGATACGACTCGACGAACCGGTCTCGCTCGCAGGCGGTCCACCCCGGTGGCGGACCGCCGTCCTCGGGCAGCAGGGCGTCGGACCAGGGCTCCGCGAGAACCAGTCCGGAGACACGGTCGGGGTACCGAGCGGCGACCAAGGCGAGGGCGCCGCAGGTGCTGGCCGCGCCGACGAGTGTGGCCTGAGTGACCTCGGCGTCGTCGAGCACCGCGACGACGTCGTCGGCCTGCTCCTCGAGGGTGGGGACGTGGTCGACAGGGTCGGACAGGCCGAATCCGCGGCGCTGGAAGAACAACGAACGCGCGAAGCGGGAGCAGCGTTCGAAGTTGTAGTGAAAGTGCGGATCGGTCCACATCAGGTCCGGATGCATCATGTCTTCGAAGAACCACGCGATCGGATGCGGCCCCTCGCCCACCACCTGATACGCCAGTGCGTGGCCGTCGCGCTGGATGTACCGCGTCACGGGCGGGTCCATAGGAACAACAATAGGCGCCGACCGGCCGCGCGACCATTGTGTACGACTGCGGCAGCCTGCGGCGATGCGCTTCGGTCGCCCCGAGGACGCGTGCGACGTCCTGTACGCGATCGGCGGGACGTGAAGTCTCAGGCCGCAGCTGCCCGACACCCACACCGCACTGCGCGCCCCAGCTCGTCATCGGGTAACCACCCGTACTCGTCGCAGTCGTCGCACTTCGGTTGGACGACACGGGGCGTCGGCAGCGACCGCCACAACGGCAACCAGCCGTGCGCCAGGCGCATCGGATTGCCCGGTCTGTGCACAGATTTCGCTGCCGACACCAGCGCCGGCACTCCGTACGTCGAGACGAGTGCCTCGATCGCCGCTGCCGCATCAGGTTTGAGGTAGACGAAGGTCGCTGTGAGGCCGGCCCGTCTGCATGCCGCGGCGAGCTCGACCACCGCAGGACTCAGCGGTGCCTTCGCGACGCGCGGTGTGCGGTCGGTTTCCGTCCTTGGTGTATCGGTACTTGAAAGAGCGCCTGGCTCTCCGATGTCCGCGCCGCCGCGGGTCGGATTCTCAGGCGCCGGGTCGGCGACGGGACGCTCGCAGACGGTCTGGATGGTGATCCACTGGCCGAGTTCGTTCTGGATCTTCTCTCGCACCAAGTAGCCGAGGTCTGCGAGCTCGCGAAGGGCGGACCGGATCGCGTCGCGTCCTTCCTTCGGCGATTGCGCCGCTATCGAGTCGGCGCGGGTGCGCCAGTCGTCCGGTTTGGACAGCAACCAGACGAGCACCTGGCGGGCCTTATTCGATTGTCGCCGCCCGAACCGGCGGCGTGGTGGCATCGTGCCAGCGTCCGTACAACTCGCGCAAGGAATCGGACATCCGGCGCGGCTAATGGGCTTCGAACCGCGCTTCTACGTCGGCGGTGAGGGTGACGTGGTCGGGTTCGAACACCAACTCCGGCTCGGCGGACTCGGGCGCACCGATCGCATCCGACCGCAACATCGCGGTGTGCATCATGGGAGCGCCCGCCGTGTGGACGGGGGAGGGCTGGGAGCCGAGCATGCCCGGATCGGCGATAGCCACCGCGCGAATCGTGTTGAGGCCCAGCGACGCCGTATACGCCTTCGCCTTGGCCAGTGCGTCGCCCACCGCGAGATCGCGGACCCGCGCGAGTCGCTTCTGCTGGGCCTTGCGGGTGATCCACCAGCGGATATCGGCGACGGTGACCACCTCGAGCGCCGCAACCCGCTCGACGAAGGCGCCCACCGCGTCGAACTCGTGGAAGGTCACGGTGATCGACGCCGACGAGTTGTACACCCAGGGCCGATTCTTGCCCTCGCGGCTGAACGGGCGTCGCCGGCTGTGGCGCACCCGATCGAAGGTCCACCGCTTCACCGGGCTCGGGGAGTGCTCCCGCAATTCGGTCACGAGATCGGTGATCGTGGCGACCGCCGCGGCCACCGGTTCTGCGGCCTGCTTGCGCGACGTGCCGTCGGCGTGCGCGCGCAACACCACCGTGCACCGGTCGGGCGCGATGGTGCGTTCGGCATGACCGGTGACGGTGATCGTGACGGGAGGCTGGGTCATGCGCACGAGTGTGCCACCGCGAAAGTTTTCAGAAGTGAGAGGTGTGACTGGTGGGACGACTGGGTATCTGAGTTGAGTCGAACCAGCCAGTGTTCACGAAAGGACTGCACATGCTCGGACTCGGAATCCTCGGTTGGATCATCATCGGTGGTCTCGCCGGCTGGATCGGTAGCAAGATCATGGGCACCGACGCCCAGCAGGGCATTCTCCTCAATATCGTTGTCGGCGTCATCGGCGGCTTGATCGGTGGCTTCCTGCTCAAGGTCTTCGGCGTGGATGTCGAAGGCGGCGGACTGATCTTCAGCTTCCTGACCTGCCTCCTCGGCGCGGTCATCCTGCTGTTCGTCGTCAAGGCCGCCACCGGCCGGGGCGTGCGCCGCTAACCGTTCTGCACCGCTCGAGGTCCCGGATCCGCACAGGGTCCGGGACCTCAAGCGTGTCCGGACCTCCGGCGTCCGTCAGCCCAGCTGGTCGCGGAACCAGCGCGGGTCGGGATTGGTACGCGACACATCGCCGACGAACACGGTGGGCACCGTTTCGTTCCCGCCGTTGACTTCTCGCACCCGTGCCGCGGCGGCGGGATCCCGCCAGATGTTCACCCAGATCGCGCGATGTGCTCGCGTGCGCAGGGTGGCGCGCAGCCGGATACAGAAGGTGCATCCCGGGCGCCAGTACACCACGGGAACGCCGCGGTCCATTGCGTCGCGACGAGCGGTCGCGTCGTCGACATGATGGGGGAAGAACAGGGGAGAAGCGACCCACGCCATCGCGAGCAGTACTACCGCAGTCACCCCCGAGGTCACATCGAATGAACCGGTGAGTAGAACGACGGTCGCGACGGCCACCATCGCCGCGGACAGGATCCAGGTTCGCCACATAGCGGCGAGCCTAGTTCCGTCGAATGCGGGGTTTCACAGCAGGACACAGCCGCCCTCACGCCCGCTCCTATGACGCTACCTGCGGGTCTGCGCGTAGAGGAGAGTGCGCGCTAGCGTATTCGGTCATGGTCGTCACCGAGAGTTCACCTCCTGTCTCCCCACGGTTGGTCCGTTCGATGTTCATCCCTGCCGTAGGGGTCGCACTCGTGCTGACTCTGCTCGCGGCAGCGACGGTGCCGATCCGCGATCGCCTGTATCTGTCCGTCGCCCAGGCGGTGGAAGGATCGTTTCTCGGGCCCCTCGCGGGTCTCGTCGCCGACAGGGGACTGCTCGTCCTCGTCGCCTTCACCGGTGTACTGGCGGCCTGGTTGTGGCGGAACGACCGCCGGGGCTTCGGCACCCTCGCCGTCGGCGGAATCGGAGTGGTGGGTGCCTACCTGTCGAGTGAACTCGTCAAACTGGTGGTGACGGAGCCGCGCCCGTGTCGCGCTCTCGGGATCGCGACGGTCCTGGAGTGTCCCGAGGTGGGTGACTGGTCCTGGCCGTCCAACCATTCCGTCATCGCCGCCTCGTTCGCCACCGCGTGTGTGCTTGCGGCTCCGCGTCTGATCTGGCTGGTCGCGCCGCTCGCGGCGGTGCTCGCGTTCTCCCGGGTGACGGTGGGGGTGCACTACGTGCACGACGTGTTGTCGGGCATGGCGCTCGGTGTACTCGTGGTGTCACTCGTCGTCGCGTTGCTCCTGCCCTTCGCATCGCGGCTTCCCATCCTGTCCCGCGAAACCCCGTCGAACGGGGAGGAGTCTGGACACCGGGTGGCCCAGGGCGTTGACTGAAGGTACACAGTCCGGGCTCGGGAGGCCGTCATGGGCATTGTTGTCGGCTTCCGCGTCGATGGTGCTCGATGACTACGAAGGACCGGGTCCGGGATCTCGGGTACGCAGCGGGTTGGCGGGCGGTATGCGCGCTTCCGGAGAAACCGGCGACGCGCCTGTTCGAGATGGCCGCGGATCGTGCGGCGCGAGACGGTGGGCCGATCCAACTACGACGCAATCTTGCTCGGGTGTTGTCCACTACTCCGGATCAGGTGCCCGACGAACTCGTACGCGCGAGCCTGCGTTCCTACGCGCGGTACTGGTGTGAAGCATTCCGGTTGCCGTCGATGGACCCGGTACGGCTGGCCGAGACCATCGACTCCGCGGCCACCGGACTCGAACACATTCACGAGGCCGTCGCTCGTGGACGCGGAGCTGTCTTGGCGCTTCCGCACAGCGGCAACTGGGACCTGGCGGGAGTATGGATCGTACAGCGGATCGGCACACCGACTGTCGTGGCCGAGCGGTTGCAACCGGAATCGTTGTTCCGCCGCTTCGTCCGGTTCCGTGAACGTCTGGGTTTCGAGATCATCCCGCTCACCGGTGGCACGGTTCCACCGTTCGAGCGGCTGACCGTCCGCATTCGGGAGGGACGGTTCGTCGGGCTCCTCGGCGAGCGTGATCTGACAGGAGTGGGCGTTCCGGTCACTTTCTTCGGCGAGCCGGCCTGCATGCCGGCCGGCCCGGCCCGGCTGGCGATGGACACCGGCGCACCGCTGCTGCCGGTGCACTGCTGGTTCACTCCGGGCGGCTGGGGATTCCATGTCGACGCGCCGATCGATACCGCAGGCAGCGTACAGGCCACGACGCAGTCCCTGGCCGACCGGTTTGCCGCCGGCATCGCCGCGCATCCCGCCGACTGGCACATGCTGCAACCGGTGTGGACGGCCGACCGGCGGGGCCACGCACAGACGCCCGGTAGCGAGTGACGACGTCGGTTCTCGCGGACGGATCCGCAAGAGGGGCTCCGGAATGCAGTGTGCTGCGACGTGCCTCCGGTGGCGCGCTGATACTGCCCACACGGAGACGGTTCGTTACCGATGTCCCTCGATCCCGACGGGTGGGCCCAGCGGCGATGCGACTTTCGGCCCTACAAGGACGGTGGCGCGCGATCGACACTGAGGACGGAAGCACGATGTCCGGAGAGTGTGATGATCCGCGGAGACACGGCAGCGGTTCGGTGGTGGCGCTTGCGACCGTGGAGCGCGAACCCGCTCATGCGCGGCAGTGACCGCCTCGAGGCTGTCGCGGTCGTGCTTCTGATCGCAATCTTGCTGCTGTTGGTGCCTGTCGCCGGGGTCATCGGTACCGCCTCGTATGCGCAGCTGACCGAACGATCGCACCAGCAGGTGATCGAAGCGCGGCAGGTGCCAGCGATCGTTCTCGATGATGATCCGGACGATGTGGCGGTGCGTGACCCGTTGTCCGAGTCTCCATCGCGTCTCGGGCCGGTACTTGCGCGATGGGAGGTGGAAGGCGTCGAGCACACGGGCCTGGTGGGTCTCGACTCTCGGGGCGAGACAGGCGAGACGGTGCGCATCCGGGTCGACGAGAAGGGCGACTATATGCCTGCTCCCCGCACCGGAACCGAGAACGCGATCGCTGCGCTGGGTGCGGCACTGGCATTCCTCGTCCTCGAAACCGTCGGATGCGTGGTCACACTGCTCGGAATCCACGGCGTGATGAACAGGCATCGAATCTCTCAGTGGCACCGGGAGTGGCAGGACGCGCGACAACTTCCTGGATGGCCCATCGGCTGAGCGTGCCGCCGGGTGGACCCACGCGCCGGATTCGGTGTATCGGACGGTCAAGCGAAATGGGCTCCGATGATCTCGGGACGAAAGAACTCGCCGTCCGAGCCGGTGCCCGTGTCCCACCTCGCGCCGATGCGCGAGGCGATGGTCATGCCACCGAACCGGCGCTCGGCCTCGACGGTGACGATGAATGGGTACCGGCCGAAGCCATGCCCGTCGGGGTTGCCCCACCGCAGCATCCGCAGCCCGCGCAGCGCCCCGTCCTCGGCGATGTCCAGGCGTACCGTCTCCTCGCGGCCCGCCACCGTCCAGGTCGCGGACGCGAGGATTTCGTCGCCTCTCCACCGCGCGAGGGGAAAAGTCGTAGGCACGAAGATGCTCTCTCCGGCCAGGCGGCCGATCGCACTGTCGCTCACATCCCGGCCGGTGGCGGACACCATCGGAATGAATTCTCCGAGCCGCCATCGCATCTCACCTGTTCCGGCGGTGAAACGGTCGTATCCCGATATGGGCACAGGGCCGATCCGGGTGGTCGCAGCCCAGATGAATCCTGTCGCCGGGGCGAGAAGTTGCACGGCGGTGAACGGCCGCCAGGATCCGAGCCGGATCTGCCCGGACATCTCCAGTCGTACTGCTGCGGCCATCGGTGTGCCCCCGGCAACCGCATGGGTGATCCAGCGCCGCGCAGCAGGTGGCAGGGATTCGATCAGGGCCGGGGAGAACGGTTCGCTGCTGCCCCGAACCTCGGACAGGGTGCGCCCAGTGTGCGTCGACATGGCGAGCGGCGCGAGGAACAGTTCGATCACGACCCATCCCTCCGAATCCTCTACCCACACCCATCATGTGAGATCGCGCCGGCGGAATCCGACCGCTCCGACAATGATCAGAATGATCGCGAGCAGTATTTCTCCCATCACCGGTGCCGGAGTGAACGCCGCTCCGGGCAGTTTCGGCAGATGCCCGAACGGTTCCGCGTCGAGTGCCCACTGCGGAAGCTCTGCGAGCGAGCCGACGCTGAAGATCAGTAGAAACATCACGTAGACCGCCCACGCGGCCGGGGTGAACCGCGGTAGCCACCCGAACAGCACCATGGTGACGCCGACGCAGATCCAGACCGCGGGCAGTTGCACCACGGCACCGGCGAGCGAGGCGGGGGCGGTGCCGGCGATGTCTCCGACCGCGGCGCCGTAGGTGAGGGCCACGGCTACACCCGCCGTGAGCAGTGCCACCGCTGGGCCGAACATCGCGAACATCAGGTGGCTCAGCACCCAATGAAGTCGACCGACGCAGCCGGCGATGACCGACTCGGCGCGGTGCGCGGTTTCTTCGTAGTGCAGTCGCAGGGTGGCGGAGATGGCATAGGCCGACGCCGCGATGCCCAGCATGGTCAGTGCCAGCGCCACGAATGCATCTTCGAGCACGGCTGTGCCACCGAGCCGTGCGATGACCGCATCGACAGTCTCGTTGTCGCCGAGCTGGTTGCCGAGCCCGTGGGCAGCGCTGCCGAACAGCAGCCCGTAGAGGAACAATGCGATGCTCCACGCGAGCATGGAGCCGCGGTGCATCCGCCGCGCGAGTCCGACAGGTCCGGCCAGGCTCGGACCGGCGGACTTCTCGCCGGGTCGCTCGGCGAGAAGTCCGCCGCCGAGGTCACGGCGGTGAAGCAGCACGTAGGCAGCGGTGACCGTGACTACGGTGGCGGTCGCGTGCAGCAGCAGCACCCACCAGCGTTCGTCGGCGAACGGGCGCAGTTGCAGCGACCAGCCCTGCGGGGACAGCCACGACAGCGTCCCGGACCCGGCGTCCCCGACGGCACGCAGCGCGAAGAACACCCCCAGGGTTCCGAGCGCGAGACCGCGGGCCGGACGGGCCGAGGCGGTCAGTTGTGCGGCAACCGCTGCGACCCCGGTGTACACCAGACCACTTGCCGCCAGGGCACTCCCGAATCCGACCGAGCCCGCTGCCGGTAGGTCGTACAGCCACAGGACGAGCGCGAATCCCGCTCCCGTGAGGATGGACGCGCCTGCGGCGACGAGCAGTGCGGCCGTGAGCTCCGCGTACCGGCCGACGACGGTCGAGTCGACCAGCTCGGACCTGCCGGATTCCTCCTCGGCGCGGGTGTGCCGGATGACGGTCAGAATCACCGCGACCCCGATCGCGGTATACAGCGCACCGGCCTTCCAGATGGCCACCGCGCCGGTCGTGGCCTCGAAAATCGGCCCGTACATCGCGATCAGGGCCGGGCCGGCCGCGGTCGCGACGGCGAAACGCTCCAGATCCGCCGCGGTGGGGTAGATCGACTCGATGCTGCCGGCATAGGTCATCGGCAGCAGCACCCCGATGATCAGGACCCACAGTGGCAGCACGATCCTGTCGCGGCGCAGGCACAGACGCACCAGCTGGGGTGTGCCGGTGAAACTGGTGTGGGAGGGGCCGGTGTCGAGGGGGACAGGTGCCGGAATCGTGGTCATGTCCGCTCCTCGATCTCGGCGGCAACTCGGTGTTCCGGTTTGCTCTCCACCCGGTAGTGCCGCAGGAACAGTTCCTCGAGCGTCGGTGGTGTGCTGATCAGGCTGCGCACACCCGCGTCGCCGAGCAGACGGACGAGATCGCCGAGGCCGTCCTCGTCCACCCGACAATGCACAGTGGTGCCGTCGAAGACGACATCCGTGACACCTGGGATGCGACGCAGATCGCCCGGATCACCGACGAGTTCGGCGGTGATCGACATGCGTCCGAGGTGACGCATCTCCGCGACCGCGCCGGAGTCGACGGTTCGGCCGTCGCGGATGATCGTCACCTTGTGGCACAATGCCTCGACCTCGGAGAGGATGTGGCTCGACAGCAGGACGGTGGAATCTCGGGCCACTGCCTCGCGGGCACAGTCGCGGAAGACCTGTTCCATCAACGGATCGAGGCCGGAGGTGGGTTCGTCGAGCAGCAACACCCGCGCATGCGACGACAACGCCGAGATCAGCGCGACCTTCTGCCGGTTTCCCTTGGAATAGCTTCGGGTCTTCTTGCGGGGATCGAGTGCGAACCGCTCGATCAGCTCGTCGCGGCGGTGCTCGTCGAGTCCGCTCCGCAACCGGGCCAACAGATCGATCGTTTCGCCCCCGGTCAGCGACGGCCACAAGGTGACATCGCCCGGCACGTACGCGACATCACGGTGCAGGGTGACCGCCTCGGACCACGGATCGCGTCCGAGCATCCGTACCCACCCGGAGGTGGGCCGCAGAATCCCCAGCAGGACACGCAAGGTGGTGGACTTGCCGGCTCCGTTCGGCCCGAGGAAGCCGTGGATCTCTCCGGCGTCGACCATGAGATCGAGTCCGTCCAGCGCGTGGACCCGACCGAAATGTTTGTGGAGATCGCGTACCTCGATCACGTGTTGCGCGTCCATCTGCGCTCCCGTCCTGTCGTGCAGGTCGGTACATCCGTCGGCCGGACCGGACGGTGGGGCTCGGGCACCGATCTGCCATCCACTGTGGCGAGTTCGCCGGTCGGACTGCAAGAGTCCTTCGTCGGGAGATCCGGACGCTCCGATCCGGTGGTGGCCTCGATGGGCCGAATCCACCGGTACGGCGATCAGAACGGATTCGCTGTGGACCCCACCAGATCTGCGACCGAGTTGATGACGCGGGTAGGTCTATAAGGGAACATCTCGACGGATTCGCGCGTGGAGATGCCGGTCAGAACCAACAGGGTCTGCATGCCCGCCTCGAGGCCGCAGACGATATCGGTGTCCATGCGGTCGCCGATCATCAGCGTGTGGGCGGAGTGCGCACCGATCGCGCGCAGGGCCGACCGCATCATCAGGGCGTTCGGTTTGCCGACGAAATACGGTTCGCGGCCCGTTGCGCGGGTGATCAGCGCCGCGACGGCCCCGGTGGCAGGGAGCGAGCCTTCCCTGGAGGGGCCGGTCGGATCCGGGTTGGTGGCGATGAAGCGGGCGCCGCGCTCGACGAGGCGGATCGCGGTGGTGATCGCTTCGAAAGAGTACGTGCGGGTTTCTCCGAGGACGACGTAGTCCGGGTCGCTGTCGGTCAGGACGTATCCGATGTCGTGCAGGGCCGTCGTCAATCCGGATTCGCCCACCACGTACGCGCTACCGCCGGGCCGCTGATTCGCCAGAAACGTCGCCGTCGCCAACGCCGAGGTCCAGATCGATCTTTCCGGAACGTCGAGCCCGCTGCGTAACAGGCGGGCGCGGAGGTCTCGTGGCGTGCGGATGGAGTTGTTGGTGAGCACCATGAACGGCGTGCCGCTCTCGCGCAGTTCGGTCAGGAACGCGTCCGCGCCGGGAATCAGATGATCCTCGTGCACCAGAACCCCGTCCATGTCCATGAGGTAGTTCCAAACCGGCGCGGATACGGGCTCGTCGTTCACCGTTCGAGTGTGTCACCGACCGCTCGGCTCGGGAGCCGATACAAGTCGATCACCCACCGAGGTTGGCGATGGTCGAGTCGAGCACACCCGCCTGTAGCTCGAGGTCGCTCTCGTCGTAGTCCCGATCCTGCGGCAGCTGTTTTCGGAGCTCTTCTCGCGTGACCACGAGGAAGGCTCGGTCCTGATCGGTTACGTCCTGGCCTCCGACAACGCGGAATCGTCCCTTTTCCAGAACGAGTGCGGGGTCGTCGCGTGTCGAATCGAGGAGTTCTCGTAGGTCGGCGACGGTCAGGTTGGTAGGCACATATCCTCCTTCACTTGCAGTCCTCGTGAACCCAGCGCTGGGCCCCTGCGGAGATACCCGGTCGAGTGTCGGCTGAACCCGGTGATCCTCGGTCGGCGGAGCGTAGCGGGTCGGTGCAACCCGGAAGCGCGGCTCATCGGTCGCAAGGGCGGGTTTCGAGCACCTCGGTGTGCCACGGGACCGCCGCTCGGTCCTGGCCTTCGACACCGCCTGTTCGGCAGCGAGCATGAACGCGGGTGGTCGGAGGCGGGTCACAGAGCTTGGAGGGTAGGGAACAGGGCGATCGCGCAGGCGGCGGTGATTCCCGCGACTCCGGTGACGATTGCGAGCAGGGCTCGCAGTGAGGCGGCTTCGTCCTCGGCAACGGTCGGTCGCGAGGTAGCAAGTGCCCCGCAGACGGCTGCGATCATCCCGAGGATGAAGCCGAGTTCGAAAAACCAGAAGAAGGCAAGAGACAGCACTCCCAGCCAGACCGATACAGCGGGCAGCGGGAAGTGCGGTCGATGCGGTCCCCGACGTCCCCGTGCTTCCGAAGGCAGGGGGCGGGCCGAATCCGAGTCGCGAGGGTCGCTCATCGATTCTCCTTCGCGTGGGGGACGAGTAGGACCGGCCGCGGAGGTAGGGGATTACGCGTACCGGAGATGTGTGCTCGGTGGTGGGCGCGGAGCTGGTGCTGAGCGCGCATGTGCGGGTGACGAAAGGCAAAACCCCGGGGACGTGCACCGAGGGTGCAGAGGCCGCTCCGGGGTTGTCGCTGTCTACTCTATCGGGCGCGGAGCGGCATGCCTGCCGGATTGCGGCGTTCGGACGCAGATCATGCACATCGTCTTGACGTCCGAGTGTTCGTCGTCGTACGCCGTGCCGGCCGATGGTGACCTCGATTCCGAAGTCGCCCGGGCCTTGTGGAGGCTCCGTGCGTGCGCAGCGCTTATCGACCCCACCAGCGTCAGGACGGCGGATCGGTCCCGGTCTTCAAGAGTCGGGTTGCCACGTGAACGTGACTGCTGATGTCGTGACGAGATTCGATGCCGATGGAGGGACAGGATCAAATGAATATCGTGGACGGCGAACTCGCTTCCGTGACCGGCGCTGGGCCGGGAGTCGGTCGGGACATTGCACGAGGTCCCACGTCCGATGACGCGAACACGGCAATGCAGGACGAGGAGAAGAACGTCGTACTGCTCCACCGAGACGGACCTGTAGGAGTCATCACCCTCAACCGGCCCCAGGTTCTCAATGCCGTCAACGCCGCTCTGTCCGATGCGTTGGGTGCCGTTCTCGACGAGATCGATCGTGACCCCGGTCTGCGAGTCGGCGTCTTGACTGGAGCGGGACGGGCGTTCTGTGCCGGCGCCGATCTCCAGGCCTTCGCCGATGGTGGATCCGTGTTGCCGACACATCATCCGGAGTGGGGTTTTGCGGGCTTGGTCCAGCACTACGTGTCCAAGCCGCTTATCGCCGCTGTCAACGGCGTGGCGGTCGGCGGTGGTACCGAGATCGTACTGGCGTGTGATCTCGCCGTGCTCAGCTCCGAGGCCACGCTCGGATTGCCGGAGGTCAAACGCGGCCTCATCGCCGGAGGTGGAGGTCTCATACGTCTTCCGGGGCAGATTCCCCCGAAGATCGCCGCGCACGCAGTCTTCACCGGCGAACCTGTTTCGGCCGAGGCGGCCCTGCGTTGGGGGCTGGTCAACTCGATAGTTCCGCCCTCGGAAGTACTTCCCGAAGCATTGCGTCTGGCCCATGTCATCGCAGCCAACGCACCCGTCGCGGTACGCGCGAGCAAGAAGATCATGTCACACGCGCAAACATCAGGACTCGAAAACCTTGTCTGGAACGTCAATTCAGCCGAGTCCGACGCTGTGTGCGCCAGCGAGGACGCGTTGGAAGGTGCCTTCGCATTCACTGAGAAACGACCGCCCGTATGGCGAAACCGCTGAACTATGCACAGCTTCTCGTCGTAACAACTCGTCGACCGAGGGCTGGTGTGTAGACCTCCACGACCGTCTCCAGCCGCCGTACCCCCCGGGCTCGGGTGGGCCTGGACACCATGATTCGGCTCGATCAGCCTGAATTTTGCACATGCAATCGTAATCGCAAGGGGCGTCGGTGAAGAGAACGACAGAGGCAGCCGAACACGTTCGGAACGCGGCTCGGACACAGACCGCGCTGCTGGATGCAGCGCTCCAGGTTTTTCTCAGGGACGGGTACGGCAAGGCTACGACCGAGGAGATCGCGGACCTTGCAGGGGTGACCCGAGGAGCTCTCTACCATCACTTCGCGAACAAGCACGAATTGTTCCGAGCTGTGATCGAGCGCGTGCAAAGGGAGATTGCGGAAGCCCTTGTGCCGACCGGGCCGGTAGACGCTTCGTGGGAGGCATTCATCGGTCGGGTGCTCACTGCTCTCGATTCCGCTCATGACCCGGCGACGCGTCGGTTGCTGCTGATCGAAGCGCCGGCCGTCCTCGGGTGGATCGACATCCGTAGAGCTCAGAAACCCCTACTACACGGCATCGCGGCCATGCTGGAACCGCCCGAAACGAACGAGCGAGGACCGTCGATTCCCGCCGCAATGCTTGCCCGCCTCCTGGTTGCCGCAGTCGAAGAGGCAATGTTGTACCTGGCACATACCGATGACCCGAAGCGTGACCACACAATCGTGCAGGCCGAAATGCGCAAGATTCTCGAGAAGACCGGTCTGCCCGGTGGGCAATAGGGGTGACCTCGGGTGCCACCACGTCCCGCCCGCATGGTGATACTTGCGGTATGGAAGTAGTGAACGGTTCGTCCGGTTTAAGGGATGATGATGTCGCGGTGTTGTCGTTCGAGTCGACGGTGGCGCGCAGGCACGTCCACCGCCAGGCGGTATCCGAAGTCTTCCTCACCGATTGCGTTCGCGGTCCCGGACCGGACCGGTTCGTCCTGGGTGCGCAATGGCCGCGTCTGCACGGCTTCTATCGCAGCCGGGCCGGTCGCTACGACCCGATGCTGCTCGCGGAGACGCTGCGCCAATGCGTGATCTATCTGGCGCACACGCGGTATCGGGTCGCGCTCGGTCGGCGGTTCGTGATGCAGACGATCGAGATCACCGCCGAGTTGGAGCGATTGGTGATCGGTGCCGGTGCCGCGGAGGTCGCCGTCACCGCGGTGATCTCGGATGTTCGACGTCGTGGCTCGCAAGTCACCGCATTGAGCGCGGCGCTCGAATTCACGATCGCCGGTCGCCGTGTGGGGTCCGGCAGAGGCCGAACCGCGGTCTTGACGAACGAGGAGTACGACGTCGTTCGTTGGGGTGCCGGTGGGCCGCGGACGTTGGGGTCGGTACCAGGGGGAACGCCGGTCGATCCAGTCGTAATCGGGGTGCCGGTGGTCGGGGATGTGGTGGTGGGTGCGACGACGCGGCCGGGTCGCTGGCGGGTGTTGCCGGATCTGTCGCATCCGGTGTTGTTCGACCATCCGTCCGATCATCTGCCGGGCATGCTCGTTCTCGAGGCTGCCCGTCAGGCCGCACGAGCGGAACGCGGGAACCCCGAGGCGGATCCGGTGTCGATGAGCGTGCAGTTTCACCGGTTCGTCGAACTCGACGTTCCGGCGGAGATGGTGGTCTCGGGCGTCGAGGGGGAGCCCGCGGGTGCGCATGTCGTGCTCGAGCAGGGTGGCGTGGTGATGGCTACGGCGACGCTGAGGTGCGCCGCCGGCGCGTGTCGTGCGCCGGGAGCAGGGTTCGGCGGGTAGCGGCGTGTCAGACGGGTTGGTGGGTGTTGCTCCAGCGGGCGTGTCGGATCCTGTCGCTGTCGGGGCGGCAGTCGGAGGTCAGGATGCCGTTGAACAGGAACTGCAGCATCTGGTCGATGCGTTGTTCGAGATCGATGCGTCGATCGAGGACATTCGAGACCATCTGGACCCCGGTGAACGCCGAGATCACGAACCGTGCCAGCTCGGGGGGGTCGATTGCAGGGAGCAGGTCGCCCTCGGCGATCGCGGTCTCGACGAGGTGCCGGCAGGCTTCGATCCAGTCCTGGTACGGTCCCGGCTGGTCCGGTTCGGCGCCCGCGCTGAATTCGAGGGTCAACCGGATGCCGGCCCGGACGATCGGATCCTCGACGATCTGCCGCCCCATTTCGTGGCAGAGCATCACGATCTGCTCGAGCGCCGAGGCCTGTGTGGCGGCGATCGCGTCGACCGCGGCGATGGAGATGGCGTGTTGTTGTTCCACAACGGCGTGTGCGAGTTCGTCCTTCGATTTGAAATGGAAGTACAGGGCGCCTTTGGTGAGCCCACTACTCGCGTCGACGATCGCCCCGAGGCTGGCGCCGTCGAATCCCAGCCGATCGAACGTGGCGGCCGCTGCCGCCACGATCTGCTGCCGGGTCTCTACTGCCCGAGCTTGTTTGGCCACACCCCGTGTCCTTTACTCGAAGATCTACCGAAAGGCGAGTCATGGACCACCTCGACCCTTTGCCTCCCCTGAGGCGAACCGTACCACCGGACCGGAACGACATCGCGGACCGCGCATCGTCGTCGGCGACATCCGCATTGCGCGTCGCAGTGGTGGGTTCGAGTGGTTTCCTCGGTGGGGCGGTGCTCGACGCCCTACTGAGCATAGGGGTGACATGCACATCGATAGCGCGCCGTCCGCCCACGTCCTCGGGACCGTCGATGCGGGTCGTGGCGGCAGATCTACTCGATGTGGAGGCTTTGAGCGATGCGCTGGCCGGTGTCGACACGATTGTGCATGCAGCCTCCTACACGGGCTCCGACGCAGCCCGGTGTGAAGAGGTCAACGCTCTCGGTACCGAGAATCTGGTGACGGCCGCCGCCGGCCACGGCATCGAGCACATCGTGTATCTGAGCACGATCGGCGTCTACGGCCCCGGACCGCATCGCAACGTCGTCGAGGGAGAGCTTGCCCCGGCTCCGGTCACTGCGCTGAGCGCGAGTCGCCTGACTGCCGAAAACCATGTGCGCAAGCACGGCGGTCTGGTGCTGCGTCCCGGATTCGTGCACGGCCCCGGCGACCGGTGGTTCCTGCCCGGGTTGGCGCACATCGTCTCGACTCTCGGGGTGTGGGTCGACGACGGCGCCGCACGGCAATCGGTGATTTCACGTCGCGATGTCGGTCGGCTCGCCGCCGCGATCGCGGCGCGTCCTCTACCCAGTGCGTGGCGAGGGGGCATGCGTCATCTCACGCATCCGACCGCGGTGACCGTCCGCGAACTCGTCCACACTGCCGCTACGCGTGGGCTGCTCGCACCCCCGGCCGACTCCGTCGACTTCGAGCAGGCATTGCGGATAGGTCGGGAGCGGGGACTGTCCGCACGTCACGTCGATCTGATCGGGCACGATCATCACTACGTCAGTGCCCGAATATGGGCCGAGACTGCACTGGAGCCCTCGCCGGATGCCTTTCCGGCGACTCCCATGTCACCGTAGGGGACCTCGTGAAGCCTTGAAATGGATCGCGTTCGACGGGTTCTCCGGGGGGTATCGAGCGTGCAGCGGACATGTGTCGGTGGGGCGTTCCCTATGTGTCGCACATGCGGTATTCTCTACCCGGTGCGCAATACCGGTCGAATGGTATTGTTTGTCTCGGATGGCACCGATGCGTATGGATATCGGGAGTGTTCGCACGCATCGGCGGATGTTGTGCATCGGGAGTTGCGACAGGCCAGTGATGGCGAGAGTTACGAGGGGTGCTCACCATCACTGGCCTGCGAGGTTCCGTCGGCATACGGCGCCGACGGAACCCTTCGTCCGCGCGTCGGGGGGGGAAAGCGCGCGAACTATGCCCCCACGTAGGGAGCATGGGGGCACCGCACAGACTATTCGAGAACTCGACCGAGCGCACAACCACCCCTCGTTTCTACGTAGATCTCGATGAAGGGTGCCGACGTACAGGACGTGGCGAGACCGTCCGACGTGTCGACATCGATCTTCGCCACTGTCCCGAGATTCGATGCTCTCAGCTGGAGTCGAGTGAGGGTCAAGTCCCGGCAGGTGGTGTGCGACCTTGTCGCGTGATTCCTCATCGTCGGGCTATGCGGTCAACGCGGGTGTCACCTCCTCGGCGGGCTCGGTGACGGTCTCAGCAGACTGGTTGTTGCTGCGGGATCGGGCAAGGACGTCGAGGCCGAGATAGCGACGCCCTTCGATCCACTCGTCGTGCTGCTCTGCAAGAACCGCACCGACCAGCCG
Source organism: Rhodococcus sp. B50 (assembly GCF_013602415.1). Classification (NCBI taxonomy): domain Bacteria; kingdom Bacillati; phylum Actinomycetota; class Actinomycetes; order Mycobacteriales; family Nocardiaceae; genus Rhodococcus; species Rhodococcus sp. B50. The sequence continues at coordinate 1,048,459 of NZ_WPAG02000002.1, read as the reverse complement.
GATCAACGCCGTCCGATCGGGAAAGATCCCGACCACATCGGTGCGACGCCGGATCTCCTTGTTCAACCGCTCCTGCGGATTGTTGGACCAGATCTGGCGCCAGATCTGCTTCGGAAACGCGGTGAACGCCAGCAGGTCCGCTCGCGCAGCATCGAGATGCTCCGCGACCTTCGGCAGCTTCGATTCGAGGGCATCGATCACCCGGTCGTACTGCGCGTGAACCGAATCGGCGTCGGGTTGGTCGTAGACCGAATGCAACAGGGTCTTCACCCAGGGCCACGAGGCCTTCGGGGTCACCGCCATCAAGTTGATTGCATAGTGCGTCCTGCATCTCTGCCAGGAGACGCCCGGCAGGGTCGCGCCGATCGCGGACACCAGGCCGGTATGCGCGTCGGAGGTCACCAAGCACACGCCGGACAGGCCCCGGGCGACCAGTCCGCGGAAGAAGGCCAACCAGCCGGCGCCGTCCTCGGCGGAGGTGACATCGACACCGAGTACCTCGCGGTAGCCCTCGGCGTTGACCCCGACCGCGACCAGGGTGTGGACGTTGACCACCCGCCCGTTCTCCCGGACTTTGAGCACCAGCGCGTCGGCGGCGACGAAGGTGTAGGGACCGGCGTCGAGGGGCCGGTTACGGAAGGCCTCGACCTGCTCGTCGAGCTCTTTCGCCATGACGCTGACCTGCGATTTCGACAACGAGGTGATGCCGAGGGTGTCGACGAGTCTCTCCATCCGTCGGGTGGAGACCCCGAGCAGATAGCATGTCGCCACCACCGAGGTAAGTGCCCGTTCGGCCCGTTTGCGGCGCTGCAGCAGCCAATCCGGAAAGTACGAGCCCTGCCGCAACTTCGGGATCGCCACATCGAGGGTGCCGACCCGGGTATCGAAATCCCGGTGCCGGTAACCGTTACGGACGTTGACGCGTTCGCCGGAACGCTGGCCGTAGTCGGCACCGCACAACACGTCGGCTTCGGCGCTCATCAGAGCGTCGATGAACATCGACAACAACTCGCGCAGCAGATCGGGGCTGGCGCCGGTGAGTCGGTCTTCGACAAGGCGGCGCAGGTCGATATCGTGGGCAGTGGTCATCGCGTGGTCCTGTCTCGAGTGACTTTGGTCGGTCTCTTCGAGAATCACGCGATGGCCGTCTTTCGTTCGGTTACGACACGCCCACAGACTCATTCAGCTGCGGCTCGTACACCATCTTCATGGACGCAACCCGAGTGAGGCCATCGGGGCACGGGGGAGCTGGGACCACGTGCATGTGGTCGAGACCGCTTTCGACGTCTTTTCCGATGCCGGCGTGGTCGCCGAATCAACTTCGGACCGAAACACCGCAGCCTCGAGGTGCCTATGCCTGCACCGGTTATGGCAGAACGTCCTGGACGGCGACGTTCGATACCGCTGCATCCGACGAATTACCACAGACTGAGCACGTGCGCTGATCGTGCCGGGCGGAGTGTCGTCCGAATGGCTGTCACCGCTGTGGAAAACGACGTCGGGTCACCGGCCGAAAGTGAATTCGAACTGTGGGATTCCGACGTCGGCAGAGGAGCGCATCCCAATCGGATATTTCTCGACGCGAATAAATCCGCACATCGCAATAACATTCTCACGAAAGCACACCCCCGGTGCTGAAAAGGAGCCCTACGCCCGTGACCGCAACCACCCCCAGACCCGCCCAGAACGCCCCCCGAGAAGACGACGGCTACTTCGGCCCAGGTTCCGTTTCCTGGAAGGTGTACGCCGACCCGTCCTCTCGCGTCGCCGGCATGGCGGGCCTGCTGCTGCAGGCGCTCAACCCCGGCATGATGCGGCTGTTCGAGCACGCGTCGGCCGCGTACGCCGACCCGAAAGGTCGAGACGAGCGCACCGGCCGCTATCTCGACACGGTCATGTTCGGCGACAGGGCCCATGCGGATGCCGCTGCTGCGTCGGTGCGACGCATGCACGCGCATGCGGTCTGGGAGGACCCGCACACCGGCACCACGCTGCGCGCCGACGAACCCGCGTGGATCGACTGGACGCACAACGCCCTCGCGTTCGCTCTGCTGCGCGGTGCGGAGGCCTTCGGTCTCGAACTGACCCCGGCCGAACAGGACAAATTCGTTATCGAGCAGCATATTGCCGCGGAACTCGTCGGCGCAGACCCGGCCCGTCTGCCTGCGACGCGTGCCGACCTCGAGGCCTATGTCGACGAGCAACGTCACTGGCTGTCGCTGTCGCTCGCAGCCGCCGAGGTGACGCATGCACTCCGCAAACCGAGCCTCCGTGGCAACCCGGTGAAGGTGTTCACCTTCGTCGTCGTGCAGGACGGCATGCTGTCGATCCTGCCGGAGTGGGCACGCCTGATGTATGGCATCGAGGGGCGCCCGATGAACCTTCGTGCCGCCGCGAGCACCACGAAGCGACTCATCGGCATCGCCCGCAAGAACGAGTCGTACGACAAGATGGTCGCCGAGATCACCACGCGCATCGATGAGACTCCGTACCGTAAGGTCCGTGCGCGCAAGTCCTGAGTGTCGCCGCACAGCACCAAGGACGGGAGGGGCTCTGTCCCCGTCAGTTGGATCGGCAATGCGAAGGCTGTACTTCGAGGGCCTGACCCGGTAATGCACCGGACTCGGGCCCTCGGGTCTTTTCGAAGTGCGGTGGTGTCCGTCGATGTCGATGTACTCGTTGTGGTGGCGACCTCCCTCGTCGATCCCGTCGCGGTTCCGTTCGTCGGGCCGCCCTCTCACACTGTGCGGACCGACGTGGGTTCGTAGACCACAGCCGAACTCGTCGCCGTTCCACGGCAGGTCAATCGACACGGTGGGGAACGGTGGACCTGCAACTCGACCTCGACACACTCCGGGTGCGGTGCACGACCGATGAGCCGGATCCGCCACAGGTCACCCTCGCGGGCACTCTCGGCGATCGTGTAATCACTGCGCCCGGCCGGACCGAAGCGTCCGAGCGTGGCAGCGATCGCAGCCTGTTGGGGCGGGGCGAGGTCGGTGTACCCGCGCAAGTGATGGTGGTGGATGCGATCGGAGAAGTGTTCCTCGATCGTGACGACGGACGACTCGGCATCGAGACCGCCGTAATAAACACCGTCAGGCACGATGACGACATTGGCTGCGAACCGGTCTCCGCCTACGTGGGTGCATTCCCACACCTGTTCCGGCCAGTGCTTCGCGAGGGCGCGTGCCACCGGTCGCCCACGTACGGCGCAGCACGGATCGTGGTGACCGTGTGTGCAGACCAGCAGGACGGGTGGTCCGCCCAGACGTCCGGGAGTATCGAGGGCGGTGGCGATCTGCGCCAGATCCTCGTCACGACTCCACGTTCCCCAGTGCTGACGTGCGACACCCGACGTCTCATGGCGCAGCACTGCCCAACGGTCGGGACCTTCGCGACGGCGGCGACCCGGGCGCTTGACCAGCAATATCCGCGCGCGTGCGGTCTGCGCGGCGGAGAAGACGAGCGTCTTGGTTGCAGGCTCGAGATCCAGACCGTCGAATCCGTTGAGCGGCCACCGACCTCGGTATTCGATGAGAACCCAGACGAAGCCGCGCGGTGCTGTGCCGGCCATCGGGTCGCCGCGTGTTCGGGCACTGTCTGCGCAGAAGAATCGTTCGGCTGAGGACACAGTGCACCGTCACTGTTCCGCGGGGACGAGAATCCCCGCGCGCAACAGCCGCTCGACCAGGTCGATTCCGAGAGTGTTCGTCAGGTGGGGCTCGCCGTCGAGTAGGCGCGTGATGCACGGCAGTTCATCGTCCGATACGGCGAAACGGCCCACACGGGTAACCAGCTGCGGACCCTCCAGACGTGCATGCAGCGCACCGCGAATCTGCACCGCGGTGTCGGGACCGAGATCGTGCACAGCAGCGAGTTGGGCCAACGGGCCCAGCGGCGCCGGACGTCCCTGTTCTCGCCGGGCACGGTGAAACAGGGAAATGGCGTCGGCTCGGGCTATGCCGTCGAGAAGACTGTCTCGGACAGAATCGATTTCGTTGTCCGGACCGTCCATACCCAAAGGTAGTGCGCGACGCATCTCGGGATCGTCGGCAAGTTCGGCAAGCGCGGCTCGGCTCAGATATTCGGCCAGTGCGTAGCGCGTCCAAGTGTGAATGCCGACAGTGAGGTGGATGGAGATCTCACCTCGGGCTTCGGCGGCATGGATCCAGCCGCGCGGCAGATAGAGACAATCGCCGGGCTCGAGTACGGTGTCGATACATGCCGGCCCTGTCGCGGCTCGGGTGACGGCGGAGCGGTGATCGGTCCAGGGTTGATGGCGCAGCGGAGCCGGGTGGACAGGCTCGTGGATCACCCACCGCTTGGTTCCCTCGATCTGCACGACGAAGACGTCGTGGACATCGTAGTGGTGGTCGAATCCCTGGTTCTGTGGGGGAGTGATGTAGGCATTGACTTGGACGGGATGTCCGAGTTCGCTGCTCAGATCAGTGCTGAACTGTGCGATCGGCTCCCATGTACGGTGCAGAGCTTGCAGGACCAGGGTGGCGCCGTCGGCGAGGCTGCGCCAGAGCTTGGTGTCGTCGAGCTGGTCGGCGATAGTAGCGCCGACGCCGGCGGGGGAGGTGAACGACGAGTCCGTGAATGTCGTCCCGTCCTTGGCGGCACGAAGAAAGGGTGTGCGGAGTCCGCGGCGCGAGATGAGTTCGTCGACTGCGTCAGCCGAGAACAGATCGCTGAATGTGCTCGCGCGCCGCGTGAGCAGCGGTGAGTGTCCCCAGACTTCGGACGCGAACTTCTCCCGGCCGATATCGATCAAGCGTGTTTCCAGGACTCCGGCGTCTGCCTCGATGCCGGAGTCCTGGATGCGGTGTGAGGGGTGCTCACACCTAGCTGCCTCCGTCGGCTCCGCCATCGGCACCTCCGTCGGCACCTCCGTCGGCTCCGCCATCGGCACCTCCGTCGGCACCTCCGTCGGCTCCGCCATCGGCGCCCCCGTCGTGAACGCCCGGGACGCCGGCTGCGCCGCCGTCCGCCGGCCCCTCCTGGCCTTCCTCTTTGCTGGGATCCTGCGGTGAATCGGTCATGCTTCCTCCCGAGATCAAAAGGCTTGGGAACAGTGGCGTTATCGGCGCCGAAGCCCCGTACCGGCGCATCCTTCGGCCGATTTCAGCTTATCTGCGCGAATCAGCGGACATGTGAAATCCGAGATCATCGAATTGTTGTCCCAGGGGTTGTACTCACGAGCTGAGTGAGCAGTCGAATTGTGAAGGGCGCAGCTGAGGCGTCGGCCGCTGATTTTCGGGTACACGAAAGCATGGCTGACGAGACTCCCGATGCGTCCAGGTTCGATCCGCAGAACCCCGATCCCGCGAATACGCCAGGTCTCGAACCCGGAGGCGGCGTGGCGCCGGGAGATACTCCGCCGGCCGAGACCGCCGTGGGTGGTCCGCAACATGAGCCTCCGCAACGTCGCAGTGTCGGTGCCCTCGTTGCTATTGCGATTGCAGTGATCGTGGTCCTGATGGTTGCGGTCGGGCTGATCGTCCGAGCGATCGGCCTGTTCTGAACCGTCGAAGATGCGAATCAGTGAATTCGATGTGACGAGGAGTTCGGTGCGCCCCATGTTCCGAGCCAGATCGTCTTCACACTGGTCAGCATTCGTGTCGACTCGGCTCCGGGGGGCCTGAGCGACCGGTCCTTGAAGAAGGCCATGACCAGCATGTCTGTGAGTGTCGTGACGAGGCCTTCGTGGTCGTCCGACAGCGGAGTGATCTCGCCGGCATCGGCGTCCCTGCTCATCTGTGCTGCCAACTGGCTGTTGAGATCCGTGACCAACGACGTCCATCGAGCCCGCAGCTTGTCGTCGTAATTGACGGCCTGCATGCCGGCGACCATCACGCGGTCGCGTTTCACCCATGCGCGATAGGACGTGCCGAAGAGCCGGTCGAAATAGTCGGCATGGGACTCTCCGGCGCGGCGGTGATAGCCACCGATGCTGTCGGCCCAATCGTCCCAGGCTCTGCCGACCAGTTCGCCGAGAACCTCGTCCTTGGATTCGAAATAGAAATAGAAGTTCGGTCGCTTGATCCCCGCAGCCTCCGTGATGTCCTTGACCGAGATGTCTACGGCCGGCATCTCGCGCAGGCATCGCTCGAACGCGTCGAGAATGGACTGCCGCTGGATCTCGCCGCGAGGTATCCGCCGACGCCGCCCACTCTCCGGATCGGGTATCCGTTGTCCGGCATCCCCGTCGCTCGCCGCTGCCGGGGACGTGATCGACTCCATGGCTCGCATCCTAGTGTCGTGGTGCGGTCCGATCGGGGCAGGCAAGACCCGGCTCGGGAGTAGCGTCGGGAACGTCGAACTCCCCGGAGGGCGCTGTGGGCAAAGTGGTCATGTACGCCTCGGTATCGGTGGACGGCTTCATCGCGGACGAGAACGACCGGCCCGGAAAGCTTTTCGACTGGCTGACCAGTGGCGACGTCCCATTGGACGACAGTGGCTTCGTGAAGGTGTCCCGGACGTCCTACGAGTACATCCGGCCGTACTGGGACGAGATCGGGGTGACGATCGTCGGCCGACACGTCTTCGACATGACGGGCGGCTGGGACGGGGAGCCTCCGAGCGGGGTCGACCACGTGGTCGTCGTGACGCACCGGCCGATGCCCGAAGGGTGGGATCCGGAGACGCCGTTCCGTTTCGTGGACGGCGTCGAGGCAGCGGTGGTCCAGGCGCAGGAGCTCGCGGCTGACCGCATCGTCGAGCTCGCTGCCGGCGACGTCGGGGGACAGGTCCTGGCTGCGGGCTTCGTCGACGAGGTGCGCATGGATGTCGTACCCGTCGTATTCGGTTCGGGTAAACGCTACTTCGGGTCGATGCACGCACAGCACCTGCTGGAGGATCCCGACGTGGTGATTCGGGGCAACAGAGTGCTCCACCTGCGCTATCGGGTGCGCCGCCGATAGAACGTGTGGCCACTGTCCGGTTGTCGACCGGACAGTGGCCACGCCGTAGCGCTCGACGAGTCGACAGAGAAGAGCACGTCTCGGATCAGGCCTGGACCTCGACGGGAACGACCGAGCGAGACGGTTCGAACGTCAGGCCTTCGAACTCACGGGCCTCCCACCAACCCTCGATCATGTTCCAGAAATCGATCTCGCTCGAGTTGTAGACCTCGTTGAACACGGCCTTCGACACGTCGCCCTGGCCGTTGTAGTAGCCGGGCGTGCACGCCGCCCAGTACGCGACTCGCGGCTCGTTCGACTGACGGACTTTGGCGACCCACGACGACTCGGCCTCCGTGGTGGGTTCGAACGAGCCGATCCCGGTGTCCAGCACGTGCCGGATCAGCCGCGCTGCGTGCCGCGCCTTCCGGTCGAGCATGTACACGAAGTTGACGTAGTATGCGGTCTGGCTCATGCCCAGCTCGACGAAGTTCGGGAAACCGTGTGTGAAGAAGCCGTGCATGGTTTTGGCGCCGTCGGAGAAGTACTCCTGCATCGACCGGCCATCGCGTCCGAGGACGTCGTAGCCGTAGATTCCGGCGGGTCCGGACCCGGTCTCGAATCCGGTAGCGAACACGATGCAGTCGACTTCGTAGTGCTTGCCTCCGACGACGATGCCGTCGACCGTGATGCCGTCGATACCCGTCGGTGCGGCCGCCAGCGTCACGTTCTCGCGGTTGAAGGCGTCGAGGTATTCGTCGTTGAAGCAGGGTCGCTTGCACATGTATCCGAACCACGGCTTCAGCCCGTCGGCGACGGCGGGGTCGGTCACGATCGAGTCGATCCGTCGGTGTGCGCTCATGAGCAACTGCATGTCGGCGATCTCGGCGACGACGGCCTGGTCGGCGGCGGAGAGTTCCGAGATGCGCGTATCGATCAGATGCTGCCCCTGCAGGGCCGGGAAGAGATGCGTCCAGCCGTCGTCGACGTGGTTGCCCTCGACCTCATGGCCGGAGATGATTCCGTTGAAGTTGTCGTGCCGCTCGTACTGCCACCCCGGCTTCAGCGACGCGGCCCAGGCAGGGTCGGTCTTCCGATTGTTGCGGGGCTGCACGACGCTCGGGGTCCGTTGGACCACGACGAGTTCCTGCGCGTCGGCAGCGAGGTAGGGGACGACCTGGACGCCGGTGGCGCCGGTGCCGACGACGGCGACGCGCTTGTCGCGCAGGTTCTCGAGGTTCCCGGCGGGTGATCCACCGGTGTACTCGTAGTCCCAGCGGCTGGTGTGGAAGATCTTGCCCTCGAAGTCGCCGATGCCGGGGACCTTGGGAAGTTGCGGCTTGGTCAGTGCGCCGTTGGAGCGCAGGAGGAACCTGGTCAGGAAGCGGTCTCCGCGATCGGTGGTCACCTCCCAGCGTTGCTCTTCCTCATCCCAGGTGGCCTTCGTGGCGCGGGTCTGGAAGTAGGTCCGGTCGTAGAGGCCGTAGTGGCGCCCGATGCGCTGGGGATGCTCGAAGATCTCGGAGCCGTCGGCATAGCGCTGGCTGGGGACGTATCCCGTTTCCTCGAGGAGGGGCATGTAGATGTGCGATTCGATGTCGCACTGCACGCCCGGATAGCGGTTCCAATACCAGGTGCCGCCGAAGTCGCCGCCGTACTCGACGATGCGGAAGTTCGTGATGTCGTTCTGGGTGAGATAGGCGCCGGCGGTGAGGCCACCGAAGCCGCCGCCGAGAACGAGGGCGTCGAGTTCCTCTGTCACGGGCTCGCGGTTGATCGGCTCGACGAAGGGGTCTCGATCGTCGAGCTCGAGCACGTCGGAGAGTCCCTGGAACTGGGCGAGAGTATCGGGCCGGATTCGCTTGTTCTTGTCCACTTCGAAGCGCTCACGCAGAAGGTGCGGATCGAAGTCGAGGTCGAGGGGGAGCTTCGAGTCGGGGAGTGTGAACGCCATGGGGAATCCTTTGCGTGCGTGCATCCTGAGCCGAGTCGTGGGCAGTATTCGTGGGGAAACGGCGCTGGACGACCAGTCAATATTACTTGACGGTGTGTCAAGTTGTGACCGAGGTTACGTGGTTCGTGTGATCGGTGCAACACCCGAAGTCGATGGCGACGAGCCGCGCGTTATCCGGCCGACCGATCGAGCCGACTCGTCTCGGGGACGCCTCGACCGCTCGCGTGGCGGCATGTCCGTCCGCAGCACTCGTCGGGTGACCGAATGGGACGGGATAACCGGAGCCCGAGGGGGTACTCGACCGGCATGACAACCAGCCCGAGAGGCCCAGGCGATTCGAATTCCGACTTCTCGCCTTCCGCGCGGCGTAACGACGTTCCGGTTCCCCCATCGGGCACGACACCGGATCCGGACGCGACCGCCGAACTGCATCCCGACCTCGCTCGGCGGAAAGGCATCAGGGGCACCCGTACCGGGGCGCTGTGGACCGCTTTGATCGTCGGTGTCCTGATTCTGCTGTTGCTGTTGGTGTTCATCCTGCAGAATCTCGACAGCATCACCCTCGAACTCTTCGGGTGGGACTTCTCGTTGCCGCTGGGTGTGGCACTGCTGTTTGCTGCGATCGCCGGAGCGGCGATAGTCGGAATCGCCGGGGGCCTGCGGATCTTGCAGCTCCGCCACGCCGCCAACCGGCAACGCACGCTCGGCGCCGGTCGATGACGGACCCCGGTTACGGCACTTCCGCGGTGTGCTGTCCGGTCGGGTTCGTTGCGAGGCACCTGCGAGGAGGAGACGACATCGACGAGGCCTCAGCGATGCAATGACGAAAGTCGCGTCGTCGTCACGCCGGTGGCGGGTGTTGTCGGTGGCGAGTGAGCATGGCGGCCGGCGCAACAATGGTGAGTGCAGCGAGTGCGGCATATCCCGCGGTCAGGGTCACGGTAGCGGCAACACTCGCGACCAGCAGGGGCCCGCCGGCGTCGCCGAGTTCGCGACCGAGTTCCGCTGCGCCCATCGTCTGGCCGATGCGGTTCTCGGGGGTCGAAGCCGCCAGGGAGGCGAAGCCGATCGGGGTGATCATCCCGGTGCCGACCCCGATACCGACCGCGGCCGCAAGCACTCCGACGATGCCCGGGATCAGAGCGCACGCAAGCCCGGTCGCGGTGAGTACGAGTCCGGTAGCCAGACCGATATCCGAGCGGAGACGACCGGAGTCGAGGGCGCGCCCGGCGCGGGGTTGCGCGATCGCGGCGCACGCGGCCGGAACGGAGACTGCAGCGCCGGTCATGATCGGGCCGAGCCCGGCGGCAGCACCGGAGACGGGTAGGAATCCGACACCGACGGACAGCGCGGCGGTGGCCAGCGCCAAGGCCAGCGTCGGGCGCAGGAAGGCGCCTTCGGCCAGTCGGCGCGCCAGGTCGACGAGCGTCTGCCGGGATTTCGGAAGTGGCGCCAGGGCGGGCACGACGACCGAGGCCCACAGGGCCACGAATGCGGACAGGACGGCAAGCGCGGCGAACAAGGTGATCAGGCCGCCCGACCAGACGAGGGCGCCGCCGAGGAGCGGACCGAGGGTGTAGCCGAGACTCTTGTAGAAGCCGTAGGTACCGTAGGCCCGACCGTGCGCGGCGACCGGATTCATCCTGGCGACGAGTGCGCCGGCGGCAGGGGAGAAGGCGGATGCGGCTGCGCCTTGGCCCAGGCGCGCGAGCCAAAGCCATGCGGACTCGTCGATGATCACGAAAATTGTGGAGGCGACGCAGAATCCGACCAGGCCGCCGATGAGTACGGGGCGCACCCCGATGCGGTCGGCGAGGGTGCCGAAGATCGGCTTGAGGACGACCTCGGCGCCGTCGTACAGGGCCAGCAGCACACCGAGATACAGCAGCGAGGTGTGCAGGTCCGACCCTTCGGCGCCGAGGTTGGCGGCGATGCTGTGCGCGCCGAAGGCCGTGGTGAATCCCGCGGCGTACAGCGGCCACACCCGATATCGCTCCGCGGACACGGAGATGTTTCCGGTCATCCGGTCTCACTGCTGTGGGGTGCGGTATGCAACGCCGCCATTACCTGTTCGGCGTATTCCTCGTGCCGGCCGGTGCCTTGTGGATCACCACGCAGCACCGGTCCGGTCTCGGGTTCAGTTCGGCATGCGCATGGGGTTCGCTGCTACCGGCGATCAGGCCCTCGACCAGACGCAGATTCAACCCGCACACCACATCCAGATGGTCTCGGGCGACGAGGTGGAAGGGACAGTTACGCAGATCGATATCGCCGTCGGCGTCGGCCCGGGGCAGATATCCGCAGCCGTGCAGCGCCTTCAGGAGATCACCACCCGAGGCGGCGACGGCTCGCCGCCCGGCGTCGCGTGCAGCCTCGTTCACCGTCGCTCGCACCGCTCCGTCGGTGTCCTGTTCGACCGAAGTGACGAGTAATCGGGCGAGCAGTTCGTAGTCGCGCGGCGGAACACTGACGGTCATTTCCGTCGTCGTCCTGGTGTAGAACTTCGCAGGCCGTCCAGCGCCGGGTCCGCTGCGCCCCGCGGGCCGCTGGTAATCGACCGTCACCAAGCCGGCATCGGCAAGCTTGTCCAGATGATAGGCCGCCAGGGTTCGGCCGATATCGAGTGCGCTCGCCACCTGCTCCCGCGAGACCGGTTCCTCGCTCTCGCACACATACTCGAACAGCCTGCGCCGCAACGGATCGTCGAGGTTGCTCAACGCCGCCAGCGCCGCCGGTGCAGCGGACCGGGAAGTGGACATACCCCAACGCTAACACCAAAAAGTATTGACAAATAGGATCGGCGGGACGACTCTAAAAGCAGTAACTATTGTTTTTACAAGGGGGTCTGTGATGACCACTCCCGCAGCTCACTCATCTGCCATCTCGGCCGCTTCATCCGTACGCGGCGACGTGATGCACCGCGCTCGCAGCGATCCCGCCTACGGGGCATTCATCCTGCTGCGCATCGGATTCGCCGTGCTCCCGATCGCCATGGGCGTAGACAAGTTCACGAACGTGCTCACCACCTGGCAGAACTATCTGGCACCGTGGATCGTCGACATCAGTCCCCTCGGCGCGCACCAGGTCATGCTGGTGGTCGGAGTAATCGAGATCGTCGCCGGTGTCGCCGTCGCGATCAAACCGCGGTACGCGGCCTACATCGTCGCCGCTTGGCTTGCCGGCATCGTGATCAACCTGCTGAGCTATTCCGGATTCTATGATGTCGCCCTGCGGGATGTCGGCCTGCTGCTTGCGGCACTGACCCTTGGCCGATTGGCCTCCGTGTACGACCCGCCCCGGCGATGACCACCGCTTTCGTTTTCGGTGGAGGGGCCGGTCTCGGTGCCGTGGAGGTCGGCATGCTCTATGCGCTCACCGAAAGAGGCATACATCCCGACCTGATGATCGGCACGTCGGCCGGAGCTCTCAACGCCGCGTACCTCGCCGGTCGTGGCACCGGTATCCCGGCTTTGGACGACCTGGCGGCGATCTGGCGGAGTCTGCGCCGGCAGGACGTCTTCCCGCTCGATCCGGTGCGTCAACTCCTGGCCGCGGCCGGGGTCCGCCCCTCGCTGTGTTCCGACCGGAATCTGAAGCGGCTCATCGAGTCTCACCTGTCCTATCGCGACCTCGAAGACGCGGCGATCCCCGTGCACCTCGTGGCCACCGACCTGCTCACCGGCCGGGAGGTCCTGCTCTCGACCGGTGAGGCCGTCAGCGCCGTGCTGGCCAGTGCTGCCGTCCCCGGTGTGCTGCCCTCCGTGCAACGGGAGGGACTGAACCTGGTCGATGGGGGTATCGCCGACGATGCTGCTCTCTCCCAAGCCGTCGCCCTGGGTGCCGACGACGTGTGGGTGCTGCCCGCCGGCTACGCCTGCGCCCTGCAACATCCACCGACCACCGCGCTGGCGAATGCGGTGCAGGCTCTGACGCTGCTCACTCACCAACGCTTGCTGCTCGAGGTCGCCGACTTCTCCGCACGGGTCGAGCTGCACGTGCTACCACCGCTGTGCCCGGTGTCCGTGTCGCCGATCGACTTCAGCCATGCCGGCGAGTTGATCGAGCGGGCCCATCGGGCGACGCAAGCCTGGATTGCCGCCGGGGGAGATCGGCGGCCCCACCCCGAACGTATTCTGTCCCTGCACAATCACCGGCCCCGGCTCGGGGAGCCGGACGCGTCGAGCGGTCGCATTCCCGGCCGCGGTTCCGATCCGATGGGTCGACAGCGCGGATACGTGACGCCTGCGGCATCGTGTCGGGTGTGGCCTTCTCGGGAGAGGGGTACGCGATCGTCATGAGCACAATCACAGAAGCCATCGATGTCGATGTACCGATCCGGGTCGCGTACAACCAGTGGACGCAGTTCGAATCGTTTCCTCATTTCATGGAAGGGGTGCGAGAGATCCGGCAACTCGACGACACGCATGTTCATTGGGTCATCGATATCGCAGGTCAGGTCCGCGAGTTCGATGCCACCATCACCGAGCAACATCCGGACGAGCGGGTGGCCTGGACCTCCGACTCGGGACCCAACCACGCGGGAGTGATCACGTTCCATCGCCTCGATGACGAGAAGACCCGAGTGACAGCCCAAATGGATGTCGACCCCGAGGGATTCGTCGAGAATGCAGCCGACAAACTCGGTGTTCTCGGCAACCGGATCAAGAACGACATGAGGAAGTTCAAAGAGTTCATCGAGCAGCGCGGGCACGAGACCGGTGGGTGGCGCGGGGACGTGGACCGACCCACCCCTTGAGGACCGGTCGGTCGGAACATCGCGCGTGTCGCGGCGGGACGGACCGGTCTGCGAAAGCAGTTCAGGCGACGATCCGCACGACGGTGTCGTCGTAGACGGCACGCCCACCGAGGTCGCTACGGTCAGCTCGTCGACCGGAGCCCGCCTGCCGAGCGGCACCCCGTGCGACGGTGAGGTCGTTTCGGTAAGGCCGTAGATGTTGTGGATGTAGTGGCCGAACCGCTCCTCGAACGCCGCGATGGTGCTCGGTGGGATCGGCGCTCCGCCCGAGTAGATCTTGGTCAGGCCCGCCGGGACCGTATTGCCGCGATCAATCAGTGGCTCCGTACCCCGGGCCTATGAAACACGGCCTAACGGCAGTGCGCGCCGGATACTTTCGGGTCCTAAGCCCCGAGGATGCCGCCTGCGCAGTGGTCTCGATGTGTACCGCCCTGCCCACCTGGTGGTAACCGGGAGGTCGGATGAATCCGGAAGGGGTAGCGAACCTCTGTGTCGAGTACGCCCTCGACCTCATGCAATACCGAAGCACACCTACCGTCGGCAATCCATGATCCTGGTGTCGATCGATACCCCCCGGTGTCACGATTGTGCGCGACGTGCCGGTGTTCGGACGACACGACCAGCGCGGTCACTGTGAAGTCGTCTACGACGACGTGCGTGTTCCCGCGGAGAACATCCTCGGGGAGGAAGGCGATGGGTTCGCCATGGCGCAAGCTCGTCTCAGGCCGGGGCGCATCCATCACCGCATGCGCGCCCTCGGGGCCGCCGAACGGGCCCTGGCGCTGAGGACCACGCGCGCGCAGGACCGTGTGGCCTTCGATAAAACGCCGGCCGAGCAGGGTGTCGTCCAATATCGGATCGCTGAATCTCGCGTCGCGATCGATCAGGCCCGGTTGCTGTGTCGTCTTGCGGCCGAGACCATCGACGAACGCGGCAACAAGGCCGCAGTCCCGTGGGAGGGCGGGTTGGACGGTGCGAACACTGCGAATTGCCGGTTGTCGTCACCGCTCTCGGCGAATCCGGACCTGGGGGCTGCGCGTTCTGTAGATCTCGGGCTCCCGAACACGTACGACTGCCTCTCGCGACCGAACCTCCGTGGTCCCGCTCGAGCGTGAGGGTGCAACTTCATATGCGAGGTAGCAGGGACGGGACGAAAAATGAGAGGAGCTTCGTTCGCAGGTGGTCGAGCGACCCCACGCCGGCTCCGAGCGAGCTGATGTAGGTCATTTCGAGTTCGGAGATCCACTCACACAGCAGGTCCAGGTCCACGTCGGCGCGCATCTCTCCGGCTTGTTGGGCCTCGATGAGGATCGGTTCCCATAGTTCTCGGGTGAGTTCGACGGCTCTGCCGGAGGTGGAGAGCAGATTGGTGGCGAGCGTGGCTTCGGCGGGGGAGACCAGCAGATGCACCATGGGATCGCGCAGTCCTCGCCGGACGTTCGCGCAGATGCCTTCGGTGATGCGGTCGGCGAAGGTCGGATGCTGCCGGATGCGGTGGCGGGCGGTGTCCATGTTGAGTCGTGCTCGACGGACGATCGACGCCATGATGAGCGAGTTTCGATCGGAGAAATAGCGGTACACCGTCGCGCGCGACATGTTCGCAGCCCGTGCGACGTCGGCCATGGTGGTCTTGGTGATACCGAACTGTTCGAAGCACAGTTCGGCGGCGATGAGGATCGCCGTGCCGACGTCCGCGGTCTCGGTTTCGGTCTTCTGTGCCACATGTGCACAATACCGCCCGGTAAGTTCTAAGACACTAGATTCCATATGTCTCATGTGTCAGCATGGGTGCATGCAGCGCGAAGACAAGATCGAACTCACCGAGCGCCTGATCGCGCACGTCGACAACAACTCCACCGACTACGCGGACGGCATGCTCCATGTGCCGTTCACGGTGTTCAACGATCCCGAACTCGCCGATCGTGAACGTGATGTGGTCCGTCGCTTTCCGCACATCGTGGCCCATATCGATGAGCTGAAGAACACCGGGGACTTCATCACCACCGAGCTCATCGGCACTCCACTGCTGGTGATCCGGCAGTCCGACGGCAGCGTCAAGGCTTTCTCCAACGTGTGCCGCCATCGAGGCGCCAAAGTCGAATTCGCCGAAGCCGGATGCAAACGCGTCTTCAGCTGTCCCTATCACAACTGGGCGTACGGTCGCGACGGCGCGCTACGGGGCATGCCGCACGCCGAGGGATTCGAGGGTTTGGATCGCTCGCAGTACGGATTGGTCGAGTTCCCATGCGAGGTACGGCACGGGTTGGTCTGGGTCGTGCCCACGGTCGGCGCACAACTGGACATCGCGAAGGTTCTGGGAGAAAAGCACGACGCCGAGGTCGCCGATACCGGAATCGCTTCCTCGTTCCAGGTCCGCAAAGAGACGTGGAAACTCGACATGAACTGGAAGATCGCCGTGGACGGGGTGCAGGACTCCTACCACCTGTGCCAGCTGCACACGAAGACGGTGTGCAACTTTCTGGAAGGGAACATCACGGCTTTCGACCTCGTCGACCGGTCGTGGCGGATCGTCGTGGCGCGTAAGTCGATCACCGAAGTGCGCGACGCGGACCCGGATTCGTTCGATGTGCGCGACTATTCCCTGGCGAACTACACGATCTACCCGGGGACGATGCTGGTCACCGAACCCAATCACTTCGAGATCTGGACCATCGTCCCCGACGTCGACGATCCCAATGTCTCGTACTGCACCATCCGGTTGCTGTCACCGACCGAGCCCACCACGCCCCGAGAACAGCGGATCCTCGACAAGAACTGGGAACTGCTCATGGAGACCCTGCACGCCGAGGACTGGTTCGTCACCAAGACGATCACCGACAACGTCGCACACGGCCAGGTCGAGGAACTCATATACGGACGAAACGAGTTGCCGGGACAGGTATTCCACAAGATGATCACGCGTGACGCCGCTGCCGTCGCGGAAGAGCGCCGCGCAGCGAAGGCGGGTTCGACACCGTGACCTCTCGGGAGTTGCTCGAATCGTTTCCCGCGCCGGGTGTGCTGCAGCTGACTCTCGATCGTCCACAGGTGCACAACGCAATCTCGCTGTCGCTGCAACGAGCACTCGACGAGCGTCTCACCCGTGCAGCCGCCGAGGAGGCTGTGCGGGTAGTAGTGCTCACCGGTGCCGGCACGAGTGCATTCTCGGCAGGGTACGACCTGCGCGAACTCGAGGCCCTGTCGTCACAGGAGAACCTCGAGGCGATGCTCGAACGCGAGGAGCTGCTCTGGCGGTATGTCGAGTTCCCCAAACCCACGATTGCCGCGGTCCGAGGCATGGCGTACGGAGCGGGCACGCTGCTCGCCGCCTGTTCGGATCTTCGCGTCGGTGGTCCGTCGACGACGTTGACCGTAACGGCGGCGAAGTACGGCGGCGCGAACCTGACGTGGCTCCTCGACACGCTGATCGGCGCGGGACAGACGCGTGATCTGCTCATGACCTCGCGTGCTGTTACCGGCGCCGAGGCATATCGGATCGGTCTGCTCACCCGCTACGCGGACGACGGCGACGTACTCGCAGCAGCGCTGGAGGCAGCGGAGCAGATTGCGGCACAACCCGCCGAAGCGATCCGGGAAATCAAATCACTCCTGCTCACCGGATACGGCACCGATCTGCGTAGTCGCTACGACCGGGAGAACACCGCCGCACGGACGACTCTCAGACCACGCCCGGTAGCCGAGATGTTCGGTGAATTCTTCGGCGCCCCCGCCGGAATCGACTGACAGGACTGTCATGGATATGTCACCGTCCACGAGGACCCCTATCGACATCTGGGATCCGGATTGGAACGATCCGTTCACGCCCACTGGGCAGGCGAACGACGAGTTCGCCGAGTTGGTCGCCGCCGTGCGTGCGGTCCAGGAGGCATTCACCAGGTCGCGTCCGAATCCTGCCGACGCAGCAAGCATCGCCGATCAGTTGTTCACGGTTGCCGCGCGTTTGCAACAGTTCGAGACCGACGAGGACGCACAGCTCGCAGGCCACCGTTGGGATCTTGCCGGTCGCGGCCAGTGCCTCGCGCCGCCGTTGCACATCGACGTGGTGACGGACACGAAAGCCAGCGGCCGGGTCACGGTCGGGCGTTTCCATTCCGGTCGGTATGCGATGAACGGCGGCGTCACACCGCTGATCTTCGACGAGATCATGGCCCGGCTCGCCAACAGTGCGGGCCGGCCGTGGGCACGCACGGCCTATCTCAATGTGGATTTTCGGGCGCCGGCGCCCCTCGGAGTCGAGTTACGCGTGGAAGCCGAGTTCCTGCGGCAGGACGGCCGTAAGCGGTTCATGCGCGCAACCATGCATCACGGCGACGTGCTGGTCGCCGAGGGCGACGGGTTGTGGGTGGAACTGAAACCCGAACAAACTGTGAATATTTCCGAAAGTGGTGCGATATGAAAAGTGGTGCGATATGAGTGGGTACTCGTTGCTCGAGGGCATGCGCATTCTCGAAGTTGCGCAGCTGGCACCGGCGTCGGCCGGTGGCCATCTCGCCGATATGGGCGCCGAGGTCATCAAGATCGAGTCGGGTCCTCTGGGTGATCCGGTGCGTATCGGTGGCAGTCGTGCGATCGGTGATGAAGACGGGCCGTCGTTCATGCATCTGCGTTGGAACCGAGGAAAGAAGAGTGTCGCGCTCGACCTGCGTACAGCTGAAGGCAAGCAGGCTTTCATGAATCTGGCCCGTACGTGTGACGCGGTCGTCGAGGGTATGCGTGCCGGTTATCTGGACTGGTTGGGTGTCGGCTATGACGAACTGCGACAGGTGAATCCGAAGATCGTGTTCTGCACGGTCTCGGGTATGGGGTCCGAAGGTCCGTACTGCCGGCTCGGCACCGGAGGGCCGGTGTTCGACGCATACGCGGGACTGCGGGAAGTCCGAACGCCGGAGGATCCGCCCGCGGATGGGATCGCGGGCGCGACGACGCCGCCGGCGGCGATGTATGCGCTCGGCGCATACGGTGCGATGGGTCTGCTCGCGGCCGTGCACCGGGCCGGTCGTACGGGGGAGGGTTGCAGGATCGAGGTGGCAGGTGTCGATGTCGCTGCGGCATGGATGCCTGATCTCGTCGACGCGGAACTCAACAAGGATCGTTCGATCCCGCGTCCGACGTGGCTGCCGGACGGACGGTTGCCCGACTGGCCGCGCCTCGAGGCGTATCGCACCAAGGACGGGGAAGCCATTCTGTTCGGCTCCCATGTCGACAAGTTCTGGGGTAATTTCTGTGTGGCCGTGGGTCGTCCGGATCTGCTCGAGGTCGACCTGACGACGGTTGACAGTGAGGCGCCTGCACGGGCCGATCATGTGTACCGCGAACTACGGAAGATCTTCCTCGGGCGCACCCGGGACGAATGGGTCGCGCTGTTCGTCGAACACGACGTGGCGGGCGGGCCGGTCAACAATGTGACCGACCTGATCTCGGATCCGCATTTCACCGCTCGGGCTACTACCTATCGGGTCGAGTACGAGGGGGTCGGTGAGCTCGAGTTCGTTGTCAGTCCTGTTCGGGTCGTAGGGGAGGAGTTCGCTCCCTCATTGCCTCCCGAGTTGGGAGCGCATACGCACGAGGTGCTGCAGAAGCCCTCGGGTGCCGGTGTATTCGAGGATGAACCGGTGATGGGTTCGGCCGGGCGGCGATAGTCGCGCGAGCGGCTCGCACGGAACAGGGATTCGTCCGAATTTCTTGAAATTCCGTGTTGTGCCAATTACCTACAGATGTTAGATTCGATCCGACGCCGGTGACGGAGCTCACACACTCCTCGCCCACGCGGTGAACGCCCCGAGTGTTGCTGCCTAGCAGCCATTCGGGGCGCACCGCCGGACCGGCGCGTCTTGAACAGGTGGACAGGCCCGCCACGGGCCACATCTTTCACCGCCGTGAGCGAGAGCGGTCACGCCGCCACGGCCCCACACGAGGAGACGACATGAATCTGGCCGAGCTGGTTCGGTACTGGGGCAAGACGCGTCCCGATCACCAAGCAATCGTATTCGGTGACACATCCCAGACCTGGGCCGAAGTCGACGCCATCACCGACGCACTGGCACGAGGACTCGCCGCCCGCGGAGTGGGCAAAGGCGACCGCGTCGGCGTCATGATGCTCAACCGTCCCGAGTTGGCCCACACCATCCTTGCCACTCTCAAACTGGGCGCAATCAGTGTCCCCCTGAACTTCCGGTTGGTCGGCAAGGAACTGGCACCGATGCTCGTGGACTCCGCGCCGCGCGTCGTGATCGTCGAGAACGAACTGGCACCTCTGCTCGAGGTCGGTGCCGGCCAGTGCGACTTCGACATCTTCGCGATCGGCGGCACCGAGCACCGCTCGTACGACGCACTCCTCGATCCGGGCGCGGCACCTGAGGTCGAAATTGACGCCGCCGAACCGGCATTCATTTGTTACACCTCGGGCACGACAGGAGTGCAGAAGGGTGCACTGATCACCCACCGCAATGCACTGGCACCCGGCGTCGCCCAGGTCCTGAGCCACGGCATCTCCGGCCGCGACCGCGTCATGTGCTCGGCTCCGCTGGTCTACACCGGGTCGGTGCTCTCGATCTTCACCCAGCTCGTGCTGCTGCCGGGGGCGACGATGGTGCTGCTGCGCGAGTTCGACCCTGCGATCGCATTGGATACGTTCGAACGTGAGCAGATCACCGCGACGACCACCGTCCCGGTCATCTGGGAACGCATGACGCAACTCCCCGATTTCGGCAGGCGCAAACTCGCGAAGTTCACCTTCGCCGGGGCCGGCGGCGCCCCCATCAGCCTGGACCTGCTCGACTTCTACAACAGTCGAGGTGTGCCCATGACCCAGGCATACGGGCTGACCGAAGCCTCCGGCATGGCCTCGACGCTGAACTACGAGGACGCGCGCTCCCGACCGGGCTTCGCGGGACTGGCCTTGGCCGGAACGCAACTTCGCATCGCGAACCCCGAAGGAGGCTTCGCCGAGCCTTACGAGGTCGGTGAAATCGTGATCCGGGGTGAGCACGTGATGCGGGAATACTGGAACAAGCCGGAAGCCACGGCAGAAACCCTCGTCGACGGCTGGCTGCACACCGGTGACCTCGGCATGCAGGACGAAGGCGGCTTTCTCAAGGTGGTCGACCGCAGCAAGGACATGCTGATCTCCGGGGGCCTGAATGTGTACCCGGCCGAGATCGAAAAGGTCCTCCACGGTATCGACGGGCTGGTGGACCTGGCTGTCATCGGTGTCGAGGACGATCGTTGGGGAGAAGTTCCCATGGTCGTCTTCCACAGTCAGCGCGCGGCAAGTGAGATCATCCGCGACATCACCACCGTCGCGAGCGAGAACCTCGCCAAGTTCAAGCGTCCGGTACACGCTGTCGCCCTCGATGAACCGCTCCCGCGCACGTTCTCGGGAAAACTCGCGAAAAACGCTCTGCGTGAGCGATTCCGGACACCTCCTGTCCACGCGATCCCCGTTCCGCGCGATGTCGTCGCGGTCGACGGTGTGCCGTCCTCGTCCTGAACCTCACTTCCTTCTCCGAGAGGACCTGCCCTGTGAGCAGCACCCGTGATGTCGACCTCGCACACATCATCGACACATCGCCGATGTCTGCGCTGCAGAAGCGCGCCGTCGCACTGTGTTTGGCATTGGCCGTGCTCGACGGTATCGATGCACAGGTGATCGGTTTCGTCATTCCCGCCCTGTCCGAGGACTGGGGCGTATCGAAAGCGTCGTTCGGGCTGACACTCGCGCTGAGTACCGGGGCGATGGTGGTGGGCAGCCTGGTGTTCGGCCCGATCGCCGACCGGTACGGCCGCCGCAAGGTCATCATCCTGTGCACCCTGATCTTTTCCGTCTTCACCTTGGCGACCGCCCTGGTCACCTCGATGACGGCATTGATCGTGTTGCGCATCATCGCAGGTCTCGGCCTCGGCGGAGTGACACCGAATCTTGTCGCACTGGTCAGTGAGTACAGTCCCGCACGGATCCGTGCGACCGCGGTCACCGTCACGATCGCCGGCATGTCGCTCGGGGGTTTCGTCGGAGGTTTCGCTGCAGCATTTCTCATCCCGGAGTTCGGCTGGCAGTCGCTGTTCGTGATCGGCGGCGTGCTACCGCTGGGGGTCGCGGCAGTAGCAATGAAGTGGTTGCCGGAGTCGGTCAAATTCCTCGCCGCACGAGGTGAGAACGGGCGGGCAGCACAGATCGTCGCGCAGATCGCACCCGCTGCAGGAATGTCGGAGTCCGTCCGGTTCACCCAGGATGTGCCGACAGGAAGCACCTCACCCGTCGGGGCGCTGTTCGCACGGGGACGGGCGATCGACACGGTCTTGCTCTGGACGGTGTTCGTTATCAACTTCCTGGTGATCTACTTCCTGCTCAGCTGGATGCCGACCCTGTTCAGTGAGGGGGGACAGAGTGCCTCCACAGCATTGCTTGCCGCATCCCTGTTCAATCTCGGCGGCATGACCGGTGCGTTGACATTCGGGTGGATCACCGACCGCATCGGCAACGGCTACCTCGTCGTCATGGCCGGCTACACCCTCGGCGCGATCTTCACCGGGGCGGTGGCATCACTGCTCGGAAACGGTCCGCTTCTGCTGGTGACCATCTTCATCGTCGGATTCGGGATGTCCGGGAGCTCGGCGGGCATCATCGCACTCGCAGCGACCGTCTACCCGGTGGCCGTCCGCGCCACCGGAGTCGGCTGGGCCATGGGCATCGGCCGAGTCGGCTCGATCGCGGGACCGAGCGTCGGTGCCCTGTTGATCGCAGCCGGCATGGATGCGCGCACGATCTTCCTGCTCACGATCGTTCCCACTGCGCTCGCAGTCGCCACGCTGGCGGTGATGGCGGCACGCAGCCGTCGGCGCGCCCGGCTGGGCGACCTCGTGACCGTGGTCGAACAGGCGCCCGCACCGGCGCCCTAGAGAATCGGACTGCGACGTGTCTGTGCATTTGTCGTGCTGCCCCTGTGCCCCATCTTGCGGAGCGCGGGTGCAGGTCGAGGACAACCGCATCGTCGGTATCGTCGGCGACGGCTTGCATCCGCTCTCAGGCGGCTACTCGTGCCCGAAGGGCCGCCGAAGTGATGATTCTTCCACGGACCCAGCCGGCTCACCACCTCCATGCGCCGTACCCGCGACGGCACCTACGAACCGAATGACGTGGACGTCGCGATCACCGAGATCGCCGAGAGTATCGGAGCTATCAGGGGACAGCACGGCGCGGACGCACCCGCTCTCTTCATGGGCGCTCAGCAGAACGTCGCAGCGCTGACCGGACCCAGGGCACGGGCCGGAGTTCGCACCACAGGATCCCGGAAACTGTTCTCCACCAAGAACATCGACCAATCCGCCAAGCGGATTGTGCGGTCGCGCATGGGCCGATATATGGGAGGCCGGCAACGCTTTCGACACCGCCGACGTGTGGCTTCTGGCCGGTACGAACCCGATGGTCTCGCTCAACGGCGGAGACGGTGACGGCGCGATCACCCAGAATCCGTTCGTCACGATCCGCAAGGCTCGGGAACGGGGTCTGAAACTCACCGTCGACCCCGGCTCAGCGAAACCGCAGCGCACGCCGGCCTGCATCTGCGGTCGAAGGCGGGAACCGACGCGGCGTTGTTCGCCGGAATGTTGCACGTCATCCTGTCCGAACAGTGGCACAACCGGCAGTTCTGCGATCGCTATGGCGACGGCCTCGCGGCACTGTCTGTGGCGGTCGGGCCGGCCACACCGGAACGGACCGAAGCGATCAGTGGTGTCCCGGTCGATCAAGTGGTTCGCGCCGCCGGGGCGTTTGCCGGGGCGAGCGGAGCGACGGGAATGGCGCCGCTACCAACGTCCTCGCTCGGTAGACCGGAGTCGTTCGGATTCGACAGTTGGCAGCGGATCGATCGGTACGAATGCACCGAAGGGCAGCGTCGGGGCCGGGCCGGCAGATACTGATCGAGGTCGGGGCGATGCTCGCAGTCGCTCGGGCAGCGGAGAACAATCCGTACTTGCTTCAATAAACAACGACCTTTAGATTCAACACCGCGGATGTGACGTACGCCTCTCCGGGAGGCCGAAGGCGCACGGCACGGTCCGCCGTGCGCGCCGTCGAGCACCCCGCGCTCGACGACAACTCTTGGAGGCCTACATGAGCGGAACAGTTGTAGACGCGTTGACCTACTGGTCCCGGTCGAAGCCGGATCTGACCGCCATCGACTTCGATGGAAACAGCGTCACCTACGCAGAGTTGGCAGCCTGGGCGGACGGTGTCGCCCACGACCTCGTTTCCCGCGGTGTCGTTCCCGGTGACCGGGTGAGCTTTCTCGGTGCCAACAGCCTCGAGTGGGCTGTGGCGGCGCTCGGTGCGATGAAGGTCGGCGCTATCGCGGTCGGATTCAACCAGCGCATGCTCGTCGGTGAACTGACCACTCTCGTCGACGATTGCGAACCCACCGTCATCTATTGCGAGGAAGCGCTGTTGCCGCGCCTGGAAGAGGTTTACCAGGCACGTAGCACGTTCTCGATCGCCGTGTTCGAAAAGGATGTGCGTCCGCTGCGCGGCGGCGACCATGCGAAGTACCGGACGCCGGTGGTCGATCTCGACACCCCCACCGCCATCGTGTTCACCAGTGGTACCACCGGCAAACCGAAAGGTGTGATCTTCACCCACGGCACGATTGCCGGTGAGATGCACGAGTGGCACCTGATGGAACCGATTCAGCCGAACAACCTGCGACCGGTGCTGGTGTTGCCCCTGTTCACCGCTGCCGGCATCATCTGGGGTATTTCGCGTGTCGTTCTGCACGGTGGAACCTTGTTCCTCCAACCCGGATTCGATCCGGCGAGGGCGCTGCGCATCCTCGCAGAGGACAAGGCCAATACGTTGACCGGACCGCCGATCCTCTTCGAACAGATCGCAAGGGTTCCCGGGTTCACGGACACGGATCTCAGTCACATGGTGACCGCACACGTCGGTGGTGCGCGTGTGCCCGTCGATCTTCTGCACAAATGGCAGGCGCAAGGAGTGTCGCTGCGACAGATCTACGGTCAGACCGAGATCGGTGGATCCGCGACCGCGATGCCACGCGAGGAAGCAGCCGAACATCCCGACAAGTGCGGTTGGGGCGGCATCTTCACCAAGATTCGCGTCGTCGATCCCGAAGGTAACAATCTGCGTCCCAACGAAACCGGCCAGATTCTTCTGCGCGGACCCGGCATGATGCCGGGCTATTGGCGCAATGAGGACGCGACCCGGTCGGCCCTGATCGACGGTTGGCTTTACACCGGCGATCTCGGAAAACTCGACGAGAACGGCTACCTCACGTTCGTCGATCGTCTCAAGGACATGATCATCTCCGGTGGTCTGAACATCTCGCCTGCCGAAATCGAAACGGTGATCAACCAGATTCCCGGAGTCGAGGA
Source organism: Rhodococcus sp. B50 (assembly GCF_013602415.1). Lineage (NCBI taxonomy): Bacteria > Bacillati > Actinomycetota > Actinomycetes > Mycobacteriales > Nocardiaceae > Rhodococcus > Rhodococcus sp. B50. The sequence goes on along the minus strand of NZ_WPAG02000002.1, from coordinate 1,023,435 downwards.
GGTCGCGGTGATCAGCGTTCCCGACGCCAAGTTCGGCGAGACACCGGCCGCACTGGTCCGCTCAACCACCGAGTTGAAGGAATCCGAGGTAGTCGATTTCTGCAACGAACGTCTCGCCGACTACAAGGTTCCGCGGTATGTCGTCTTCATGGATGAACCGCTGCCCCGGATGCCGAGTGGGAAGATCGCCAAACGACAGTTGCGAGACGCTTTCGCGAATGTGCCCGACGACTACGACAAGGTTCGGTGATTCGGTCGTGAACTCGTCTGAGGGCGCGGTGGTCACCGGTGGTGGCACGGTATCGGTGCGGCCATCTCCCGTCGGCTCGCAGGCGACCGATTCGCTGCGGCGGTGAACTATTCGCGTAGTGCCCGTGATGCGGAGATGGCCCGCAAAGATCTTCGCGGATGGGGGACGCGTCGTCGCCATCCGTGCGAACTCTCTCCGGCCGCCGCGTCCAGGAAGCAGGGCTCGGAAGACTTCGACGAAGTCATTGCGGTCAACCTCAACGGCGCGTTCTACTGCACGCACTTCGCGTTGCCGGTGATGTGCGACGCAGGGGCCGAGTCGTCTTCGTCAACAGTGCATCGGGTGGACGGCGTCCGTCCCCGGGGATGAGCGCTTACTCAGCCGCCAAGGCAGGGTTCGTGGGAGTGACGAAGTCGACGGCTCTTGAGGTCGCACATCGCAGCATCACGGTCAATTGCGTGATGCCGGGATTTGTCGCGACGAACATCGGCGTGTTCGTAATTCCTTCCGGCTACCGGCATTGCCGGCACGGTTTCGAATCCCGCACCGTGGCAGCGTCTGTGTTCAGTCCGGAATGAGGGGCGGGCTCCGATCCTGTCGATCGGAGCCCGCCCCACATGATGCTGTCGTTATGCGGTGATCGGCGTTCTGTCGTCTTGGGTCGCGTCGGCCGAGGATCGGGTACGGGACAGGACGGTCGCCCCGAATCCGAGCAGCGAGACGACACAGATCAGAAGGCTCAGCCAAATCGTGGTGTCGTCGAACGCCAAGGCAACCGCGATGACCGGGACGAATGCCGCTCCGAGGGCATTGCCGGCTTCCCGGCCCAGGCCGAGGCCACTGTAGGCGTGCTGGGTGTGGAACAGCTCGATCACATAGGCGCCCATCGGTCCGAAGATGGCGGCGACGCCGATGCCGTTGCCGGCAGCCATGATCACCCAGTACAGCAGTGGGGGTGTCCCGACACCGGAGAGCATCGAGATGCCGACCCAGGCGAACACGGCGCTGTAGAGGAAGCCGAACATGATCACCGGGGCCCGCCCGACCCGGTCCGAGAGGGAACCGAACATCGGGATCAGTATGGCATTGGTCAGCTGTGCCGCGATGAGACCGATCAGGACTTCGGTTCCGCCGTAACCCAGTTGGTTGGTTCCGAAGGTGCCCATGAAGACGATGTAGAAGTAGCCGATGCCGGTCTGGCCGATGGTCATCACGAGCACGGTCAGCAGGGCACGCGGTTGCCGGCGGATCACATCGAGCAGAGGGCTCTTCGAGACGGTCTTGCTCTCCTCGATCTTCCGGAATGCCGGTGTCTCGGGCAGGCTGCGACGGAGCCACAGGCCGTAGGCGAGGATGACGACGCTGCACAGGAACGGGATGCGCCATCCCCAGGCAAGGAAACTCTCCTGGGACATCAGAGACGACACCACGAGCAGCGACAGTGTGCCCAGCACACCGCCGAGTGCCGCACCCATGCCGGGCAGTGAGCCCATCAACCCTTTCTTCTTCTCAGGGGAGAACTCGACGGCGACCAGAGCGGCGCCTCCGTATTCACCACTGGCTCCGATGCCCTGGAGGATGCGCAGGAAGACCAACAGAGCCGGTGCAGCCCAGCCGATCTGGTCATAGCCCGGAAGCATGCCGACGAGTAGGGTGGCGACACCCATCAGGATGAGGGTGAAGACGAGGATCTTCTTGCGGCCGAGGCGGTCGCCGAGGCTGCCGAGGATCACCCCACCCACGGGTCGGACAAGGAAGCCGACGGCGAAGGTGCCCACCGCCTGCAGTGTTCCCAGAAGGGGGCTCGAGCCGGTGAAGAATACGGAGGCGAACACCACCGATGCGGCCGAGGCATAGAGGCTGAAGTCGTAGTATTCGAGCAAGGTGCCCACGAATGCGGCACGGCTTGCGCGGCGGGAGTCTGCGCGGGCGGGTTCTGAGCTCGTCGTCGTGGCATTGTCCGCGGGAGCGGTCGTACGTTCGGTCATGTGAAACCTCGCGTGGGGAGTGCTGGGCGAAGCGCCCGAGTCGGAAGTGACGCGGACCACATTAAACTAATGTAATTAGATGTGTCTATTGGCAATCGCTGCGGATTCGACGGGTGACGTCGACGTTGATGGCAGGTAGCGCACTTCGCGACGCTGCCGGACCGGGCGCTGCGGCAAGCGCCCGGTCCGGCGAGCAGACGCGAGGGATCTGCGAGAACGTGCTGGGTCTGAGCACTATCGAGATCGATTCGCTCGGACGTGACGGTGTGCTACAGCACCTGCGGATGAACCGGCATTCTCGTCGATGCCCTCGACGCTGTGACCGGACGGTGGAGGTCCCCGACGATTGTGCCGGAGACCTCCACTGCAGGGTCGACTGTTGTGTCCGGATAGAGGGCCCTCAACGCCCCGACGGTGTGAACGTGATAGGAAGCTTCTCGCATCCGCGCACCTGGGACGAGTGGAAGACCGGAGGATTATCCGGGACGAGTGCGTAGTCGGGAATCCTCGTATGGATCTCCTCCATCGCGAGTCGAAGCTCCAATCGTGCCAGATGGGAACCGAGGCAGCGATGCGGGCCGGCGCCGAACCCGATGTGCCGGTTGGGATGCCGTCCGATCTGCAGTTCATCCGGATCGTCGAACTCGTCGTCGTCGCGGTTGGCCGACGTCATCACCACCAGGAGTTGATCGCCGGCCCTGATGGAGACGCCACCGATCTCGATGTCGCGGGTCGCGCGACGACCACCGCTCGTCGCTGTCTCGATCCGCAGAATTTCCTCCACCGCCGAGGGGATCAAGGAAGGGTCCTCGATGATCGCCTGCCGCTGTTCAGGGTTGTCGGACAAGTGGATCAGTCCCCAAGCGAGTGCGCCTTGAACGGTATGCAGGCCCGCGACGAGCAGCAGAAAGAACATCCGGCACAGTTCCTCGTCGGTCAAGGGACGCGGTGTGCCGCCGATATCGAGCGGGGTATCGATGATCTGCGCTGTAAGACTTCCGGTGGTGTCGTCGCCGGACCGGACTCGCGCGACCACCTTCCCGAAGTATTCGTAGATCTCGCCGGCTGCCTTCGCGCGGGCATCGGCCGATTCTGCCTCGCTCGCGCCGGGGATGCCTTGGAGCGTGATATCGGTCCACTCGGTGAACTGGGGCGCGTCGCTGAGCGGCCACCCCATCAGGGCAAGGAAGATCCGGGTCGGCAGTTCATGGGCGAAGTCGGCGATGAATTCACATTCGCCCTTGTCGGCGAACCCGTCGATCAGCTCGGTGATGATCTTTCGGATCTCGGGTTCGAGTGCCTTCATCTGCTTGGGGCTGAACAACGGCTGTAACGCCTGCCGGTAGTAGCCGTGCTCGGGCGGGTCGAGCTCGAGGGGAAGGAACTTTCCTTGTGCGGCATTGAGCAGATTGTTCGGGAAGCTCGAGAATGTCTCTGCATCTTGAAGTACCTGCAGTGCTTCTTTGTATCGCGTGACCACCCAATGCCCGCCGTGATGTGGCGAGTAGAGAATCGGCCCCTGTTTGCGCAATGCGGCGACCCGCTCCTGGAACACATCGACCGGTACGGCCAGGGACGGATCGTACACATCGAAATCGGTGATCAGGTGAGCGGGAATATCGAGCTGTGTCGAGGTCATCGGTGGTCCTTCGCGAGGGAGTGGTCCGAACGAGCACCTCGTCATCGACGTGCTCATCCGGGTAGCGCGGAGCGAGTTCGTGCTGTGGCAAGCACGAAGTCCGACGGGAGTGGGGCGAGTGCCTTGGGACGAAGGTAGATCAGGGGTTTGCACCGGTCAACAGTCGGTGTGTGGATATCTGGGGGTTGCGGGTTCTTCTCGTGCGCAGCCGGCATCGCTTGACCGAATAACCGATAGCATTTAGATTGATCGGTGTGATGCGCGGCACCCTGGTGCTGCTCGGGGATGTGCACCACTGGCGGTGCAACACGATTCGGCTGTGCGCTCGACAAATGTGAATCCGTTGCACTACATGTCTTTTCCCGAATCTCGCTGCAGTTCGCCGTCGTCGGGCAATCTTCCGAAGGGAAACCATGAGCTTTCGTCGGGTCGTCACAATCGAACGCAACAACGCAGCCCTGATCGTCGCCGACAAGAAGATCGAGCGACTCGACGCCGCCGGCATCGACCCGATCTGGCGAACCGACTCCATTCCCGAACTCCCCAACTCCGGTGAGGTGCCGAACACTGTCGGCTTCCCTGGACCGGGCGGAGTCTGGGTGATCGGTTGGGTGCTCGAGCCCGGGCGGATCGGGGACAGCGACAACGGAATTGTCGTTATGGACGAGCAGGCGCCGGGATTTCACCGCACCGACTCGGTCGACGTGCACGTCCTGCTCGAAGGTTCGCTCGTTCTCGAACTCGACAACGGCGTGGAGATCGACCTGCACGCCGGCGACACCGTAGTGGTCAACGGCAACACCCACCGCTGGCACAACCGCGGACAACAGACGGCCAGGGCCCTCGTCACTATCTGTGGCGCCTCCCGCCACGACCGACAGGAGAGTTGAAATGGAACCCTCAGGCGCGACCGACGGATCGACCGTGGAGCATACGGTCAGCGCGAGAAAGGCGCCCCTGCGGTGCGGGGTGTTCCTCCCGCCGTACCACAACCCGCGGCGAAACCCCACGATGGCCATCGAACAGGATCTTCGCCACGTCGAGGACCTCGACCGGCTCGGATTTCATCAGGTGTGGTTCGGGGAGCACCACAGCGGGGGTTATGAGGTCGGGCCGTCGCCAGAGTTGATGATCGCGGCGGCGGCGCAACGCACCCGACGCATCGAATTGTGCAGTGGCGTCATCTCTCTTCCCTACCACCATCCATTGATGGTTGCCGATCGGATCACATTCCTGGATCACATGACGCGGGGCCGCATTCGCATCGGCGTCGGACCGGGTGCTCTCGTGGCCGACTCGCAGATGATGGGCATGGACTACAACCTTCTGCGGCCACGAATGGAGGAATCGCTCGACGCCATTCTGGAGCTGTTGAACACCCCGGGGCCGGTCGATCGGAAGACCGAGTGGTTCTCTCTCGAGGATGCCCGGCTGCAATTGGGTCCCTACTCGCACCCCGGTGTGCCGATCACGGTCGCCGCGGCGATGTCCCCGTCGGGTCCGAAGCTCGCCGGAAAGTACGGTCTCGGGCTGCTCTCCATCGGCGGAACCAGCGCCAAGTCCATCGAAATGCTCGCCCAGACATGGGATATCGCCACCGATCAGGCGAACGAATACGGACAAAGCATAGACCGGAACGATTGGGCGGTCGTGGGCAATATCCATATCGCCGACACCTTCGAACAGGCCGTCGAAGACACCCGGTACGGGTTGCGCGACTTCATGGACTACCGCCACGTCGTCACCCCCATGAAGATGATCGAACCCGGCGAAGAGATCGCACACGAGGAACTGGTCCGACGCGTCAACGAATCCGGATACGGCTGCATCGGCGATGCGAACGACGCGATCGACTACATCCAGAAGCTCATCGACCGAACCGGCGGATTCGGCACCTTCCTCGCAACCGCGCACGACTGGGCCGACACCGAGGCCACCTCGCGCATGTACCGGATCCTCATGCGCGACGTGATGCCGCGCTTCACGGGTACCTGCGAGCCGCTACTGAATTCCTACCACTGGACGCAGGCGCGCAAAGAGGGCTTCAGTGAACGCTTCGCGACCGGCATCAGTAAGGCGACTCAGGACTACGAGCGCGTGAAGAGCGCCCGGTAACCACGCAAAGAACACTCTTCCCGACTTCCAGAACTCAGGAGTATCGATGTCGTCTCTCGACGGAAAAGTCGCAGTCATCACCGGTGGAGCTCGCGGGCAGGGGCGCTCGCACGCACTCACCCTTGCCGCTGCCGGCGCCAAGATCGTGATCTGCGACGTCGCCGCACCGATCAAGGAAGTGCAGTACGCGCTCGCAACACCGGAGGACCTCGAGGAGACCATCCAGCTGGTCAAGGACGCCGGTGGCGAGATCGCCGGCATGCAGGCCGATGTCCGTAGCAGCGTGGACATGAAAGCCGTCGCGGAGCTGGCGGTATCCCAATTCGGCCGGATCGACATTCTGCTGGCCAATGCCGGCATCCACGACCACGCCGAGTCCACCATCGAGATCGAGGACGACGCGTGGCAGACAATGCTCGACGTCAACCTCACCGGCGCGTGGAAGGCATGCAAGGCTGTCGTCCCCGTGATGATCGAGGGTGGGCGGGGCGGCTCGATAGTCATCACCTCCTCCGTCGACGGGCTCGGCGCGTCCCCGTCGTGGGGGCATTACGGTGCGGCCAAGCACGGACTTCAGGGTCTCAAGGACACGCTTGCCTTCGAACTCGCCGACTACAACATCCGGGTGAACACGGTCAACCCGACCGGTGTCAATTCACCGATGGCAACGGGACTGTCGAAGGTCCTGCCACACGTGGTGCGCAAGTGGAAGCACAACGACCGCACCAATCTGCTGGACGTGATGATGCTCGAACCCCAGGACATCTCCGATGCCGTGCTCTGGCTCGTCTCCGACGGCGCAAAATACGTGACCGGCATCGACCTGCCGATCGACGCGGGTTACCTGACCAAGCACTGACCGACCGCATCCACCACGGGACCAGCCTGCGAGGCGAAGGAGCGATATGCCGAGCCATGACAGTGGAGCAATCCGATGACACCGGGTATCGGGGTCACACGCGAGTTCCCGGCCACCTCCCTGGCCGGTCCGTACGCGGACGGCCTGGACCTGCCGTACTGGGAAGGTCTACGAGCGGGTGAGCTGCGGCTGCAGAGATGCGGCGGATGTGGATTGTGGATCTGGGGCCCGCGCTGGATGTGTGGGCAGTGCCGGACGTTCGACCCGGCGTGGGTCGCCGTCGAACCGGTGGGACGGGTGTACTCCTGGTCCCGGACCTGGCACCCCTTCGTTCCGGACCTCGTCGACGACTTGCCGTATGTCACGGTTCTCGTCGAACTCCCCCATGCCGGGAGCCGACGGGTCCTCGGTCTGCTGGCCGAAGACGGTGACACCGACATCACCATCGGTGACGCCGTCACCGGAATCATCCAACAGCCCACCGATGCGCCGTGGCCGGTGCTCCGCTGGCGGCGCACGACTATGCCGACCGAGACCGAGCCGGGAGAACAGCAATGACCGACGCCTTTCTCCGTGGCAGGGCCGCCGTCGTCGGCGTGAGCGAATTCCACTACAAGCGCGGTGAATCACCGGACAGCGAACTGAAGATGACCTTGCGGGCGATCGTGGACGCTGCTGCCGACGCCGGAGTGTCACCGCGAGAAATCGACGGGTTCGTCTCCTACGGCGGCGGCGACAACGACGGAACCGTCGTCGGCGCCTCCCTCATGTCCCACCGGATCCGGTGGTCCACCATGATCTGGGGTGGTGGGGGAGGCGGCGCCGCCGCGGCGATCACCAACGCAGCAGTCGCGATCGCATCGGGACAAGCGCAATGCGTGGTCGTCTATCGCGCCATGGCACAGCAGGATTCCGGTCGACTCGGCTACGCCAAGCATCACTTCGACGGCCACATGCTTCCGCACGGGGTCGGATCTCCGGCCCAGGCGTGTGCGCTACGGACCCAACGGATGCTCGAGCACGACGGCGTTCCGGAATCCGCGATGAGATCACTCGTTCTTGCCGACTACTTCCACGCACAGCAGAATCCGGACGCTGCAGCGTCCGGTCGCCCGCTCGACGAGCAGAGCTATCAGGCTTCACGCAAGATCGTCGAGCCGTACCGGCTGTACGACTGCTCACGTGAGAACGACGGAGCTGTGGCACTGATTCTGGTCGCCGCCGACCGCGCCGAGACACTGCGTCCGGATCCGGCATACGTGCTGGCGGGCAGTCAAGGCGCAGTGGGCGGATACGCCGTCGACGTCGAGAACGACCTCGACTACACCTCGGCCGGATTCTCCGGTGCCGCCGGCGTCGCCGACGCGTTGTGGGCCGCTGCCGACCTGGGTCCCGATCAGGTCGACGTCGTCCAGGTGTACGAGAACTTCAGTGGCTCGGGAGTGGCCGCACTCATCGATCACGGTCTGTGCCCACCCGGGGCCGACGCCGGCAAGGTCATGACGGTCGAAAACCTCACCGCCCCGCATGGACTGCTCCCGGTCAACACCAGCGGAGGAAACCTTGCCGACTCGTTCGTCAACGGGATGGGGCTGGCCGTCGAAGCTGTGCGCCAGGTGCGGGGAACCTCGACCAATCAGGTTCCTGATGCGCAGGTCTCGCTCTTCATCGGCGGACCCATGGCCGCTATCTCGAGCTCGGTCCTCCTCTGCACGCGCGGCGTGTTGTGAACTGAAAGGGACGCCGGATATGAACACCGACACCGACACCGATATCGACGATGCTTCCATCGCCGACCGTATCGTCGGGACCTGGGAACTCGTCGAGTATTCGACAACCTCCGACAACGGCAACGTCGACTACCCCCTGGGCCCCGAGGCCCGCGGGTTGATCATCTACTCGGCAGACGGGTACATGTCGGCACAAATCATGCGCCCCGGCCGAGCTGCGTACCGCTCGCGCAACGTGCACAGCGGTGAGACGAACGAACGAGCCGAGGCCGCCGGGGGATACCTCGCCTACTCCGGGCCCTACCACGTCGACGAAGACAACTCCGCCGTCTGGCACGAGATGGCGGTCTCGCTGTACCCGAACTGGCTCGGAGAGAACCAGAAACGACACGTCCGATTCGACGGTGACCGGCTGATCCTCTCGTCCGATCCGCTCGTGTTCCGCACCACCACCTTGTCCCCGGCCCTGGTCTGGCGCCGGAGCACCCCACGCAAGAGACGGCCCGTATCGTGAACGGGAAAGGCGTCACTGTCGCCATGGACCTGTCGACCCCGGCCGCACCGGTCGACAGCACCCTTCTGATACCGCGCTCGCATACCGTACACATGGTCCGAATCACCGCACCGGACCTTCGCCAGGCGCAGAAGCAAAGCGCACGCATTCGTGCACAGTTCGACGACAGCGATGATCGGGTCGCCGTGCTACTCGACGTCATCGCCCACATCGCTCCCGAAGCACACACCGCCCGCACCGAAGCCAGGTGGCAGCCGGCAGCGATCGACACGACTACAGGCGACACCGTCCTCTACATCGGGACGCCACGTGGACTGGCAGGTCTGATCCTCGACATCTACGCGGCAGGTGTAGCCGATGGCGTCACAGTGGTCCCCGCCGTTGCAGAGGGGGATGCGCGCGATACGTGTGTGCAGCTCCTCGGAGATGAGGTACGAACCATCCTCGCCACACACAGTGCGAGATCGGACGTACCGATCCGGCGCCGTGCCGGGTGAGTCCTACCCACCCTTCAGAGCGGAGAAGTTTGTGCGCATCGTTGTCGACCGAAGATTCGGCGAGCTGCAGATCCGGCTCGAGGACGCGGGAGAGTTCGCCTCTCTGCGGATCGAATCGGCCGATCCCAGGGACGAGCTCTCGGCCCACACGCTTGCCGGCCTCGGTAGGCCATCCGGCACACAGCACGTGCTGATCGAGCCGAGCACGCTTCGCGCTCTGGCGGGGGACCACGCCTTCGACGAGTCGTGGTCGGCAGGTTTCGATTCGATGGTCGCATACGCGCGGAGTCGCGGATGGCTCAGCGCCGCCGGAGAGATCAGGGTGCACATCGCACCGAGTGGATGAGAGGACGAGACGTGTCGACACGTTCGGAGGCCCCCACCGGCCGAGTCATGGACAGCCGGGACCTGCGCGACGTCCTGGGACATTTCTGTTCCGGTGTGACAGTGGTCGCTGCGGTCGTGGACGATGAGCCTGTCGGTTTCACATGCCAGTCGTTTTCGGCGCTCTCCCTGGATCCACCCCAGATCCTGCTGTGCCCGAGCCGACATTCGACGAGTTGGCCGATGATTCGTACCGCCGAGACGTTCTGTGTCAACGTGCTCTCGTCGCGTCAACGCGCCCTCAGTGACGGCTTTGCCACATCAGGGGGGCCGAAGTTCGAGGGCGTACGGTGGCGACCGGCCGAGCGCGGTGCGCCGATCCTCGAAGGTGTCGCGGCCTGGTTCGAGGTAGCGCTTGCTGCAGAACACGACGGTGGCGATCACTTCATCGCTGTTGCCGACCTGCTCGACTTCGGGTCCGGTCCCAGGACGGACCCTTTGGTTTTTCATCGGGGCCGGTACAGCGGGGTTGTGGAGTTGGGTCTCGAATCGGTCGAAGGTAGGAAGTGATGGGAAGACCTGCAAAGCCTTTGCTCAGCCGCAGTTCGACGGTCGCGGCATCCATCGAGATCATCGATACCGAAGGCATGGATGCGTTCAGCATGCCCCGAGTGGCCAAACAGTTGAACGTCCAGACTTCCTCGCTGTATCACCATTTCGCCGATCGCCGGGAACTCATGACCGAGGTGGCGAAGGAGCTCATGACCGGGGCGACGGTTCCCGAGTATGCGCCGGGTACGGACTGGGTGGAGTGGTTCGTCGAACTCAGCCTCAACTACCGCGACGCGATCCTGCGCCATCCCAACGCCGCTCTGGTGCTGGTCCAGTTTCTTCCACGGGACATCTTGACGAGAACGTACGAAATGTGTGCCCGAATCCTCGAGGACGGGGGCGTGCCGCCACATCTTCATGTGGTCATACTCGACGGACTCGAGAAGCTCGCCCTTGCAACCACTCTGAGTGATCTCAGGCGCGGACCTGTCGACAGCACGGAGGTCTTCCCGAACGTCGACGAACACAGACACCCGACGCTCGCCCGGGCGCTCGAAGCCAACCAATGGTCCTCGCGTGACCTTTTCGTGGTCACGATCCGCGGATTCCTCGGCGGGGTCATGGGGTCGGCTCCCGCACCGGTCAGCAACGACAGTCGACTCGATCCGGTCGGACCATGAGACTCCGGTCGTTGCATCCCAACTCTTGACGGTGCTCGAGCAACTCGATGCACCGGTGATCCCCCCATCCGATGATATGGAGCAAGCAATCGTGAAGCAGGATTTGTATGTGGACGGCACGTGGACCACGTCCGCAGGCACGGAACGTATCGACGTCGTCAACCCGACCACCGAAGAGCGCATCGGGGACGTCCCCGCCGGCGCTGCCGCCGATGTCGATGTGGCAGTGGCTGCCGCACGACGGGCACTGGAGGGCTGGTCGCAGACCGCCCCGAGTGTCCGGGCCGAGTTCGTGTCGCGACTGGCCGACGAGCTGGAACGCCGACAGGACGAGATCACCGACATCGTCGTTGCCGAGGTGGGCACTCCACGCCGGGTCGCTCGATGGGCCCAGGTCGGACTGGGCATCGTCGATCTACGGGAGGCGGTGACCGCAGCGAAGGACTTCGCGTGGGAAGAACCACTGCGCAACTCTGTGATTGTGCGAGAGCCGGTCGGAGTCGTCGGGTGCATCACGCCCTGGAACTACCCGCTACACCAGATCACCGCCAAGATCGGAGCTGCGCTGGTAACCGGGTGCACGGTGGTCGTCAAAGCCAGTGAGGTCGCTCCGTTCACGGCGCACGCGCTGGCCGAAGCAGTCGACGCAGTCGGTATCCCGGCCGGGGTTTTCAACTTGGTACACGGCTACGGCCCGATCGTCGGCGAGGCCATCGCTACTCACCCGGACATCGACATGGTCAGCTTCACCGGCTCGAACTCGGTGGGTAAGCGTGTGCTGGAGTTGGCCGCCGGGACGGTCAAGCGGGTATCGGTCGAGCTGGGAGGCAAGAGCGCCGCGATCCTGCTCGACGACCTGAGCGACGAGGAGTTCGCGAAGGCGGTTCCGCACACGGTACGCGCCTGCTACATGAACGGGGGACAGTCCTGCAATGCGCAGACACGTCTGCTCGTTCCGCGTTCCCGCTTGGCGCAGGCAGAAGCGCTCGCGGAACAGGCGGCCCGCGCATACGTCCCTGGGGATCCCACCGACAGCGACACAAAACTCGGGCCCATGGTGACTGCAGCACAGCGCGAGCGGGTGCTCGACTACATTCGTGCCGGCGTCAAGGAGGGTGCACGCCTCGTCACCGGATCGGTCGACGCTCCTTCCGGTACCGGGTTCTTCGTCGAACCGACCGTGTTCTCCGAGGTGGACCCGATCAGCACGATCGCGCAGGAGGAGATCTTCGGTCCGGTGCTGTCGATCATTGCGTACGACACGCTCGAGCAGGCGGTCGAGATCGCAAACGGCACGATCTTCGGTATCGCCGGTGCTGTGTGGTCCGGCGACCCCGAACGCGCGAAGGCGGTCGCGCGCAAGTTGCGTGCCACCCAGATCGAGGTCAACGGCGGAAAGTTCAATGGCGCTGCGCCATTCGGGGGATTCAAGCAGTCCGGCCACGGGCGCGAGGGCGGGGCCTTCGGCCTCGAGGAATTCGTGGAAATCAAGAGTCTGCAGCTTTAGCAACGTTCTTGCGGGCCCCTGCGGTCTCGCGAAGGAGTGAGCACGATGGTCTACACCGATCTGCCCTACGACGAGGCGACGAAGACGGAGTTCGCCCGGGCGATGTTCGATCACCTCGACAACGGCACAACGGATCTGGCACCGGACATTCTCGAGGTCGACCCCCGCATCTACACCGATCCGGAGCTCGCAGCCCGCGAGCGCACCGAATTGTTCGGCAACGTTCCGATCATCGCGGCGCACAGCACCGAGCTACCGGGCAAGAACGACTTCCTGACGGTTCGATTGCCGAACAACGAGGTTGTTCTCGTCCGGCAATCGGACGGTGAAGTTCGCGGCTTCGTGAACACCTGTCGGCACCGCGGAGCCCAACTCGTTCCCGAGGAAAAAGGAACGAAGCGCGTCTTCTCGTGCCGCTACCACGGGTGGGCATACGGCAGCGACGGAAGTCTGCGGTCGATCGCGGACGAGCCCACGTTCGGGACGGTCGACCGCGCCTGCATGAGTCTGTTGGAGATACCCGTCGAGGAACGGCACGGTTTCGTCTGGGTGATCGACTCCGCCGCCCAGGACCGCAAGATCGATATCGCGGAGTGGCTCGGCCGGGAATTCGACGAGTCCCTCGCCGCGATGGAGATGGACAGATATCACTGTCACATCGCCGAGAACTTCGACGTGGACATCAACTGGAAGGTACTGGCCGACGCCTTCTGGGACGGCTACCACATCACATCCACCCATGCCGGCACCGTGGCCCCGTACTTCTACAACAATGCGCAGTTCTGGCAGCCTATGGGCAGGCACGGGCGAATGATCACGGCCCGCAAGAGCATCGACTCTGTTCGGGGTGCTGCGCCGGGGGACGCGGTGATCGATCGGCACATCACCGTGGCGCACTTCTTGATGCCCAACATGTCGGTGCTGCGGCAACCGGATCATCTGGAGGTACTCAACTTCGTTCCTGCCCCCGGCACGGCCGTCGGGACCCGGATGCAGATGCGTCTGCTTACACGGGAGCCTGCGGTGACCGACGAGCAGAAGACGCGGTGGGACAAGAATTGGAAAATTCTGATGGCCGTGCTTCGGGACGAAGATCTCGTCGTCAACAACGGCCTGCAGAAAGCCGTATCGAATACCGATGCCGGACCACTGTTGTTCGGACGCAACGAAATTGCCAATCAGCATTTTCACCGATGGATGGCCCGGGCGCTCGAGGACCCACGCAGGTGGGGCTGAGATTGCCGAGCCCGACGGATGATCGGCGCTGTCGATCATCCGTCGGCTCGGTTGTCGTCACGTCCAGAACGCAGATCGCAGAGAAATCCTGGGGGACGGCGGCAATATCCGGACTTGCCGCAATTATCGATAGTCGTCAGATCAATCCGGTGCTGCACGACATGCCGCGGTGATCAGGGGGGCTACCGCAGGTCGTGCCCGACAAGCGCACTCGCGGACACGTCCGAATTCGTGTGCGCCCAAACTGCTCATTCGCGCAGTCACACCGATCGCACTTCCGCCGGCACCGAATCCCGACCCACACGACCCGAAGGAACCACCATGTCGCAGATCTCCGCAGAGGGGAAGGAAAAGGCCGCCTCCGGCGCCCGATCCGTGGTCCTCACCTGCTTGGCTATCACCATCCTCGATGGTGTCGACCTCATCATGTTCGGTGCGGTGCTTCCGACATTGCTCGAAATCGAGCAGTGGGGCATCACAACCGCTTCGGCGGGGTTCATCGGCAGCTTGTCCCTGTTCGGAATGATGGCCGGCGCCATGATGGCCGGCTACCTCACCGATCTCGTCGGACGACGACCGATCGTGCTCGCCTGTATCGTGAGCTTCAGCCTGTTCACCGGGTTGTGCGCCGTAGCACCGACACTGGAAGCTTTCGGCCTCTTCAGGCTCCTTGCCGGTCTCGGTTTCGGTGGCGCCCTTCCCACTCTCATCGCCCTCACCCAGGAGTACGTGAAGGTCGACCGGCGACAGTTCTACAACGGGGTCATCCAAACCGGCTTTCCCATCGGCGGATGCGTGGTCGCCGTCGCCGCCATCTTCATGATTCCCGCCTTCGGATGGGAATCGATGTTCGCAGTAGGCGGTCTTCTCGGTGTCGTACTGTTCGTCATCGCCTACCGAAGCCTGCCCGAATCGATTGCCTTTCTGGTCAGTAAAGGTCGGCACGACGAGGCGGACGATCTGGCACAGCGGTACTCGGTCGATGCCGGTGCCGAATCCGGCATGGCCCTCGGGGCACCGAAAACCGAGAGTGCGAGCACTACGTCGGGGCTGAAGTTGCTGTTCGCTCCCGGATACAGGATCGCGACGATCATGTTCCCACTCATCACCTTCTTCGGCCTGCTCGTCTCGTACGGTATGAATACCTGGATCCCTCAAATGCTGAGGTCCTCCGGCTACGATCTCGGGTCCGCCTTGTCGTTCCTGCTCGCCTTCAACATCGGCAGCGGGTTCGGCATGGTAGTCATCACCGGTCTCGCCGACCGGCTGGGATCGCGTCCGGTGATCTCCCTGAGCTTCATCGGAGGCGCGCTTGCAGTGTGCGCACTGACGCTGCAGCCGGCGCAGGCACTCGTGTTCGGATTGGTTCTCTTGATCGGCTTCTGTGCGTCCTCCACGACGGGCGTCTACGGATTCGTCGGAGTCTTCTATCCAGCAGCGGCGCGTGGCACGGCCCTCGGACTGGCGGTGGGTCTCGGCCGACTCGGTGGCGTATGCGGACCCATCCTCACAGGCATGATCATGAGCTCGGCTCTCGGAGCCGATTGGGCCTACTACGCCTTCGCATTTACCGGGCTGGCCGCTGCAGTACTGGTATCGCTGGTCCCTCGGCGAGGGGCCACGGCGCACGCAACGGACACACCGGTACGAGAAGCCGCGGAACCTGCTTGAGCGCCATCGTTCCTAAGATTCGGAGAACATCATGTTCGAGCTTTTGATCAGGAACGGCATGGTCGCCGATGGCAGCGGTGCGCCCGCTGAGCCACGCGATGTGGCGATCATCGGCGGCAAGATCGTCGCTATCGAACCGACCATCAGCGGCGACGCCCGTGAGGTGATCGATGCGACCGGAAAATTGGTCACCCCGGGCTTCATCGATGTGCACACCCACTACGACGGTCAGCTCACCTGGGACACCGAACTGCTTCCGTCGTCAGGCCACGGGGTGACAACAGTGATCACCGGCAACTGCGGAATCGGCTTCGCCCCCGTGCGGGTGGGCGCAGAGGATTGGCTCGTCGCCCTGACCGAAGGGGTGGAGGACATTCCCGGCTCGGCTCTCCACGACGGCATCACATGGGGGTGGGAGACGTTCCCGGAGTACCTGGGCATCCTCGCCGAACGTGAGTTCGCCGTCGATGTCGCCACGCAGGTGCCGCACAGCGCGGTACGGGCGTACGTGCTGGGTCGTCGCGCCGAGGACGACGAGCCGGCCACCGACGAAGAAGTCGCCGAGATCGCCCGGATCGTGGGAGACGGTATCCGGGCAGGAGCGGTGGGTGTCGGAACGTCGCGAGTGGCGGCCCACCGCGGTTCGGGCGGTGAAACGCTACCCGGTACACGAGCACCGGAGGAGGAATTGCTCGCAATGGCTCGCGCGATGCGCGATGCCGGCGGGGGAGTGTTCCAGATGGTGCCGTCCGGTGTCGCAGGTGGCGTCGAGGGACAACCGGGTGAGCAATACCGCGCCGGGTTGAGCAAGCGTGACGCGAACACGCTGACCTCGGAGATCGAGATGATGCGGCGATTGCACCGCGACACCGGACAGCCGGTGACCTTCACCTTCGCCGAGAATCTGACACTCGGCTCCGCGGAGTTCGCCGCAGCGCGCGCACTCATCGCCGAGGCCGGGCGTTCGGGCGAACGCATCCATCCGCAGATCGCTCCGCGGGCGATCGGCGGATTGATTTCCTTGGCGACATATCACCCGTTCATGGGACGCCCCGGTTACTTGGAGATCGCACACCTGCCGTTGGCCGAGCGTGCGCGCCGCATGGCTCGACCGGCGGTCAAGGCTCGCATCCTGGCAGAAGACGATGTGCCGGTGGAATCCGGCGATCCACGCAAGCACACCCACTCGACCCTGCAACGCAATGTCGCCGACATCTACAGTCTCGCCGATCTCGACTACGAACCGGACCCGAGTACATCGATGGCCGGACGCGGCGAGATCGAAGGGCGCGAGCCCCTCGACGTTCTCTACGACCTGTTGATCGCCGACGACGGCCGCGCAATCCTGATCTGGTTCGCCACCGGCTTCCTCCACGGCAACCTGAACCGGATCGGGGAGTTCCTCGGCGACCCCCAGTATGTGATGGGACTGGGAGACGGAGGTGCGCACGTCGCCTTCATCTGCGACGCGAGTTTCCCGACCTTCCTCCTGACACACTGGGGCCGCCGGCGCCGTGGGCCGCGGTTCGCCATCGAGAGTCTCGTGCGGAAGCTGACGAAAGACCCCGCCGATCTGTACGGCTTCGACGACCGGGGAACGCTCACCGTGGGCAAACGCGCGGATCTCAATGTCATCGACATCGAGAAGCTGGCGCTGACGCTCCCACGGCTTGTCGCGGACCTGCCCTCGGGAGCCGAACGGTTCATCCAGGAAGCCCGAGGCTACGTAGCGACTGTCGTCGCGGGAGTCGTTACGAGACGAGACGGCCAGGACACCGGTGCACGGCCGGGGCGGCTCTATCGAAAACAGAAAACGCATCCCTCTCTTGCAGAGGTTGTGTAACCTACGTCCATTAGTTAGCGTGTGTGACGTCGGCCACTTCGTTCAGTGATCGAACTCCCTCACCACCGACACGAAATGTGCACGCACGGAAGGCGTAGAAAGGCTGACCGGCATGAGAACGAGACTGACCTTCCCGTGTGGCACAGCAATCACCGGCAGCGACGAAGACGACCTGGTGGTCAAGACCCAGGTGCACCTGAGCGAGTCGCATCCAGGCATGAAGTACTCGCGCGACGAGATCCGCTTCATCGCGTACTGACGCGGTCGTACGCGCAATAAACCACTGATCGACAGCGCCCCGAAGAAAAGCGCTGCCCGACAGCAACGTCCACCTCCCCGACGCATGTCCGAAGCAGGAGACCACATGAAACTCCAAGGTAAAGTCGCGCTGATCACCGGCGCCGGATCCGGACTCGGACGCGAAGCATCGCAACTGTTCGCCGCCGAGGGAGCAAAGATCGCCGTGGTCGACATCGATCCGGAACGCGCCAAAGGCACGGTCGAGTTGGTCGAACAACAGGGCGGCTCAGCGATCCCCATTACCGCCGATGTGCGAATCGAGCAGCAGGTGATCGATGCTGCCGCCGCCACCGTCGCAGCGTTCGGCAAACTCGACATCGCGTGGGCCAACGCAGGCATCGTCTCCCGCGGAGGCGTACCGTCCGTCGCCGGCGGCGAACAGGTGGAGTTTCAGGATCTGACGGATGCGGACTGGCAGGACGTCATCGGCGTGAACCTCTCGGGTGTGTTCTACACCGCCAAGGCTGCGGTGCCGCACCTGCGGGCCAACGGGGGCGGTGTCATCCTTGCGACGTCGTCGGCAGCGTCGTTCGTGGCATACCACAGTATCGCCGCCTACTCCGCAACGAAGGCAGGCGTGAACGGCATGGTTCGGGGCCTGAGCCTGGACCTCGGCAAGTACGGAATCCGCGTCAACGCGATTGCCCCCACCCACGGCATGTCGCCGAACTTCCTGGCGCCGGCGGGCTCACCCGTAGTGGGCCGGTCGTACGAGGAAGTGGCCGGTCCCTGGGATTCGACCATCTCACCCATTCCGCTCAAGCTCAATCGCCCACCGTCACTGAAGGACAATGCCCGGGCAGCGCTGTTCCTGGTCTCCGACGAGTCGGCGTACATCTCAGGTGTCACGCTGCCGACAACCGACGGTGGCACGCTGTCCCGAGTGGCGATGATGTTCCCGGAAGACGGGAACAACCCTCCGCCGATGGTCACCGGCGAAGACTGACGATAATGACTGACCACCACACAAGAACACAGCACGGTACGAACCGCCTCGTCGTGGATCGGTCGGTCTGCGCAGGACACGGACTGTGTTACGGCCGTTCTCCGGAGGTCGTCGACTGTGACGATTCCGGGTACCCGGTGCTGCTCCAGGACACACTCGAGCTCGCCGAGCACGTCGCAGCTGCCGAAGGGGCCGTCGCAGTGTGCCCCGAACGAGCGCTGACTCTCGAACTCCTCTGAATCTCTTCGGGACACACCTGCCAACAAGGGGACGATATGACTGTGACAGACGACCGGTCGGCCCCTCTATGTCAGGGTGAGTTGAGTCCATCGGGTCATTGCAAGCCAACCCACGATAGAGGGCGAGAGAAGGACCAACCGCGATCATGACCAACTCGATCACAGTCCTGGACAATGACCGTATGGAGGACGAGGCGAACCATCCCAGGGCCGGCGGTCCGCAACCACGGCGGACGTTCACTCCGGCGGACAAGCTCGCGCACCTCGACGCCTACGAGCAGGCCTGCGAGACCAACGAGGGTGGGGCGTACCTGCGTCGCGAAGGCTTGTACTCGTCGCTGATCGTCGAATGGCGCCGCCAACGCGACGCCGGCGTCCTCACGGGCAAGAAGCCGGGCGCGAAGATCGGCAAACTGACCCCCGAACAGGCGGAGATCGCCCGCCTCAAGCGGGAACTGGAACGGGCGAACAAGAAGCTGGCCACTACCGAGACCGCACTGTCCATCATGGGAAAAGCGCACGCGCTCTTGGAACAACTCTCCGAGAGCGCGGACGCCGACGAGACGCGGAAGAAGCACTGACAGCCGCCCACCACGCCCTCACCGCAGCCGGTGTGACCACCCGTGCCGCAACAACATTGACCGCTGTGGCCCGCTCGACAGCGATCCGCACCCGGGAACGCCCGGCCGCTTCCGTCCCATCCGTCTCAGCGGTCATGCGTGCGCCGGCGAACAAGCTGTCCGCGCTCGAGCGCCGCCGGGTCGTGGAGGTGCTGTGCTCGGATCGGTTCGTCGACCGGGCGCCGCTCGAGGTGTACGCCACCCTGCTCGACGAGGGCATCTATCTGTGTTCGGTGGCGACGATGTACCGGATTCTGCGGGAGAACCGGCAGGTCAGCGACCGGCGTCGGCAGGCGCGACATCCGGCTCGGGCGTGTCCGGAATTGGTGGCGCGAGCCCCGCGGCAGGTGTACTCGTGGGACATCACGAAACTGCCCGGCCCAACCAAGGGTGTGTATTACGACGCGTATGTGATGGTCGACATCTACTCCCGATACATCGTCGGAGCGCACGTGCAGACCCATGAATCCGGGCTGCTGGCCGTCGAGTTCATGACCGATATCTTCGCCACCCACGGGATCCCCGAGGTGGTGCACGCGGATCGAGGCACATCGATGACGAGCAAGTCGGTCGCGACCTTGCTCGCGGACCTCGATGTGGTCCGGTCGCACTCGCGGCCGAGGGTGTCCAATGACAATCCATACTCCGAATCATTGTTCAAGACATTGAAATACGGACCGGGTTTCCCGGAGCGGTTCAGTTCGGTGCACCACGCCCGGGAGTTCATGGACTCGTTCGTCGCGTGGTACAACCACGATCACCGTCATACCGGAATCGGATTGCACACCCCGGCCGATGTGCACTTCGGTCTCGCGGCACCCAAGGCGACTGAGCGTGCTCGAGTGCTCGCCGACGCCCGCCGCACCCACCCCGCGCGCTTCGGTACGACGGACCCATACCCAACGATCCTGGCCCTACCCGCCGACGCCTGGATCAACAAACCCGTCCAAGACCCGGCGACCGAACCGGACACCGAGGAAGTCGCCGCTTAACACCCGGTGGACTCAATCGCCTTGAAAAATTCCGGGCTCCCGTGGTCGACTTCGACATCTACGATCCGACACTTGCACATCCGGTGGACACCGTTCAGGAGAAAGTCGCCGAACTGGCGGCCAAAGGTCCTGTCGTGTACTCGACCGCGCACGGTGGTCACTGGATCGTCACCCGCTACAAGGAAGTACACGAGGTTCTCCGCAACCCGGACATCTTCTCGAGCTATCCGAACAACCTCGTCAATGCGGGTGACGGTAAGTTCTTGCCGCTCGAACTGGACCCACCGGAGCACACCGCGTACCGAGTGGCTCTGCAACCACTGTTCTCCCCGAATCGGATGAAGGCACTCACCGAGCAGATCCGCGCGGTCGTCAACGACCTCATCGACGATTTCGCAGGTGACGGTGAAGCCGAATTCATCTCGGCGTTCGCGCACGAGCTTCCCACGCGCGTGTTCCTGGCCCTGATGGACTGGCCGCTCGAGGACGCGCCCATGTTCACCGAGGCTACCGACATTGCTCTGATGGGTAAGCCCGGAGCGAGCGAGGAAGAGTCCGCGCAGGCACGCGCCGAAGCCGCACAACAAATGTTCGGCTACTTCCAGAAGATCGTCGACGAACGTCGCGCCGACCCGGGCGACGACGTGACGTCGACTCTCATTCACACCGAGATCGAACTCGCCGAGGGCAAGCGCCTGCTCACGGACGAAGAACTCACCCGCATGTTCTTCCTCCTCCTCATCGCTGGACTGCACACGGTGCAGGGATCCTTGGCGTGGGCGATCATTCATCTGGTCAACCGACCCGACCAGCGCGCAGCGTTGATCGCCGACGACGGACTGATACCCTCCGCGGTCGAGGAGATTCTTCGGATCGAAGCTGCGGTCATCATGGGTAGGCGCGCGACACGCGATGTCGAACTCGGGGGAGTTCGTGTCAAGGAGGGTGACCAGCTCATCGCGATGCTGTGCTCGGCCAACCGCGATCCCGACGAGTTCGATGACCCGAACTCGCTGGATCTCGAACGAACCCCGAATCGTCACTTGTCGTTCGGTGCGGGACCGCATCGATGCCTGGGTTCGCATCTGGCGCGTCTCGAGCTGTCGATCGCTCTCGAAGAACTGCACCGGAGAATCCCCGACTACGAATTGATCGAATCCGATCCGCCGATCCTGCACGCCACCCAGGTCCGCGGGTGTCTGCGGCTTCCGATCAAGTTCACCCCGACGACCTGATCCTCGGAACTTCCGTGCCATCCGACCGGCGCGTCGATCGCTCCGAGTCCTGTGGACGATCGGCGCGTCGCGCCGCTTTCGAAGGGTGTTATGCCTTGACTATTGATGACATTGCAGCCGATTTGGTGGTCGACTTCGACGTCTACGACCCCGCGCTCGCTTCACCTGTCGACGTCTTCCAGGAGCGGGCCGCCGAACTCCGCGCCCGCGGTCCGATCCTTTATTCGCCTCATTACGGTGGACACTGGATCGTTACGCGCTACGCAGACATCTTCCGTATTCTCCGCGACGCCGAGACGTTCTCGAGCTATCCGAACAATCTCGTCGACGCCGGTCAGGGCAAATTCATTCCCGTCGAGATCGATCCACCCGAGCACACACAGTATCGGCAGGCACTGCAACCGCTGTTCAGTCCGGCACGGATGAAGGAGCTCGAACCGAAGATCCGGGAGATCATCAACGAACTGATCGACGGATTCGCGTCCTCCGGCCGATGCGAATTCGTCGCCGAGTTCGCCCATGCGCTGCCGACCCGCGTCTTCCTGACCTTGATGGGCTGGCCTCTCGACGATGCCGAGCGGTTCACCGAATGGACGGACATTGCGCTCCAAGGGATCCCAGGTGCCGACGAAGAAGAATCAGCACGCGCTCGTGCAGAAGCGGCCACGAATGTGTTCGAGTACTTCGGTGCGTTCGTCGAACGGGTGCGGTCGGGGCAGGAAGACCCCGGCAGTGTCACCGCGCAGATCATCAACACACCGATCCGCATGGATGGCGTCGAACGACATCTGACGGACGAGGAACTGCGTCGCATGTTCTTCCTGCTGCTCATTGCGGGACTGCACACGGTGCAAGGATCACTCGGTTGGGCCATGGTCCACCTGGCGAACAATCCGACGCAACGCAATGCTCTGATCGGCGACAGCAGCCTGGTGCCGCACGCAGTGGAGGAAGTCCTTCGAATCGAGGCCGCAGTGAGCATGGGTCGTCGAGCCACGCGCGACGTCGAGATCGGTGGCGTGAACATCAAGGCCGGAGACCAACTGCTCTTGCTGCTCTGTTCGGCCAACCGCGACGACACCGAGTTCGACGATCCGGATACTTTCCTGATCGAGCGTGGCTCGAACAGGCACCTGTCGTTCGGCGCGGGTCCGCACCGCTGTCTCGGGTCGCACCTGGCACGACTCGAACTGACGCTGGCGATGGAGGAGATTCACCGAAGGATCCCCGATTACACTTTGATCGAAAATGATCCGCCGTTGATGCACGGCACATCGGTTCGGGGTTGTGTACGACTGCCGCTCGAGTTCACCCCGGAACAGTGAGTTGATGTGAGGAAGGGGCCCTGGTAAGGGGTCCCTTCCCCAGTGGTGCGGCGATTCGCCGACATCATCGCCGCGCTCGTCGAAGAAGGCAGTATCCCCCAGAGGGTGGTGAGTGTGCTGTGCGCCGACCGGGAGGTGTCGGAAACCCTCGTGACCAACCCGGAGGTCGACCGCATCACCTTCACCGGCCCAATAGTCCTGCAGCCGTGGTGGTTCGAGCGAAACCCGTCCGGGCGTGTTCAGTCGGCCGAAACCTTCACCTTGCCGGTGTGCGCGGCCTCTGTCGTCGCTACATTCTCGTTGCGCACCACGCCGTGGAGGAAGCTGCGGATCATTTCCTCGAACAACTGCTGGGAAGTCATCTCGTTCGCGGCGAGCGCCTTGGACAACAGGGGCTGCGACGCGGGATCGACGTTCGGGAAGATCGTGGACTTGGTAGCCGGCTTGCGCATCGCCTCGGTGAGCACCGCTCCGAGCGTCAGGCGTTCCATGCCGTCGAGGATCTGCACGTGCAGACGCGCGGGCACACCGGACTCCTCGAGAAACCCAGCGATGTCCTCGTAGGTGCCGATCAACAGATCACGCGGCAGATACTGCAGCAGGATCGGTGCGGCATTGCGGTGTTTGAGGATCGAGCGGCGCAAATTCAAGCTGGTTTTCACGAAGAACTCGGGCCAGTCCGGGCCGGGCTTGCGCCGCGGAAGGGTACCGGCACCGGCGATCTGCCGGGCGACCGCGGCAAGAATCTCCGACTTGTCGGAGAAGTGGTGGTAGAGCGACGGTGCTCGCACTCCGAGGTGTTTGGCCAGGCGTGGAAGGCTGAAAGCATCGAGTCCCTCGGAATCGATGATCTCGATGGACGCTGTCACGGCGGCTGCGCGACTGATCAGAGGTTTCGACGGACGGGCCATATCTCGCTTTCGGGTCGAGCCGTGTGCCGGGTCTGATCGGCGGGCTAGGTGTTCAGAATGGTATCTGTTCCAGTCGCTCGGGTGTCATACGGTCAGGACCGCGTCGTCGAGGAAGTCGATCAGACCTGGACTCAGGACGTCGTTGTCGCCCGTGATCGCCTGCGAAGTGACTGTAGTGCTGGCGTGTTTCATAGCCACTCATCGATCCCGCCAGGCGGTGAGCGGCGGACTCGCCGTTCCATCAGGCACGGCAGCAGGTTGACTACCGCATTCGGCGTGGTCGCCAGCACCGACGACACCGGTCAGGCGGGAGTGGGCATACTGCTATCGGAGATGGGTGGGCATCGGACTGTGCCTGCGGATGCTTGTCCGAGATGCTTCGATCAAGGGTGCACGTCGCAATGCGACCGACTCCGTCCCGGCCTCGAACGGACAAGACGTCATCGAAGGAGGGATCCATGGCACACATACGACGTTTCGACCACATCGGCCTCACCGTGTCGGACCTCGACGCGGCAACGGAGTTCTTCGTCGGACTGGGTTTCGAGGTGGAGGGCACCGGGTCTGTACGAGGCGAGTTTGCAGAGACTGTGTGCGGTATCCCGGGAACGCACTGTGACATTGCAGTGCTTCGGCCGCCCGGTGGAGGAGTTCGTCTGGAACTCGCTACCTTCATCACACCCGCGCACCTTCCCGGCTCACCGACCGCGATGCCCAACGAACTCGGGATCCGCAATGTGTCGTTCGAGGTCGGCGACCTCCAGGGGGCCGTCGACTCCGTTGCTGCGCAGGGATACGGACTTGTCGGCGGCATCGGCGAGTACGAGAAAAGTGTGCGGATGGCCTACGTGCGAGGACCCGACGGGATCATCGTGTCGCTCTTCGAGCAGATCGGCTGACACAGGCCTGTACAAATCCGGGTCTCTACCGGGGACATTCTGAGTGCGAACGTGCGCAGACTGTTGGGGTGTCGGTGTGCAGATCGCCATTGTCGTGTTCCCGGGCTTGACCGCGCTGGACGTCGTCGGCCCATACGAAGTGCTCCGGTATCTCCCCGAAGCAGCGCCTCTGCCGGAATCGTCATGGCACTTTCGCTCGCCGCCCGGACCGCAGGGGAGGAGCGCGCGAAGGCGGTCCAGTTGATGATCGAGTACGATCCGCACCCGCCGTTCGATAGCGGGCACACCAGTTCTGCGTCGCGGCACACGTAAGTGCTGGCCAACGCGATCCTTTCCCGCGATGCTGCTCGCCTACCCGACGTTGCCGTGGGGAGTCGATCGGCGTGGGCGGCGACGATCGACCGAGTGCGTAGCCGTCGCTCACGGACGGGGGTCTGGTGAACAGCCCACGGCTCAGCCTTTCTCGAGTGCTCTCGCTGCTTCGAGTTCGGCACGCACAGAACTCGATTCGGCTCTGAGCTCGACGTTCTCCGTCTGGAGCGTCTTCGCCTCGGCGCGTAGGGCATTGATCTCGTCGCGTAGCGTCGCCAGTTCGGCACGCAGTTCGTGGCCCCGCTCCCGTGCCGCAGTCTCGGCGGCCTGCGCCGTGGCCGCGGTGATGCGCGAGTCTTCGAGTTGACTCCGCACGTCGGACGTACGTTCGCGCTCGGCGGCGAGGTCGGTGTCGACACGTTCTCTGGCCCTGGCTTCCCGCTCGAGAGCCGCCTCCACGCGCGCGAGTTCGGCGCGCACGTCGGCAATCTCGCCGGTCGCGCGGTCGCGCTGCGAAGTAATGTCGGCGAGGTCGCGCCGCTGCGAAGCGAGAGACTCGTCCTGCTGAACAATGGTCGTGCGCAATTCACCTACGACACGCGCGTGCTCGGCGGTCGCGGTCTCGAACTCGTCCTTCCACCGTTGCAGCGTCGCGGCGTGCTCGTCCTTCAGCCGCGTCAGTTCCGCATGGTGCGCTTCTTCGAGTCGGCGCATCTGTTCGGTATGAGCGGCACGGGCATCGGCGAGTTCGGCGTCGACGGCAGCGACGGCGGCATCCGCGTTGTCGCGGTCCTCGAGCGACTGGGCGAGCTGTTCGCGTAGTCGCACGATCTTCGCGTCGGCGTCAGCTTTGACCTTGGCCAGTTCGGCGGCGGACCGCGTCATCTGCGCTTCGAGAGCCTCGGCGTCGGTGAGCTTGTCAACGGCGGTGGTGATCCGCTCGGCGATCGCGGCGTACTGCTCGACGGTGTTGGTGGCCAGCGAACGCAGCGCGGTGGTGGCAGCCGTAAGGGTGGAGACCGCGTCGTCGGGGCTCTCGACGACGGGCGGGGCCGTGCCGGCTGCTTCCTTCTTGGCGCGTTCGCGTTCGCGGTAGGCGCGCACGCGGTCTGCTGCGGTGGCGTACTTCCGAGGACGTCCTACCCGGGGCTTGGGTAAGTCGTCCTCGTCGGAGGTCGCTTCGGGTACAGGGGAGTGCGCGTCGGTCATGATGTCCTCGTCGTGGTGCATCGAAATCCCAGCTCAAGGGCATCGTACCCTATTTAATTACGTAATAACATATCGAGAACGAGATGAAACGAAACGTTATGAAATAGCTTGAGCTGCAAAAATAGCGCGGTTTCTGGTTTCGTCACGAGTAACAGGAGCAGATGAGCACGATTCGATGCAAGGTGGGACGCCACCATTGATCGTCATAATCCCCACTTATGACGATCATGGGCTGACGAGAGTCGAAAACTGTGCACCCTTCGGATCGGGGACCAGGAAGCCTGCCGAGGGAGGAAGGCCCCTCGGCTGTGGCGTCGGTCACCGAGTGTGCGGAACAGGAGTTGTCTACTGTCTGCCCCAGCCGGCAGATGCGATGAAAGCCATTGCAG
This sequence comes from Rhodococcus sp. B50, assembly GCF_013602415.1. Taxonomy (NCBI): domain Bacteria; kingdom Bacillati; phylum Actinomycetota; class Actinomycetes; order Mycobacteriales; family Nocardiaceae; genus Rhodococcus; species Rhodococcus sp. B50. The sequence goes on along the minus strand of NZ_WPAG02000002.1, from coordinate 996,653 downwards.
CGCTGGGCCGTCTGCGCTCGCCCGAGCGCGCGTACCCGCACACCGAAGAGAAGAGGTAATCGAATGGGCTCTGCAGCAACGTTCCTCGCGGATGTTCTCGTCGCCGTCATCACGCAGCTGATCGAGACCGGATCCTGATCCGTCACCGCCTGTGGTCGCTAGCCCGCTCGTCACACGGAGAGCGACCACAGGCAGAGGGGGTGCAGGGGTGAAACAGGTCGGAATCCTCGGCCACAGCTGGGAAGGTGCCTCGTTGTGCTGGCGCGAGGTCTGTCAGCACAGTAACCGTCTCGGGCATCCGGCACATCCGGACGTCACCATGGACTGCATCTCCTTCGAGCACTGCATGCCTGCGTGGGATCGTGGGGACTACGAAGCGGTGCGCGCCGTGCTGGTGACCAGTGTCGATCGTCTGGCCCAGGCCGGATGCAACTTCTTCGTATGTCCGGACAACACCGCCCACCTCGCGCTCGAAGCACCCGGCTAGCCACTCGCAATTCCCGGGCTGCACCTGATCGACATCGTGGTCGACGCGGCGCAGCGTGCCGGGCATCGACGGGTCGGCATCCTGGAAACGCGGTTCATCATGCGGGGCCCCTCTGTATCCCCGCGAACTGGCGGCACGCGGGATCGAGGCCGTGATCCCGGCAGGCGACGAGCAAGCCCTGGTACACGCGACGATCTTCGACCAACTGGTGCACGGCGCCTTCCGGGACGAGACCCGGGCGTCCTTCGTGGACCTCATCGGCCGACTCGCGGACTCTGGATGCGACGCGGTCGCGCTGGTATGCACCGAGATCCCGCTGCTGGTCTCCCCGGACGACGCGCCGTTACCGGTACTGGACTCGACACGACTGTCCGGACAGGCGGCCCTCGAGGTGGCACTCGGAACGCGCGCCCTGCCGGCCTGGCACGGCGGACAGTTCCGGCGATAACAGGCAGGTAGTCACGGCGGGTCGTAGCATCGAGCACATGGTCCTCTTCTACGAGATCGCGCTTGTGATCGCGTCGGTGCTCATCGCGTGGTTCGCGGTGTACGTGCTGTACCGCCTCGTCACCGACGAATCCACCAGTCGGCACTGACAGGTCGCCGCCCGACCGGCCACATGCGGACATGTCGGCCACACTGCCCCGGCTCAGGGAGCCCGGGGTACGTCGGACGTCGGTGCCCCAACCTTGTCGAACACGTTCCGAGTGCCGTACGCGGCGGGCATGAGGGCAGACCATGACCGACGGTTCGTTCCGTCCCGAGCGCACCTACCGACCGAGCCGGTGGCGACACATCGAGAACGTCGCGATGAGCGTTCTCACTCGTGCGGGATCGGTGCCGCACTCCTATCTGCTGACCACCCGCGGTAGACGCACCGGGAAGATCCGCCGCAACCCCGTGCTGATCGTCGATCTGCACGGAAAACGCTGGCTGGTGGCCCCGTACGGATCGGTGGGGTGGGTGCGCAACGCGCGTGCTGCCGGCGAGGTCGAGCTCAGCAGACGTCGCGACACGCGCCGCTACTCGATCCGTGAGGTATCAGGGGAGGAGGCCGGGCCCGTCCTGCAGCAGTACGTCGAGCTGGCGTCCGCCACTCGCCGATATTTCGAGGCGAGCAGGAACGACCCGGTGGAGCGGTTCGTGGCCGAAGCCGATCACCATCCGGTCTTCGAATTGCTACCACCGACGTAGTCGACGGAACTCCTCGTACAGAATTCGGGTAGCGCGCTACGCGTGTCCCTCCTGCGGATCGTGAGCACCATGGTCCTCGGCGGCTCGATCCGAATCGCCGACGTCCCCACCACCCGAGGCACGGCCATGGTTACGAAATACGAAGTCGTCGCAGGCGACACCCTGTCGAAGCTGGCACAGAGGTTCTACGGCGACGCGACGCTGTTCCCCGTCATCGCTGTTCCGAACGGCATCACAGATCCGGACGAGATCACCGTCGGGCAGGAACTGCTCATCCCGTACATCACCAGACGGCACATCGTCGCATCCGGCGAGACACTGTCGGGATTGGCGCAACACTTCTACGGCGTCGGGACCCTGTTCCCGGTGCTCGCGGCAGCCAACCACATCGCCGATCCGAGCGTCATCCAGGTCGGTCGCTCACTGCTGATTCCCGAACTCGGGGACGTGGGACACCACACTGTGGTGGCGGGAGAGACCCTCTCGGAGCTCGCACGCCGCTGGTACGGCGACGCGCAGCTGTATCCGGTGATCTCGTTCCCGAATCACATCCTTGACCCCGATCGCGTCGAGGTCGGACGCGTGCTGATCCGCCCGGGACTCAACTACCGGCACACGGTCGTCGCCGGCGACACCCTGCGGGCCCTCGCGGAGGACCACTACGGCAATGCAGAGATGTTCGCGATCATCGCGGCGACCAACCACATCGCCGATCCGAACAGGATCCCTGTCGGGCAGGTGTTGTTCTTCCCGAATCTCACCAACTTCTGACGACGGAGGCCGGTCGGCCGGTGCAGGTCACGGGGCGACGGGGTAGTGGCTCCGGACGGCGATGCGGTTCCACGCGTTCATGACGATCGCGAGCCACGTGATCGAGGAGACCTGCTCGTCGCTCAGTGACCCGTTGTCCCACTCGTGACGACCGGGCTCCATGGGGTGTGTGACTTCTTCGGCGAGCGCGAGCGCGGCTCGCTCCTGGTCGGTGAAGTACTGCGACTCCCACCAGGCGGCGAGGACCGCGAGACGATCGGTGGTTTCGCCCTTCTCCAGCGCGTCCCGCGTGTGCATGCGCAGGCAGAATGCGCACCCGTTGAGCTGCGATGTCCGGATCTTCACGAGTTCGGCCAACTTCGCATCGAGGCCGGCCCGGGCGACGACCTCCTCGACCTCCTTGTTCAGCGCCAGCACGCTCCTGTATGGGGCAGGGTGCTGCTTACCGAGATTGACGTGCGCCATCGTGGATGTCCTTCCGGCGGGCGACACCGGCCGGAACGACCGGCCGCTTCATTTTGTCAGTCCCATCCAGGCCGGTGGGCGCGGTTCGCGCGGCCCGGATCAGTGGGTGCGGTCGTACTCGTCCTGCGCGGCGACGATGTCGGGCATCGAGCCTTCGACGACGTCGATGAGCGTCAGCAGGGGCGCCGTGATGCGGTGTCCGAGGTCGGTGAGGGAGTACTCGACGTGCGGGGGAATCGTCCCCAGGACGGCTCGGTGGATCAGGCCGTCGCGTTCGAGGGTCTGCAGGGTCTGCGCCAGCATGCGTTCGCTCACACCGTCGACCCGGCGGCGCAGCTCCGAGAACCGGCGCGTGTCGTCGACAAGTGCCGCCAGCACCAGTACGCCCCATCGCCCGGTGATGCTCTGCAGCACCGGACGCGACGGGCACTCGCGCGCGAAGACATTGGCTTCGGGGAGGCGATCGGTGCTCATGAATCCAGAGTATACGGGGACTATAAATAAGGTCGGTACTAGCTTGAATAGTTGCACTTACAAAAAGTAAGTGATGGAATGGTGACGTTCCCGATCCCCTGCTCGACCACTTCGAGGAGTCCCATGACCATCGCCGTCACCGGAGCCGCCGGCCACATCGGCCGCCTGACCATCTCCGCTCTCCGCGCCCGCGGAATCGCCGCCACCGATATCGTCGCCGTCGTGCGCGACGCGGCGAAGGCCGCCGACCTGGCCGTCGACGGAGTGCAGGTCCGCGTTGCGAACTACGCCGATGCGACGGCACTACGCGAGGCGCTGGCCGATGTCGACAAGCTTCTCCTCGTCTCCGGCAGCGAAGTGGGGCAGCGACTGCCCCAGCACACCAACATCATCGAAGCCGCCAAGACCACGGGCGTTACGTTCATCGCCTACACCTCGATCCTGCACGCGGCGACGAGCCCGCTGATCCTCGCCGGCGAACACAAGGCCACCGAGGAACTGCTCGCCGCCTCCGGCATCGACCATGCCCTCCTGCGCAACGGTTGGTATTGGGAGAACTACGACAACTCGGTCGCCGCAGCCACCGCCACCGGGGCGCTGTTCGGCTCGGCCGGCACCGGCCGCGTTGCCGGAGCGGCCCGTAAGGACTTCGCCGAAGCCGCGGCCGCGGTTCTTGCAACCGAGGGACACGCCGGTGCCGTCTACGAACTCGGCGGTCAGCGACTGACCTACACCGAACTGGCGGAGGTCCTCTCCGGCATCGTCGGCGTACCCGTCACCTACAAGGATCTGCCCAAGGAGGAGTACGCGAAAATCCTCGAGAACGCCGGAGTCCCCACACAGTTCGCCGCCGTGCTCGCCGACTCCGACGCAGGCATCGCCGTCGGCGCGCTCGACACCGACAGCGGAGATCTCGAACGCCTCATCGGACGTCCCGCGACACCGGCGGCCGAGGCGATCGGTGCCTGACACCCGCTAATCCCGTCGAGTCCGGACGTGTGGTGGCAGGATCGGAACTCGTGAGCTCTGCGAATCTGACCCGTGCCGAAACCGCCGCCCGCGCCCGCGCACTCGACGTGCACTCCTACCGCGTCGAACTCGACCTGCGGGGTGCCGTCGACGCCCGCCGCACCGGATTCCCGACGGTCACGACGCTCGAATTCACTGCTTCGACCGACGAGGCCTGGCTCGATTTCATCGGCGATTCCGTCGAGTCGGTGACGATCAACGGCGAGCTCGTACCCGTCGTCTACGACGGCGCTCGGATCACCATCGGTGGCCTGAAGGAGATCAACGTCGTCACCGTCGTCGCGACCGGCCGGTACAGCCGGTCGGGGGAGGGACTGCACCGCTTCGTCGACCCCGTCGACGGCGAAACCTATCTCTACACCCAGTACGAGCCGGCCGACGCCCGGCGGGTCTTCGCGTGCTTCGAACAGCCGGATCTCAAGGCGCCGTTCACCTTCGTCGTGACCGCGCCGCGCCGCTGGCAGGTGTTGTCGAACGAGGCCGCCGAGCGCACGGTGCAGCGCGACGACACGCAGACCGTGACGTTCGCGCCGACCCAGCCGATCTCCACGTACATCACCGCGATCGTCGCCGGCCCGTACCACCGGGTCGACGCGTCGTGGAGCCGCGGCGACCTGACGGTTCCGCTGGGGGTGCTGTGCCGCGCCTCGCTCGCCGAGCATCTCGACGCCGACGAAGTCGTCGAGGTCACCCGGCAGGGCATGGACTTCTACGCCGAGCACTTCGACTATCCGTATCCGTTCGGCAAATACGACCAGGTGTTCGTGCCCGAATACAACCTCGGCGCGATGGAGAACCCCGGCTGCGTCACCTTCACCGAGGCCTACGTCTTTCGCGGCGCCGCGACCGCCGCCCAGCACCAGGGACGCGCCAACACGATCCTCCACGAGATGGCGCACATGTGGTTCGGCGACCTGGTGACCATGAAGTGGTGGGACGACCTGTGGCTCAAGGAGTCGTTCGCCGACTTCATGGGTGCCTTCGCCAGCGCCGAGGCCACCAAGTTCACCGACGCATGGGTGGCGTTCGCGAACCGCCGCAAAGCCTGGGCGTACCTGCAGGACCAACTGCCCACGACCCATCCGATCGTCGCCGACATCGTCGATCTCGAGGCGGCGAAGTTGAACTTCGACGGCATCACCTACGCCAAGGGTGCGAGCGTCCTGAAGCAGCTCGTCGCCTACGTCGGCCGCGACGCCTTCTTCGAGGGCGCCCGCCGGTATTTCCGCACGCATGCCTTCGGCAACACCACTCTCGACGATCTGCTCGTCGAACTGTCGAGTACCTCCGGCCGCGACCTGTCGTCGTGGGCGCAGGCGTGGCTGCAGACCACCGGTGTATCGACCCTGCATCTCGAGGAGACCGGGAACGGGTACGAGATCGTACAGAGCGATCCGCGCCCGCACCGCCTCGCCGTCGGATGCTACGACCCCGACGATTCCGGCGACCTCGTGCGCACCCACCACATCGAGGTCGACCTCGCGGACGCACGCACCGCCGTCGAGCTGCCCGAAGCGGCGCTGGTGCTGCTCAACGACGACGACCTCACCTACGCGAAGGTCCGCCTCGACGCGCGGTCGCTCGACACCGTCGAGTCCTCCCTGGACCGTGTCCGAGAGCCGCTCGCGCGCGGGCTGCTGTGGTCGGCGCTGTGGAATGCGACCCGCGACGGCGAACTCGCCGTCGACCGCTATCTGTCCATGGCCGCCCGGTTCGCCCCGCACGAGACCGACATCGCGCTGCTCACCGCGGTGCTCGCCAACGCGGCCCAGGCCGTCGAGCACTATGTGCCCGCCGCGGCGCGGACGGATGCGCGGCGTCGTTGGTTCGACGCGGTGTGGGACGGTCTGCACGGCGCCGCGCCGGGCAGCGACGCCCAGTTGGCGTTCGCCCGCGCCGTCGGGGTCGCGGCGAGCGTGGACGACCGGCACGCCGCCGACCTGCGGGCGATCCTGGGTGGCGACGCCGCACCCCCGGAAGGTCTGCGTCTCGATCCCGACCTGCGATGGAGCTGGTGGGCGGCGCTGACCACCACCGGCGACGCCGACGAGGCCGACCTCGACGAGGAACTCCGCAGCGACGACACCGCCTCGGGACGAACCGCGCACCTGCGGGCCCTCGCGTCCCGGCCCCGTGCGGAGGTCAAGGCCCACGCGTGGGCGACGATCCTCGCCGACCACACCCTCACCAACGACCACCTCGACGCGACCATCGCCGGTTTTCGCGCCGGGGCGCGCCGCGACCTGATCTCCGCCTACGACACCGACTACTACGCGGTGCTCCACGAGACCTGGACCGGACGCAGTATCGAGATCGCCCGCCGTATCGTCGTCGGGCTGTTCCCCGCGGCGGACAGCCTCGAACCCGTCGACGCGTGGCTCGAGGCGCACGTCGATGCCCCTGCCGCGCTGCGGCGTCTGGTGATCGAACAACGCGACCATCTCGCCCGCGACCTGCGTGTGCAGAGGATCAACACGCCGTGACCAGCCCGGACCTGCCCCGCCCCGAGGTGCCGGCGGTACCGGACACCGTCGCCACCGCGATGCGGCGGCTGCGGGAGAAGGCGACCTCGGAGAACACCCGCGCCGCCCAGATCGGCGACTGGACCATCTTCACCCGCTGGTGTGAGTGCACCGGGCACAGTCCGATGCCGGCCACCGCCGAGCAGCTGAGTTGGTTCCTCACCGAGAAAGCCGCGGAAGTGCGCCCCGACGGGCGCTGGGCGTACGCGCCGTCGACGCTGTCGCGGTGGGTAGCGACTATCAACAAGATGCACATCCTCGCCGGCTTGCCGAAACCCGGTGGGCACGAATCTGTTCGGGATCTGCTGCGCGGAATCCGGCGCGATCGGGCCACTCCGCCGGCGCGCCGCACGCCGCTGCTCACCGACGACATCCGCACCATCCTCACCGCGATGCGCACCGAGGCTGCCGACTCCGGGTGGTCCGTCCGTGTCGCCGAACGCCGTGACTCGGCACTGCTGCTGATGGGCCTGGCCGGTGCGCTGCGCCGCTCCGAGCTCACCGGACTCGTCGCCTCCGACGTCGTCCCGCACCGCGCCGACGGGCTGTACGTGACGGTTCGCCGGTCCAAGACCGACCGCAGCGCCCGCGGCCGCACCGTCACCCTGCCGTACGGGTCCGATCCGCACACCTGCCCGGTGTGCGCGTATCGCCGCTGGCGCGAGGTGCTCGACGCGTGGGACGAGGCCGGACGTGAGGCGGTCGTCGACCTGCTGGGCACCGCCGCGCCCGACCCGACCGAACACTGTTGCCGTGGCCTGGCGGCCGGGCGCCCGCAGGACGGCGACCGTCCCCTGTTCCGTCCGGTGCACCACAGCGGCGCGGTGGGCGCGACGGCCCTGTCCGGGCAGTCCGTGCACTCGATGATCCAGCGCCGTGCCCGTCGCGCCGGGTTCAGCGACGACCTCGTCGCGACCCTCGGCGGGCACAGCCTGCGGGCCGGTTTCGTCACCCAGGCGGTGCGCGGGGGCGCGACCACGCAGACGATCATGACGCAGACGGGGCACGCGGACGAACGGATGGTCGCGCTGTACAGCCGCCACCACGCCGGTCTCGTCGGCAACGCCGTCACTCAGCTCGGCCTGTGAACGGATTCGGGTGGATCCGACCCCGCTCAGCGGGGCCGAACCCACCCGAATCGAGGGCGGAACCGGCACAGACTGTCGCCCGGCGCTCGTAGGCTGAGGCGCGACCGACACATACGGGCAGGAGATCGCGGTGGCTCAGGCGAAAACGGACGTTCCGACCGTCGACGAGCTGGTCACCGAACTCGCCGCGCTCGACGACCCGAAGATCCGTGCGGTCAACGAGAAGCACGGCGACGATCACGGGGTGAACCTCGGCACCCTGCGCGCCGTCGCCAAGCGGGTGAAGACCCAGCACGAGCTCGCGCAGCAACTCTGGGCGACCGGCGACACCGCCACCCGCCTGCTCGCGTTGCTGATCTGCCGTCCCAAGGCGTTCACCGTCGACGAGCTCGACGCGATGGTCCGCGAGGCCGGCACGCCGAAGGTGCACGACTGGCTCGTGAGCTACGTCGTGAAGAAGAACCCGCACGCCGAGGAGCTGCGGAGCCGATGGATGACCGATCCCGATCCTGTGGTCGCGAGTGCGGGCTGGGCGCTCACCGCCGACCGCGTCGTCAAGCACACCGACGGACTCGACCTTCCCGGCCTGCTCGACACCATCGACGCGCAGATGCGAGACGCTCCCGAGCGGTTGCAATGGGCGATGAACACGTGCCTGGCGCAGATCGGCATCGAACACCCCGTCCACCGCGCCCGGGCGCTCGACATCGGCGAACGCCTCGGGGTGCTGAAGGACTATCCGACCTCGCCGGGCTGTACGTCGCCCTATGTGCCGAGCTGGATCGGCGAGATGGTGCGGCGACGGGGCGAGTGAGCCCCTCGCCGGATGGGTACCGCTGCAGCGAGCACCCCGGTCGCCGACGACGAGGAACCCGATGTCACTTCGCACACCGCAGACCAGTTCCGACGCAGCCGCCGAGCCGCGGCCCGCGATCGATCAGGAATTCGACACGCTCGACGCGTGGTGGCGGGCCGCGAACTATCTGTCCGTCGGGCAGATATACCTCATGGACAATCCGCTGCTGCGTGAACCGCTGCGGCCCGAACACATCAAACCGCGCCTGCTCGGGCACTGGGGCACCACACCGGGCCTGAACTTCGTGTACGCGCACCTCAATCGCGCGATCACCGCTCGCGACCTGGACATGATGTACGTCATGGGTCCCGGCCACGGCGGACCCGGACCGGTGGCCGCGGCGTGGCTCGAGGGCACCTACAGCGAGGTCTACCCGGACGTCTCCCGCGACGGGGACGGCATGCGGCGTCTGTTCCGCCAGTTCTCGTTCCCCGGCGGCATTCCCAGCCACGTCGCCCCCGAGACCCCCGGGTCGATCCACGAGGGCGGTGAACTCGGCTATTCCCTCTCGCACGCCTACGGCGCTGTCTTCGACAATCCCGATCTGATCGTCGCCGCGGTCGTCGGCGACGGCGAAGCCGAGACCGGGCCGCTCGCCGCGAGCTGGCATTCGACGAAATTCGTCGACCCGCGGCGCGACGGCGCCGTGCTGCCGATCCTGCATCTCAACGGTTTCAAGATCGCCAACCCGACGGTGCTCGCGCGCATCGGGGAGGACGAACTGATCTCGCTGCTGCGCGGCTACGGTCACGAACCGATCGTCGTCGCCGGCGACGATCCCGCCGACATGCACCGACGGTTCGCCGCCGCCCTCGACGCGGCGCTCGATCGGATCTCCGAGATCCAGCAGACCGCCCGCAGCACCGGCGACGCGACCCGCCCGGCCTGGCCGATGATCGTGTTGCGCTCCCCGAAGGGCTGGACCGGGCCGGTCGAGGTCGACGGCGCGCAGGTCGAGGGCACGTGGCGCGCCCACCAGGTGCCCATCGGCGATCCGCGTGGCGACGAGCACCACCGCCGTGATCTCGAAGCCTGGTTGCGCAGCTATCGGCCCCACGAGTTGTTCGACGAGGACGGAAGTCCCGTCGCGGCGCTGCGGGATCTCGCCCCGCGCGGCACTCGGCGGATGAGCGCCAACCCGCACACCAACGGGGGAGCGGTGCTGCGCGATCTGATCCTGCCCGACTTCCGGAACTACGCTGTGGACGTCCCCGAACCGGCCACCGCCACCGCCGAAGCCACCCGCGTCCTCGGCACCTTCCTGCGCGACATCATGCGGCGCAACGATCAGAACTTCCGGGTGTTCGCACCGGACGAGAACAACTCCAACCGCCTCGACGCCGTCCTCGACGCCACCGACCGCACCTGGAACGCACGCATCGACCCGGGCGACGACCGGCTCGCGCCCGACGGCCGGGTCATGGAGATCCTCTCCGAACACACCTGCCAGGGCTGGCTCGAGGGCTACCTGCTCACCGGCCGGCACGGATTGTTCTCCAGCTACGAAGCTTTCGCGCATCTGGTCGACTCGATGGTCAACCAGCACGCGAAATGGTTGCTCACCACCAATCGCATCCGGTGGCGCCGGCCGATCCCGTCGCTGAACTACCTGCTCACCTCACACGTGTGGCGGCAGGACCACAACGGCTTCTCGCACCAGGACCCCGGTTTCATCGACCACGTCGTCAACAAGAAGCCCGAGGTGGTGCGCGTGTATCTGCCACCGGACGCCAACACCCTGCTCTCGGTGGCCGACCACTGCCTGCGCACCCGCCAGTACATCAACGTAATCGTCGCCGGTAAGCAACCCGCCGTGCAGTTCCTCGACATCGACGACGCGATGACCCACTGCCGCAAGGGCATCGGGATCTGGCAGTGGGCGTCGACCGACCGGGACGCCGAACCGGATGTGGTGCTCGCCTGCGCCGGGGACATCCCCACGATGGAAACCCTCGCGGCCGTCGACATCCTGCACCGCCGCTTCCCCGACCTGCGGATCCGGGTGGTCAACGTCGTCGACCTCATGCGCCTGCAGGACGATCGGGCGCATCCGCACGGCCTGCCCGACGCGCACTTCGACGCGTTGTTCACCACCGACAAGCCGGTGGTCTTCGCCTACCACGGTTATCCGTGGCTGATCCACCGCCTCGTCTACCGGCGGACCAACCACGAGAACTTCCACGTCCACGGATACATCGAGGAGGGCACGACCACCACGCCGTTCGACATGTGCGTGCTCAACCGCATCGACCGCTACCACCTCGCCCTCGATGTCCTGGACCGCGTCGAGAGGATCCGGCCGATCGCCGGACACGCCCGCGACGAACTCGAGAACATCCTTGCCGAACACACCCGCTATGTGCGGACCCACGGTGAGGACATGCCGGTGATCACCGACTGGCACTGGCAGGGCGTCGGAATCGACTGAGCATCACACCGATCCGCGGCGGGTGAGCCGGCCGGTGGTGAAGGCGTCGAGGTCCACCTCGTCGAGGGAGCCCACTACCAGGTCGGCGCCGGCGTCCTCGAGCTCTGCGGTGTCGCCGAAGCGGGCGACACCGAGCGCCCACATGCCACCGGTCTTCGCCGCCTGCACCCCGCTGATCGCATCCTCGACCACCACACACGCGGCGGCGGGCACGCCGAGTTCGCTCGCGGCGATGAGGAACAACTCCGGGTCGGGTTTGCCGCGGGCGACCGGATGTCCCGACAGATCCGCGTCGAACCGGTCGAGCAGCGTCTCGCCGGGACGATCGTGGGCGGGAATCGCCCGCAGGAACAGTGCTGCGTTCTTCGACGACGACGCAGCCGCCACCGCAATGCCCGCCGCCTGCACCGCGGCAACGAAGCGCACCCCGTCGTCGTAGGCGTGGAATCGTCGTTCGTCGATCAGCTGCAGCAACCGGGTCTGCTTGCGGTCGGCGTACTCGACGGCGCGGCGCTCGGCGTCGGGCACCGCGAAATGTTCGAGAGCGGCGCGGGCACCGTCCATCCGCGGCCGCCCCGACAGCACCCGCCGGTACATCTCGGCGGTGAACGCGTCCTCGTGCCAGGAGGTCTCGGGTCGCAGATCCTTCCAGTCGCCGGTCATCAAACCGGCCAACGCTTCCCGCCAGGCCGTCTCGTGTGGTGAGTCGACGAGCACCCCGTCGACGTCGAAGATCACCGCGCGGAACCTGGACTGTGTCTCGGCCACGATGTCCTCCTGCGGTCAGGCCGGAACAGCGGCGAGCCGGAACTCGTGCGAGTCGCCCGGACCGAGCTCGACGAGTTCACTCTCGACCGCGATCCGCACCGGAACCCGGAAGCCCTCGGTCTCGGCGCGCACCGACAGTTTGTCGCCGTCGATCCGCACCCGCAGGGGAGTGCCGCGATACCGCATGGAGAAGGACACCCCGTCGAGGTGCGAAATCAACTTGGGTCGGAAGACGAGCACGTCGCCGTAGGCGCGGGCACCGACGTAGTAGCGCTGCACCAGATCCAGAGTGCCGCCCATGACACCCATGTGGATGCCCTCCTTGGTGGTACCGCCCTGCAGGTCGCTGACGTCGCTCTCGAGCGCGAGCTTGAACCGCAGCCACGACGACTGCGGATCGAAGGTGGCGAGCACACCCGCGAACGTCACGTGACTGAGCGTCGAACCGTGCGAAGTCCGCTGATCGTAGTAGTCGACGGTGCGCCGCACGAGGTCGCGATCGTAGGGACAGCCGAGTTGCTCGAACACCTGCCGCAGCTCGGCGTCGTCGAACAGGAAGAACAACATCACCGTGTCGGCCTGCTTGGCGACTTTGTAGGCATCCGGATCGCGTCCCTCGGCGCGCAGGATGCGGTCCATCCGCCCGATATTGCCGTATTCGGTGCGGTAGTGCTCCCAGTCGAGTTCCTCGAGGTCCTCGTAACCTTCGAACTGGCTGATCACCCCGTCGTGGTAGGGCACGAACATCTTCCGGCTCATCTCCGACCAGATGCGCACTTCCCGGTCGGTGACCCGCAGTCGGGCCCGCAGCGCGGTGCGCCGGCTCTTCGACAGCACCTCGAAGACGTCGAGCGCCCGCGCCGCGATCCACGCGGCCATCACGTTCGTGTACGCGTTGTTGCGCAGGCCGCCCTCGGTGGCCCCCGGATACCGTTCGTGGAACTCGTCCGGGCCCATCACCCCGTGGATCTCGTAGCGATCCCGGTCGGGGTTGTAATGCGCGATCGATGCCCAGAACCGCGCGATCTCGAGCATCATCTCGGCGCCGTAGTCGGCGAGGAACTCGACGTCGTCGGTGGCCCGGTAGTAGTGCCACACGTTGTAGAAGATCGCGGCACTGACGTGCCGCTGGTTGCGGCTCAGATCCGGATCCCACTGCCCCGACATCGGGTTGAGATGCACCGTCTGCGTCTCCTCCGTGCCGTCGCTGCCGCTCTGCCAGGGGTACATCGCCCCCCGGTAACCGGCCTCGCTCGCCGCAGCCTGCGCCTCGCCCAACCGCCGGTAGCGGTAGAGGATCAGCCCTTTCGTGATCTCGGGAACCCGCATGTTCAGGAAGGGATAGACGAACATCTCGTCCCAGAACACGTGCCCGCGATAGGCCTCGCCGTTGAGCCCGCGCGCCGGCACCCCGGCGTCGAGACGTGAGGTGTGGCGCGAACAGACCTGCAGCACATGCGAGACATGCAGGCGGAGCAGCAACTGCGCTCGTGGCTCCCGCGGCAGCCGGATGTCGCAGATGTCCCACAGCTCGTCCCAGGCCGCGACGTGCTCGTCGTATGCCGCGGCGAAATCCGGATAACGCAGCACGTGTCGGCCCGCCGAGGCAAGGGGCTCGGTGATCGCATCGTCGCGGGAGGTGAACATCGCCACCATCTTCTCGATCCGCACCGTCGATCCCTCGGCGATGTCGAACGAGAGCACCTGCTGGATGTAGTCCTCCATCTGGTACAGATCCCGATCGACGAACATCGCTCCTTCCGAACCCTCCCGGAACACCCGGGTGCGTGCGGCCTGGGCGATGTAGGTGTCGGACTGGCGGATCTGCACCTTCAACGCCATCGTCTCGGGACCGTAGGTGCGCGGCGAGACCGGATCGAGGTGCCGGGCCTCGAGATCGCGGTAGCGGGCCACGGCGCGGTTGGAGACCCGCCCGTCGAGGGCGGTGACGATCTCGACGCGCCCCGACCAGTTCTCCGGGGTCAGCGACCATTCGAGCGCGCCCTGATTCGGATGTTCCATGCTCACGAAACGTCTGCTGTGCAGCGAGGTCTCGCGGCCGTGCCGGTCACGGAACCGGAGCTCGCGGACGACGGTGGCGGTGCGGATGTCGTAGACGTGCCGGTACGCCAGGATCTCCACCTGTGCCAGGCGGATCGCCTCACCACCGTCGATGCGCAGTTTCAGCACGAGCCAGTTCGGGAGATTGACCAGATCCTCGTTCAGGACCGGGCTTCCGCCCATGATGGTGGTCTCGCGGTTGTAGCAGCGGTGCGCGTACGTCCCCGGATAGTGGACCTCGCCCATGTCCTCCCACTCGGCGGTGCCCCGTGAACAGAAGTAGCCGTTGCCCGTCGAGGTCAGGGCCTCGCGCAGGGGCTCGTCGTCGGGATCGAAACCGTCGTACTCGAGAGTGAACTCCGGGTCGTACACGCGAACCTCCTGGCGGGTCGTAGTCGGCACGAACTGTCCGGCGGCGCTGTCACCTGCCCAGGGTCGACAGAAAACGTTCGACGTCGTCGACCGAGGCCAGCACGAACTCGGCATCGGTGCGGCGACCGGCCATCTCCGGGTCGTCGGGGCTGCCCACGAGAATCCCGATCCCGCGGCCGCGCAACGCCCGGAATGCGTCCTCGTCGGTGATGTCGTCGCCGAGATAGAGCGGCACGACATCGTCGGAGGCGAGACCGAGGATCTCGATCAGGTGGAGGACCGCCTTGCCCTTGTTCCAGTCCACCGCCGGTTTGAGTTCGTAGACCATCTTTCCCGGCACCACCGCGAGTCGCTCGGGGTTCTCCTGCAGCAGCGCATCGACGATCGCGCCCACCCGAGCGTGCACCTCGGGAGCGGCCTGCCGGTAGTGCACGGCGACCGAAGCGCGTTTCGGTTCGATGCCGACACCGTCGAGACCGTCCAGACGGGTGCGCAGGGTGTCGGTGGTCTCGGAGATCAGGTCGGTGAAGTCGTCGAGGACGTCGTGGGCGATCTGCCCGTCGGTGGGGCTCCAGATGTCGAATCCGTGGCTGCCCGCGACGACGAGATCGTCGACGCCCATGAGTTGCTGGACGACGTCGCGGTCACGGCCGGTGACGATACACACCGATACGCGGTCGGCGAGTTCACGGACGGTGCGGCGCATGGAATCCGACCACACCGCGTCCTCCGGGCGGGCGACGATCGGGGTGAGCACACCGTCGTAGTCGAGGAAGACGGCCGGGCGGCGACCGGCGAGGCGGTCGGACAGGGCGGCACCGTCGAGTGCGGACGGTAGATCCTCCACGGTGCGCGGCGCGGTCATCTGGTGGGTACTCCTGTCGTCGCGGCGACCCGTCATGGTTCGCACCGTACACAAAGTTCGGAAGGCTCGGCCGCGATCCGGGGGAGGGGGAACGGCCGGAAGAGATGATCAGCGGATCGGGCGCCGCCACTGCTCGTCCGCGGTGAGCCGGGAGCGGACGTGTTCGGCGGCGTCGTCGTTGCGGAAGGGGCCTGCGAGCAGGTCGGCGTAGACGTGCGAGAGCGCCACGTGGCGCAGTCCGCCGCGGCGGTCCATCCGTTCGAAGACCACCGGCGACCAGGGGATCGCCACCACCACATCGCCGCCGTGCTCGACCGGGCGGAGGCCGAGACCGTCGGCGAAGTCGTCGGGATCGTCGGCGTAGAGCTCGAGCAGTGCCGGGGCGGCGTAGTCGGTGGCGCCGACGCCGGTGAGCGCGTAGGGGATGTCGATACGTTCGGCGAGTCGCGTGCGGGTCGCGGTGACGCCCTCGGGGGCGGTGAACCGGCGGACCGGGCACACCTTTCGTTCGGCGGCCCAGGCGCGGAGCATCGGCTCCCACCGCACCTCGACGATCGGGCCGCGGGGCACCCGGCGCACCAGTTCGCGTTCGACGAGCACCTCGACGACGCGGTAGGTCGCGCCGGTCGATGCGCCGGACAGCTTGATCAGCTCCGGCACGGAGATCTCCCCGACGTGATCGGCGAGCGCCCGTACCACTCGATCGGACGGCTCGCCGGTCAGCACCCCGGACGGGCGTCCCGGGCCGCGCCACGGATCGGCGTCGGCGCCGCGATCGCGGACCCACACCGCCGGGCGGTTCGCGACGAGACAGAGATTGCCGGTCGCGTCGGCGTAGGAGATGCCGTGCCGGTCGAGCTGGCGTCGCACCGGATCGGACAGATAGTGGGCGCACACGAAACCGCGGTCGGAGTCGGACAGGTCGGCGGCGATGCGGGCGACGTCGCCGGAAAGCACACCGCGAGACGTGACGACGGAGAAGGACACGGTGTCGCCGTCGGGGGCGGTGACGAGCATCCGGGTGGGTGCCTCGGGGGAGCGGGGACGGTCGCTGGACAGCGACCAGCCGAGCGGCAGGCACGCCTCGAGCCGGGCGGTGGCACGGCGGTAGATGTCGATGTACCGCTCGGGGCGGGGACCGATCGGGTTCTCGGGGGCGGGAGCCGGCTGTGTCACATCCACCACGTTAGTGACTCTGTGCATGACGGAAAAGAGAAATAAACGAAATCTCATAGAGCGGAACACCGCCCCTCCCAGGCCGCAAACCCTGACGGAGCATGCGCTAGTTTCGTGACCATGACCGAAATCACCGGGCGCATCGCGTTCGTTCAGGCGACCTGGCACCGCAACATCGTCGATCAGGCACGCACGGGATTCACCGACGAGATCACCCGCCTCGGAGTCTCGCAGGACGCGCTGGACTTCTTCGAGGTCCCCGGCGCATTCGAGATCCCCCTGCACGCACAGCGGCTGGCGAAGACCGGACAGTACGACGCGATCGTCGCAGCCGGGCTGGTCGTCGACGGCGGCATCTACCGGCACGACTTCGTCGCCACTGCGGTGATCGACGGCCTGATGCGGGTCCAGCTCGACACCGATGTTCCGGTCTTCTCCGTCGTGCTCACCCCCCACAACTTCCACGAGCACGACGAGCACGTCGAGTACTTCACGCGGCACTTCGTGAAGAAGGGCGCCGAAGCGGCCCGCGCCGTCGACGCCACCGTGCGCTCGCTGCGCGCGCTACCGACCGGAGACTGAGCCCGACCGGTAGCGCGCCGGATCAGCGTGCGCTACCGGAGGAATCCTTCGCCGGCGGCTTCTCGCCGGCAGTCGGCAGGGTGGGCGTCTCGGTGCGCCGACGGTAGGCCGCTCGCGCGGTCTCGTCGGTGTTCAGCGCGAGTGACTGCAACCCGAAGGCGGCGGAGATGCGGTGGCGGGTCGCCTCCGGCACCAGCTTCAGCGCTCCGAGGATCGCTCCCGCCGTGCGAGGCACATACCTCAGACCTGGACGGCCCGTCGCGATCACCTGCACGATCGCGGCGGCGACCTCCTCCGGCCCGACCATCGCGAGCTTCTCGATGAGCGCATTCGGCTTCAAGCCTGCGATCAGTTCGGTGCGCACGAATCCCGGTGCGATCGTGGAGACCACGACGTTCGAGCTCGCGAGTTCCTGGCGCAGCACGGCCCCGAGGCCGATGACCGCGTGCTTGGTCGCGGAGTACACCGCGAGCCCGGGGGCTCCTTCGATACCCACGACGGAGCCGAGATTGACGATGTGCCCGTAGCCCTGCTCGGTGAACCGCGCGGCGGCCAGCTTCGAGCCGAGGATCACGCCGCGGACGTTGACGTCGATCTGGCGGTCGGTGACCGTGTCGGTCTCCTCGAGGAACGCGCCGGTGGGCATGATGCCGGCGTTGTTGACGAGTACGTCGATCCCGCCGAACTCCATGTGGGACAGGCTGAGGAATTCGTCGAACGAACTCCGGTCGGTGACGTCGAGGGGCAGGCCGAGCACCGTGGTGCCGAAACGCGCACCGATCCGGGCGGCGGTGTCCTGCACGAGATCCTTGTCGATGTCGCCGATGGCCACGCGGGCGCCGGCCGCAACGAGGGCCTCGGCCGTCGCCTGTCCGATGCCGCGGGCCCCACCGGTGATGACAACCCTCTTGCCGTGCGCGTTCAGGCTCATGCCGTGTCGTCCTTTCGTCGCTGTGCGTGTAGGAACGACGCTACGAACGGAGCGGTCCGTGATCCATGCCACTATCGGCAAGTTCTTGTGATTTTCGGCCATCCTGCCGAGGATGGAGCCTCGTGAACACGTGGACCTCCCGCCGCGCGGCGACGAGTGCGGCCCTGATGGTGTCGTTCGGACGCGAACGCGGCATCGACGCCGACGAGCTGATGGCGGGTGTCGGGCTGGGGGAGGCGCAGATTGCCGACCCGGGCGGGCAGATCACGGACGACCAGGAACTCGCTGTGATCGCGAATCTGGTGGCCGCGCTGGACGACAGACCGGGGGAAGGCTTCGCCCTCGGGCTGCGGTATCAGGCGGCGGTGCACGGGATCTTCGGCTACGCCCTGATGAGTTGTGCGACCGTGCGCGACGGCATCGAGGTGGGCACCCGGTTCTTCGATCTGACCTTCGCGTTCTCACGCGCCGCGCTGGAGTACGCGGGCGACGAGGTCCGCTTCTGTCTCGACGACCGGCACGTTCCGGCACAGCTACGGGGCTTCCTGCTCGAGCGGGACGTCTCGGGGATCCTCGCCCACTGGGGGTCGCTGTGGGGGCAACCGTCGGAGGTGCGTCGCATCGAGGTGGCCGAATCGCTGAGCGATCGGGTCGCGCCGGTCTTCCGCGACCGCGGTTTCCGAGTGAAGAGCACTCCGGCGACGCATGCGGTGGTGGTGGACGCGCGGGCGCTGGACCGGCCCATGCCGACCTCGAGCCCGGAGGCCGCCGCCGTGCTGCTGCGTGAATGTGCGGAGTTGCTGCAGCGCCGACAGAACCACGGCGAGCTCGGTTCCCGGGTGCGCGAAGTGCTGTTGCGCCGGGCGGCCGAGGGCCCCACCCAGGATCAGGTGGCCGCGGAGCTGGGTTCGAGCGTGCGCACCCTCCGGCGACAACTGGGGGAGGAGGGGACCTCGTACCGGGCGATCGTGGCCGAGACTCTCGGCGCGATGGCGGGGGAGCTGCTGGAGGCGGGCCTGCCGGTGGAGAGGGTGGCACACCGTCTCGGCTATGCCGACGCATCGAGCTTTTCGGTGGCGTTCAAACGATGGACGGGACGGACACCGGGGGGACGCCGACGGGAACAGCGGTCGGTCTGACGAGGATGTCCGGATAGCCGGCGGATCACCACGGAATTGTTCTGGATAAGACGGAAATCAAAGAAAAACAGAATATCTACCCACTTCCGAATCCATCACCAAGCGACACACCACCAATCCTCACAACTCACCTGCCCGGAACCGGGCGGGTTCACCTGGTCGGCGAGTCCGGGCGCCGCGTCATGACGAGGGGGACGAGCACGCCGAGCAGCGCTGCGGGCAGCAGGAACGCAAGCACCGGATCGGCACCGTATACCGGCGTCAGCAGGAGAGGAGAGAAAGCCGCACCGCCGAAACGGAAGGCCTGTACCACCGACACTGCCCCGCCACGGTTGCCGCCCGGCCCGCCGAGCACCGCGGCGTTGACGCCGACGAGGATGAACTGCGAGGCGATACCTGCCAGGAACCACGCGACGCCGAGCACGACGAGCCACGGGACGGTACCGACGACCACGACCAGTGCTGCGCCGCTCACCGCGCCGGCGAGCACGATCGCGCGAGCACCGACGCGGTCGATGAGCATCCCCACCGGCCGGGAACTGAGGATGCCGGCGAGCCCGAACAGGGTGAGCACTACGCCGCGTTCGGACGGGGACAACCCGAAGTCGTCCTCGACCCGGAAGGCGAGGAGGAATCCGAGCCCGCCGAGGGCACCCCAGCCGAGGAGTGCGACGAGGCCGATGCGCAGGACGCGCGGGGTCAGGGCGTCACGCAGGCGGACCCGGCCGGTACCGGACGGGTCGTCGCGCACCGAGTCGGGCAGGCCGGCGAGCGCCAGGAGCAGCGCGGCGCCGGCGAGCACGACGAACGCCCACCGCCAGCTCACCTCGGCGGCGAGACCACCGATCAGGGGAGCGACGGTCTGGCCGGCGGCCTGCATCGCGCCGAACAACCCGAGTGCGCGCCCGAGCCTGTCCTTCGGGGTGATGACGGCCAGCGCCGCGAGCAGCAGCGGCGTGGTGAACGCGTTGGCGGCGCCCTGCAGCATCCGAGTGCCGATCAGGACCGAGAAGGTCGGTGCCAGGGCCGCGGCCACCGATACCGCCGCGTAGACGAGGTAGGCGGTGCGGACGGTGCGAATGCGTCCCCAGCGTGCGCCGAGGGTGCCGGAGAACAGCATGGCGGCGGCGAACACGCCCAGATAGGCGGTGACCGTCGTCGCGGCGGTTCCGGTGGACACACCGGTGTCGGCGCCGATCTCGGGCAGCATCGATACGACGACGCTGCCGCCGAACGGGCCGAGGAAGCCCCCCGCATACAGCGCCGTGCGCTGCAGCGGTTCGCGTAGATCCCTCACCTGTTGAAGCCGCCGGGACCCCGTCGCCGCAGATAGCGTTCGAACTCGGCGGCGAGGGCGTCGCCGTCGATCTTGGCGATGACCTCGGAGATGTCCTCCTCGGCCTCGGCGTCGCCGCGCTCCTCGAGGGTGCGCACGTACTCGGCGATCTCCTCGTCGTCGTCGATCATGTCGGTGACGGTCTGTTCCCATTCCTCGGCGAGGAGTGGGAGTTCGCCGAGGGGCACCTCGAGGTCGAGGACGTCCTCGACCCGGCGCAGCAGCGCGACAGTGGCCTTGGGGTTGGGCGGGTTGGACACGTAGTGGGGGATCGCCGCCCAGAACGACACCGCGGGGATGCCCGCGCGCACGAAGGCGTCCTGCAGTACCCCGGTGATGCCGGTGGGTCCTTCGTACCGGGAGGTCTGCAGCTTGAACCGTTCGGCGGCCTCGGAGCTGTAGGCGGTGCCGGTCACCGGGACCGGGCGGGTGTGCGGGGTGTCGGCGAGCAGCGCGCCGAGCAGCACGACTGTGTGGACCTCGAATTCGTCGACGAGTTCGATGATGGCGTCGCAGAAGCTGCGCCAGCGCATGCTCGGTTCGATGCCGTGCAGCAGGACGACGTCGCGGTCGCTGCCGGGCGGGGAACACAGCGACAGGCGGGTGGTGGGCCAGTCGATCTCGCGGGTGACGCCGTCGACGAGGCGTACCTGCGGCCGGTTGACCTGGTAGTCGTAGTACTCCTCGGAGTCCAGCTCGGCGAAGGGCTCGGCGTCCCAGATCAGCTCGAGGTGCTCGACGGCGCCGCTGGCAGCGTCGCCGGCGTCGTTCCACCCCTCGAAGGCGGCGACGAGCACCGGATCGCGCAGGACGGGGACGTCCTGGTCCGGGGTCTCGGAATACTCGGGTGCACTCACTCGTCCAGCCTACGACCCGGCCCGTTCCGGGCGCCCACTAGTCTGAAGGGCATGTCCACCCCACTTCATTCTGTCCTGCTCGATGCGCTGACCCGGCGCGTTGTCATCGGAGACGGGGCGATGGGCACCATGTTGCAGGCCGCGGATCTGTCGCTCGACGACTTCCGCGGTTTGGAGGGGTGCAACGAGATCCTCAACGAATCTCGTCCCGATGTGATCCGGGGGATCCACCGGGCGTACTTCGAGGCCGGCGCCGACGTCGTCTCGACGAACACCTTCGGCTGCAACCTGCCCAACCTCGCCGACTACGACATCGCCGACCGGATCCGTGACCTGTCCGAACGTGGTACCCGTCTCGCCCGCGAGGTCGCCGACGAGATGGGTCCCGGCGCGGACGGGATCCCTCGCATGGTGATCGGGTCGATGGGTCCGGGCACGAAGCTGCCGACTCTCGGTCATGCGCCGTTCGCGGCGCTGCGTGACGCCTACGGTGAGGCGGCGCTGGGCATGCTCGACGGGGGTGCCGATGCGATCCTGGTGGAGACCTGCCAGGACCTGCTGCAGGCGAAGGCTGCGATCATCGGCAGCAAGCGGGCGATGGAGCAGGCGGGCCGGCGGATCCCGATCGTCGCGCACGTGACGGTGGAGACGACGGGCACGATGCTGCTCGGCTCCGAGATCGGTGCCGCGCTGACCGCCCTCGAACCCCTCGGTATCGACTTGATCGGCTTGAACTGCGCGACCGGTCCGGCGGAGATGACCGAGCACCTGCGATACCTGTCGCAGCACGCGACGATCCCGGTGTCGGTGATGCCGAATGCCGGTCTGCCGGTGCTGGGTGCGAACGGCGCCGAGTACCCGTTGCAGCCGGAGGAGCTCGCCGAGGCCCTGGCCGGGTTCGTCCGCGAGTACGGTCTGACCTTCGTCGGCGGCTGCTGCGGCACCACTCCCGAGCACATCCGGCAGGTCGCCGAGGCGGTGCGCGGGCTGCAGCCGGCGCCGCGCACCCCGCAGCCGGAGCCGGGTGTTGCGTCGCTGTACACCTCGGTGCCGTTCGAGCAGGACGCGTCGATCCTGATGATCGGTGAGCGCACCAACACGAACGGGTCGAAGGCGTTCCGTGAGGCGATGCTCGCCGCGGATTGGCAGAAGTGCCTGGACATCGCGAAGGATCAGATCCGCGACGGCGCGCACATGTTGGATCTGAACGTCGACTACGTCGGGCGCGACGGGGCGGCGGACATGGCGGAGCTGGCGTCGCGGTTCGCGACGTCGTCGACGCTGCCGATCATGATCGACTCGACAGAGCCGGAGGTGATCCGGGCCGGTCTCGAGCATCTCGGTGGTCGCTGCGCGGTGAACTCGGTGAACTACGAGGACGGTGACGGTCCCGGTTCGCGGTTCCAGCGGATCATGGAGCACGTCGTCGAGCACGGTGCGGCGGTGGTCGCGTTGACGATCGACGAGGAGGGCCAGGCCCGGACCGCCGAGCACAAGGTGCGCATCGCCGAGCGGTTGATCGCGGACCTGACCGGCACGTGGGGCCTGTCGCCGCAGGACATCATCGTCGACGCGTTGACCTTCCCGATCTCGACGGGGCAGGAGGAGGTGCGGCGCGACGCGATCGAGACGATCGAGGCGATCCGCCGCCTCCACGAGGCGCATCCGGAGGTGCACTTCACCCTCGGTATCTCGAATGTGTCGTTCGGTCTGAATCCGGCGGCGCGGCAGGTGCTGAACTCGGTGTTCCTGCACGAGTGCACCGAGGCGGGGCTGGACACCGCGATCGTGCACGCGTCGAAGATCCTGCCGATGGCGCGGATCCCGGAGGAGCAGCGGCAGGTCGCGCTGGATCTGGTGTACGACCGGCGGCGCGAGGGTTACGACCCGCTGCAGAAGCTGATGGAGCTGTTCGAGGGGGTGTCGGCGGCGTCGGCACGCGAGTCGCGGGCGCAGGAACTGGCGGCGCTGCCGCTGTTCGAGCGGCTCGAGCGGCGCATCGTCGACGGTGAGCGCAACGGTCTCGAGGACGATCTGGCGGAGGCGATGAAGACCACCCCGCCGCTGGCGATCATCAACGACACGTTGTTGTCGGGTATGAAGACGGTCGGTGATCTGTTCGGGTCCGGGCAGATGCAGTTGCCGTTCGTGTTGCAGTCCGCCGAGGTGATGAAGACCGCGGTGGCGTTCCTCGAGCCGCACATGGAGTCGACGGGCGACGAGGGCAAGGGCCGGATCGTGCTGGCGACCGTCAAGGGCGATGTGCACGACATCGGCAAGAATCTCGTCGACATCATCTTGTCGAACAACGGCTACGAGGTGGTCAACCTCGGCATCAAGCAGCCGATCGCGACGATCCTCGACGCGGCAGTCGACAAGCGCGCCGATGTGATCGGCATGTCGGGGCTGCTGGTGAAGTCCACGGTGGTGATGAAGGAGAACCTCGAGGAGCTCAACGCCCGTGGGGTCGCGGAGCAGTTCCCGGTGTTGCTCGGCGGTGCGGCGTTGACCCGCAGTTATGTCGAGAACGATCTGGCGGAGGTGTACGCGGGCAAGGTGTCGTACGCGCGCGACGCGTTCGAGGGCCTGTCGCTCATGGACCGGGTGATGGCCGAGAAGCGCGGCGAGGCGCCGGCGCCGGACAGTCCGGAGGCGATCGAAGCGGCCCGCAAGGCCGCCGAGCGCAAGGAACGGCACGAGCGCAGCAAGCGGATCGCGGAGAAGCGCAAGGCCGCCGAGACACCGGCGGAGATCCCCGAGCGCAGCGATGTCGCGAAGGATCTGCCGGTGCCCACGCCGCCGTTCTGGGGCACCCGGGTGATCAAGGGCATCCCGTTGGCCGACTATGCGGCGCTGATCGACGAGCGGGCGTTGTTCCTCGGGCAGTGGGGGCTGCGCGGTCAGCGTGGCGGCGAGGGTCCGAGCTACGAGGAGCTCGTGGAGACCGAGGGCCGGCCGCGGTTGCGGTACTGGCTCGACCGGTTGGCGACCGAGGGCATCCTGCAGCACGCCGCGGTGGTCTACGGCTACTTCCCGGCGGTGTCCGAGGGCGACGATGTGGTGGTGCTGACCGAAGCGCGCCCGGATGCCCCGGAGCGCTACCGGTTCACCTTCCCGCGGCAGCAGCGGTCGCGGTTCCTGTGCATCGCGGACTTCGTGCGGTCGCGGGAGGATGCGCTCGCGTCGGGTCAGGTGGATGTGTGGCCGTTCCAGCTGGTGACGATGGGGCAGCCGATCGCGGACTTCGCGAACGAGTTGTTCGCGTCGAATTCGTACCGGGACTATCTCGAGGTGCACGGCATCGGTGTGCAGTTGACCGAGGCGCTGGCCGAGTACTGGCATCGGCGGGTGCGGCAGGAGCTGGCGTTCGCCGGGGGCGGCACGGCTGCGGACGAGGATCCGGAGGAGGTCGCGGAGTACTTCAAGCTCGCCTACCGCGGCGCCCGGTTCGCGTTCGGTTACGGGGCCTGCCCGAATCTCGAGGATCGGATCAAGCTGGTCGAGCTGCTCGAACCCGAACGGATCGGGGTGGAGTTGTCGGAGGAGCTGCAGTTGCATCCCGAGCAGTCCACGGATGCGTTCGTGCTGCACCACCCGGAGGCGAAGTACTTCAATGTCTGATCGGGTGGAGGCGCCGCTCGCGGTGCAGACCGGTGTGCTGCGGGCGGTGCTGTGGGACATGGACGGCACCCTGCTCGAATCGGAACGCTTGTGGGACATCGGGATGCGCGAGTTGTCGCTGCATCTCGGGGGGCCGATGAGCGAGGAGACCCGCATCTCCACGATCGGTGGGCCGATGGACCTGGCGGTGCTGCGCACCTTCACCGGTCTGGGCCTCGAGCCGACTCCGGATGAGGCGGCCGCCGCCGCGGCGTGGCTGACCGACTACATGGGCCGGTTGTTCGCCGACGGGCTGCCGTGGCGGCCCGGGGCGCGGTCCGCGTTGCGCACGGTGCGCGAGGCGGGCCTGGGGTCCGTGCTGGTGACCAACACCGAGCGGGCGTTGTGCGAGGTGGCCCTCGATACCCTGGGCCGCGAGCATTTCGACCATTCGGTGTGCGGCGACGAGGTGCCGGCCGGCAAACCCGACCCGGCGCCCTACCGGCGGGCGGCGGAGCTGCTCGGCGTCGATCCGGCGCAGTGCCTGGCGGTGGAGGATTCCCCGACCGGGGCGGCGGCGGCGGATGCGGCCGGGTGCACGGTGCTGGTGGTGCCGTCGCTGGTGGATGTGCCCGGCTCGGAGCGCCGGGTGTTCCGGTCCACCCTGGAGGGGCTGAGCGTGGAGGATCTGCACGAGCTGCACGGTGCGGGAGTGCGCTGAGATGGCGGTCCCGAAGATCGTGCTGTTCTACAAGTTCACCCCGCTACCCGATCC
The DNA here is from genome assembly GCF_013602415.1 of Rhodococcus sp. B50. Lineage (NCBI taxonomy): Bacteria > Bacillati > Actinomycetota > Actinomycetes > Mycobacteriales > Nocardiaceae > Rhodococcus > Rhodococcus sp. B50. Next base: position 970,877 of record NZ_WPAG02000002.1, on the reverse strand, counting down.
GGAGGCGATCCGGTTGTGGCAGCACACTCTGGCGTCGTCGCTGGGATTGACCGGGCGGATCCTGATCTCCGAGCACGGCATCAACGGCACCGTCGGCGGTGACATCGCCGACGTGAAGAAGTACGTGCGTGGGTTGCGCGGCTATGCGGCGTTCAAGGACACCGACATCAAGTGGTCCGACGGCACCGGCGACGATTTTCCGCGCCTGTCGGTGAAGGTACGCCCGGAGATCGTGACCTTCGGGGTGCCCGACGAGGTGAAGGTCGACGAGCACGGCATCGTCGACGGCGGCACCCCGCTGTCGCCGCACGCGGTGCACGCGCTCGTCGCCGAGCGCGGCGACGAAGTGGTGTTCTTCGACGGCCGTAACCGGTTCGAGGCGCAGATCGGCCGGTTCCGCAATGCGGTGGTGCCGGAGGTGGCCACGACCCGCGATTTCGTCGCCGAGCTCGACAGCGGCCGCTACGACCATCTCAAGAACCGCCCGGTGGTCACCTACTGCACCGGTGGGGTGCGCTGCGAGGTGCTGTCGGCGTTGATGCGCAATCGCGGGTTCGAGGAGGTCTACCAGCTCGACGGCGGCATCGTGCGCTACGGCGAGACCTTCGGCGACGAGGGCCTGTGGGAGGGTTCGCTGTATGTCTTCGACGGGCGGATGAACGTCGAGTTCAGCGACGAGGCGACGGTGATCGGGCGCTGCACGCTGTGCGGCAGCCCCACCTCGCGGTACCGCAACCATCCGGACCTTCGCGGTCGGGAGTTGACCCTGGTGTGCGAGGGCTGCGTGCCGGACCCGGTGGAGGCGTAGACCGGTGCGTGCTGCGCCGCTGCCGGTGCGCGACGGGCTCGGCCCGGACCGCATCCGGATGCCCGCCGACCACGATGCCGGCACGATCGTCGAGTTCCTCGAGGCCGACCACCCCGACGAGGACTGGGCGGCGCACATGGCGGCGGGGGAGTTGGTCGACGAGCACGGGCGCCGCATCGATGCGCGCACCCCGTATCAGCCGACGCGGTTCGTGTACTTCTATCGCGCTCCGGCGCCGGAGGTGCCGGTGCCGTTTCCGGTGCGCGTGCTGCACCGCGAGGACGGGCTGGTCGTGGTCGACAAGCCGCATTTTCTGGCGACGATCCCGCGTGGCGCGCACATCCGCGAATCGGTGGTGGTGCGGTTGCGGCGCGAGCTGGAGTTGCCGGAGCTGGTGCCGGTGCACCGGCTCGACCGGATGACCGCGGGCGTGCTGTTGTGCACGACGGATCCGGGGTGGCGGCGGCCCTATCAGGAGTTGTTCGAGCGGCAGCGGGTGCGCAAGGTGTACGAGGCGGTCGCCGGATACCGGCCCGATCTGCAGTTCCCGCAGGTGGTGCGCACCCGGATCGTCAAGCGGCACGGTGAGTTGACGGCCGAGCAGTTCGTCGAGGAGCCGAATTCGGAGACCCGCATCGAATTGGTCGAGCGGCGCGGTGAGCTGGCCCGGTACCGGTTGTTCCCGCGCACCGGCCGCACGCACCAGTTGCGGCTGCATCTGGCGTGGCTGGGGGTGCCGATCGTGGGGGACAACTTCTATCCGCGGTTCCGGCGGCGCCGCGCGGACGATTTCACCGCGCCGCTGCGGTTGTTGGCGCGGTCGCTCGAGTTCACCGATCCGATCAGCGGGGCTGCGCGGCGGTTCGTCAGCGGGCGGGAGCTCGAGTTCTGAGGGGTGTCGGTGTCCTGGATTCGGGGGCGGCGTGGGGGCATGAAACAATCGACCCCCGTGAAGACCTTCGATTCCCTGTTCGCCGAGCTGTCCGAACGCGCCGCGACCCGCCCCGAGGGCTCCGGCACCGTCGCCGCCCTGGACGCCGGGGTGCATTTCCAGGGCAAGAAGGTACTCGAAGAGGCCGGTGAGGTGTGGATCGCCGCCGAGTACCAGTCCGACGAGGAACTGTCCGAGGAGATTTCGCAGCTGCTGTACTGGGTGCAGGTGCTGATGGTGGGGCGGGGCCTGAAGCTCGAGGACGTCTACAAGCATCTGTGACGGCCGGTGGCCCGCTGTGCGGTGCCGCCGTCCGTGCCCTGTAGATCTCTTCCTCGCTTCTGCTCGTCGTTCGAAAGGACCCAATCCGTCATGCTGCGCGTCGCAGTCCCCAACAAAGGTTCGCTGTCCGAGTCCGCCGCCGAGATCCTGCAGGAGGCCGGTTACCGTCGCCGCACCGACTCGCGCGATCTGACGGTCATCGACCCGGTCAACGATGTCGAGTTCTTCTTCCTGCGTCCGAAGGACATCGCGATCTACGTCGGCTCGGGTGAACTGGATCTGGGGATCACCGGCCGCGACCTGGCGATGGATTCGGGGGCGCCGGTCGCCGAGCGCCTGTCGCTGGGGTTCGGGTCGTCGCGTTTCCGGTATGCCGCGCCGAAGGGCCGTGATTGGGCGGTCGAGGATCTGCGGGGTCTGCGCATCGCCACGTCGTACGCGAATCTGGTGCGCCGTGATCTCGAGGCCCGCGGCATCGAGGCCGAGGTGATCCGGCTCGACGGGGCGGTGGAGATCTCCATTCAGCTCGGGGTCGCGGACGCGATCGCCGATGTGGTCGGGTCGGGCCGGACGTTGCGGCAGCACGATCTCGTGGCCTTCGGGGAGTCGCTGTGCGATTCGGAGGGTGTGCTGATCGAGCGGGACGGGTCGGATCGTTCGGATCGGGCCCGCAACCAGCTGATCGCCCGACTCGAGGGTGTGGTCTTCGCGCAGCAGTACGTGATGATCGACTACGACTGCCCCAAGCACCTGCTCGAGCAGGCCGTGCAGGTCACCCCGGGACTCGAGTCGCCGACGATCTCGCCGCTGGCGAACGACAATTCGGTGGCGGTGCGGGCGATGGTGCCGCGTAAGGGCCACAACGCGGTGATGGATCGGCTCGCCGAGATCGGTGCCCGCGCGATCCTCGCGTCGAACATCCGCTCGTGCCGGGCGATGCGCGCCCCCGAATAGACGCGCACCTGCCCGTCGTCGTGTCGGTGCGGCTCCGCGATCAGCGGGGCCGCACCTGCACGTTCTGGGTGATGCGGCCGAGCGCGCCGGTCTCGTCGTAGAGCAGCCCGGCGGTCATGCCGACCCCGTCGGGTCCGACGGACATCTCGGCGGCGATCCCCACCCAGTCCTGTTCGCGGAATTCCGGGGCGCGGAACAGGTGCACGGTCAGTTCGGTGTTGAGGAAGGTGAACTCGCGGGGCTCGAGTTTGGATCCGACGCCGTTGGCGACATCGGCGACGCTCATCAACCGGTCGAGGCCGCTGGGGGTTTCGCCTTCGACGAGGGCGATCTCGCTGCGCACCCACGCCGACGACAGGCCCGGGGTTCCGAAGGGGACGATGATGCGCCAGTCGAGGGTGTCGATATAGCCGCCCTGCCAGGAGGCGTGCGGGTCGGTGGGTGCGATACCGCCGGGGTCGGGCAGCGGGGTCTCGGAGGTGCGGGCCACCTCCGGCAGCTCCACGGTTTCGAGGCGCCAGCCGGTGCCGCGCGCCACCGCGCGGTGGGTGCCGTCGGGGGCGGTGGCCCACAGTTCGGCGACGACGAGTTCGATGCGGCGGCCGGGGCGTTCGATGTGGGTGCGCACTTCGAGGTCGGTGAGCGGGACGGGGCCGAGCAGTTCGACGGTCAGTCGGGTCAGGCGGGTGTCGGGGCGGGGCCGGTGCCGTTCGACGGCGCGGGCGAGCAGCGCAGAGGGCGGGGCGCCGTGTTGCAGGTGCGGGCCCCAGGTGCTCACGGTGCGGTCGGTGGGGCGGAACACCGCGATCTCGACGTCGTCGGCCGGGCTGGTGGGGGTGGCGGGTCGGGGGACCGGCACGTAGTACGCGGCGTCGCTCACTCGGGATTCTCCTGCTGCTCGATACGGCGGGGCGCACCCGACGTCGATTGGGCCGCAAGGCCGTCGAGAGGATACGGCGGTGGGGTACCGCCGAACGCCGGGCACAATGCCCGATGATCGCACCACCGGCAGCCGGGGCCGGGGTTGGGTCGGAAGTCGCCGTTGTTGCGCAACTGCCGGATCGTCGTCCACATCGCGCGCACGATCCGTTCGAAGCGGCGCAGTTCGTCGGGGTCGGGCCGGTAGTGCAGCACCTGGCCGTCGCCGAGATACAGCAGCCGCAGCGAGGCCGGGACGAGATCGCGTTGGCGCCACAGGATCAGGGCGTAGAACTTCAGCTGGAACAGCGCCGTCTTCTCTCCGCGGGGGGAGGGGGCGCGGCCGGTCTTGTAGTCGACGACTTGCACGGCGCCGGTGGCGTCGATGTCGAGGCGGTCGATGATGCCGCGCAGCGGGACGTCGCCGTCGAGGACCGTCTCGACGCGGAGTTCGCAGCCGGTGGCGGTGACGGCGGTGGGGTCTTCGACGGTGAAGTAGGTGGTCAGCAGCGCGGTGGCCTCGGCTAGGAAGGCCGCATCGGCGGCGTCGACCCCGAGATCGGGGGTGGCGGCGAGGACCCGGGCCAGGGCGGCGGGCAGCAGGGTCTGCGCGGCGGTGGGGGTGCGGTCGGGGGCGTCGAGCGCGAACAGTTCTTCGAGGGCGGCGTGGACGACGGTGCCGCGCGCCTGGGCGCGGGTGGGCGGTGCGCTGAGCCGGTCGACGGCCCGGAGGCGGTAGAGCAGCGGGCAGCGGGTGAAGTCGGCGGCGCGGGAGGGGGAGAGGGCGACCGGCCGCACCGGGTCGGTGGGGGGTGTGGGCGCAGCTGTGGTCACACCTGGCAGGCTAGGACGCGGGTCCGACACGGTGCCGGACCCGCGTGCCCGTGTGCGGGTGCGGGGCTGGAACGAAGGTGGACACGGCGATGGCAGTAGGCGGACTCGGGCGCAGCGGACCCTTCCAGGTGGGGGACCGGGTGCAGTTGACCGACGCCAAGGGCCGCAAGTACACCGTGGTGCTCGAGCCGGGCAAGGAGTTCCACACCCACCGCGGCGGGATTCTGCACGACGATCTGATCGGCACCGACGAGGGTGTGGTGGTCACCTCCACCAACGGCACCCCCTATCTGGCGTTGCGGCCATTGCTGGTCGACTACGTGATGTCGATGCCGCGCGGTGCGCAGGTGATCTACCCGAAGGACGCCGCGCAGATCGTGCAGGAGGGCGACGTCTTCCCCGGCGCGACGGTGCTCGAGGCCGGCGCCGGATCGGGCGCGCTGACCTGTTCGCTGCTGCGGGCGGTCGGGGAGAGCGGCCGGGTGATCTCCTACGAGGTGCGCGAGGACCATCTCGAATACGCCGAGCGCAATGTCGACACCTTCTTCGGGGAGCGCCCGGCGAACTGGACGACGGTGCTCGGGGATCTGGCGGATTACGACGTCGAGAAGTACGGCCGGGTCGATCGGGTGGTGTTGGACATGCTGGCGCCCTGGGATGTGCTGGAGACAGTGAAGAAGGCGTTGGTGCCGGGCGGGGTGTTGATCGTCTACGTGGCGACGACGACGCAGTTGTCGCGGGTGGTCGAGGCGCTGCGGGAGCAGACCTGCTGGACCGAGCCGCGGTCGTGGGAGTCGATGGTGCGCGGCTGGCATGTGGTGGGGCTGGCGGTGCGGCCGGAGCATCGGATGCAGGGGCACACGGCGTTCCTGGTCAGTGCCCGGCGGTTGCAGGACGGGGTGGAGACCCCGAAGCCGCAGCGCCGGCCCAGCAAGGGCTGAGCCGGCATCCGGCGGCCGGGGCCTAGTCGCAGCTGAGCCGGCCCATGCTCAGGATCGAGCAGGCGCTCTCGTCGGCGATGACCCAGCTGCCGTCGATCTGTTCGAAGGTCAGCGGCAGCGGGGCGCCGCCGTGCGGTCCGGTGACCTCGGTGGTCGCGGTGACGGTGTCGGCGTCGACGGTGGTGATCTCCCCGACGACGCCGGTGAGCGGGTAACCGGCGAGCACGCCGGTGAACTGGTCGAGCACGGCGCTCCGGTCGGTGCCGTTCTCCACGACCGCGGCGCGGTCCTCGGTGGCGGCGGCCGGGTCGAAGAACACGTCGACCTGGTCCTGCAGTTGTTCGACGGTGACGGCGGCGGTCGCGGTGGCGCCGGTCGTGGTCGTGGTGGTGATTTCCGCGCTCGTCGTGGCGGTGGCGTCGTCGTCCCCGGTGTCGGAGCTGCAGCCGGTCAGGGCGGTGAGGGCGGCCAGCGTTGCGGCGGCGTAGGTCACGCGAACAGAACGTGGGGTCACGGAAAAGTACCTTTCGGGGGAACGGTCGACTCACGATATTAGGGAAGCCTAACAGTGGGTCGGGGGTGTGGCGCCATGGCGCGTCCCACACGCGACACATGTTCGGAACACGACTGTTTCGTGTCCTCCCCCACGCCGGGCGATGTCCCGGTAGCGTGGAATGACCGACAGTGGAGGGAGTCGCTATGAGCTCGTCAGAGAAGCCGGACGCGGTTGCGGCGGCACGAGAGATCGAAGAGTTGCGCACGGAGGTGGCGACCTTGCGTCGTCGACTCGGCGAACCGTCCGATCAGGTACGCGACCTCGAAGCCCGGCTCGAGTCCCTCACGGTCCGCAACGGCAAACTGCTCGAGACCCTCAAGGATGCGCGTCAGCAGTTGATCACGCTGCGCGAGGAGGTCGACCGGCTGGCCCAGCCGCCGAGCGGCTACGGGGTGTTGCTCGAGACGTTCGACGACCAGACCGTCGACGTGTTCACCTCGGGCCGCAAGATGCGGGTCGCGGTCTCGCCGAATCTCGAACTCGACACCTTCCGGCCCGGGCAGACCGTGCGGCTGAACGAGGCGTTGACCGTCGTGGAAGTCGGTGGATTCGAACGCGTCGGTGAGATCACCACGCTGCGGGAGGTTCTCGACGACGGCACCCGCGCGCTGGTGGTCGGGCACGCCGACGAGGAACGCATCGTGTGGCTGGCGGCGCCGCTGGCCGCGGCGGCCGCCGACGTCGAGCCCGACGTTCTCGTCGACGACGAGAATGCGTTCACGTTGCGCCCCGGTGATTCACTGCTCGTCGACAGCAAGGCCGGCTACGCCTTCGAACGGATCCCGAAGGCCGAGGTCGAGGATCTCGTGCTCGAGGAGGTCCCGGACGTCGACTACGGCGACATCGGCGGTCTGGGCCGGCAGATCGAGCAGATCCGCGACGCGGTGGAGCTGCCGTTCCTGCACAAGGACCTGTTCCGGGAGTACTCGCTGCGCCCGCCGAAGGGGGTGCTGCTGTACGGTCCGCCCGGTTGCGGTAAGACCCTGATCGCGAAGGCCGTCGCGAACTCGCTGGCGAAGAAGATCGCCGAGGCCCGCGGCGACGATTCGAAGGAAGCGAAGTCGTTCTTCCTGAACATCAAGGGCCCGGAGCTGCTGAACAAGTTCGTCGGTGAGACCGAGCGGCACATCCGGTTGATCTTCCAGCGGGCCCGGGAGAAGGCGTCCGAGGGCACCCCGGTGATCGTCTTCTTCGACGAGATGGACTCGATCTTCCGCACCCGCGGGTCGGGGGTGTCCTCCGATGTGGAGACCACCGTGGTGCCGCAGCTGCTCGCCGAGATCGACGGTGTCGAAGGGCTCGAGAACGTCATCGTCATCGGCGCCTCGAACCGCGAGGACATGATCGACCCGGCGATCCTGCGACCGGGCCGCCTCGACGTGAAGATCAAGATCGAACGTCCGGACGCGGAGGCCGCCCAGGACATCTTCTCGAAGTACCTGACCGAGAGCCTGCCGGTGCATGCCGACGATCTCGCCGAGTTCGGCGGCGACCGGGTCGCGTGCGTGCGGGCGATGATCGAGCGGGTCGTCGAGCGGATGTACGCCGAGTCCGAGGACAACCGCTTCCTCGAGGTGACCTACGCCAACGGCGACAAGGAGGTCCTGTATTTCAAGGACTTCAACTCGGGCGCGATGATCCAGAACATCGTCGACCGGGCGAAGAAGTACGCGATCAAGTCGGTGCTCGAGACCGGGGCACCCGGCCTGCGGGTGCAGCACCTGCTCGATTCGATCGTCGACGAGTTCGCCGAGAACGAGGACCTGCCCAACACCACGAATCCGGACGACTGGGCCCGGATCTCGGGGAAGAAGGGCGAGCGGATCGTGTACATCCGCACCCTGGTCACCGGCAAGAACGCCAGCGCGAGCCGCGCGATCGACACCGAATCGAACACCGGCCAGTATCTGTAGGAATCGCACCCGCGGCGGCCGGCCTTCCCCGATCCGGAAGGTCCGGCCGCCGCGTTCTCCGGGGGGACCGTTCATGCCGCTGCCGCGCACGATGGCCAGAGTCAACAAGGCGGTCACCAACCGCATCACCACGCCGTTCGCCCAGCTGTTGCCCGGCACCGCGGTGGTCGAGCATCGCGGGCGCCGGTCGGGCCGGATCTTCCGCACCCCGGTGCTGCTGTTCGAGGCGGGGGACGACCTGCGGATCGCGTTGACCTACGGCGCCGACACCGACTGGGTGCGCAACGTGTGCGCCGCGGGCGGAGCCGTGGTGCACACCCGGGGTAAGGCGGTGCCGGTGACCGCGCCGCGGCTCGGCAGCGATGCGCAGGCGAGCTGGGCGCCGCTGCCGGTGCGGGTGGCGTTGCAGGCGATCGGGGCGCACGACTATCTGGACTGCACCCCGCAGCCGGCCCCCTGATCGCGGCGGCGGGGTGGTTCACCGCCGCGATCGGTGAGATCGCCTAGGCTCGACGGCATGCAGCGGATCATCGGTATCGAGGTCGAGTACGGGATCTCCTCACCCAACGAGCCATCGGCGAACCCGATCCTGACCTCCACGCAGGCGGTGCTGGCCTATGCGGCCGCTGAAGGGGTGCCGCGCGCCCGGCGCACCCGCTGGGACTACGAGGTCGAATCCCCGCTGCGCGACGCGCGCGGGTTCGATCTGGGCCGGTTCAACGGCCCGGCCCCGGTCATCGACGCCGACGAGGTCGGCGCCGCGAACATGATCCTCACCAACGGGGCGCGGCTGTATGTCGACCACGCCCACCCCGAGTACTCCGCCCCGGAGGTCGCCGACCCGCTGGACGCGGTGATCTGGGATAAGGCCGGTGAGCGGGTGATGGAGGCCGCGGCGCGGCACGCGTCGAGCGTGCCCGGCGCGCCGCGGTTGCAGCTGTACAAGAACAACGTCGACGGCAAGGGCGCCTCCTACGGCACCCACGAGAACTATCTGATGGACCGCGACACCCCGTTCTCCGCGGTGGTGGCGGGCCTGACCCCGTTCTTCGTCTCCCGCCAGGTCATCACCGGATCGGGGCGGGTCGGGATCGGCCAGTCCGGCGACGAGCCGGGTTTCCAGCTGTCGCAGCGCGCCGACTACATCGAGGTCGAGGTCGGTCTCGAGACCACCCTCAAGCGCGGCATCATCAACACCCGCGACGAGCCGCACGCCGATGCCGACAAGTACCGGCGCCTGCACGTGATCATCGGCGACGCGAACCTGGCGGAGATGTCCACCTATCTCAAGGTCGGCACCACCGCGCTGGTGCTCGACCTGATCGAGGCGGGCATCGACCTGTCGGATCTGCAGCTGGCCCGCCCGGTCACCGCGGTGCACCACATCAGCCACGATCCGTCGCTGCGCAAGACCGTCGCGCTCGCCGACGGCCGGGAGCTGACCGGCCTGGCGTTGCAGCGGATCTACCATGAGCGGGTCGCGAAATTCCACGACGGCACCGAGGACAAGCGGATCCTCGACATCCTCGACAAGTGGGCGATGGTGCTCGACCTGCTCGAACGCGACCCGATGGAATGCGCGGACCTGCTGGACTGGCCGGCGAAACTGCGGCTGCTCGAGGGTTTCCGCAACCGGGAGGGGCTGTCCTGGTCGGCGCCGCGCCTGCACATGGTGGACCTGCAGTATTCGGATGTGCGTCTGGACAAGGGCCTGTACAACCGCCTGGTGGCCCGCGGGTCGATGCAGCGGCTGGTGTCCGAGCAGCAGGTGCTCGACGCGGTGCACACCCCACCGTCGGACACCCGCGCCTACTTCCGCGGCGAATGCCTGCGCCGCTTCGGGGCCGACATCGCCGCGGCGAGCTGGGACTCGGTGATTTTCGATCTGGGTCGTGAGTCGCTGGTGCGGATCCCGACGCTCGAGCCGTTGCGGGGCAGCCGCGCGCATGTCGGGGAGCTGCTCGAGACGGCGCAGTCGGCGGCCGAACTGGTCGATCAGCTCACCCACTGACCGTCGCGCCGGGGTGTGGTGGTGGCCCGATCGTGTGCCGCGAGTACGCGTGTCGCCACCGGTGGACCGATTCGCTGGGTAGGGTAGGAGTTCGAAGCAGCGGTGACCACACCGATCGTCGACCGGTGACGGTTCCGCGCCGAGTACAGGAGGAGGTCGGCGGCGATGGCACAGGAGCAGACCACACGCGGTGGCGGCGGAGACGACGACGAGGTCGTCGGTGACGGCGGTGCCGGGCAGGAGCGTCGCGAGAAGCTCGCCTCGGAAACCGACGATCTTCTCGACGAGATCGACGACGTGCTCGAGGAGAACGCGGAGGACTTCGTGCGGGCATATGTGCAGAAAGGTGGCCAGTGACAGCCGAACGGTCCTCTCTTCCCTACCGCGAGGTGCAGCCGAGGCTGCACCTCGCGTCGCCCTTGTCGTCGTTCTCCGACCATCTGCGCATGCATGCCCCGGAGATGCTGCCGGAGAACCGCTTCCGGTTCGAACGAGGTGACCACGTGGACCTCGCCCCGCACGGCACCACCATCGTGGCGCTGACCTTCGACGGGGGTGTGCTGCTCGCCGGGGACCGGCGCGCGACGATGGGCAACCTGATCGCCTCCCGCGATGTCGACAAGGTGTTCATCACCGACAACTATTCGGCGGCCGGCATCGCCGGCACCGCGGGCCTGGCGATCGAACTCGTGCGGCTGTTCGCCGTCGAACTCGAGCACTACGAGAAGATCGAAGGTGTGCCGTTGACCTTCGACGGCAAGGCCAATCGACTGTCGTCGATGGTGCGCGGCAATCTCGGTGCCGCCATGCAGGGGCTGGCCGTGGTACCGCTGCTGGTCGGGTTCGACCTCGACGCCGCCGACGCGCACCGCGCCGGGCGGATCGTGTCCTACGACGTGGTCGGTGGCCGCTACGAGGAACGCGCCGGCTACCACGCGGTCGGTTCGGGTTCGTTGTTCGCCCGGTCGTCGCTGAAGAAGCTCTACCGCGCCGACGCCGACGAGCAGAGCGCGCTGCGTTCCGCCGTCGAGGCGCTGTACGACGCGGCCGACGACGACACCGCCACCGGTGGCCCCGACACCACCCGCGGGATCTACCCGACGGCGGTGGTGATCACCGCGGCCGGGGCCGTGGCGGTCGCGGAGGAAACCCTGTCCGAGCTGGCCCGCAGCATCGTGGCCGACCGCACCGCAGGAGATGCCCGGTGACACTTCCGTACTATGCGTCCGCCGAGCAGATCATGCGCGATCGCTCGGAGCTGGCCCGCAAGGGCATCGCCCGGGGCCGGTCGGTGATCGCATTGATCTACGCCGACGGGGTGCTGCTGGTGGCGGAGAACCCGTCGAAGGCGCTGCACAAGATCAGCGAACTGTACGACCGGGTCGGTTTCGCCGCCGTCGGCAAGTACAACGAGTTCGAGAACCTGCGCCGCGCCGGGATCATGCACGCCGACATGCGTGGCTATTCCTACGATCGGCGGGACGTGACCGGGCGCGCGCTGGCGAACGCCTACGCCCAGACCCTGGGCACGATCTTCACCGAGCAGCCGAAGCCCTACGAGGTGGAGATCTGCGTCGCCGAGGTCGGTCGCGCCGATACCGAGGACGGCCCGCAGCTGTACCGCATCACCTACGACGGCTCGATTGTCGACGAGCCGCAGTTCGTGGTGATGGGCGGCAACACCGAGCCGATCGTCACCGCGCTGCGCTCGTCCTACAAGACCGGTCTGCCGCTCGACGAGGCCGTCGCCGTGGCGGTCACGGCCTTGCAGCAGCCGGTCACCGCCGATGCGGCGCCGCGGGTGCTCGGCCGCGGCGAACTCGAGGTCGCGGTGCTCGAGAAGCAGCGGCCGCGCCGCGCGTTCCGCCGCATCTCGGGGGCGGCGCTCGACGCGCTGCTGCCCGCCGGCTCCGCTCAGCCGGCGCCGTCGGAGACACCCGGCGCCGACCCGGCCCCCGCATCCGGTACCGCATCCGGTACCGAATCCGGTACCGCATCCGGTTCCGATCCCGCACCCGGCCCCGACGCGGGCTGATCCACCGCGAGCCGATAGACGGTCAACGCCGACGGCACCACCTCGAAGTCGAATCCGGTGCCGTCGGTGGGGACCTCCCCGTCGGTGGCCAACGCCACCGGATCCCCGATCACCTGCACCGCCAGGGCCGGGCTGTGCCGATGCCGATACATCGGGGAGGCGCCCAGGGTGCCGGTCGCGGCGGCGACGAGCAGCCGTAGCCGCGAGAACCGGCGCTCGGCCGGCAGATACCGCACATCCAGGGTGCCCGGATCCAGATGCGACCGGGACATCGGCACCTGATCTCCCGGGGTGTAGCGACCGTTGCCGACGAACAGCAACCACACCGCCCGCCCGGCGCCGTCGATCCGCACCGGCATCGGGCTCGCCGTGCGCAGCACCGCCAGCATCGCCAGACCCGCCGCCGGCCACTTGCCGATCCGCGGCTCCCAGTGCTGCCGCAACCGCACCGCATCCGGATAGCCGCCGAGGCTGGCGGTGTTGACGAACCGCCGCACCGTGCGACCGGCCGGTCCGGTCACCGTCACCTGCCCGAGACCCACCGCGACGGCCTGCCCGACGGTGACCGCCCGTACCGTCTCCTCGAGGTCGACCACCCCGAGATCGTGCGCGAAGTGGTTGAGGGTGCCGCCGGGGAAGACCGCCACCGGCAGCCGGGCGTCGACGGCGGTGTCGAGTACCGCCGCGACGGTGCCGTCGCCCCCGCACACCCCCAACGCCGTCGGCCGGTGCTCGGCCAGCAGCCGCGCCAGCTCGTCTGCCGGGTCGCGGTCGGCGTCGAGGTCGACGCGGTGCGCCCCGGGCAGGGCGGCGGTGACGACCGCGGCGATCTCCTCGGCGGTGCCGGCATCACGGTTGACGATCAGCAGCATCCCCTCCCCGCCGGGCAGCGCGGGGGCGGCCGCCGCGACCTGCACGGCGGCCGGTTCGCGGCTGCGCACCGCCCACCAGCGGCGGGTGGACCACGCCACGCTCGCACCGACCGCGGCGCCGACCACGACGTCGCCGGGCCAGTGCACCCCGGTGTGCACCCGGGAATAGGCCACCGCTGCGGCCAGCGGCGCCAGGACCGCTCCGGCTGCAGGGGATTCGAGTGCCACCCCGGTGACGAACGCCGCCGCCGAGGCGGAGTGCCCGGACGGGAACGACGACGAGCGGGGGATCGGCACGCTGCGGCGCAGGAACTTCGGGTCGGTGCGCGCCGGCGGGCGCCGCCGCGGCAACAGTGGTTTGAGCAGTCCGTTGGTCAGGGCGCTGGCCCCGGCCACGGACAGCAGCCCGCGCACCGCGCCGCGCCGCGCGTGGCCCCCGGCGGCGGCGCACACCGCCGCGCACGCCATCCACAGCACACTGTGGTTGGCGGCGCGCCCGAGATCGCGCAACAACGGGTCGGCGGGGGACGGGCGCAGCGCCCCGGTGCGGTCGAACAGGGCCCGGTCGGCGGTGCGGTAGTGCTCGCGCAGGATCACACCTCGACCGTAGATGTCGTTGCCACCCATGGGGGTCGGGTTTGCGCGGTACTGTCGAGGTGTGCAGCGACGAATCATGGGTATCGAGACGGAGTTCGGCGTCACGTGTACCTTCCACGGGCATCGTCGGTTGAGCCCCGACGAGGTGGCCCGCTATCTGTTCCGCCGGGTGGTGTCCTGGGGGCGCAGTTCGAACGTCTTCCTGCGGAACGGGGCGCGACTGTATCTCGATGTCGGCTCGCACCCCGAGTACGCCACCGCCGAGTGCGACGACCTGCTCCAGCTCGTCGAACACGATCATGCCGGCGAGCGGGTCCTCGAGGAACTGCTCATCGACGCCGAGCAGCGTCTCGCCGAAGAGGGCATCGGCGGCGACATCTTCCTGTTCAAGAACAACACCGATTCGGCGGGCAATTCCTACGGCTGCCACGAGAACTATCTCGTCGCCCGGGTCGGTGAGTTCTCCCGCATCTCCGATGTGCTGCTGCCGTTCCTGGTGACCCGGCAGTTGATCTGCGGCGCCGGGAAGGTGCTGCAGACCCCGAAGGCCGCCACCTTCTGCCTGTCGCAACGCGCCGAGCACATCTGGGAGGGCGTCTCGTCGGCGACCACCCGGTCGCGGCCGATCATCAACACCCGCGACGAACCGCACGCCGACGCCGAGAAGTACCGGCGCCTGCACGTGATCGTCGGTGATTCGAACATGTCCGAGACCACCACGATGCTCAAGGTGGGGTCGGCGGCGCTGGTGCTCGAGATGATCGAGGCCGGGGTGCCGTTCCGGGACTTCGCCCTCGACAACCCGATCCGTGCCATCCGTGAGGTCTCCCACGACCTGACCGGCCGGCGCCCGGTGCGCCTGGCCGGCGGCCGGCAGGCCAGCGCCCTGGACATCCAGCGCGAATATCATGCGCGGGCGGTGGAGTATCTGCACCAGCGCGAACCCGACCCGCACGTCGCGCAGGTGGTGGACCTGTGGGGCCGTGTCCTCGACGCCGTCGAATCGCAGGACTTCGCGAAGGTCGACACCGAGATCGACTGGGTGATCAAGCGCAAGCTGTTCCAGCGCTACCAGGACCGCTACAGCATGGAACTGTCGGATCCGAAGATCGCCCAGCTCGACTTGGCCTATCACGACATCAAACGTGGCCGCGGCGTGTTCGACCTGCTGCAACGCAAGGGGCTGGCGGCGCGGGCGACCGACGACGAGTCCGTCGACGCGGCGGTGAACACCCCGCCGCAGACCACCCGCGCGAAGCTACGCGGTGATTTCATCGCCGCCGCGCAGGCCGCCGGCCGCGATTTCACCGTCGACTGGGTGCACCTGAAACTCAACGACCAGGCGCAGCGCACCGTCTTGTGCAAGGACCCCTTCCGGTCGGTGGACGAACGCGTCGAACGGCTCATCGCCTCCATGTGAGCACCGGCGTCCATCGGATCGGACCATTCGGTCCGATCCGATGGACGGTGATGCGGTGCCGGCGGCGCGCGGGCACTAGGGTTGGCCCGTGGCGATCTCGAAAGTCGAACGGCTGGTGAATCTGGTCATCGCGCTGCTGTCCACCCGACAGTTCGTGACCGCGGAGAAGATCCGTGCCTCGGTGGCCGGCTATTCCGAATGCGCGAGCGACGAGGCGTTCAGCCGCATGTTCGAGCGGGACAAGAACGAACTGCGCGATCTCGGGGTGCCGCTCGAGACCGGCCGGCCGTCGCGGTCGTCGACGGTGGAGGGCTACCGCATCAACCGCGACGCCTACGAACTGCCGGAGATCGACCTGACGCGGGAGGAGACCGCCGCCGTCGCCGTCGCCGCCGCGTTGTGGGAATCGCCGGAGCTGACCGCCGCCGCGCAGGGCGCGGTGCTCAAGCTGCGGGCCGCCGGGATCCGCGTCGACACCGACGGCGGGGAGGTGGTGGCGCCGCTGCCGCCGCGCGCCCGCGGCTCCGAGCCGGCGCTGACGGCGCTGCTCGCCGCGATCGACGCCCGGCGGGCGGTGCGGTTCACCCACCGCAGTTCCCCCACCGAGCCGTGGACGACGCGCACCGTCGAACCGTGGGGTGTGGTCACCGTGCACGGCCGCTGGTATCTGGTCGGCCACGACCGGGACCGCGACGCGGTGCGCACCTTCCGCCTGTCCCGCATCGGCGACGAGGTCACCGCGATCGGCCCGGAGGGCGCGGTGCAGATCCCGGAGGGGGTGGATCTGCGGGCCCGGGTGCTGGCCGCGACGTCCCCGGCGGAGGTGACCGGCTCGGCACGGTTGTGGGTGGCGGACGGGCGGGCCTGGGAGCTGCGCCGGCTCGGCCGGCCCGGCGCGGCGCGGGTGGTCGGCGACCGGGACGGGGTGGAACTCGAGGTGCCGGTGCGCTCGTGGGAGTGGATCGCGCGGATCGTCGCCGGACAGGGCGCCGATGCGTTGGTGCTCGACCCGCCGGAGTTGCGGGCCGAGGTGCAGCGCATCCTCGAGCAGGCGGCGACGGATGCGGGGGAGGAGGGTCGATGAGCACACGACTGTCGGCGCGGCTGGGACGACTGCTGAATCTGGTGCCCTATTTCCTGGCGCACCCGGGGATCAGTGCGGCGGAGGCGGCCCGCGATCTCGGGGTCACCCCGAAGCAGGTGATGGACGATCTGAACCAGTTGTGGGTGTGCGGGCTGCCCGGCTACGGCCCCGGCGACCTGATCGACCTGTCCTTCTCCGAGGACAGCATCGTGGTGACCTTCACCGCCGGCATCGACCGGCCGCTGCGGTTGACCTCCACCGAGGCCACCGCGCTGCTCGTGGCGTTGCGGTCGCTGCAGGAGATGCCCGGGGTGGTCGACCCGTCCGCGGCGCAGTCCGCGATCGCGAAGATCGAGGCGGCGGCCGGCACCGCCGCCACCCCCACCGAGACCGTCGCCGATCCGGATCCGGGGACCGCCGGGGACTCCGATGCGGCCGGGCAGGTGCGGGCCGCGGTGCGCGACGGCCGTGCCGTGCATCTGACCTACTATTCGGCCTCCCGCGACACCGTCTCCGAGCGGGACGTCGACCCGATCCGCATCGTGATCATCGACGAGCACGCCTATCTGCAGGCCTGGTGCCGCAGCGCCGAAGGGGTGCGGCTGTTCCGCTTCGACCGCATCGACGCCGCCACCGTGCTCGACGAGCCGGCCCGGCCCCCGCACCGGGCGCTGACCGACGACGAGCACCTCGAACTGTTCGAGGGCGACCCGTCGCTGCCCGCCGCGCGGTTGCGCATCGCCCCGTTCTACACCTGGCTGCTCGACTACTACCCGCTCACCGATGTGCAGGTGCGCTCCGACGGCAGCTGCGAGGCGTCGATGCGGTACGCCTCCCCGGCGTGGATGGCGCGGTTGCTCGTCGGGCTCGGCGCCGGGGTGCGGGTGCTCGACCCGCCGCAGTTGCGGGCGGCGGTGCGGGCGCGGGCCGAGTCGGCGCTGGCGGCCTACGCCGATCTCGGCCGGGAGAACGCGGCCCGCGGCACGGGCCCGGCCTCCTGAGCGCGGCTGTTGTGAAACATCTCTGTGAATCCTCCGCAAATTGTGGGTGGATACACCAGCGCGGGCCCTCGGGGTGTGCTCGAGGTCCGGTAGCATCGGTCGGAGCCGATCAGTGGAGGTTGTTGTAAATGGGTGCAATGAGCCCCTGGCACTGGGCCATCGTGGCGCTGGTGGTCGTGATTCTCTTCGGTTCGAAGAAGCTGCCCGACGCCGCGCGCGGCCTCGGTCGTTCGCTCCGGATCTTCAAGAGCGAGGTCAAGGAGATGCAGAACGACGACGCCCGGACGTCCACGCCGCAGCAGCCGGCGCCGAATCCGTTGCCGGCCGCGCAGCCGACGACCGATCCTGCCGCGCCGAACACGCACACCGAACCGCGGTCTGCCTGACCGACGTTCATCCTGCCGGGGCGCCCACCACGGGTGTCCCGGCGTTCCGCTGACCCCGGCACGCTGTGGCGCCGGTGGTCTCGACAGGAGCTGAGAACCGCACCGTGCGCATCCCGTTCGATCCGCGCCGAAGCCGGCGCAAGACCAACCCCGACGGCACCATGTCGCTGGTCGAGCACCTCTACGAATTGCGCACGCGTCTGCTGATCGCTCTCGCTGCGGTCGTGCTCACCACCATCCTCGGGTTCGTCTGGTACAGCCGCAGCCTGTTCGGCCTCGACAGTCTCGGGGAGATCCTGCGTGGTCCCTACTGCGACCTGCCGGCCTCGGCCCGCGCCGATCTGAGCAGCGACGGCTCGTGCCGGCTGCTCGCCACCGGCCCGTTCGAACAGTTCATGCTGCGCCTGAAGGTCGCCGCCACCGCCGGCATCGTGATGGCGTGCCCGGTGTGGCTGTACCAGCTGTGGGCGTTCGTCACCCCCGGCCTGTACCGCAAGGAACGCCGCTACGCCGTCGGCTTCGTCACCTGCGGGGCGACGCTGTTCGTCGCCGGCGCGGTGCTGGCCTATCTGGTGATCTCCCACGCGTTGTCGTTCCTGCTCAGCGTCGGCAACGACGTGCAGGTCACCGCACTGTCGGGCGCGGAGTACTTCGGGTTCCTCATCAACCTGCTGGTGATCTTCGGGGTGTCCTTCGAGATCCCGCTGGTGATCGTCGCGCTCAACGGGGTGGGGGTGCTGCCCTACGCCAAGCTCAAGGCGTGGCGGCGCGGGCTGATCATGGCGGTGTTCGTCTTCGCCGCCATCGCCACCCCCGGCCAGGATCCGTTCTCGATGCTGGCGTTGGCGTTGGCGTTGACGTTGCTCGTGGAGTTCGCCATCCAGATCGCCCGGGTGACCGACCGGCGGCGCGCCCGCAAGGCCCGCGCGGAGGGCTGGGCCGATCTCGACGACGACGAGGGCTCGACGATCGCCGCGCCGAGCCCGGTGGAGCCGGCGGCCCCCACCGACACCGTCCGGACCGACCCGGCCCGCACCGACTACTCCGACACCCTGTGACCGGCGACCTCGTGCCCGGCACGGGCGGTGACGACGATCCGGGCACCGCGCTGCTCGCCGTCACCCCGCAACTCGCCGACTTCGCCGGGGGGCTCGGGTTCCCCCTCGACCCGTTCCAGATCGAGGCGTGCCGCGCCCTCGAGGGCGGCCATTCGGTGCTGGTGTGCGCCCCCACCGGCGCCGGCAAGACCGTCGTCGGTGAGTTCGCGGTGTATCTGGCGCTGCGGGCCGGCTCCAAGTGCTTCTACACCACCCCGATCAAGGCGCTGAGCAACCAGAAGTACGCCGACCTGTGTGCCCGGCACGGCCGGGACTCGGTCGGTCTGCTCACCGGCGACCAGTCCATCAATTCCGATGCGCCGGTGGTGGTGATGACCACCGAGGTGCTGCGCAACATGATCTACGCGTCGTCCACCGCCCTGATCGGGCTCACCCACGTGGTGATGGACGAGGTGCACTTCCTCGCCGACCGGTTCCGCGGCGCGGTGTGGGAAGAGGTGATCCTGCACCTGCCGGAGGACGTGCGGCTGGCGTCGCTGTCGGCGACGGTGTCCAACGCCGAGGAGTTCGGCGACTGGATGACCACGGTGCGCGGCGACACCACCGTCGTCGTCGACGAGGTGCGGCCCATCCCGCTGCACCAGCACATGATGCTCGGCTCCCGCATCTACGATCTGTTCGATCGCCGCGCCGACACCGAGACCGCCCCCACCCGGCGGCGCCGCGACATCGTCGTCAACCCGGAACTGGCGTCGGCGGTGCGGCAACGGCAGAGCCTGTCCGGGATGGACCGGTGGGGCGAACGCGGCCCCCGTTTCCGGCCGCCGCCACGACCGGAGGTCATCGTCCGCCTCGACCGCGACGGCCTGCTGCCGGCCATCACGTTCGTGTTCAGCCGCGCCGGCTGTGACGCCGCGGTGCAGCAGTGCCTGCGCTCCGGACTCCACCTGACCGACGAGACCGAAGCCGCCGAGATCCGCCGGATCGTCGACGAGCACACCCGTGATCTGCCGCGCGGTGATCTCGAGGTGCTCGGCTACGCGTCGTGGCGCACCGCCCTCGAACGCGGCATCGCCGCCCACCACGCCGGGATGCTGCCGGCCTTCCGGCACACCGTCGAGGAATTGTTCGTGCGCGGGCTGGTGCGGGCGGTGTTCGCCACCGAAACCCTCGCCCTGGGCATCAACATGCCGGCGCGCACCGTGGTGCTCGAGAAGCTCGTCAAGTTCAACGGCGACACCCACGCCGAACTGACCCCCGGCGAGTACACGCAGCTGACCGGCCGGGCCGGGCGGCGCGGCATCGACGTCGAAGGCCACGCGGTGGTGCTGTGGCAGCCCGGCATCGAACCGGCCTCCGTCGCCGGGCTCGCCTCCACCCGCACCTTCCCGCTGCGCAGCTCGTTCCGCCCGTCCTACAACATGGCGGTCAACCTCATCGACGCCGTCGGGGTGGACCGGTCGCGGGCGCTGCTCGAGATGTCCTTCGCCCAGTTCCAAGCCGACAAATCGGTGGTCGGGCTCAAACGCGGCATCGACCGCAACGAGACCACCCTGGCGCAGCTGCGCGAGCAGCTCGGCGGTGAGGGCAGCGAAATCCTCGACTATCTGCGGGCGCGCGCCGAACTGACCGACGCCGAACGCGCCCACGAGCGACGCGGAAAGCAGGATCGGCGGACCGCGGCGGTGGCGTCGCTGGTGACCCTGCGCCGCGGCGACATCATCGCCGTGCCCGCCGGCAAACACACCGGACTCGCGGTGGTGGTCCTGCCGGACACCGACGCCGGCGATCCGCGGCCGCAGGTCGTCACCACCGACGGCTGGTCCGGTCGCCTCTCGGCCGGAGATTTCCCGACCCCGGCGACGGTGCTGGGCTCGCTGCGGTTGCCGCGGCACGTCGATCACCGCACCGGCCGCGGCCGCCGCGACATCGCGTCGGCGCTGCGGTCGAAGGGTCTGGTGCCGCCGCGCCGGCCCAAGCGCAGCAAGGCCAAGGGCGACACCCGCGAGATCGATGCGCTGCGCCGCGAGCTCAAGCATCATCCCGCCCGCAAGCATCCCGATCTGGACTCGCTCGCGCGTGTCGGGGAGCGCTACCACCGGTTGCTGCGCGAAACCCAGCAGCAGCGCCGCAAGGCCGCCGCCGCCACGGATTCGCTGGCGCGCACCTTCGAGAAGATCGTCGCGTTGCTCACCGAACGCGGCTATCTCACCGAGGGGGACGATCCGGCGACCACCGAGGCGGGGGAACGCCTCGCCCGGATCTACACCGAATCGGACCTGCTGGTCGCCGAATGCGTGCGCCGCCGCGCCTGGGCGGGACTGTCCGCGGCCGAGTTGGCGGCGGTCGCCTCGGCGGTGATCTACGAGTCGCGCACCGACGAACCGGTCACCGTGGTCGGCCCCACCGGACCGATCCGGCACGCGCTGGCCGAGACCACCCGGCTGTGCGACGGGTTGCGGGCCGACGAGATCCGGCACCGGCTGCCCCCGACCCGCGAACCGGATCTGGGGTTCGTCACCGCCGCCTACACCTGGGCGTCCACCGCGTCGCTGACCGAGGCGCTCGTCGCCGCGGAGGCGGCCGGCAAGGAACTCTCACCCGGGGATTTCGTGCGGTGGTGCCGGCAACTGATCGACCTGCTCGACCAGATCCGCACGTGCGCGGACGATCCGGAGCTCGCGCGCACCGCCGGCAAGGCCGTCGGTGCGGTGCGCCGCGGTGTCGTCGCCGTCGATCCCACCGCCGAGTAGATCGCCCGGTGGGCGTGGATGCTCCTGCGGCGGGTGGACGCTACCGTATGGGCACACAACGGGAAGGGTGAGTGGAGACGACGATGACCGGGCCGAACGAACCGCAGGACTCGCCGGGGCAGAGGCCACCGGAATCGCCGGATCCGTGGGCGCCGAACCCGACGGGTGAGCAGCCCGGATCGCCGTGGGCGCCCCCCGCAGGCGAACAGCAACAGTGGGGGCAGGGCAGCGGCACCGGATGGGGCCGGTCGCCCTCCGGGCAGTCGCCGTGGCAACCCGACGCCGGCTCGGGCGGTGCGGGCGGGACTGCGCCGCAGCCCGGGTGGGCGCCGCCCGCCGGCGGGGGGCAACCGAATCCCGGGCAGCAGAACCCGTGGGGTGCGCCGTCCGGGGCGCCGCAGCAGGGATGGGGTCCGGCCCCGCAGCAACCCGCCCCCGGCTGGGGTCAGCAGCCGCCGGGGCAACAGGTGCCGGGCTGGGGTCAGCAGCCGGGAGCACAACCGTGGGGAGCGCCCGGCCGACCGGGCCGGCCCGCACCCGGTTGGGGTGGGCCGCAGCCCGCCGGTGCGCAGCCCTGGGGTGCGCCGGCGAACGCCTGGCAGCAGCCCGGCGGCACACCCCCGCAGAACGGGAAGTCGAAGCTGCCGTGGATCCTCGGCGGCGTCGGCCTCGTCGTGCTGCTCGCCGTCGTCGGGATCCTCGCCGCCACCATGTTCGGCGGCAAGGTCCTCGACACCGAATCCACCCAGGCCGGCATCGCGAAGGTGCTCACCGAGTCGTACGGGGCCGGTCAGGTCGGTGATGTGCAGTGCCCCGGCGACCAGAAGGTCGAGGTCGGGCACAGCTTCACCTGCGCGGTCACCGTGGACGGCCAGTTCCGGGAGGTGACCGTCACCGTCACCGACGACAACGGCACCTACGAGGTGGGCCGCCCCAACTGACCGAGCCGGGTCAGCGGTCGGCCAGGGCCGCGACCAGCGCGGACACCGGCCGTTCCAGACCCCACCGCTGCGCCAGCGCCGTGAGCTGCCCGGGGTCGGCCGGTGCGGTCGGCAGCACGTCGGGGCGGGACAGGACCACGTCCGCGTCGGTGGCGACCCGTACCACCGGCATCGCCGCATCCAGATAGTCCGCCGCGGCGGCGAGTTTCACCCGCATGCCCTTCGCCAGCGACGACGACTCGTCGAGCGCTGCGGCGCGCACCGCGTCGAGGGAGCCGTACTGCTGCAGCAGCGCCGCGGCGGTCTTCTCGCCGACCCCCTTGACGCCGGGCAACCCGTCCGAGGGATCCCCGCGCAGCGCCGCGAGTTCGGCGTAGGCCGCGCCCGCCCGCGCGGCCGGCACCCCGTAGCGGTCGGCGACCAGCGCCGGATCGAACAGCTCCGCCTTGGCCAGGCCGCGACCGGCGTAGAGCACCCGCACCGGCACCGGGCTGTCGGTGACCACCTGCAGCAGGTCGCGGTCGCCGCTGACCACGATCACCCGGTCGGTTCTCTCCTGGGCGGCGAGGGTGCCGAGCACGTCGTCGGCCTCGAAACCGGCCGCGCCGCCGGTGGCGATGCCGGCGGCGGCGAGCACCTCGAGGATCACCGGCACCTGCGGCAGCAGCGCGGGCGGGACCTCCTCGACGGTGCCGTCGGAACCGGCGGCGACCCGGTGCGCCTTGTAGCCGGGGATCGCCGCGACGCGGAAGGCGGGGCGCCAGTCCAGGTCCAGGCACACCACCAGCCGGGTGGGGTGGTGGGCGCGGATCAGCGCGGCCACCATGTCCACGAACCCGCGCACCGCGTTGACCGGGCTGCCGTCGGGGGCGGTGACCTTCTCCGGGATGGCATGGAAGGCGCGGAACCACAGGCTCGCGCCGTCGAGCAGCATCAACGTGGGGTCCGGTGCGGGCGTGGGGTTCTCCGGTGCGGTCACGGACCACATCCTGCCATCCGGCCGCGGCCACTAGGCTCGGATGCATGACCCCTGCCGCCACCCGATTCCCCGCCGACCGTTACGCGGCCCGCCTGGCCCGCGCCGCCGAACTCGGTGCCGCCGCCGGTTTCGACGCGCTGCTCATCACCCCCGGACCGGACCTGCGGTATCTGACCGGGTCGCGCGCCGAGTCGTTCGAACGCCTGACCTGTCTGGTGCTCCCCACCGACGGCTCCGGCGCCACCGTGGTGGTCCCCCGGCTGGAACTGGCGTCGCTCGACGACTCCGCCATCGGTGAACTGGATCTGCCGGTGCGCGACTGGGTGGACGGTCAGGACCCCTACGCCCTCGTGCGCGAACTCGCGCCGACTGCGGGGGCGTTCGCGGTGGCCGAGGCGATGCCGGCGCTGCATCTGGTGCCGCTGACCGCCCGGTTCGGTGCCGCCCCGGCGCTCGCGACGTCGGTGATCCGGCAGCTGCGGATGGTCAAGGACGCCGACGAGGTCGAGGCGTTGCGTCGCGC
This sequence comes from Rhodococcus sp. B50, assembly GCF_013602415.1. Classification (NCBI taxonomy): domain Bacteria; kingdom Bacillati; phylum Actinomycetota; class Actinomycetes; order Mycobacteriales; family Nocardiaceae; genus Rhodococcus; species Rhodococcus sp. B50. The sequence goes on along the minus strand of NZ_WPAG02000002.1, from coordinate 947,080 downwards.
CGGTGCCGCCATCGACCGGGTACACGCCCGCATGGGTGAATGGCTGCGGGCCGGGCGCACCGAAGCCGAGGTGGCCGCGGACATCACCGCGGCGATCCTCGACGAGGGGCACACCGCGGCGGCGTTCGTCATCGTCGGTTCCGGCCCGCACGGCGCCGACCCGCACCACGAGGTGTCCGACCGGGTCATCGAATCCGGCGACATCGTCGTCATCGACATCGGCGGTCCCGTCGAACCGGGCTACTACTCGGATTCGACCCGCACCTACAGCATCGGCGAACCGAACCCGGAGATCGCGACGAAGATCGCGGTGCTCGAGAAGGCGCAGCAGACGGCGGTGGACGCGGTGCGTCCCGGGGTGCGCGCCGAGGACGTCGACGCCGCCGCCCGCAACCTGCTCGCCGCCGCCGGCTACGGGGAGGCGTTCGTGCATCGCACCGGGCACGGCATCGGGCTGTCGGTGCACGAGGAGCCGTACATCGTCTCCGGCAACGACGACATCCTGCAGCCCGGCATGGCGTTCAGCATCGAACCGGGCATCTACTTCCGCGGCGACTGGGGTGCGCGGATCGAGGACATCGTCGTCGTCACCGAGGACGGCTGCGAGTCGATGAACCTGCGCCCGCACGGGCTGACGGTGCTGCCGGGCTGAGACCCGACACTGCCTCCCGGCAAGCGACCCGGGACACTGGCCGCATGAACCACACCGCGCAGGGAACCGTCGTCATCTTCGGGGGTCGCAGCGAGATCGGCGTCGAGGTCGCCACCCGGCTCGCCCCGGGCCGCACCGTGATCCTGGCCGCGCGTCGCGCCGACGACCTGGTCGACGAGTGCACCGTGGTGCGGGCGGCGGGCGCGACCGCGGTGCACGCGGTGGAGTTCGACGCCGACTCCCTCGACACCCACCCGGCGGTGCTCGACCGCATCGCCGCCTTCGGGCCGATCGACGTGGCGGTCCTGGCCTTCGGGATCCTCGGCGACCAGGCCCGCGCGGAAACCGATGTGGCCCATGCGGTGTCGATCGTGCACACCGACTACCTGGCGCAGGTCGCGTTGCTCACCGACCTGGCGCAGCGGCTGCGCGCACAAGGCTCGGGCCGGCTGGTGGTGTTCTCCTCCGTCGCCGGGTGGCGGGTGCGCCGCGCCAACTATGTCTACGGCTCCGCAAAGGCCGGCCTCGACGGTTTTGCGTCCGGCCTGGCGGATGCCCTGCACGGCAGCGGAATCTCGCTGCTGCTGGTGCGCCCCGGTTTCGTGATCGGGCGGATGACGGAGGGGATGAGCCCGGCGCCGCTGTCGAGCACCCCGCCGCAGGTCGCCGACGCGACGGTGCGGGCGCTGCACCGCGGGCGCGGACAGGTGTGGGTGCCGGCGGTGCTGCGGCCGGTGTTCTTCGGGATGCGGCTGGTGCCGCGCGCGCTCTGGCGGCGGCTGCCGCGCTGACCGCCGGCGTGCAGTTTCCGGCACCGCCCCGGGTGTCGCGACGCGAACTGCACACCCGGAAGGTGCTCAGCCGCGGCGGGATTCGAGCAGCCGCAACCAGATCTCGCTGATGGTGGGATAGGACGGCACGGCATGCCACAGGGTGTCCAGCGGCACCTTCCCCACGAGGGCGATGGTGGCGGCGTGGACGAGTTCGGCGACCTCGTGGCCGACGAAGGTCGCGCCGACGAGGGTGTCGCCGGCCCGGTCGACGACGAGCGCGGCGTGCCCGGCGTAGTCGTCGCGGGCGAGCGAGGCACCGGCGACGTCGATGTCGGCCTCGAGGACCTCGACGTCGAGTCCGTCGGCGCGGGCCTGGTCGACGGTGCGGCCGACCGCGGCGATCTCCGGGACGGTGAAGATCACCTGCGGGACCTGCCCGTGGTCGGCGCTCGCACGGAATCGTGGCCCGTCGGTGGGGCGGTTCTCGGCGCGGGCGGCGATGACGTCCCCGCACACCCGCGCCTGGTATTTGCCCATGTGGGTCAGGGCGGCGCGACCGGCGATGTCCCCGACCGCATAGAGCCACCGCCCGTCCACCCCGTCGACGGTGAGATCGTCGGCGACCGTCACCTTCCCGTCGGACAGGCCCACACTGTCGAGACCGAGCCCGTCGAGCGTGGGGTGTCGGCCGGCGGCGACGACGATCTCGTCGACCTCGAGGGTGCTGCCGTCGGACAGTGCGACGGTGGCGGGACCGCCGTGGATGCGGCCGACGCCGGTGTCCTGCACATCGGGGCGCTGCACCGACCGGATCTCGGTGCGGTAGCGCACATCCAGGCCCTTGTGGGCCATGCGCGCGGAGACCCGTTCGGCGGCGAACGGCTCCACGCGCGGCAGCAGCCGGTCGCCGCGCACCGCGAGGGTGAGTTCCTCGACGCCGAGTTGCCGCAGCCAGGTGGCGGTTTCGCAGGCGACGACACCGCCGCCGACGACCAGCACCCGGTGGGGGACCTCGAGCAGGTTCGTCGCGTCGCGGGAGGTCCACGGCCGGGCGTCGCGCAGCCCGGGCAGGTCCGGGATCGACGGGACGGTGCCGGTGGCCAGGACGACGGCGTGCCGGGCCTGCAGGCGTCGCTGCCCGTCGCTGCCGGTGACGGTGACGGTGCGTTCGCCGGTCAGGCAGCCGCGGCCGCGCACGACGTCGATGCCTGCACCCTCGGCCCAGTCCACCTGGGAGCTGTCGTCGCGATTGTGGGTGAAGCCGTCGCGGCGGGCCAGCACGGCGGGCACCTCGACGCCGTGGGCACTGATCTTGTCGGAGACACCGGGCATGTTGCGGGCGGTGGCGAGCACCTGGGTGGGGCGCAGCAGCGCCTTGCTCGGCATGCACGCCCAGTAGGAGCATTCGCCGCCGACGAGTTCGTGTTCGACGAGCAGCGCGGTGCGGTCGCTGCCGGCGATGGCGTACTGGGCGGCGTTCTCCCCGGCCGGGCCGGCGCCGAGCACGATCACGTCGTAGGTGTCGGTTTCCCCCGTCGCACCGGTCATGGATCCACGGTAGGCGGGGATGCGGCGGCCGCGCGGGGGTTCTGCGGCACCGGTCCGGTTCGCGAAGTCTGCTGTGCGGGGCTGGTCAGCGCAGGTGCGGGGAGTCGGCGTCGAACACCAATCCCATGGGGGCGAGCACCCGCACGACCTGCTCGGCGGTCCACTCGTCCAGATCACACAGCAGCACCGACCGCCACGGGGTGACGATCACCGGACGGTCGACGGCGGCGAGGAACTCGGCGAGGCGCGCCGGCAGGATCCCGCCGGGCAGACCCCCCGCGAGGGTGACCGCCCCGTCGGGCTGGTCGAGCCAGCCGATCGGCGGCCGCGGCTCCTCCGGTACCGGTTCCGGGTCACCGGTGGGGTCGGCCGGTGGGCCGAGCAGCGCGTCGGCGGCGTCGACCGGGTCGACGCGGACCCCGGTGTCGGCGCCGTCGCGGATCACCGCGAACCGGCCGTCGGGGCGGGCGAGGATCGCGACGGTGGGGGCGAGGGCGACGATGTCGCCGGTGCCGTCGTCGAGCCCGAACACCGTGCCGGCCGGCACCGGCCGCTCGACGACACGCGCCACCACCGCGGCGGTGAGCTCGCGCAGGTCGTGGTGCCCGCCGATGCGGCCGCTGAGGGGGGAGACGAGAAGCCGTGCGCGGGTGGGCACATCGACGGTCAGGCCGGCGGCGGTGAGAGCTGCGGCGATGGCGGCGTGATCGCCGCGCACCTGCAACTGGGCGTGGGCGGTCAGGTGCAGTTCGCCGCCGCCGTGGGTGTGGGCGAGTTCGGCGAGCAACTGCACCTGCGCAGAGGTCAGGTGCCCGGCGGGCAGGTGCACGTCGACAGCGGTATCGGCCATGCCCGCCAGGGTAGAACGCGTCGGAAGCGGGACGATCGGTGCCGGTGGACCGTGCGGTTTGTAGGGTGGGATCCATGCCCGATTCGACGACCCCGACATTCGCGGACCTCGCCGCCGCCGAGTACGTGCTGCTGACCACCTACCGCAAGGACGGCAGCGCGGTGGGCACCCCGGTGTGGGCGGCGCCCGACGGGAACCGGCTGCTGGTGTGGACGGTCGCCGATGCCTACAAGGTGCGGCGGCTGCGCCGCGATCCGCGGGTGTCCCTGGCGATCTGCGACGCGCGCGGCAACCCGAAGTCGGCGGCGGTGCCCGGCAGCGGGGAGGTGCTCGACGCCGACGGTTCGGCGCACGCGCGGTCGGTGATCGCCCGCAAGTACGGGCTGCTCGGCCGGCTGATCGTCGGTGCCAGTGTGCTGCGCCGCGGCCGCACCGGCACCGTGGGCCTGGCGTGTGTGCTCGACTCCGCCGACGAGACCGCCGGTCGGTAGGCGCTGTGGCCCGCTCTCATACCTACCGCTCCCAGGCGGTGGCGGTGGCCCTCGCGAGCAACCCGCTGCTGTCCGGCCGGCGGCGCTGGAAGTGGTTGCGCCGCGCGGGTGTCGACGCGACGCCGCCGAGCCTGATCCACACCCGCGTGGTGGTGCAGGGCCTGGGACGGCTCACCCTCGGCACGGGCTGTTTCCTCAACCACGGCTGCTATTTCGACACCGTCGCCGACATCACCGTCGGGGAGCGGGTGTTCATCGGCGACCACGTGCGGGTGCTCACCAGCAGCCACCGGATGGGCACCGCCGACCAGCGGGCCTCCACGTTGACGGGGGAGCCGGTGACCATCGGGGACGGCGCGTGGATCGGGTCGGGTGTGGTGATCATGCCGGGCGTGACCATCGGCGCCGGCGTGATGATCGGCACGAACTCGCTGGTGACCGCGGACTGCACGCCGAACGCGGTGTATGTGGGCAGCCCCGCCCGGTGGGTCCGCGACCTGGACTGAAAACCCGGCCCGGGCGCGTCCGGATCGTTCCGGTTCGCCCGATCCCGTAGGGTCCGTGGTGATCTCGGCCTCACCCGCGGGGCCGAGCCTGTTCGATCCCACCTTCAGGAGAGCGCATGTCCGTGCACGAGTACACCGTGGCCACCGCCGACGGCGGCAGCGAGGATCTCGGCCGTTTCGCCGGCCGGTATCTGCTGATCGTCAACGTGGCCAGCAAATGCGGTCTGACCCCGCAGTACGAGGCGCTCGAGGCGTTGCACCGCGAATTCGGTGAGCGTGGCCTGCAGATCCTCGCGTTCCCGTGCAACCAGTTCGGTGGTCAGGAGCCGGGCAGCGACAGCGAGATCCAGGAGTTCTGCCGCGTCAACTTCGACGTCACCTTCCCGGTCTTCGCGAAGCTCGACGTCAACGGCGACGACGCGCATCCGCTCTACCGCCACCTGCGCAGCGAGGCCCCCGGCGATTTCGGGCCGCAGCACGGTTTCCTGTTCGAGCACGTGAGCACGACCCGCCCGGAGGCGATCGGCACGGACGAGGTGAAGTGGAACTTCACCAAGTTCCTCGTCGACCCGCAGGGTGCGGTGGTGCGCCGCTTCGAGCCGACGGTCACCCCGGAGGAGATCGGCAAGGAACTCGCCGACCGGCTCTGAGCCACCGCCGGTCCGGTCGGCGGCTGTCCACCGACCGGACCGGACGTCAGTGGGCGGCGCTGACCGAGGACATGTGGAAGTCGGGGATGCGCATCGGCGGCATCGCGGTGCGGGTGAACCAGTCCTTCCATTCCCGCGGCAGGGTGCGTTCGGTGGCACCGACCTCGGTGGCGCGGCCGAGCAGATCCACCGGGGACTCGTTGAACCGGAAGTTGTTCACCGCCGCCCGCACCTGCCCGTCCTCGATCAGATACACCCCGTCGCGGGTCAGACCGGTCAGCAACAGCACCGCCGGATCCACTTCCCGCAGGTACCAGACGGTGGTCAGCAGCAGACCGCGTTCGGTGCGGGCGATCATGGCGTCCACATCGGCGGTGCCGCCGCCGGTGAGCAGCAGATTCTCCCCCGGCGCGGTGGGGACGGCCCCGAATTCGGTGGCCGCGGCCCGCGGATACGCCAAGGCGTGCAGGGCGCCGTCGCGGATCCAGTCGACCCGCCCGGCGCTCATGCCGGTATCGAACACCGAGACGCTGTCGGTGGAGGCGGTGGCCACCACGAACGGCGGACAGCCGAGACCGGGCGCGGCCGGATCGGAGGTCAACGTCACCGGCAGCGCCGCGAGCCGCTCGCCGAGGCGGGTGCCGCCGGTCCCCGCCCACACCGAGCGACCCTCCTCGGCGCCACGCCCGTCGAGCGACCACAGCAGCGGGATCAGCAGATCGGCGACCACCGACGGCGGCAGCACCGTCTCGTACCGGCCGGCGGGCAGGTCGACGCGGGTGCCGGCCCAGTCCAGCCGCCGCGCCAATTCGCTGCGCAACGGGTCCATGGCGACGTCGGTGAAGTCGCCGGTGCCCGCCCCGACCCAGGCGCTCGCCCCGGTCGGGCCGCCGCGTTTGCCGTTGATCTCGAGCGAGCCGTCGCGCTGCACCCAGCGGCGCCGCACCCCGGTGGAGGTACCCAGCCACAGGGTCGTCGTCTGGTGGTGCGCGAACCCGTAGAGGGCATCGGTGTCGTCGAACCCGGCGGCGAGCCCGTCGAGGAGCGGGGCGAAGACCTCGACATCGGTGCCGACCGCCGGATCACCCCAGTGCGGGTCGGGGCCGTCGCCGTCGATCAGCGGCATCGCATCGGGCGCGGCCGGGGCCTGCTCGGCGGCCGCCCACGCCGCGGTGACCACCGAGGCGAGGTCGTCGGCGTCGACGATCGGGGCGGTGACCACCCCGCAGTGCGCCCCGCCGGGGGTGCGGCGGATCGCGACGATGGTGGCGCTGCGGGCGCGCGCCGACCCGTTGGTGGTCATCGAGTTGCCGGCCCACCGCAGCGACGCCTCGGCGCCGTCGGTGACGATCACGATGGTCTCGTCGGCGGGGGAGGCGGCCAGGGCCGTCTCGACGAGTCGGTCTCCGGGGATCATCGGCCACCTTCCTGCACCGTGTTGAGCACGTTCACGCCGCGGACCAGCACGGACGGGCAGCCGTGCGAGACCGCGGCGATCTGCCCGGGTTGCGCCTTGCCGCAGTTCATCGCCCCGCCGAGCCGCCAGGTCGACGCGCCGCCGACCGCCTCGAGCGCACCCCAGAACTCGGTGGTCGACGCCTGATAGGCGACATCGCGGACCTGCCCGGCGAGCCGGCCGCCGCGGATCCGGTAGAAACGTTGCCCGGTGAACTGGAAGTTGTGCCGCTGCATGTCGATCGACCAGCTGCGATCGCCGACGATGTACAGCCCGTCGTCGACCGCGGCGATCAGATCGGCGGTGCTGCGATCGACCGTCGGATCGGGTTGCAGCGACACGTTCGCCATCCGCTGGATCGGCACGTGATGCGCCGAGTCGGCGTAGGCGCAGCCGTTCGACCGTGCCACCCCGAGCTTGGGGGCGAACGCCCGGTCGAGCTGGTAGCCGACGAACACCCCGGCCCGCACCAGATCCCAGGACTGGGCGGCGACCCCGTCGTCGTCGTATCCGACGGTGGCCAGCCCGTGCGGTTCGGTGCGGTCGGCGGTGACGTGCATGGCGTCGCTGCCGTAGCGCAGGCTGCCGAGCAGGTCGGGGGTGGCGAAGGAGGTGCCGGCATAGGCGGCCTCGTAGCCGATCGCCCGGTCGTATTCGGTGGCGTGCCCGACCGATTCGTGGATGGTCAGCCACAGATTCGTCGGGTCGATCACCAGATCGGTGCGGCCCGCGGTCACCGATGGGGCCTGCGCCTTCTCGGCGAGCTGCTCGGGCAGCTCGGCGAGCTCACTGCTCCAGTCCCACCACCGGTCGGAGCCGAGGTACTCCCAGCCGCGGCCGGTCGGTGGGGCCAGGGTGCGCAGCGACTCGAAGGTGCCGGCCTCCCGGTCGACGCGGGTCGCCTCGAGGTCCGGGTGGATCCGCACCCGCTGCTGGGTGATCGTCGACCCGGCGAGATCGGCATAGAAGCTCTGTTCCTTGACCAGCATCACAGTGGCGCTGACGTGGTCGACCCCGGTGGCATCCTGCAACCGCCGCGAATAGTCCTCGAGCACCGCGATGCGTTCGGCGGCGGGCACGGTGAACGGATCGATCTCGTACGGCGAGACCCACACCGCGTCCCGGTGGACCGGTTCGTCGGCCCACTGCACCGGATCCCGATTCAACGCGCGCAGGGTGCGGGCCACGGCCACCGCGCGGGCCGCGGCATCGGCGGCGCCGTCCGGTCCGGGCACCGGATGCGAGGCGAACCCCCAGGTGCCGTCGAGCAGCACCCGCACCGCCACCCCGCAGTCGGTGCCGTCCACCGCGGCCTGCAGGGCGCCGTCACGCAGGGTGCTCGTCCAGGTCCGCATCCGATGCACCCGCACATCGGCGTGGATCGCACCCGCCGCGCGCGCCACCGTCAGCGCCGCGTCGGCGGCCGCATGCAACGGAAGGGCCAAGAAGTCGTCGTCCACCGCGCTCACCCGCCCACCCTATCGCCGGTGCGCACCGTGCCGGGGTTGCCGCACCGACCCACCGCGGCCGGCTCAGCCGAACTGTTCGATGCCGAGCCGGATCACCATGGCCACCACCACGACCAGCAGCACCACCCGCACGAAGCCGGCGCCACGCGCGAGCGCCATCCGGGAGCCGAGCACCGAGCCGGCCACATTGCACACCGCCATCGCCAACCCGAGCGTCCACCACACATGCCCGCCGAGGGCGAACAACACCAGCGCCCCCAGATTCGAGCCGAAGTTGAGCACCTTCGCCATCGCCGCCGAGGTGACGAATTCGCTGCCGAGCATCGCCGCGAACACGATGATGAAGAAGGTACCGGTGCCCGGCCCGAGGATCCCGTCGTAGAAGCCGATCACCGCCGCGGCCGTCACCACCACCGTGACCAGCCGCAGCGTGGACGGGCGGCGGGTGCCGCCGGCCCCGAGTTTCGGACGGGTGGTGACGAACACCGCCACCGCGACGAGCACCACCATCACGATCGGGATGAACACCTCCCGGTCGATGAGCGAGACCGCCGCCGCCCCGGCCGCCGCGGCCAGCGCCGCGACGAGCGCAGCCGGACCGAGCAGCGACCAGCGCAGCGGGATGCGCCGCGCGAAGGTCACCACCGCGGCGCCGGTCCCGCAGATCGCGGTGAGCTTGTTCGTCGCGAGCGCCGCCTGCGGTGTCAACTGCGGGGCGACGAGGAACAGCGCGGGCAGCAGGATCAGCCCGCCGCCGCCGACCACCGCGTCCACCCAGCCGGCGGCCGTCGCGGCGGTCAGCAGCAACGCCCAGTCACCCGCAGTCATGGCGGCCATTCGATCACGGGCCGCATCCGGTCGCCGGGTCCGGGAGAAAAACCGGCGGTTCGTTCGTTGACCGGACAGAAGTCGCCGACGGAAGGAAATCCCGCCGTGTACCCGTTGTTGTTCGTGCTCTACATCGTGGCGGAGATCGCGGTGCTCGCCTGGCTCGGCTCCACCCTCGGTGCCCTCGCCACCGTGCTGATCTTCCTCGGCGTCAGCGCCGCCGGTTATCTCGTGCTCGCCGCGCTGGGCCGCCGCGCGCTGCGCAGCCTCGGCGAACTGCGCGCAGGCCGGGCGCCGCGCGCGAGTTCCCCGGAGCGGGTGCTCACCGACGGCGCGCTCCTCGGCGCCGGCGCCGCCCTGGTGCTGATCCCCGGCATCGTCAGCACCGCGCTCGGGGTGGTGCTGTTGCTGCCGACCCGCGCCGCGCTGCGCCCGGCGGTGCGCACGCTGGTCGCGCGGCGGGCCCGCACCACCGGGTTCACCGCGCCGCGGCTGGTGGTGGTCGACGGGCAGGTCGTCGATCACAGCGTCGTCGGCGCCGCCCCGCACCTGACCGGCGGCCCGGCCGCGCCCGAGCAGGTCGACGACCGCGGCACCGTGCTCGAAGGGGAGATCGTGGAGACCCCGCGCCGCCGCGAGGAGCGGTAACGGGCAGACTGGGCACCCGTGAGCCCTGCACCGCACACCCAGCTTCTCGTCGGCGGCCGCATCTACAGCGCCGGTGCCCCCGATGCCACCGCGATGGCCGTCACCGACGGCACCATCGTGTGGGTCGGGCAGGACCGGCCCGGCCGCGCCCTGCACCCGGACGCCGAGATCGTCGACCTGCACGGCGCGTTCGTCGCCCCCGGTTTCGTCGACACCCACGTGCACACCACCAGCCACGGCCTGGCGCTGACCGGGCTGGACCTGACCGACGCCGTGGACCGCGAGGACGCGCTGCGCCGGGTGCGCGCGCACGCCGACGCGCACGACGACGCGGTGATCTGGGGGCACGGCTGGGACGAGACCCGCTGGCCCGACCCCACCCCGCCGAGCACCGCCGACCTCGACGCCGCCGCCCCCGCCCGGCTCGTCTACCTCGGCCGCATCGACGCCCATTCGGCCGCGGCGTCGAGCGCGTTGCGGGTCGCCGCCGAGCCCCTGGACGAGCTGGCCGGTTTCGATCCGCAGCAGCCGCTGACCGCCGCGGCGCACCACGCGGTGCGCGGCGCCGCCCGCCGCGGCCTGACCGCCGCGCAGCGGGCCCGCGCCCGGCTGGCGGCCCTCGACGATTTCGCCGCGCACGGCTACGTCGCGGTGCACGAATGCGCCGGCCCCGACATCTCCGGGCTCGACGACTTCACCGAACTGCTCGGCACCGACCATCCGGTGCAGGTGCGCGGCTACTGGGGGCAGGCGGTGCGCACCGGCGAGGAAGCCGCGGAGCTGCTCGCCGCCACCGGCGCCGCCGCGCTCGGCGGGGATCTGTTCGTCGACGGGTCGATCGGCTCGCACACCGCGGCGCTGGCCCGACCCTACGACGACCTGCCGGACTGCTGCGGCACCACCTATCTGACCGAGGACGAGCTGACCGCCCATGTGCGCGCGTGCACGTCGGCGGGCATCCAGGCCGGTTTCCACGTCATCGGTGACGCCGCGACCACCGCCGCGGTGGCGGCGTTCGAGGCGGTCGCCGCGGAGGTCGGCGGACCGGCGCTCGCCGCGCGCGGGCATCGGCTCGAGCACGTCGAGTCGCTGACGGTCGCGCAGGCGGAGGTGTTGTCGCGGTACGGGGTGATCGCGAGCATGCAGCCGAGCTTCGACGCCCTGTGGGGCGGACCGGACGGGATGTACGCGCAGCGGCTCGGCGCCGACCGCGCGGCGGCGCTGAACGCGTTCGCGTCGCTGGCCGCGACCGGCCTGGCGCTGGCGTTCGGCTCCGATGCGCCGGTGACGGCGCCGCGGCCGTGGCCGATGCTGCGGGCGGCGGTGCACCACCGCACCGACGGCAGCGGCATCTCCCCGCGGGCGGCGTTCGCCGCCGCGACCCGCGGGGCGTGGCGGGCCGGAGGGGTGCGCGACGGCATGGCCGGCACCCTCGATCCCGGCGCGCCGGCATCGTATGCGATCTGGGAGGTGGGGGAGTTGGTGGTCGCCGCCCCGAAGGACTCGGTGCAGCGCTGGTCGACGGATCCGCGGTCGCGGGTGGCGCCGTTGCCGGATCTCACCCCGGGCACCGCCGATCCGGTGCTGGTGCGCAGTGTGCACCGCGGCCGGGTCGTGTACGCGCGGTGACCGGCCGGCCTTTCGCGGCGGTCACCGCGCGGACGGTGCGCGGCGTCGCACTGCGGGCGTCGGCCGCCGTCGTCGCGGGACTGTTGCTGTTCGCGTCGTTCCCGCCGCGCCCGCTGTGGTTCCTCGCCCCCGTCGGGCTCGCCCTCCTGATCGGTGTATTGGTTGCAGTACCGATGCGGCGACGCGCCGGTTTCGGCTACGGCTACCTCGCGGGTCTCGGTTTCCTGGTGCCGCTGCTGCCCTGGATCGGGGTGTACGTCGGTCCGTTGCCGTGGTTGGCGCTCGCCGCCGCCGAGGCGGTCTTCGTCGGCCTGTTCGGCGCGCTGGTGGTGCACCTGCGGTCCCTGCCGGTCGCGCCGTTGTGGATCGCGGCGGCGTGGAGCCTGACCGAATGGTTGCGGTCGAGCGTCCCGTTCGGCGGCTTCCCGTGGGGGCGCCTGGCGTTCGGGCAACCCGACGGCTGGTTCGTCTCCCTCGCCGTCGTCGGCGGCGCCCCGCTGGTGTCGTTCGCCGTGGCCGCGACCGGCGCCGGGCTCGCCGCCGTCGTCCTCACCGCCTACCACCGTCCCCGCGCCGCGCGGGCCTGGACGGTGCCGGTCGCGGTGAGCCTGCTCGGCCCGTTGCTCGCGGCGGCGGCGTGGCCGCTGGTGCGCACCCCCACCGAGGAGTCGTCGACGGTGACGGTCGCGGCGATCCAGGGCAGCGTGCCGCGCCTGGGCCTGGACTTCAACGCCCAACGCAAGGCGGTGCTCGACAATCACGTCGCCCGCACCCTCGAACTCGCCGACGATGTCGCCGCCGGGCGGGCCCCGGCCCCGGACGTGGTGATCTGGCCGGAGAACGCCTCGGACATCGATCCGCTGCGCAACGCCGACGCCGCCCGCGACATCACCGCCGCGGCCGCCGCGATCGCCGCGCCGATCCTCGTCGGGGCGGTGCTGATCAACGGGGACGGCACCACCACCAATTCGGTGATCGTGTGGGACGCGCAGACCGGGCCGGGGGAGCGGCACGACAAGAAGATCATCCAGCCGTTCGGCGAGTATCTGCCGTGGCGCTCGTTCTTCCGGTTGTTCTCCGAGTACGCCGACCGGGCGGGTTATTTCGTGCCCGGCGACGGGGACGGCACCGTCACCGCCGGCGGCATCGACATCGGGGTGGCGACCTGCTACGAGGTGGCCTTCGACCGGGCGTTCCGCGACTCGATCGACGCCGGCGCGCAGCTGCTGGCGGTGCCGACGAACAACGCCACCTTCGGCGACACCGAGATGACCTACCAGCAGCTGGCGATGTCACGGCTGCGGGCCGTCGAGCACGGCCGGGCCGTGGTGGTCGCGGCGACCAGCGGGGTCAGCGCGATCGTCGCCCCGGACGGCCGGGTGCAGCAGAGCACACCGCTGTTCGTGCCCGATGCCCTGGTGGCGCAGGTGCCCGTGCGCGCAGACGTTACGCTGGCTAGTCGGCTCGGAGCGGCGCCGGAGCTTCTGCTCTGCGCCGCGGCCGTGGCCGCCGCCGGTCTCGCCCTGGTGCGGGGGCGGCGGGAGAAGGCCGGTGCGGCAGCTCGAACCAGCACCGGCGCAGCAGGAGCACCGGCCGGTGGCCGGTTCGACAAGGAGGACCTCTGATGGCAGCGGCAACGCCGGCCGGGAACGACAGCGCACCCAGCGCCCGCACCCTGGTGATCATTCCGACCTACAACGAGCGGGAGAACCTCGGTCGGATCATCACCCGGCTGCACGCCGCGCTGCCGCACACCCACGTCCTCGTCGTCGACGACGGCAGCCCCGACGGCACCGGCGCCCTCGCCGACGAACTCGCCGCCGCCGACGAACGCATCGCGGTGCTGCACCGCACCGAGAAGAACGGCCTCGGCGCCGCCTACATCGCCGGTTTCCGGTGGGGTCTGGCACACGACTACACGGTGCTCGTGGAGATGGACGCCGACGGCAGCCACGCCCCCGAACAGCTGCACCTGCTGCTCGAGAAGGTCGACGCCGGTGCCGATCTGGTGCTCGGCTCCCGCTATGTGCCCGGCGGCACGGTGGTGAACTGGCCGTGGCACCGCGAGGTGCTCTCGCGCGGCGGCAACATCTACTCGCGGCTCGCCCTCGGGGTGTCGATCCAGGACATCACCGGCGGTTACCGCGCCTATCGCCGGGAGGTGCTCGAGAAGCTCGACCTCGACGCGATCGCCTCGCACGGCTACTGCTTCCAGGTGGATCTGGCGTGGCGCACCCTGCAGGCCGGGTTCACCGTCGCCGAGGTGCCCATCACGTTCACCGAACGGGAGATCGGCGAGTCGAAGATGAACGGCAACATCGTGCAGGAGGCCCTGGTGCGGGTCACCGTGTGGGGCTTGCGCAGCCGGCTCGCGCGGTTGCGGGCACTGCTCGGCCGCTGAGCCGGCCCGCTCAGCGGCGCCAGGGCCAGCGGGCGTCGAGTTCCTCCCCGAGCCCCAAGCCCCCGCACAGCCGGCGGATGGCGGTGCAGTCCTGCACCACCGGCCGGCCCTCGCTCACCGCGATGGTGTCGGCGACGAGTTCGTCGCCACCCGGAATGTTCTCGTGCGCGATGATCGCCGCCCAGGTGGAGGTGTCGGCGCCGGTGAACGCGGCGACCGCCGCGCCGAGCGCGTCGAGCAACCGCACCCGATCGACGTCGTCGAGTTCGGTGAGCACAGCGGTGAGCAACCCGCCGGCGAGGGAGGCATGGCACAGCTCGTCGCGGCGGTGCACGGCCACGGTCGCGCGGTTCACCGGCTGCACCTGCGGGTCGGTGGTGAGCAACGCCAGATACGCGCTGATCGAGGTCTCCGCGACGGTGGTGAACGCCAGCTGCACCAGCGCCGCCGCCCGGGGATCCTCCGCCCGGGCGACCGCGGCGCGGTGCTCCCGCACCGTCGGGCACCCCGGCAGCACCGACTCCGGCAACGCCCAGCCGCGGCGGCGGCGGGTCAGCGCGTTGGCCTGCTGGTGCATGAGGGTGTGGTACTGCTCGTCGACCATCGCCTGCAGCACCCCGGTCACCACCCGGTCGGACGGCCCGAACCCGAACACGTCGTCGATGATCAACCCGAAGCCCGGATTGACGACGTGCTGCTCGATGTCGACGACGCTCTTGTTGTAGGCGATCCACGCCCATGCCCGCAGCCGCGCCCGCGGCGGCTCGTCCAGCGCCAGATAGCGCGGATGCTCGGCGAAGGGCAGCATCTGCTCGGGGAAGTCGGCGCGGTGCGGTTCGAACAGCGCATCCAGATCCACCTCGGGTTTCTTCACCGCGGCGCGGCGCGGCCAGGACCGGACCAGTCCGGCGATCACCGCGCTCTCGGCCGGATCGGACGGATCGTGCTGCGGGAGTTCCGGCGCGCGCAGCTGCACACCCGGGATGTCGGACTCGGTCACGTCCGGCTCCTTTCCTCGCGGGAGGAGTCCACCGCCCCCGGATCCCGCGGCAGCGTCGCGAACAGCTGCGCGCACAGCTCGGCGGCGGCGGGCTGCCCGTCGCCGAGCGCGGTGCGGGCCCGGTCGAGCAGCACCGCGAAGTCGGGCAGCGCGTCGGTGGCGGCGTCGAGGTCGGCGACCGCCTCGGCGAGCGCGCGACGGGCGGTGGCGGCATACGGGTTGGTGCGCTGGATGTCGTGGTAGACCTCGGCGGTGCCGCCGGTGAGGCGCGCGAGCAGCGCCCGCAGCACGGTGTGCGGGGGCGCGGCGACCCGCGCGGCGACGCCCGGCACGTCGAGCCGGTCGAGGGCGATCCCGAAGGCGAGGATCGCGGCGTGGGTGAGCACCTGCACGGCGGCGGTGATGCGGTCGTGCTCGTCCGCGGTGGTCTCCACCACGCCGGCACCCCAGGCGCGCAGTGCCGTCACGAACTCGTCCGCGGCCGGGGCATCGTGGTGGCGCACCGCGAGCACCGGCCGGCCGGGCAGACCGAGGTCGGGGGCGAACATCGGGTTGATGCCCAGCGCGGGTGCGCCCGGCCGGTAGGTGTGCAGCGCCGCGGCGATCGGGGTCTTCACCGACAAGGTCTCCACCAGCAGGGTGTGTGGGGGCAGCAACCGCGCCAGCACCGGCAGGGCGGCCCCGGCGATCACGTCGGGGACGGCCAGGATCACGAGGTCGGCGTCGCCGAGGGCGGCGGCGAGGGCGGTGTCGGGGGCGGTCAGATCGGCGCGCAGCATTCCGGGGGTGGCCGGGTCGGCGGCCGGGTCGACGACGAGCACCTCACGGCCGGTCTCGCGCAGCGCATCGGCGAGCAGGACGCCGACGGCGCCGCATCCGCCGGCGACGACCACCCGGCCGGGGACGGTCACGGTCCGGCCCGCCCGGGCAGCACCGGCGGCCCGTCGACGCACCCGGCCCCCGTCCCGGCCGCAGCGTCGGTTGCGGAGCCGGCGTCGGTTGCGGTGGCGGTGTCGCGGGCGGTGGCGGTGTCGCGGGCGGCGGCGAGGCAGCGGCGCATCACCACGGACTTGACGAGGGTCTCGTCGAGTTCGTCGGCCGGATCGGACAACGCCACGATCGCCCCACCGATGCCGAAGGTCACCTCGTGGGCGGTGGCGACGAGGGTGCGGATGACCACCGACAGGTCGGCGGCGCCGGTCGGGGACAGATAGCCGATCGCTCCGGAGTACACCCCGCGCGGGCCGTCCTCGAGCTTGTCGATGATTTCCATGGTGCGCAGCTTCGGGGCACCGGTCATCGACCCGCCGGGGAAGGCGGCGCGCACACAGTCCACCGCCGAGACCTCCGGCCGCAGGGTGCCGCGCACCGTGGACACCAGCTGGTGCACCGCCGCATAGGTTTCCACCGCGAACAGCGCCGGCACGTGCACCGAGCCGGGCACACACACCCGGGACAGGTCGTTGCGCACCAGGTCGACGATCATCAGGTTCTCGGAGCGGTCCTTCTCGCTGGCCTGCAGGTCTTCCCGTAGCGCCGTGTCCTCGCCGGGGGTGCGGCCGCGCGGGCGGGTGCCCTTGATCGGTTTCGATTCGACGGTGCCGTCGGCGTCGATACGCAGGAAACGTTCCGGGGACGCGCTGAGCACCGCCACCTCGGGGAAGTCGAGCAGTGCGCTGTAGGGGGTGGGGCTCATCCGTCGCAGCACCCGGTAGGTGCTCAGTGGGTCGATGCCGCCGTCGACGGTGACGGTGTTCGTCAGGCACACCTCGTAGGTCTCGCCGCTGCGGATTTCGTTCTGGCACTGGGCGATCAGATCGAGATAGCGCTGCGGGGAGTGCCGCAGCCGCAACTGCGGGCCGCCGTCCGCGCCGACCAGAGGCACCGGGGTCTGTTCGTCGGCGGGTTCGGGCAGCGCCGCCAGGATCGCGGCGGTCGTGTCGAACCAGGCGCCGGTCGCGGGATCGTCGGCGTCCTCGGTCAGGGCCAGCAGATAGCAGCAGCGGCCGTCGTGGTCGACGACCACCGCCCGGTCGGCGAACACCAGCGCGGCATCGGCGTGGGGGGAGGTGTGCACGAGCTGACCACCGGCGTCGGCCTTGAGTTCGTAGCCGAGATAGCCGACGTAGCCGAGCGCGAACCCGAACGGCAGGTCGTTGCGCGGGGCGACGCGGCGCTGCGCGAGGCGGGCGGTCACATGGTCGAAGACGGTGCGGCGGTGTTCCTCGACGGTGCCGTCGGCGCGGTGTTCGCGCACGATGCCCTCACCGACCCGGTAGGTCAGATAGTCGGCGCGGGGGCCGGCGCCGTTGCCGAGGACGGTGAACCGTGACTGCGGGTCGAGGGCGGCGCTGCCGTCGAGCCAGAAGCCGTGCGGGCCGGGGGCGAAGACCGCCTCGTACACCGCGGACGGGTCGGGGTGCAGCGGGAGCCGGCGGCTGGCGAGCACATATCGCGGGGCCGGCTCGGCCGCCGGTTCCGGGGCGGCGGCCGGGGTGACGGTGATCGGGCTGCGCGCCGGGGTGGCGTCGCGGAAGTTGGCGAGCAGTTGCGCGCCGTGGGCGGTGCCGATCGATTCGGGATGGAACTGCACCCCCCACAACGGGCGGTGCCGGTGCGCGACGGCCATGAGCAGCCCGTCCGGGGTGCGGGCGGTGGCGTCGAGATCGTCGGGGACCGGATCGGCGATCAGCGAGTGGTAGCGCACCGCCTCGAAGGGCGAGGGCAGGCCGGTGAACAGGCCGGTGCCGTCGTGCAGGATCGGGCTGGTGCGGCCGTGCACCGGTTCGGGGGCGGTGACCACGGCGCTGCCGAACAGCTGGCACAGCCCCTGGTGGCCGAGGCACACCCCGAGCAGCGGCACCCCGGCGTCGGTGAGGGCGCGGGCGCTGATCCCGAAGTCCCGCGCCCGGTCGGGTCGGCCCGGGCCGGGGGAGATCACGATGTTGTCGAACGGTTCGGCGGCGAGTTCGTCCCAGCTGCGGTCGTTGGTGATCACCCGCGGCGGGATGCCGTTGACGCGGGTGAGCAGGTCGTAGAGGTTGTAGGTGAACGAGTCGTAGTTGTCGATCAACAATGTGCGGATCGGGCGGGGCGCGGACACGGCGACCTCAGTTCGTGCCGTCGACGCCGCGGCGACCGGAGTGGATGGGGTCCGCGGCGTCGCTGCCGGCGACGATGTGGTCCTCGACCCGGCAGGCCTCGTCGATGAGCAGGGTGTACAGCGACCGCACGAAGTCGCCGGACAGGCCGTGCCGGTGCGCGTAGTCCTGGGCGCGGCGGTGCACCACCTCCATGCGACCGGGTTGCATCACGTCGAGGCCGTGGCGTTGCTTGAGTTCGGCGACGCGTCCGCACACCTCGAGGCGGGCCCGGACCCCGTCGAGCAGGGCCCGGTCGATGTCGTCGAGTTCGGCTCGCAGATCGGCCAATTCGTCGGCGGCGGCCTGTGCCGGCGGCACCTCCGCCGCGGTGTGGTGACGGTCGGTCACGGACACTCACCCCCTTGCGAGCGACCCGCCGGAAGACCGGCGCGGGGTCGCGGATCGGGCGTGCCGATCATGATCGATCGGCGTGCGATCATGATTGCACGCACCGGAAGGCCGATATCGACGATTGATCGATTCGTGGCGGGGCCGCAACTGAATTCGCGGCACCACCCGCACGTGCCGAGCGGGGTTCCGGGCCCGGAACGACGTGTGCCGCCCCGGACGATCGTCCGGGGCGGCACACGTGCGAGTGAGCGGCCGGCTGTCAGGCGCCGCGGCGCTTGGCCTTGAGCAGGTCCAGGCGCTCCTTGAGCAGGTCCTCGAGTTCCTCGACGGAGCGGCGCTCGAGCAGCATGTCCCAATGGGTGCGCGGCGGCTTGACCTTCTTCGGCTCCGGCGCGGCGCCCTCGACCAGGGTGCCCTCGAGCCCGTTCTTGCAGATCCAGGTGCCGGGGATCTCCGCGTCGTCCGCGAACGGCACGTCGTATTCTTCGCCGTTGTCGCAGCGGTAGCGCGCGATTCGCCGCGGCGCCAGATCGTGGTCGCGGTCGGTTTCGTAGCTCACCGCCCCGAGTCGGCTGCCTCGCAGTACACGATCTGCCATGGTGGTGTCCTTCCTTGTGTGCTCCGCCCGGGTGACGATGCCGTGCGGCATCGACGCCGAGCTCGACGTCCACTGTGCTCAACGTCGGCGGAGCCGATTCCGTTCCCGCGGCCCACCGAGGAGCCGAGGTGCCAGTCTACCGACCCGCCGCACTGCCGCGCGCCCGGTGTCGGCGCAGCCCCGCTGCGGGTACGGCCGGGCAGTACAGTGACGCTCGTGACCGGACGTGACACGCGAGCGAGCACGTGCCTGTGGTGCGGGCGCCCGGTACCGGAGATCGGCACCGGGCGGCGGCGACGCTATTGCCGCCAGTCGTGCCGACAGCGCGCCTACGAGCAGCGCAGCAGCACCCGCCGTGCCGGCCTGCCCGAGGACGCGGTGGTGCTCACCGCCGCCGAGGTCGAGGCGCTCGCCGACCGCGCGTTCCGGGTGCGCTGCGCCGCCGAGGACGTGGCCACCGCGGTCGCCGAGGGCGCTGCCGCCGGCGAACTGACCGCGCTGTGCGCGGAGCTGCTCGACCTGGCCCGCGACGCCGAACGCCTGCGCTGACGCCGAACGCCTGCGCTGTTACGCCCGCCACGCCCGCGCGGGCTCAGGCGAAGAACCCACCCATGGTGTAGACGACCTGGCAGAACGCCCCGTTCGTGTACTGCAGGGAGCCGAACAGGGCGCCCATCACGGCGCCGGGACCGGTGTCGATGACCGTCGATTGCAGTCCGCCCCCGTTGTCGGCGAGGGTCGCGACCCCGGCGCGGAAGTTCTCCATGTTCATCCATACGAACTTCAGGTCCGAGCCGGCGACCGGCGCCCCGGCGGTCGGTTCGACGAACACCTCGATCGCCCCGAACGGCACCTGACCGTGCGGGCCGGGATGCACCCACGCGTTGGTCATCGCGAACGGCACGAAGCCGCCGCCGCAGCCGGGACCGACGGTCGGGGCGGGCGCGGTGAACGGCTGCGGGATGTTCTTCGGCGGCGGCGCGAACGGATTCGCCGAGCCGGAGTCGGCGACGAGCCGTTCGAGCGCGGCGAGGGTCTCGGGGGAGTCGGCGACCTGCGCGCGCAACCGGTCGAGCGGCACCCCCGGTGGGGCGGGATCGGCGGCGGCCTGGGCCGGCACCGCGAGCAGGGCGGCGGCGAGCAGGGCGGTGACGAACGGTGCGGATCGGCGACGCAACATCTCGGGCTCCTTCGAGTCGGGGCGAGCGGGCGGGGCGAGACGATCCGGTCGCGATCCGGTCACGTACGGGTCGCGGCGCGGGGCCACGAAGATGACGGCCGGCTTCGAGAATAAGGAGAGCTGTCCGGTTTCGGGGCGTTTCGGACGAGCGCGATCCGGGTTCACACGCGTTCCCGATCGTCACGGCCGTCACGAACAGGACAATCCTCCCGCCCACCGGGAAAACGTTATCGAAACGCGACGAAAGCCGTGTGGAGGGAACGATTTCCGAGGTCACTCCCGCTTCCGGGGGGTCGCCGCGGCGGCGCGGGACGCACGCGGGAGGCGCTGCGGCGGATGGTGGCGCGATCGTCGCGGCAATCCGGTCGTACCGCCCGGACAGGTGGTCTAGCTTGTTGTGTGTTCCCGGTCACACGGGAACACACGATCGAACGGGGGTCCGATCGCGGCGCCGCACGCCCGGTGGCGCCGGGGTCGCCCCTCGCACGCGATGTCGGGGGACACACGCCGATCACGGCCAACAACATCGCTTTCGGAGGGGACATGTCGCTGCGACACCGTCGTCCGCAGATACCGGCCGGAGCTTTTCCACTGTCGTCCGCGCAACGGGCGATCTGGTTCGCGCAGCAGCTCGCACCCGAGGTACCCGTGTGCATCGCGCAGTATGTGGATCTGCACGGTGTGCCGGACCTGGATCTGCTGCGCCGCTGCGGGTATCGCGCCGGTGCCGAGTTCCAGTCCGCCTATCTGCGGGTCGTCGACGTCGACGGCGAGCCCGTCCAGTACGTCGACCCGACGGTCGAGGAGCGCAACAAGATCCCGCTGCTCGACTTCCGCGCCGAACCCGACCCGATGGCGGCGGCACACGCCTGGATGACCGCCGACTACGCCACCCCGGTCGATCTGGCCACCGACCTGCTGGTGAACATGACGATCCTGCGGGTCGCCGACGAGCGGTTCCTCTGGTACGCCCGCATCCACCACGTCGCCCTCGACGGGTTCGCGGCGATGACGATGGTCAACCGGATCGCCGCGCTGTACACCGCGGAGGTGCAGGGCCGCGAACCCGAACCGTCCCGCGCCGCCGACCTGCGCGCCCTCTACGACTGGGACCGCGAGTACCGCACCTCCGAGCGCTACCGCACCGACCGCGACTACTGGATCGATCGGGTCGCCGGACTCGAGGACGGCTCCACCCTGGCCCGGCGCGACGCCCCCACCGCCGCGGTGTCGCTGCTGTCGAGCCGCACCCTGCCCGACGCACTCGTCGACGCCCTGACCGCCGTGGACGACGAGCCCGGCCTGTCGTCCACGGCCGCGGTGGTCGCGGCGTTCGCGTGCTATCTGGCCCGCATGACCGGCCGCGACGACGTGATGATCAACCTGCCGGTCTTCGCCCGCACCACCGCCACGGCCCGCCGCTCCGGCGGCATGCTCGTCAACACCGCCCCGCTGCACATCTTCCTCGAGCCGGGTGACACCCGCACCGATCTGGTGCGACGGGTGCAGCTCGAGCTCACCGGGGCGCTGCGGCACCAACGGTTCAGCCTCGAGGACATCCGCCGCGAGACCGGCGCGGCCGGCGACCCGTACCGCTATGCCGGGCCGATGGTCAACGTCATGCTGTTCCGGCAGGAGATCGTGCTCGGCGACATCCGCGGCGAATTCCACATCATGACCTCCGGTCCCGTCGAGGACCTGCTGGTCAACATCTATCAGAGCGGCGACCCGGCCCGGACCTACCTCGACTTCCGCGGCAACCCGCACCGCTACGACGAGGACGAACTGCGCACCCACCACGATCGGTTCGTCGACCTGCTCGGCGACTTCCTGCGCAGCGCACCCGACCGTGCGGTCACCGCGATCCATCCGGCCAGCGTGACGCTCGCGGCGCAGCGTCGCCGCGCCGCGGCCACCGCCGGCTTCTGGCGCACGGTGCTCGCCGATGCCCCCGAGCGGCTGGAGCTGCCCCGCCCGGTCACCGCGCCCGGCACCGACACCCCCGCCGACGTCGAGGACCGCTTGGCGGTGACCGCCGCGGCGCTCGCCGCGCGTTTCGCCACCGCCGAGGGCGGCGCCCCGGACATCACGGTCGCCGCGGTGCTGCACGCCGCGACCGCGGTGCTCACCGCCCGGCTGACCGGCCACGACGACGTCCTCGTCGGCCTCACCCACGACGGTGTGGTGCTGCCGCTGCGCGTCCGTATCGACCCGGCCGAACCCTTCGCCGAGCTGGTGCGCCGCGTCCGCACCCTCGGCACGGACCTCATCGCCCACGCGGACGTCGACCCGGCCGTGCTCGCCTCCCTCGCCCCGTCGGTCCCGGTGGTGCTGTCCCTCGACGACCCCGTCCCACCCGCCGTGCTCGCGGACGCGGCGATGCCCACGGCCGCGGACGCGGCGATGCCCACGGCCGCGGACGCGGCGTCGCCCACGGCTGCGGACGCGGCGTTGCACGTGGCGATCGACACCACCGACACCGCCCTGCGGGTCCGCACCGGCTACCGGCCCGACCAGGTGGACGCGGGCACCGCCACCACCACCGGGCGGCGGCTCGGCCGCGCCCTGACCGCGGTGCTCACCGAGCCGCACCTGCCCGCGGGGGACCTGCCGTTCATCGGCGGCGACGAGGTGGCCGGGCTGGTCCCCGCCCACGGTGACCCAGCCCGCTCCGCGCAGACCCTGCCGGAGATCCTGTGCGCGGTCGCCGCGGTCGTGCCGGACACCGACGCGGTGGTGTGCGAAGGCCGGCGCCTGACCTACGGCGAACTCGACGCCTGGTCCAACCGGCTCGCCCGCGTCCTCGTCGCCGCCGGTGCCGGCCCGGAGACATTCGTCGCCGTCGGTATCGCGCGTTCCCTCGAATCGGTGGCCGTGATCTGGGCGGTCGCCAAGTCCGGGGCCGCCTTCGTGCCCGTCGACCCGAACTATCCGGCCGAACGCATCGAGTACATGCTCACCGACTGCGGTGCGATGCTGGGTCTGACCACCGCCGCGCACCGCGACATCCTGCCCGACACGGTGCCCTGGCTGGTCCTCGACGACCCGGACCTCGACGCGCGGATCGGGCAGGCGAGCGCCGACCCGGTCACCGACGACGACCGACCGGTCACGCTGCTGTTCGACCACCCCGCCTACCTGATCTACACCTCCGGCTCCACCGGCCGCCCCAAGGGCGTGGTGGTCCCGCACCGCGGCCTGGCGAACCTGTCGGCGACCCTGCACACTCGCCTGGCCCCGCCCCCGGCGGCGCGGGTGTCGCATTTCTCCTCACCGAGCTTCGACGCCTCGATCTTCGAGTACATGACCGCCTTCGGCATCGGCGCGACCCTCGTGGTGGTGCCCGCCCACATCTACGGCGGCGACGAACTGGCCGCGCTGCTGCGCCGCGAACACGTCACCCACCTGTTCTCCACCCCCGCCGCGCTGGCGTCGGTCGATCCGACCGGCGTCGAGTGCGAGGCGGTCACCGTCGCGGGGGAGACGTGTCCCCCGGAGCTGGTGGCGCGCTGGGCACCCGGCCGGCGCATGTACAACGCGTACGGGCCCACCGAGACCACCATCGTCTGCAACATCACCGACCTGCTGGTGCCGGGACAGATCGTCACCATCGGCCACCCGGTGTGCGGCATCGACGAACTGATCCTCGACGGCCGGCTGCACCCGGTGCCCGCCGGAGTGGCCGGGGAACTGTACATCGCCGGACCGGGGGTGACTCGCGGCTATCACGACCGTCCCGGCCTGACCGCCACCCGCTTCGTCGCCGATCCTTTCGGTCCGCCCGGATCCCGCATGTACCGCACCGGCGACGTCACCCGCTGGCGCAGCCCCGACCCGCGTCATCCCGCCCACGCGGTGACCGTGGAATATCTGGGCCGCTCCGACTTCCAGGTCAAGATCCGCGGTTTCCGCATCGAACTCGGCGAGATCGACGCCGCCCTGAGCGACCGGCCGGACGTCGCCTTCGCCGTCACCCTCGGCCGCGCCGCGCCCTCCGGTGAACAGATGCTCGTGTCCTACGTGCTCCCCGACGCCGGCTGCACCCTCGACCCGGAGCGGCTGTCCGCGGCGCTGGCGGAGCGGCTGCCCGCCCACATGGTGCCCGCCGCGATCGTCGTGCTCGACGAGATCCCGCTGACCGCCGTCGGCAAACTCGACCGCAAGGCGCTGCCCGAACCGGTCTTCGGCGGCGCCGGCGGCGCGGCGATGTCACCGACCGAGACCGCCCTCGCCGCGATCTTCGCCGACCAGCTCGGCGTCGCCGAAGTCGGCGCCGACGACAGTTTCTTCGAGCTCGGCGGCAACTCGCTGGTCGCCACCCGGGTGGTCTCGCGCATCAACGACGCCTTCGGCACCGATCTGGGGGTGCGGGCGCTGTTCGAGGCCCCCACCGTGCGGGCGCTGGCCGCGAACCTGCCCGCCGGTGACGACCTCGACCGGCCCGCCCCGACCCCGGTGCACCCGCGCCCGCACCCCGTCCCGGTCTCCGCCGCCCAGCAACGCCTGTGGTTCGTCGACCAGCTCGACCCGGCCTCCGCCGCCTACAACATCCCGGTCGCGCTGCGGTTGCGCGGCGACCTCGACCACGCGGCGCTGATCGCGGCGACCACCGATGTGCTCGACCGGCACGAGGCGCTGCGCACCGTCTACCCGGCCACCCCCGCCGGACCGATCCAGCAGGTGCTGCCCGTCGACGCGCTCGCCGTGGACCTCACCCCGACCACCACCGCCGATCTCGACGCCCACGTCGCCGCGGTGGTCGCGGCCGGCTTCGACGTCACCGTCGACCCGCCGCTGCGGATGCGGCTGTTCCGCGTCGCCGCCGACGAGCACGTGCTCGCCGTGGTGGTGCACCACATCGCCGCCGACGGGGCGTCGCTGGCGCCGCTGGCCCGGGATCTGGTCACCGCCTACGCCGCCCGCGCCGCCGGCACCGCCCCCGACTGGGCGCCGCTGCCGCTGCAGTACGCCGACTACACCCTGTGGTCCGCCGAGCTGCTCGGCGACCTCGACGACCCCGCCTCCCGCGCCGCCCGGCAACTCGACCACTGGCGCGGGATCCTCGCCGGCGCCCCCGACCTGCTGGCGCTGCCCACCGACCGGCCCCGCCCGCCGCAGCAGTCCTTCCGCGGCGCCGACGTCGACGTCGAGATCGATCCCGGGCTGTACGGGCGGATCCGGCAGCTCGCCCACGCCCACACCGCCACCGAGTTCATGGTCGTGCACGCCGCCCTCGCCGTGCTGCTCGCCCGCCTGTCCGGCGGCGACGACATCGTCGTCGGCAGCCCCGTCGCCGGGCGCAGCCACCCCCACCTCGACGATCTGGTCGGCATGTTCGTCAACACCGTCGCGCTGCGCACCGCGGTGCCCGCCGAACTGTCCTTCGCCGAGTTCCTCACCGCCGTGCGCGACACCGACCTGGCGGCCTTCGCGCACACCGACCTGCCGTTCGACCGGCTCGTCGACGCGGTGGTGCCGGCCCGCTCGGCGGCGTACTCGCCGCTGTTCCAGGTGATGCTCGCCTTCGCCGACACCACCGGCGCCCACCTGACCCTGCCCGGCCTCGACGTCGACATCGCCGAGATCGACACGCACACCACCAAGTTCGACCTGCATCTGCAGCTCGGTGCGGTCGCCGACGAGACCGGCCGCACCACCGGGCTGCGCGGGGCCCTGTCCTACGCCACCGACCTGTTCGACCACACCACCGCCGCCGCGATCGCCGCGCGGCTCGTGCGACTGCTCGAGACGGTCACCGCCGACCCGGCGGTGCCCGTCGGCGACGTGGATCTGCTCACCGCCGACGAACGCCGCACCGTCCTCGAGGTGTGGAACGCCACCACCGCCGACACCGGGCCGCTCACCACCCTCGGGGCGGTGTTCGCCGCGCAGGTCGCCGCGACCCCGCACACCCCGGCCGTCACCGTCGACGGCCGCACCCTCGGCTACGCCGAATTCGACGCGGTCACCAACCGGCTCGCCCGGCGGCTGCTGCGCGCCGGCGCCGGACCCGACCGGGTGATCGCCCTGGCCGCCCCGCGCTCCCTCGACCTGCTCGTCGGCATGTACGCGATCGTCAAGAGCGGCGCCGCCTATCTGCCGCTCGACCCGGAGCATCCCGCCGAGCGGCTGCGGTACGTCCTGGGCACCGCCGCCCCGATCGCGGTGCTCACCACCGGCGACGTCGCCGCCGCGCTGCCGGACACCGGCGCGGCGGTGCTGCGGATCGACCGGCTCGATCTCGACGACGAATCCCCGGCGGCCCTGACCCCGGCGGAGCGGCCCGAACCGACCGGCGCGCATCTGGCCTACGTGATCTTCACGTCCGGCTCCACCGGCCGCCCCAAGGGGGTGGCGGTGCCGCACGCGGCGATCGTCAACCGGCTGCGCTGGATGCAGCACACCTATCCGCTGTCGGCGGCCGACACGGTGGTGCAGAAGACCCCCGCCACCTTCGACGTGTCGGTATGGGAGTTCTTCTGGCCGCTGCAGGTCGGGGCGCGGCTGGTCGTCGCCGCCCCCGGCGGGCACCGCGATCCCGGCTATCTGCTGCGGCTGTTCACCGAGCAGCGGGTCAGCGTGGCGCATTTCGTGCCGTCGATGCTCGCGGTGTTCGTCGACGCCCTGCGTAGCGCCCCGACCGGCGGCGGGTCGCTGCGGCACGTGTTCGCGTCGGGGGAGGCGCTGCCCGCCGAGACCGCCGCGACGCTGCGGGAGGCGCTGCCGCACACCGCCCTGCACAATCTGTACGGGCCCACCGAGGCCGCGGTGGACGTCACCGCCTGGACCACCACCGACACCGACCAGGGGGCGGTGCCGATCGGCCGGGCGGTGTGGAACACCCGCACCTATGTGCTCGACGCGCGGCTGCATCCGGTGCCCGCCGGCGCCGCCGGCGAACTGTATCTCGCGGGGATCCAGCTCGCCCGCGGCTATCTCGACCGCCCCGCCCTGACCGCCGACCGGTTCGTCGCCGACCCCTTCGGGGTGCCGGGCGAACGGATGTACCGCACCGGGGATCTGGCCACCCGCCGCGCCGACGGTGCCCTGATGTACTTGGGGCGCACCGACTTCCAGGTCAAGATCCGCGGTCTGCGCATCGAGCTCGGGGAGATCGAGCAGGTGCTGCGCGCCCGCGCCGAGATCGGGCAGGCGGTGGTGCTCGTCCACCACGGCGCCGACGACCGGCTCACCGGCTATCTCGTGCCCGCCCCGGGCCGCAGCATCGACACCGTCGCGGTCACCGCCGCCCTCGCCTCCCGGCTACCGGATTACATGGTGCCCGCCGCCCTCGTCGTCCTCGACGCGCTGCCGGTCGGCCCCAACGGCAAACTCGACCGGGCCGCGCTGCCCGCCGCACCGGCCGCCACCGCCACGGGCGGCTACCGGGCGCCGCGCACCCCCACCGAACAGCTCGTCGCCACCGTCTTCGCCGACCTGCTCGGCGTCGGCCCGGTCGGCGCCGACGATCACTTCCTCGACCTCGGCGGCACCTCCCTGCTCGCCATGCGTGCCGCGGCGCGCCTGGCCGCGGACACCGGCAGCGACCTCGGCATCCGGGAGATCTTCGATCATCCGGTGGTCGCCGATCTCGCCGCCCAACTCGACCAGCCGGACCGCGCCGGCGCCGGCCGCGGCGCGCCCGTGGCCGGGCCACGACCCGACCCGATCCCGCTGTCCCCGGCGCAGCAACGCATGTGGTTCATCAACCAGTTCGACACCACCTCCCCGGCCTACAACATCGCCGTCGCCCTGCGGCTGTCCGGCCGGCTCGACCAGGCGGCGCTGCACCACGCCATCGGCGATGTCGTCACCCGGCACGAATCGCTGCGCACCCGCTATCCGCTCACCGACGACGGGCCCGTGCAGGTCGTGGTGCCCGCCGCGGCCGCCGTCCCCGACCTGGTCGTACTCACCGCCGACGACGGCACCGAGGTCGACGACACCGACCTCGACAGCCGGCTCGCCCCGATCCTCGCCGCCGGTTTCGACGTGGCCACCGAGATCCCCATCCGCATCCGGGTGCTCGCGTTGTCCGAGGACGAGCATGTGCTCGTGCTCGTCGCCCACCACATCGCCGCCGACGGTTTCTCCATGGCGCCGCTGGCCCGCGACGTCATCGCCGCCTACAGCGCCCGCCACGACGGGCAGATCCCGCAGTGGGCGCCGCTGCCGGTGCAGTACGTCGACTACACCCTCTGGCAGCGCCGGGTGCTCGGCGACGACACCGACCCGACCTCGCTCGCCGCCGAACAGCTCCGGTTCTGGCGCGACGCCCTCGACGGCGCCCCCGAACTGCTCGAACTGCCGCTGGACCGGCCCCGCCCGGTGCAGCCGACGCGGCGCGGAGCCCGCATCCCGTTCACCCTCGACGCCGCCGCGCACCGCCGAGTGCTCGACATCGCCCGCGCCCACGACGCGTCGGTGTTCATGCTGGTGCACGCCGCGCTGACGGTGCTGCTCGCCCGGCTGTCCGGCAGCGACGACATCGTCGTCGGCACCCCCGTCGCCGGTCGCGGCCACCGCGCCCTCGACGACCTGGTCGGCATGTTCGTCAACACCGTGGTGCTGCGCACCCGGCTGGACGACGACGAACCGTTCACCGCGCTGCTCGACCGCATCCGCACCGGCGACCTGACCGCCTTCGGGCACACCGATGTGCCGTTCGAGCGGCTCGTCGAGATCCTCGACCCGCCCCGCTCGACCGCCTACACCCCGCTGTTCCAGGTGCTGCTCGAATTCCAGGACACCGAACGCCCCGAACTCGTATTGCCCGACCTGACGGTGCGCGCCCTCGACCCCGATCCGACGCTGGCCCTGTTCGACCTGCAATTGTCCATCGCCGAAAGCACCGACGCCGACGGCCCCGCCGGCATCCGCGCCTCCTTCACCTACGCCACCGACCTGTTCGACGCCGACACCGTCGCCTCGTTCGCCGACCGCTTCGTCCGGATCGTCGAGGCGATCACCGCCACCCCCGACGTCCCCGTCGGCAGCATCGACATCGTCACCGACCGGGAACTGGCCGACCTGACCCCGGCGCGCGGCCTGCCGCCGGTCTCCCCGCAGCTGTGGCCGGAACTGCTCACCTCGGTCGCCGCGATCCTGCCCGACGCCGTCGCCCTGCGCTTCGCCGACCGGCAGATCACCTACGCCGAACTCGACGCCTGGTCCACCCGCCTGGCGCGGCTGCTGGTCACCGACGCCGCCGCCGGACCCGAAACCGTCGTCGCCCTCGCGCTGACCCGCTCGCTCGAATCGGTGGCGGTGGTGTGGGCGGTGACCAAGACCGGCGCGGCCTTCGTGCCCGTCGACCCCGCCTACCCACCGGAACGGGTGAGTTACATGCTCACCGACAGCGCCGCCGCCCTCGGCATCACCACCGCCGCACACCGCGCCGCGCTGCCCGGGGAGGTGCCGTGGCTGGTGCTCGACGACCCGGCCGTGGCCGACCGCATCGCCGCAGCGGACGCCGCCCCGATCACCGACGCCGACCGCACCGCCCCGCTGCACTTCGACCATCCGGCATACCTGATCTACACCTCCGGCTCCACCGGCCGCCCCAAGGGTGTGGTCGTCACCCACCGCGGCATGACCAACCTCAACGCCGAGGTGCGCAGCCACTTCACCATCACCCACCACGCCCGCGTCTCGCACCTGGCGTCGCCGAGCTTCGACGCGTCGATCTTCGAGTTCACCAAGGCGTTCTGCGCCGGCGCCACCCTGGTGATCGTGCCGCCCGACGTCTACGGCGGCGACGAACTCGCCCGGCTGCTGCGCGAGGAGAAGGTCACCCACGCCTTCATCACCCCCACCGCGCTGGCCTCCCTCGACCCCACCGGACTCGACGACCTCGAGGTGCTCGTCGTCGCCGGTGAGGCCTGCCCACCGGAGCTGGTGGCGCGCTGGGCCCCGGGCCGCCGCATGTTCAACGGCTACGGCCCGTCCGAGGCCACCATCGAAACCAGCGTCAGCCCGCCCCTGCGGCCCGGGCACACCGTCACCATCGGCGCCCCCGCCGTCGGTTTCCACCAGGCCGTCCTCGACGACCGGCTGCGGCCCGTCCCGGTCGGAGTGGCGGGGGAGCTGTACATCGCCGGACCGGGGGTGGCCCGCGGCTACCACCGGCGCCCCGACCTGACCGCCGCCCGCTTCGTCGCCGACCCCTACGGCAACCCCGGCGAACGCATGTACCGCACCGGTGATGTGGTGCGATGGCGGCACGACGGCACCGTCGAATATCTCGGCCGCTCCGACTTCCAGGTCAAGGTCCGCGGCTTCCGCATCGAACTCGGTGAGATCGACGCCGCCCTCACCGCCCACGACGCGATCGCCTTCGCACACACCATCGGGCACACCGCCCCCAGCGGCGACACCGTGCTGGTGTCCTATCTGCTGCCCGAACTCACCGACGGCGCCGCCGCGGAGATCGATCCGCGGGCGCTGCGCGCCTGGGCCGCGGCCCGGCTACCCGGCCACATGGTGCCCGCCGCCGTCGTGCTGCTCGACGAGCTGCCGCTGACCCCGGTCGGCAAACTCGACCGCCGCGCCCTGCCGGTGCCCGACCTGACCCGCCTCGGCGGCGACTACCGTGCCCCGAGCACCGACCTCGAAGCCACCGTCGCCGAGATCGTCGCCGAGGTCCTCGGCCACCCCCAGGTCTCCGTCGACGACAACTTCTTCGAGCTCGGCGGCAACTCCCTGATCGCTACCCGCGTCGTCGCCCGCCTCAACGCCGCGCTCGGCACCGACGCCGGGGTCCGCGCCCTGTTCGAGGCCCCCACGGTGCGGGCGCTGGCCGCGCGCATCCTCGACGACCACGGCGGGCACGGCCGGGTACCGCTTGTCGCCGCCGAGCGCCCCGACCGGCTGCCGCTGTCCCCGGCGCAGCAACGCATGTGGTTCGTCAACCAGTTCGACACCACCTCCGCCGCCTACAACATCCCCCTGGCCATCCGCCTGTCCGGCCGCCTCGACCTCGTCGCGCTCACCGCGGCGGTGCGCGACGTGCTCGACCGGCACGAGAGCCTGCGCACCTGGTATCCCGGCGACGACCACGGCCCGCGGCAGGTGATCGTGGACACCGACCGGGTGCTGCCGGCCCTGACGGCCCGGCCGGTCACCGCCGACGCGTTGCCCACCGAACTCGGCGAGTTCGTCGGCGCCGGTTTCGACGTGGCCGCGGCGGTGCCGGTGCGGCTGCGGCTGTGGCGCCTCGACGACAGCGCGCATGTTCTGGCGGTGGTGGTGCATCACATCGCCACCGACGGCTCCTCGATGGCGCCGCTGGCCCGCGACCTGATGCTCGCCTACACCGCCCGCACCACCGGGGCTGCCCCCGAGTGGGTGCCGCTGCCGGTGCAGTACGCCGACTACGCGCTGTGGCAACGCCGGCTGCTCGGCGACCCGGACGACCCGCAGTCCCTCGCCGCCGCCCAGCTGCAATTCTGGCGCGACACCCTCGCCGACGCCCCCGCGCTGCTGCCGCTGCCCACCGACCGGCCCCGCCCCACCCAGCGCAGCTTCCACGGCGCGCTGCACCGCTTCACCGTGCCCGCCGCCGTGCAGCGGCGACTCGAGACGCTGGCCGCCGAACACGACACCACCGTGTTCATGGCTGTGCACGCGGCGTTCGCGGCGCTGCTGGCCCGCCTGACCGGCACCGCCGACATCGTCATCGGCTCCCCGGTCGCCGGTCGCGGCCACCGCGCCCTCGACGACCTGGTCGGCATGTTCGTCAACACCGTGGTGCTGCGCACCCCCGTCGACGGCGCCCTGTCGTTCACCGACCATCTGCACCGCACCCGCGAGATCGACCTCGCGGCCTTCGGCCACACCGAACTGCCCTTCGAGACCCTCGTCGACGTGCTCGCCCCGGCCCGCGAGACCGACCGGTCCCCGCTGTTCCAGGTGGTCCTCGAATACGGCAACAGCGAACCGGCCCGGCTCGTGCTGCCCGAGCTCGCGGTCGACGCCCTCGACCCGGAACTACCCGTCGCCAAGTTCGACCTGCAGCTGACCCTGCAGAACACCGACCCCAGCGCGGCCGGGGAGACGGACGGGATGCCCGCGGCGTTCACCTACGCCACCGACCTGTTCGATCCCGCCACCGTCGCCTCGTTCGCGCAGCGGCTGGTGCGGCTGCTCGACGCGGTCACCGCCGACCCGCACCGCCCGATCGGCGACGTCGACCTGCTCACCGCCGACGAACGTCCCGCCGCCCCGACCCCGCTGCGACCGGCTCCCGGCACCCTGCTCGATCTGTACGCGCGCGGCGCCGGTGTGGACCCGGCCGCCACCGCGGTCACCGCTCCGGACGGCGCGTTGCGCTACGACGAACTCACCGACCGGGTGCAGCGGCTCGCCCGGCTGCTCGCCGAGCACGGCGCCGGCCCCGACCGGCTCGTCGCGGTCGCGCTGCCCCGCGGCACCGACCTGATCGTCGCGTTGCTCGCCGTGCTGCACAGCGGCGCCGCCTATCTGCCCATCGACGTCGCGTTTCCGCCGGATCGGCTGGCGTACATGTTCGACGACGCGGCCCCGGTGTGCCTGCTCACCACCGCCGAGCACGCCGCCGACCTCCCACCGCACACCCCGCCGATCGTGGACCTGCAGGACCCGGCCGTGCGCACCCTACTCGCCGAAATGCCCACCGGCGGAGACGAATTGCCGCGCGTGCATCCCGATGCGGCGGCCTACGTCATCTACACCTCCGGGTCCACCGGCCGCCCCAAGGGTGTGATGGTGCCGCACCGCACCGTCGTCACCCTGCTCACCGACACCGCGCCGATGTTCGACTTCGACGCCACCGACGTGTGGACGCTGTTCCACTCCTACGCCTTCGACTTCTCGGTGTGGGAACTGTGGGGGGCGCTCGCCCACGGCGGCCGGCTCGTCGTCGTCGACTACCACACCGCCCGCAACCCGCAGGACTTCCTGGCGCTGGTGCGCCGCGAAGGGGTCACCGTGCTCAACCAGACCCCGACCGCCTTCTACCAGCTGATCGACGCCGACCGCGTCGCCGCCGCCGACCTGCCGGCGCTGCGCTGGGTGATCTTCGGTGGGGAAGCCCTGGACTTCGCGCAACTCGACCGCTGGTACCGGCGCCACGACGACACCGCCCCGACGCTGGTGAACATGTACGGCATCACCGAGACCACCGTGCACGTCACCGCCCGCACCATCACCCGCGACCTCGCCGCGACCGCCGCCGCCAGCCTGATCGGGGCGCCGCTGCCGTCGCTGCGCCTGCACATCCTCGACGACCGGCTGCATCCGGTACCCACCGGGGTGATCGGCGAACTGTACGTCTCCGGTGCCCAGCTGTCCCGCGGCTACCTGCACCGCCCCGATCTGACCGCCACCCGGTTCGTCGCCGACCCGCACGGCACCCCCGGCGACCGGCTCTACCGCACCGGCGATCTGGCGCGCCGCACCCGCGACGGCGAGATCGAATATCTCGGCCGCGCCGATTTCCAGGTGCAGCTGCGCGGCTTCCGCATCGAACTCGGCGAGATCGAGGCGGTGCTGCTGCGCGCCCCCGGCGTCGCCCGCGCCGTGGTCGTCGTGCACACCGACGACACCCTGGGCAGCGCCGAACGCGCCGGCACCGCCGGCATCGAGCGTCTGATCGGCTACGTCGTCCCCGAGACCGGGCACGAGCTGAACGTCGACCTCGTTCTCGAGCAGGCCGCCGGGGAGCTCGCCGCGTACATGCTGCCGTCCACCCTGGTGGTGCTCGACACGCTGCCGGTCACCGCGACCGGCAAACTCGACCGGCGTGCCCTGCCCGCCCCCGACTTCGCCGCCCGCACGACCGTCTCCCGCACCCCCGCGCGCGGCCCCGAAACCGCGCTGGTCGAACTGTTCGCGCAGGTCCTGGGTCTGCCCACGGTGGGGGTGGACGATTCGTTCTTCGCCCTCGGCGGCGACTCGATCATGTCCATCCAGCTGGTCTCCCGCGCCAAGGCCGCCGGCCTGGACCTGACCCCCCGCGAGGTGTTCGAACACAAGACCCCCGCCGCGCTCGCCGCCGTCGTCGGCACCGCCGCCCCCGCCGAGACCCTCGCGGAGCTGCCCGGCGCCGGGGTCGGCGACATGCCGCTGCCGCCGATCGCGCAGTGGATGCTCGACCGCGGCGGCAGCATCGGCCGTTACTCGCAGGCGCTGCTGCTGCGTCTGCCCACCGGTCTGGACGCGGCGACGCTGCGCGCGATCGTCACCGCCGTCCTCGACCGGCACGACATGCTGCGGGTGCAGCTGCAGCCCGCGCCGGACGCCCCCGGCGGGTACCTGCTGCACGTCCCCGCCCCGGGCAGCGTCGACGCCGACACCGTCATCCACCGGGTGCCGGTCACCAGCGCCGCCGACAGCGACGACTTCTTCGCCCTGGCCGCCACCGAACTCGATGCCGCCGCCGACCGTCTCGACCCGCACCGCGGGCGGGTGGTGCAGCTGGTGTGGTTCGACACCACCAGCGGCGCCGGCCGGTTGCTCGTCGTCATCCACCATCTCGCCGTCGACGGGGTGTCCTGGCGCATCCTGGTTCCCGACCTGGCCGCCGCGTGGGCGGCCGCCACGACCGGCACCGCCGGCACCGCCGGCCGTGGTGCGCTGCTGCCCCCACCCACCGGCACCAGCGTGCGCCGCTGGGCGCACGCCCTCCGCGACGCCGCGCCCACCCGCCGCACCGAACTCGACTTCTGGCGCGGGGTGCTCGACGGACCGAACCCGCCGCTGGGGCACCGGGCCTTCGATCCGGCGCGCGACACCAACGCCACCGTCACCACCCTCGCCACCGCACTGCCCACCGCCGTCACCGAGGCGCTGCTCACCGCCGTGCCCACCGCCTTCCACGGCGCCGTCGACCACGGGCTGCTCACCGCGCTCGCCCTGGCCGTGGCGGCCTGGCGCCGCGACCGCGGCCACGACCCCACCTCGCTGCTGCTCAACCTCGAAGGGCACGGCCGCGACAGCACCGCCGCCGCCGGCGCCGACCTGTCCGGCACCGTCGGCTGGTTCACCACCATCCACCCGCTGCGCCTGGACCTGACCGGCATCGACCTCGACGACGCGCTCGCCGCCGGCCCGGCCGCCGGTCGCGCCGTCAAGACCGTCAAGGAACACCTCGCCGCCGTCCCCGACCACGGCACCGGCTTCGGGCTGCTGCGCTATCTCGACGCCGACACCGCCGCCCGGCTCGCCGACGCACCGGTGCCGCAGATCAGCTTCAACTATCTCGGGCGCCCCACCGCCGGGATCACCGACACCGACACCGCCTGGCTGCCCATCGACGGCTTCCCCCACGGCGGAGCGCAGAGCCCGGACATGCCCGCCGCCGCGGTGCTCGACATCAACGCCGTCACTACCGACACCCCCACCGGGCCGGTGCTCGAGGTGCACTGGTCGTATCCGGCCGGGCTGCTCGACGCCGCCGACGTCACCGCCCTCGCCGGCCATTTCGCCACCGCCGCGACCGCCCTGACCCGGCACACCCGCAGCCCGCACGCCGGCGGCCTGACCCCCTCCGATCTGCCGCTGGTGCATGTGCACCAGGACGTCATCGAACGCCTCGAACAGCGCTACGGGCGTCTGGACACGGTGTGGCCGACCGCGCCGCTGCAGACCGGACTGCTCTTCCACGCCCTGCTCGCCGGGGACCGCCCCGACGCCTACATCGTGCAACTCGTCCTCGACCTGCGCGGCGAGGTCGACGCGAGCCGGCTGCGGCGCGCCCTGCAACTGCTGCTCGACCGGCATCCGGCGCTGCGCGCGGCGTTCCCCGCCGCCGGGGACGGGCACGTGCAGGTCGTCCCCACCCACGTGGAGGTACCGTTCACCGTCGCCGACACCAGCGACGATCCCGACCCCGACGACGCCGCCACCCAACTGCTCGCCCTCGATCGGCGCACCCGCTTCGACACCGAGACCGCCCCGCTGCTGCGCGCGACCGTCGTGCACACCGGCCCGGGCCGGCACCTGCTCGCAGTGACGAACCATCATCTGCTGCTCGACGGCTGGTCCACCCCGGTGCTCATCCGGGAACTGCTCGTGCTCTACGCCACCGACGGGGACCTGCGGGCGCTGCCGCCGGCGCCGCACTACGGCAGTTACCTGAGCTGGCTCGCCGACCGCGACCCGAACACCTCCCTCGACGCCTACCGCCGCGCGCTGGCCGGGGTCGAGGAACCGACCCTGCTCGCCCCGCACCACCGCCCCGGCACCACCGCCGGGATCTCCGAGGACCTCGACCTCGAGTTGGACACCGCCCTGTCGGTGCGGCTGCACGACACCGCCACCGCCCGCGGCATCACCGTCAACACCCTCGTGCAGACCGCCTGGGGAGTGGTGCTCGGCGCGCTCACCGGCCGCACCGACGTGGTGTTCGGCGCGACCGTCTCCGGCCGGCCCCCGCAGGTCCCCGGCATCGAGGCGATGGTCGGGTTGTTCATCAACACCGTCCCGGTGCGCATCACCGTGCGGCCCGACGACACCGTCGGCGCCCTCGTCGACCGGGTCCAGGCCGAACAGGTCGCCCTGCTCGACCACCACCATCTCGACCTGGGCACCCTCGACCGGCACCTCGGTGCCGCCGTGCGCTTCGACACCCTCACCGTCTTCGAGTCGTATCCGGTCGAACGCGCCGGCCTCGACCGCGACACCGACCTCGCCGGCATGCGGGTCGCCGACATCATCGGCCGCGACGCCGCGCACTACCCGCTGTCGGTGGTCGTGCACACCGACACCGCCGTGCACCTGCGCATGAAATACCTGCCGGAGGTCTTCGACCGCGCCGCCGTCGGCACCATCGCCGCGCGCATCACCGCCGTCCTCGACGCGCTCACCGGCGACCCGGCCACCCCCATCACGGCGCTGCCCGCGCTCACCACCACCGAACAGGCCGTGCTGCTGCCGGTGCACGGCCCGGCCGGCGGCAGCGACGCGACCCTGCCGCAGCTGCTCGCCGCCACCGCCGCCGCGCACCCGGACGCGCCGGCGCTGCGCGACGGGCAGCGGGTGCTCACCTATCGTGAACTCGACGACCGCTCCACCCGGCTGGCCCGGGCGCTGCTGCGCCGCGGCGCCGGCCCGGAAACCTTCGTCGCCCTCGGCATCGCCCGCTCCGTCGAGTCGGTGACCGCGATGTGGGCGATCACCAAGACCGGGGCGGCCTTCGTGCCCGTCGACCCGCGCTATCCCGCCGATCGGGTCGCGTTCATGCTCGACGACTGCGGCGCCACCGTCGGGCTCACCACCGCCGCGCACCGCGCGCAACTCCCCGACACGGTGCCGTGGCTGCTGCTCGACGACCTCGACCGCGAGGCCGTGGGGGAGGACATCACCGCGCTCGGCGACACCGACCGCCCGGCCGCGCTGCGCCTGGATCATCCCGCCTACCTGATCTACACCTCCGGCTCCACCGGCCGCCCCAAGGGAGTGCTCACCACCCACCGCAGCCTGGAGAACTTCGCCCGCGACCAGCGCAGCCGCTTCCGCGCCGGCCCCGGTTCACGCGTCATGCACGTCTCCTCGCCGAGCTTCGATGCGTCGATCTTCGAATACCTGCTGGCCTTCGGCACCGGCGCCGAACTGGTCATCGTGCCCCCGCACGTCGTCGGCGGCGCCGAACTCGGTGCCCTGCTGCGCGCGCAGCGGGTCACCCACGGGTTCATCACTCCCGCCGCACTCGCCTCCCTGGACCCGGCCGATCTGACCGCCTTCACCGACCTGGCCGTCGGCGGGGAGGCCTGGCCCGCCGACCTGCAGGCGATCTGGGCGCCCGGCCGGCGCCTCGTCGACGCCTACGGACCCACCGAGACGACCATCATGGCCGCGATCAGCGACCCCCTGGACGTCGACGACCCGCTGACCCTCGGCGGTCCGTTGCGCGGGGTGCACGCCGTCGTCCTCGACGCGGCGTTGCGGCCGGTGCCGTTCGGGGCCGTCGGTGAGCTGTATCTGGCCGGTTGGGGCCTCGCCCGCGGCTATCACGCCCGGCCCGCACTGACCGCCGCCCGGTTCGTCGCCGATCCCTACGGCGCGCCCGGCGAGCGCATGTACCGCACCGGTGACCTGGTGCGGTGGGTCGGCGACCTCGACGCGCAGGATCTGCGCCTCGACTACGTCGGGCGCAGCGACTTCCAGATCAAGATCCGCGGTTTCCGCGTCGAACTCGGCGAGATCGACGCCGTGCTCACCGCGCACCCGAGTGTCGGGTTCGCCGCCACCGTCGCGCACCGCGCCCCGAGCGGGGAGACGGTCCTCGTCGCCCACCTGCACCCCGCACCCGGCGCCGACATCGACCCGGGGTCCGTGAAAACTCATGTCGCCGAGCGACTTCCGTCGCACATGGTGCCCACGGTGATCAGCGTGCTCGACGAGATCCCGCTGACCCCGGTCGGCAAACTCGACCGCACCGCGCTGCCCGCCCCGGACCTGACCTCCGACACCCGCGACCATCTCGCGCCCACCGACCCGCTCGAAACCCTCGTCGCCACCGAACTCGCCGCGGTGCTCGGCCTCGACCGGCTCGGCGTCGACGCCGACTTCTTCGAGCTCGGCGGCAACTCGCTGCTCGCCACCCGCGCCGTCGCCCGCCTCGGCGACCGGCTCGGCCGGCCCGTGCCGGTGCGGGCGTTGTTCGAAGCGCCCACCGTCGCCGCGCTCGCCGCGCACCTCGACGACCGGCCCGCCACCGGCGAGAGCGCCGAACCGGCCGCCGCGGCGACGCTCGGCCCGGTCGCCGGCCCGCGCCCCGAGCACATCCCGCTGTCCCCGGCGCAGCAACGGCTGTGGTTCATCAACCAGTTCGACCCGACCTCCGCGGCCTACAACATCCCCCTGGCCATCCGGTTGTCCGGGCATCTGTCCCCGGCCGCGCTCGGCGCCGCCCTGCACGATCTGCTGGCCCGGCACGAGAGCCTGCGCACCGTCTACCCGGCGTCGGCGGCCGGACCGCACCAGCGCATCCTCGCCGCCGCCGACGCGCCGCTGCCGCTGGACGTGGTGCCCGCCGGGGAGGACACCGTGCACACCGCGATCGCCGATTTCCTCGGCGCCGGTTTCGACGTCACCGTCGACATCCCGGTGCGGGCGCGGGTGTTCGCCTTCGGCCGCGACGACCATCTCGCCGTGCTGGTCGTGCACCACATCGCCGCCGACGGCGGCTCCACCGGCCCGCTCGCCCGCGACCTGATGATCGCCTACGCCGCCCGCAGCCGCGGCGAGACCCCGGCCTTCGGCCCGCTGCCGGTGCAATACGCCGACTACACCCTGTGGCAGCTCGACCGGCTCGGCGACCCCGAGATCCCCGGCAGTCTCGCCGCCGACCAGACCGCCTACTGGCGGGACCGTCTCGCCGGGCTGCCCGAGCTGCTGCCGCTGCCCACCGACCGGCCCCGGCCGCCGCAGCAGTCCTTCCGCGGCGACATCACCCGTTTCACCGTCGACGCCGAGCTGCTCGCCCGGCTGCAGCGACTCGCCGCCGCCCACCACAGCACCGTGTTCATGACCGTGCACGCCGCCTTCGCGGTGCTGCTCGCCCGATTGTCGGGCAGCGACGACATCGCCGTCGGCTCCCCGGTCGCCGGTCGCGGCCATCGCGCCCTCGACGATCTGGTGGGCATGTTCGTCAACACCGTGGTGCTGCGCACCGCGGTGCCCGCCGAACGGTCCTTCACCGAGCTGCTCACCGCGGTCACCGACGGCGACCTCGATGCCTTCGCGCACGCCGATCTGCCCTTCGACCGGGTCGTCGACGCCCTCGCCCCGACCCGGTCGACCGCACACTCGCCGCTGTTCCAGGTCTCGATCGAATTCCACACCGCCGAGCTGCCCGCGGTGGAGCTGCCGCACCTGAGTGTGCACGGCGTCGCGCTCGATCCGGCGGTGTGCAACTTCGACCTCGAACTGCTCGTCGGGGAGAACGCCGAGGGCGGGCTCGACGCCGCCTTCGTCTACGCCACCGACCTGTTCGACGCCGGCACCGTGCGCTCCTTCGCCGACCGCTTCGGCCGGCTGCTGCAGGCGATCGCCGCCGACCCGCACCGCCCGGTCGGTGACCTCGACCTGCTCACCGCCGCCGAACACACCGCGCTCGTGCCCGCCCGCGGACCCGAACCCGAACCGGCCCTGCTGTGGCCGCGGCTGCTCGACACCGCCGTCACCGCCGCCCCGGACACCGTCGCGGTCGTCGACGGCGACCGGCAGGTGACCTACCGTGACCTCGACGCCCGCGCGACCCGGCTCGCACGCGAGTTGCTCGACCGCGGCGCCGGACCCGAGCAGGTGATCGCCCTGGCGATCCCGCGCTCGCTGGAGTCGGTCACCGCGGTGTGGGCGACGGTGCGCAGCGGCGCGGCGTTCGTGCCGGTCGACCCCACCTATCCGGCCGACCGCATCGCGTTCATGCTCGGCGACAGCGCCGCCCGCATCGGCATCACCGTCGCCGCGCACCGCGCCGCCCTGCCCGACGAGGTGGACTGGCTCGTCCTCGACGACCTCGACCTCACCGCCGGGCCCGCCGCCCCGGTCGGGGACACCGACCGGCCGACCCCGCTGCACCCGGATCATCCCGCCTACCTGATCTACACCTCCGGCTCCACGGGCCGCCCCAAGGGCGTGGCGGTCACCCACCGCGGCCTGGCCTCCCTCGCCCGCGAGGAACGCGACCGGCTGCAGGTCACCGCAGCTGCCCGGGTGTCGCATCTGGCGTCGCCGAGCTTCGACGCGTCGATCTTCGAGCAGATGATGGCGCTGAGCGCGGCCGCGACCCTGGTGGTCGTGCCCCCGCACGTCTACGGCGGCGACGATCTCGGTGCGGTGCTGCGCGCGCAGCGGGTCAGCCACGCGTTCATCACCCCCACCGCGCTGGCCTCCCTCGACCCGGACACCGTCCCCGAGCTGCACACCCTGCTCGTCGCCGGGGAAGCGCTGCCGGCCGAACTGGTGGCCCGCTGGGCCGACTCGCGGCGCGTGATCGACGCCTATGGTCCCACCGAGGCGACCATCATGACCTCCCTCGGCGATCCCCTGACGGTCGGTGAACCGGTCACCATCGGCGCCCCCAGCCGCGGTTTCCGCGCCCTGGTGCTCGACGGGCGGCTGCAACCCGTCCCGGTCGGGGTGGCCGGGGAACTGTATGTCGCCGGCCCGGGTCTGGCCCGCGGCTACCACGCCCGGCCCGCGCTGACCGCCGCCCGGTTCGTGCCCGATCCCACCGCCGCGGGGGAGCGGATGTACCGCACCGGTGATCTGGTGCGGTGGACCGCCGATCAGCGCCTCGACTACGTCGGCCGCACCGACTTCCAGATCAAGATTCGCGGGTTCCGCGTCGAACTCGGCGAGATCGACACGGCGCTGACCGCGCACCCGCAGGTGGTCTTCGCCCACACCCTCGGCCACACCGCGCCGTCCGGGCAGGACCTGCCGGTGTCCTACATCCGCCTCGCCCCCGCCGCCGATGTCACCGTGCCGGAGGTGAAAGCCTTCGTCGCGCAGCAGCTTCCGCCGCACATGGTGCCGGCGGTGATCACCGTCCTCGACGACATCCCGCTCACCCCGGCCGGCAAACTCGACCGCGCCGCGCTGCCCACCCCGGAGTTCACCGCCCCCGCCGGGGACTACCGGGCGCCGCGCACCGACCTCGAGCAGCTCGTCACCGACCTGTTCGCCGAACATCTCGGTCTCGACCGGATCGGTGTCGACGACGATTTCTTCGAGCTCGGCGGCACCTCGCTGCTGGCGACCCGGTTGCTGCCCGCCCTCGGTGAGCGACTCGGCCGGCGGGTGCCGATCGCGTCGATCTTCACCCATCCCAGCCCCGCGGCGCTGGCCGCGCACCTGAGCAGCGGCGACACCGGCGCCGACGCCGGCATCGACGACGCCTTCCGGGTGCTCGTGCCGCTGCGCCCCGGCACCGGGCCGGCGCTGTTCTGCATCCATCCCGCGGCGGGGCTGGCCTGGCCGTACGCCACCCTCGCGCACCGGCTCGACGACGAGCGGCCCGTCTACGGGCTGCAACTGCCCGCCCTGTCCGGCGGCCCGCGCCACGACACCATCACCGCGCTGGCCCGCCACTACGTGCGGGAGATCCGCCGGGTGCAGCCGCACGGGCCCTACCACCTGCTCGGCTGGTCCCTCGGCGGGGTGGTCGCCCACGCCGTGGCCGTCGAGCTGCGCCGCGCCGGCGAGATCGTCGACACCCTCGCGCTGCTCGACAGTCACCTCGTCGTCGGGGCGTCCCCGGCCGTGGGCACCCGCGACATGCTGCGAGATCTCGGGCTTCCCGTCGCCGACGGCGAGCCGAGCTTCGAGCACGCCGCCGCGGTCCTCGACGAGGCGTTCGGCGGCGACACCGGCCTGACCGCCACCCACCTCGAACGCCTGCACGCGGGGTCCACCGACACCGCGCGCGCCGCGCGCCGGCACGAACCGGACACCTTCGACGGGGACGCGTTGTTCTTCACCGCGGCCCGCTCGGAGGCCCCGATCCCGGCGGTGGCGGCCTGGCACAACGTGATCGCGGGGGAGATCCACCAGTACCGGCTCGACTGCGACCACCACGAGATGGTCGGGGGCCCCGCGGTCGAGACGATCGTCGCGGTCCTGGCGGCGCGGCTGACCGAGAGCGACGCCGCGTTGCGCCGCTGGGCACGGGGCGAGGTGCAGGTCGCCGCCCGCAACGGGAACCGCCGCCACTGACCCGGAAGAAACATGCATCGGATGCATGGCCGATGATGCACATTATGAGTTGGATTAATTTCCGGGGGGTCGCTTCACTGGGGGCATGACCAGCAGCCCTCCCACCGCCGACGTCGACCTGTTCGCCGACGACGTCCTCGTCGACCCCTACCCGACCTTCGCGCGGCTGCGCGAGCTCGGACCCGTGGTGTACCTGCCGACCCACGAGGTGTACGCCCTGACCCGCTACGACGTCATCCGCGGCGCCCTGGCCGACACCGCCACCTTCTCCTCTCGCAGCATCGCCTTCAACCCTGCCGCCAACGAGGCACTGCGCGGCACCTCCCTGGCCTCGGACCCGCCGATCCACACCGAGCTGCGCGCCACCCTCACCGAGAACCTCTCGCCCCGGGCGCTGCGCGGGCTCAAGACCACCATCGACGCCAAGGCCGACGTCCTCGTCGCCGAACTCGTGGACACGGGCTCCTTCGACGCCATCGACGCCCTCGCCCGCGCCTTCCCGCTCGAGGTCGTCGCCGACCTCATCGGCTTCACCGGCGAGGTGCGCGCGAACATGCTCCGGTGGGGACAGGCCGCCATGGAGGTGCTCGGCCCGATGAACCAGCGCACCGCCGAGAACTTCCCCATCGCCGGGGAACTGTATGCGTGGTGCTCGCAGGTCACCGCCGAGGACCTGGCTCCCGGCTCGGTGGGGCGCGGCATCTTCGACGCCGAGGCCCGCGGCGCCATCGCGGCCGGTAGCGCCGGGCACATCATCCACCAGTATCTCGGGGCCGGGGTGGACACCACCATCGCCTCCATCGGCAACCTCATCGCGCTGTTCGCGGCGTTCCCCGACCAGTTCGACCTCGTCCGCACCGATCCGACGCTGGTGCCGGCCGCCTTCGCGGAGGTGCTGCGCTACTGGGCGCCGCTGCACGCCTGGGGGCGTGCCGTAACCCGGGACGTCGAGATCGACGGCCATGTGATCCCCGGCGGGGCGCAGGCGGCGGTGCTGCTCGGCGCCGGCAACCGCGATCCGCGGCACTACGACGATCCGGACACCTTCCGGGTCGGGCGCAACCCGGTCGACCACCTGTCCTTCGGGTACGGCCCGCACGGCTGCGCCGGGCAGGGCCTCGCCCGCCTCGAGGCACACGCCGTGATCGCCGCCCTCGCCCGGCACGCGCGCCGACTGGTCGCCGCGGAGCCCACCCGGGTGCCCGGCAACACCACTCGTTCCATCGACCGGCTCGATATCACGGAGGTCATTCCGGCATGAAGATCACCCTCGACCGCCCCCGCTGCGAAGGTCACGGACTGTGCGAGGAGGCCGCCCCCGAGCTGATGCACCTCGACGACGACGGCGAACTGGTCCTCGACGTCACCGAGATGCCCGAGAGCGGCCCGCAGGCCGCCGCCGCGAGCGCCGCCGTGCGGGTGTGTCCCGTCGCCGCCCTGAAGCTCGCATGAACACCGCAGCTCGCGTGAACACCGTGATGGAGCGGATCGTCGTGGTCGGCAACGGCATCGCCGGGCAGAGCGCCTGCGACAGCCTCCGCGCCGCCGGTTTCGGCGGGCAGCTGACCGTCGTCGGCGACGAACCGATCCCCGCCTACTCGCGGCCGGCGCTGTCGAAGGCGCTGCTCACCGACGGCGGCTCCCACGAAC
This sequence comes from Rhodococcus sp. B50, assembly GCF_013602415.1. Classification (NCBI taxonomy): domain Bacteria; kingdom Bacillati; phylum Actinomycetota; class Actinomycetes; order Mycobacteriales; family Nocardiaceae; genus Rhodococcus; species Rhodococcus sp. B50. The sequence continues at coordinate 902,556 of NZ_WPAG02000002.1, read as the reverse complement.
TCGCCGCCCCCGCGCACGGCGCCACCGAACGCCTCGGGGTCGCCGCGATCGGCCTGGACGTGGACGCGCATCTGGTGCGTCTCGACGACGGCACCGACCTGCCGTTCGACGGGCTCGTCATCGCCACCGGCGCCCGACCCCGGCCGCTCGGGGCCGGGGCGCTGGTGTTGCGCACCCTCGACGACGCCCTCGCCCTGCGCGAGCGGCTCACCGGCCGTCCGTCGGTGGCGGTGGTCGGCGCCGGACCGCTCGGCATGGAGGTCGCCTCCGCGGCCGCGCAGGCGGGCTGTGAGGTCACCGTCGTCGCCGACACCGCGCCGATGCGTCCGCAGTTCGGGCCGTATCTGTCCGAGCTGTTCACCGCCGCCGCGACCGCCGCCGGGGTGAAGCTCGTCTACGGCACCGCCACCGGCCTCGACGCCGGCACGGTGAGCCTCGACGACGGCGGCCGCGTCTCCGCCGAGCTGGTCGTCGCCGCGATCGGCGACATGCCGAACGTCGAGTGGCTGCGCGGTTCCGGGCTGCTCACCGACGGGCGGCTGATCGCCGACTCGCGCGGCCGGATCGCACCGGGCATCGTCGCCGCCGGGGACGTCGCGCATGCGCCGATCCGCGGGGTGGTGCGACGGATCCCGTTGTGGAACAGCGCGATCGAGCAGGCCCGCGCGGCCGCCGCGGCACTGCTGCTCGGCGACGCCGCACCCGAGTTCGATGCCGATCCGTACTTCTGGACCGAACAGTTCGGACTGCACCTCAAGGCGATCGGGCACCTGCCGGTCGCCGGGGAACCCACCGTCCTGCTGGGCGACGACCCCGCCGGCGACCCGCACGGCCCCGTGTTGCTGCACTGGCGGCATCCGGACGGGGCCGGCGTGGCGGTGGCGATCAACCACCGCATCCCCATCCCGAAGCTGCGCCGCGCCGCGGCCACCGGAGAAGTGCCGACCACCGCGAGGACAGCTCGGTAAGTTCGCGAGGGTGAATCGCCCTCCGCAGCACCCCGCAGATCCCGACCTCGCGCGGCTGGCCGCGGTGAATCTCAACCTGCTGGTGCCGCTGCTGGCGGTGCTCGAGGAACGCTCGGTCACCCGCGCCGCCGCGCGGGTCGGGATGACGCAACCGGCGATGAGTCATGCGCTGGGCCGGATGCGGCGGCTGCTCGGCGACGAGCTGGTGGTGCGGCAGGGGAGCGGGCTGGTGCTCACCCCACGGGCCGTCGAGCTGATCGCGCCGCTGCGGGCGGTGCTGCGGCAGACCGCGCGGGTGGTGAACTTCCCCGGCTTCGACCCGGCCCGGGACAAGCGCACCATCACCCTGGCGATGACCACCAGCACCGCCTTCGTGGCCGGCGCGGAGCTGCTGCGCACGATCGCCGAGCGGGCCCCGCACGCGACGGTGCGCATCCGCACCTTCGTCGAACCGCAGCCGGCGGATTTCACCGACGACGGGGTGGATGTGGTGCTCGTGTCGGAGGCGTTCGCCGCGCCCTATCCGCGTGAACGGCTATACGAGAACCGGTGGGTCGTCGTCGCGCACCCCGCTACCGCGCCCGATGCCGCGGCGCTCGAATTGCTCGAGTCGGTGCCGCACACCGCCTACGACGCGCGGCACCGCATCACCCCGTATGCAGCGCTCGATGCGGCCGGGGTGACCTATCGGATCGGCCGGTCGGTGTCGGATTTCCTGATGGTGCCGCAGCTGGTGGCGCGCGCCGGTGGGGTCGCGATCCACACCTGGCGGGTCGCGGCGGAGATGCGCCGCCAGCTGCCGCTGCGCATCGAGGAGTTCCCGTTGCCGATGCCGCCGTTGGGGATCGACATGGTGTGGAATCCGCGTCTGGCCGACACCGCATTCATCTCCTGGCTGCGCGCGATCCTCGTCGAGGTGACCGCCGAGGCGGTCGCCGGCCGCTGAGCGGGTCCGTGCCCGGCGCTCAGTCCTCGTGGACGTCGAGCAGGTGGCACCAGGAGTCGGTGAGTTCCTCGAGGCAGATCTGCCGTGGGGTGCGCCAGCCGAGCGAGAAGTAGCGCCGCGACATGTGCTCGAGCTGCCCGAAGGCGAGCACGCAGCGGATGCGTCGGCGTTGCGGGTCGAGGCGGCCCGCCTGGTCGAGACCGGCGGTCATGTCGGTGACGGCGCTTTCGAACCATTGTTCGGTGGTCGCCGCGACGTCCGGTTCGTGTGCCGCCTGATAGGACGCCGTCATGTAGGGCTTGATCTCGTCCCATTGGGACAATTTGCGATCGAGCCACTGCCGGAGCAGGGCACGCGAGCCGGACGCGACCACCGTGGTCAGCGTCGGGTCGTCGGCGGCGGTGAGGATCCTGTCGACCTTGGTCAGCAGTGCGCTCATCACCTCGGCTTTCGACGAAAAGTGCAGGTAGAAGGTGGTTCGGGTGGAGCCCGCCGCGGTCGCGATGTCGTCGACGGTGGTCGCGGCGTATCCCTTGGTGCCGAACAACTCGAGCGCCTTGGCGAGGAACAGCTCGTAGGTCATCTGCTTCTGGGCAGCGCGGAGCGACATGAACAGGAATCCTAGCCTCGACCCCTGGGTTACCGACGGGTACAGTCACACTTCGTCGCGATCATTCACTTGACATCATGTAATCCGAATCTTTATTGTGACTCGTACCACGTCGTATCTCTGCGACGCTGACGAAAGGAAGTGCGATGACCGGCCCCGAGACCGCGACCGCCACCGTCCACACCGTCCTCGGTCCGGTCGCTGCCGCCGACCTCGGCGTCGTCGCCGTCCACGAGGCCCTGCTCTCGGTGCTGCCCGGCGCCCAGCACGCCTACGACATCGACTTCGACCGCGCCGAGATCTTCGCGACGCTGCTCGGCAAGCTCCGCGACTTCCGCGCTGCCGGCGGCGGCACCCTCGTCGACGCCACCGGCATGTTCCACGGTCGCGACGTACCGATGTACGAAAACCTCTCCCGCGCGTCGGGAGTGCACATCGTCGCCTCCACCGGCCTGGGCCCGGAGAACCTGCTCGGCGGCTACTTCCTCACCCCGCAGACCAATCCGCCCACCCCGTGGCCCGCGGACAAGTTCGCCGACCTGTTCGCCCGGGAGGTCACCGACGGCATGGTCGTGCCGCGCGTCGAACGTCGCGGCCCCGCCGGCCTGATCACCACCGCCGCGAACCCCGACGGCATGACCGCCACCGAGGAGAGCTTGTTCCGCGGCGCGGCCCGCGCCGGCCGCGACACCGGTGTCGCGGTGTCCCTGCGCTACGGCAAGGACCCGCTCGCCGACCTCGACGTCGCCCTCGACGAGCAGCTGCCCGCCGACCGGATCGTCGTCGGGGGACTGGACCGCCGCGACGCCGTCGCCGCCGGCGCCCCCGCCGAGATCGCCCGCCGCGGCGCCTACCTCGCCCTCGACCATGTCGGCACCGAGGACGAGACCCACGTCTCCGACGCCGAGCGCGTCACCCTGGTCACCGAGCTGGTCGCCGCCGGCTTCGGCCACCGGATCCTGCTGTCCGCGAGCGCCACCGGCGTCGCCAAGGGCCACCCGGCCCGCGACCTGCCGTTCGGCGATGTGCTCACCGCCTTCGCGCCGCAGCTGCGCGCCGCCGGCCTCGCCGACGACACCGTGCAGCAGATCCTCACCACCAACCCGCAGGATCTGCTGGCCGCGCGCTGAGCCGCCGACCAGCCGTCATCGAGAAGTCTTCGTCCCGAAGGGGAATTGTTGTGTCGAAAGTGAACACCGTCCTGGGTGCGATCGCGCCCGAGGAACTGGGCATCGTCGCCATCCACGAGCACATCGGATACGGCATGCCCGGCTCCGAGCTGGACACCCGCTGGTGGAAGAGCCCCGAGGTCCGCTACGAGGAGACCGTCCCGAAGCTCCGCACGTTCCACGAGTACGGCGGCGGCACCTTCGTCGACGTCACCGGCATCTGCAACGGCCGCGACATCGACTACTACAAGTCGCTCTCGGCCAAGACCGGCGTCCACATCGTCGCCTGCACCGGCTTCGTCGGCGGCGACACCGCCCTGCCGTTCTTCGAACGCGCCTCCGTCGACTACCTGATGCGCCAGTTCGTGCACGAGATCACCGTCGGCATCGGCGACACCGGCAGCCGCGCCGGGGTCATCAAGGTCGGGGTGTCCCGCGGCGGGAAGATGACCGAACTCGACAAGCGCATCTACCGCGCCGCGGCCCGCGCCGCCCTCGAGACCGGCGTGCCGATCCTCACCCACCTCGCGATCGACGCCGAGAACGCCATCGCCATCTTCACCGAGGAAGGCCTGCCGCTGCACCGCGTGCTGTTCGGGCACGCCGACGACGGCGTCAACGCCGACAAGACCCGCGACACCTGGATCGCGCAGCAGGGCGGCCGGGTCGGCTTCGACACCTTCGGCTACGAAACCGAACTCGAGGATCCGCCGTTCTGGGCGCGCCCCCGCAAAGAACGCCTCGCCCACTTCCTGCGCTTCCTGCATGCCGGCCACCTCGATCAGGCCCTGGCCGGCGTCGACGCCAACTGCAGCCCACTCGGCTGGCCGGGCGTCAAGGGACACACCGTGAACTACCTGTTCGAGGACCTCATCCCGGACCTGCGCGAGGCCGGACTCGACGAGGCCACCATCACCACGCTGTTCGTCGAGAACCCCGCCGACTTCCTCACCATCGCGCAGCCCTGACCCGAACCTCCCGGCGCACCGCCGCGCCCACCGAAAGAGACATCACATGCAGATCTCGGACCTGAAGAACCTCACCATCGCCATCGTCGGCGCGGGCTACGCCGGTGCCGCCGCCGCCAAGGCCCTGAGCGTGCTCGGCGCGAACGTCACCGTCTACGAACAGGCCACCGAGATCCGTGAGGTCGGCGCCGGCATCGGGCTGCGCCCGTCGAGCATGGAATGTTTCCGCGAGTGGGGCATCTCCGACGACATCGCGGCGGTGAGCTCGCCGAGCGACTACTTCGAGATCCTCACCGCCACCGGCGATCCGATCATGAAGGACACCTGGCCGGCGCACGGCGACCAGAAGCACACCTATCTCGTCCACCGCGGCGACTTCATCGACACCCTCATCGGCGTCCTGCCCGAGGGCATGGTCAAGTGCGGCTACAAGCTCGAGACCGTCACCGACCGCGGCGACAAGGCCGCCCTGACCTTCACCAACGGCACCACCGTCGACGCCGACCTGGTCATCGGCGCCGACGGCATCAAGTCCGTCGTCCGCAAGCAGCTGTTCTCCGACGCCGAGCCGGTGTTCTCCGGCGAACGCGCCTACCGCGCCGTCATCGACGTCGCCGACGCGCACGGCATGGTCACCGACGACAACCTGCGCATGTACATCGGCAAGGGCACCAAGGTGTACCTGCTGCCGCTGCGCCACCGCGATCAGGTGTCCTTCGACATCACCGCCCTGTGCCCGGATCCGGACTGGGCGCCGCAGGTGAGCAAGGACGACATGCTCGCCACCGTCGCCGGCTTCGACCAGCGCATCGTCGACATCACCGCCGGCCTCGACATGGACATCGTCAACATCCGCGGCGTCTACGACATCGACCCGATCGACCGCTGGCACACCGACTCGGTGGTGCTCGTCGGCGACGCCGCCCATTCGATGCTGCACCACCAGGGCCAGGGTGCGAACTCGGCGATCCTCGATGCCGGGGTGCTCGCCGACTGCCTGCGCGACGCCGACACCGTCGCCGAGGCGCTCGCCGCCTACCAGGCGCAGCGCAAGCCGGTCACCGACGAACTGCAGCGCATCTCCCGGCAGGGCTGGACCGAGGACGAGGTCCAGGACGTCTTCCCGGGTCAGAAGCCCGCCTCCCAGCAGCCCGCCCAGTAGTTCACCGCCCACCCCGCTCACCCATCAAGGAGACGACCGGCCATGCCCGTGCACCCCGAGATCGCCCGGATCCTCGCCGATCTGCCCGCCCCGCCGCCCGGACCGCTCGATCCGGCCGCGATGCGCGCCGGGGAGCAGGCCCAGGTGCCGCCGCTCGCGGAGCGACTGCCGCTGCACGACGTCCGCGACACGATCGCCGCGACGCCGGCAGGGGAGGTGCCGGTGCGGGTCTACACCCCGACCGACGCCGACACCTCCGGTCTGCTCGTCTACTTCCACGGCGGAGCATTCTTCCTCGGCAGCCTCGACACCCACGACCACGTCGCCCGGCACCTCGCGAAGGCCACCGGCTGCACCGTGGTGTCCGTCGGCTACCGCCGCGCACCCGAGGCGCCGTTTCCCGCGGGCCTCGACGACTGCTACGCCGCGGTGCGCTGGGCCGCCGACAACGGCGACGAACTGCGCTGGGACGGAACGACTCTCGCAGTCGCGGGAGACAGCTCCGGTGGTAACTTCGTCGCCGCGGTCACCGCCCTCGCCCACGACGACGGGTTCGATCGCATCACCCACCAGGTGCTGTACTACCCGTCCCTCGACCTGGACTTCGACTCCGGCCGCTACCCGTCGATGCGGGAGAACGCCGTCGGCTACGGCCTCGAAACCGCCGTCCTGAAGCCGTTCAACGCCTTCTATCTCGACAGCGGCGCCGACCCCGCCGACCCGCGCGTCTCACCGATCAAGCGCGAGGACCTCACCGGGCTACCCGCGGCGCTGATCGTCACCGCCGAGTTCGACCCGATGCGCGACGAAGGCGAACTGTACGCCCGCCGACTCGAGGAGGCCGGGGTGCCGGTGACACGGCGCCGCTACGCCGGCGCCAACCACGGTTTCGTGCAGAACTTCTCATGGATCCCCGAATACGCGCAGGTCTTCGACGAGACCGCGGCCTTCCTGCAGGGCACCCGGCATGGGTGAGGTGAACATCCACCCGATCGTCTCCCCGTGGGGACGGTTCGGGCTCTACACCTTCTTCATCGACGCCGAGCAACCCGCGATCGTCGACACCGGCATCGCCTCGTCCCCGGCCGAGGGCATGGCCCCCGCCCTCGCCGAGCTGGGCCGCCGCCTCGAGGACGTCCGCTGGATCCTGCTCACCCACGGGCACATCGACCACATCGGCGGCGCCCACGCCCTGTGGGAGGCCACCGGCCGCCGGGCGCAGGTCGTCATCCACGAAGCCGACGCCCCGCTGCTGCGCTCACGCCAGGCGCACGTCGACGACTACCTCGCCGGCCGCGGACAGTACCTGAACGATCCCGACGGGGCCGCGAAGGTCACCGCCGCCGCCGACGCGGTCATCTCCGGGGAGATGGAACCGACCCTGCTCGTGCGCGGCGGCGAGACGCTCTCCCTCGGTGGGGGCACCGAGATCTCCGTGCACTCCATCCCCGGCCACACCCCGGGTTCGGTCGCCTACGTCGTCGAAGGCCAGAACAGCGTGTTCGTCGGCGATGCCGTACAGGTGCACGGCGCCGCCAACGGCTTCCCCGGCTACACCGACCCCGACGCCTACCGCGACAGTCTCGCCTACCTGCGCGAGACGATCCGCCCCGAGAAGCTCTACCTCGGGCACCCCTACCGCCGCGCCGACGGCACCCCCTACGGCGTCGAACTCGACCGCGACCAGGCCGCCGAAGCGCTGCGCGACAGCGTCGACATCGAAGGGGGAGTGCGCGACGCCGTCCACCGCTGCCTGTGCCACGGACTGCTCGACACCGACTCGGCGTACGCGCCGTTCACCCCGGTCGCCGACGAACTCGGCTACACCGGCGATCCCACCCTCGAACCGTCCCCGTTCTTCACGACGCTGCACGGCTACCGCACCCAGTTTTCGCACAAGTACCGATAGAGAAGGAGTCGTAGGCTCATGGCCGAGTTCGACACGTTCGAGGCAGGCGGACAGACCATCCACATCCGCAAACACCTGCGGGTCCCCATGCGTGACGGCATCGAGCTGGCCGCCGACGCCTACCACGGTGTCGACGACAGGCCCCGCCCCGCACTGGTCGCCCTGAGCCCCTACGGCAAGGAGCTCCAAGCCCTCGCCCTGACCACCCCGCCGCAGCGCCGCCCCAGCCCCATGTGGGACGGCTGCATCGAGGCCGGCGACATCGCCCGCGTCGTCGCCGAGGACTACGTCCACGTCATCGGCGACATCCGCGGCTCCGGCGACTCCGACGGCGAACACATCGGCAACTACAACGCCGGCGGGGTCTCCCTCGGCCAGGACGCCTACGACTTCATCGAATGGGTCGCCGCCCAACCCTGGTGCGACGGCAACGTCGGCATGATCGGCATCTCCTACTTCGGCTCCATGCAGGTCCTCGCCGCCGCCGAACGCCCCCCGCACCTCAAGGCCATCTTCGTCTCCGGCGGCCACTACGACTTCTACGAGACCACCTACCACGGCGGCATCATGTGGTTCATGCCCCGCGCCGCCCGCGAAGGACGCGGCGGCGACTCCGGCTGGGCGTTCACCGACCGCGTCAAATCCCGCATGCTCGAGACATACACCCCCGAAGAGATTCGGGCGCGCGTCGCCGAGCGGCTCGCCGACCCGGACGTCGCGGCCTGGCCGAACCTCGTGCACGTGCTCAACTATCCGAAGCACCACGAAGCCTGGTTCGACATCGTCACCAACGAACTCGACGGCGACTGGTACGAGGAACGCAACCCCATCAACCTCGCCCGCAACATCGACATCCCCGTCTACCTGCAGATCGACCAGGGCCGCGGCTGGACGATGGACGGCACCATCGAACTGTTCCACGCCCTGCAGGGACCGAAGAAACTCGACATCGGCCCCTACCCGCCCATGCAGTCGCGGCCCTTCATCGAAGAGCACGACACGATGTTCCGCTGGTACGACCACTGGCTCAAGGGCATCGACAACGGCATCATGGACGAACCCGCCGTCACCGTCTTCGTCGAAGGCTCGCGACACCGCATCACCGCCGACCAGTGGCCCCCCAAGAACATCGAGCACCGGGCACTGTACCTGCGCCCGCGCGGCAAACTCTCCACCGACCCCGAACCGATGGACACCCGCTACGCCGCACCGGACGGCTTCTACCAGGCGCCGCTCACGGTCACCGACAAGGTCGAGATCCTGAAGTGGGAAACACCGGTCTTCGCCGAACCCACCGAGATGATCGGCACCGGCGCCGCACACATCTTCGCCGAGATCGACCAGCCCGACACCAACTTCATCCTCCGCATGTGGGACTACGCCCCCACCGGGAAACGGCAGCTCATCACCACCGGCTACCTCAAGGCCTCCCATCGCGAGCTCGACGAGCGCACCACCGAGGGCGATCCCCACCACCCGCACACCCGCGCCGTGCCGGTCGAACCCGGCGCCATCGAGGAATACGTGCTGCGGCTGTATCCGTTCGCCAACACCTTCATGCCGGGCCACAAGCTCGTCGTGGAACTGTCGAACAACGAACCGCTCGCCGACGAACACAACGCACTGCTGCCCCCGGACGCCTTCCACCTGCCCGTCGGCCGCCCGGTCACCCACAAGATCTACCGGGACGCCGCACACCACTCGCGGCTGGTGCTGCCGTTCACCACCGGCAGCACGGAGAACTGATCCCCACCCCGGATCCGTCTCACCCCAGCCCGGTCAGCGCCACCGGCGCCCACCCGGGCCACCGGACCGCACCGACAGGGACCCCGGCGGCGAACCGCGCCACCGGCGCCGGGGTCCCCGAGGCGGTGTCGTACACCGTCGCCTGATCGGCACGCCGGATCGCCTCGACCACCAGCGGCCACAGCCGCCGATAGCGCGCCCGGATCTTGTCCTCCGGCACCGCATGCCCCCCGGAGGCCACCCGGTACTGCACACGCAGCACCGACATCGTCTCGGGCACCAGCATCACGTGCAGCACCACCACATATCCCGCCTCGTGCGCCCGATCGATCAATTCCAGCTTCGACGGATGCGAGAACACCGTCTCCGCGATGAACGAGCGGCCTCGTCGCACCAGCCGATCCCGCGCGGCCGCGGCGAGTTGCGCCGCCTCGTACGACATCTCCTCGGCCCGCTCCGGCCAGCGCTGCCGCGCGATCACATCCGCGTTGACGAACACACTGCGCGGCAGCAGGGGAGCGAGGGACAACTCGACGAACGTCGACTTGCCGGAACCGTTCGGACCGACGATCAGATCCAGACGCCTCATGCGTCGTCGAGCACCCGGCGACTACCGTCGGGACGCTGCTCGACCAACCGGCCCTCGTCGTCCAGCACCACCGTGGTGACCCCGCGCGCGGCGAGCACCCCGGCGTACTCGGTGCCGGCCAGACCGTCCGCCAGGCGCGCGTCGATCTCCGCGTCGAACAGGCGTCCCTCCGCGGCGGTGAGATCGTCCAGCTCCCGTGTCCCGGCCAAGGCCTCGTGCACCCGATGCAGGGAGGCCGTCTCGTGGGCGGTCATCGCGCGGCCGATGCGGGCCCAGTATTCGAGTTGCTGGCGCCCGGTGCGATTCTGGCGGCCGCCCTCGGCGATGGCACTGTCGACGAGTTCGGCGTCGAAGCGGGTGACCTTGTCGGTGGACGACGTCATGACGGCCTCCTGATGTTGCAGTCTGCTACGAGCGTAGCGATCTGCAACACGATGCGCATCCCGGGCGCCCCGCTCATCATCGGTTCGTGACCTCCCGGTCCGCACCGTCACCCGGATCGACACCCGATCGAACCCGAGCCGTCGCCGAGGGACCCGCCACGCGACCTACGGTGAGCGAGTACTCCCATCGCCAGGAGGTGCGTGATGACCACGGAGATACACGAACCCGACCAAGCCCGACTCGAACAGGCCCTCGGACAACTCGTCGTCGACATGGGTGCAGCCATGAACGGCGCACTGGTGCTGATCGGCGCCGAACTCGGATTGTGGCGCGCGCTCGACGAAGCGGGCCCGGTCACCAGCGAACAACTCGCCGCCCGCACCGGCATCCGCGAACGCTATCTGCGCGAATGGCTGTCCGCCGAGACCGCCAGCGGCTATCTCTCCTACGACCCCGATGCCGGGACGTTCACCCTGGCACCGGAACACGCCATGGCCCTCGCCCGCGAGGACAGCCCCGTCTACATGGCCGGCGGCTTCCACCTGATCGGCTCGGTGTACAAGGACCGCCGCCGCATCGCCGAACGCATCCGCAACGGCGAGGGTTTCGGCTGGCACGAGCACGATCCCGACCTGTTCATCGGCACCGAGCAGTTCTTCCGGCCCGGCTACCGCGCCAACCTCGTCGACGTGTGGCTGCCCGCCCTCGACGGGGTCGTCGACACACTGCGCAACGGCGCCACCGTCGCGGATATCGGTTGCGGCCACGGTGTCTCCACGACCCTGCTCGCACAGGCGTTCCCGCAGTCCACCATCCGCGGCTTCGACTATCACGACGCGTCCATCGCGCGGGCGACGGAACTGGCCGCCGAACAGGGCGTCGACAACGTCACCTTCGAGGTCGCCTCGGCAGTGGATTTCCCCGGATCCGATTACGACCTGATCTGCTATTTCGACTGCCTGCACGACATGGGCGATCCCGTCGGCGCCCTGCGGTACGCGCGCGGCGCGCTCGCCGACGACGGCGCGGTGATGCTCGTCGAACCGTTCGCCCGCGACAGCCTGCCGGAGAACCTCAACCCGGTCGGCCGGATGTACTACGCCGCCTCGACGGTGCTGTGCACCCCGTCGTCGCTCGACCAGCCCGTCGCGCTCGGACTCGGCGCCCAGGCCGGGGAGCGCCGGCTCGCGGAGGTCGCCGCCGAAGCCGGATTCGGCACCTTCCGGCGCGCCACCGAAACCCCGTTCAACCTCGTCCTCGAGGCCCGCCCCTGAGCCCTCCGTGAACCTGATCGGGCCCATCGGCGACCCGACGGCGCCGATGGGCCACGATCGGAGGATGAACCGCGTCACCCGGCTCTCGCTCGCCCTCGACCGTCAGGACGGGCGGTGCCTGTGGTGCGGACGCGAGTTCGGGCGGTTGATCACCCCGACCACCGATCATCTGGTGCCGCGCCTGAAAGGCGGGCCGAGCATCACCGCCAACGAGGTCGCCGCCTGCCGCCGGTGCAACGCCGACCGCGGGCACGTCGCCCCGGTCGAATGGCTCGACCGGTGCCGGCAGCGCGCCGGCTGGGCGCCCGACGAGGAGTTGCTGGCGCGACTGCTCGAGGAGCTCGCCGACGAACTCGTCCGGGTCGGCGGTCATCGTCGCGCCCGGGATTATCTGTCCGCCCAACTCCGGAGGCTACGGCGACCGTCGTGAACACGGTCGTCCACCTCCCGGGGGACACAAAGACCAATATGTCACTGTGACGATTTGGGCTTCGTGTACCCGGGCGGAGAAGGGGAGGTCGCACCCTCGACCCGAAGGGACGCGAGCCGCATGCACGTCAGGACGACCCCGGCGACGAGCGGAGGACCGCCCCCGGCGACCGGCGTCCGCACCCGCAGCATGCGGACGGCGACCCGGATGCAAGCACGAGCGGCGGTTGCCTCGCGGTCGACCTTTTCGGATCGCGCCATTGCCGCCACGCCGACGATATCGGTGAAGTTCCGCGTGCTCATCAGGACCCGCGGTAACCACTCAAAACGTCACTGTGACGTTTTCACGGTGGTCGGACGGGATCGACAGGGGACGAGGGCCGCAGACCCGCCGGGGCGGCCACGGGTGATCGGAGACGGCGAACGGACGCGAGCCGGCCGATCCGGGACGGTTCGGGTCGGAGCCCGGAACGCACAGACCGGGAACCGTGGACGCAGCATCCTCGGGTCGGATGCGAGTCGGTGCGGCCGGGATCGCGCAACGCGGCGCGCGCGACACAGCGAACGGCGCGTCGACATGGCGCACAGTGCGATGCGGTGCGTGCGACGAGGCCGCGAACACCGAGCCGACGCGGCGCCGCAGCATCCGGATCATCCGCGCCGAACCCCCGTTCATCGCGCAGATCGATATTGCCGATAATCTACATTATGTTAACTAGTGCGGAATCGGTCCTCCTCCGGACCGCTGCGGCAGGGCGTTCGAGCGGTTCGGCATCGTCGGGTCCGCAACGATGCGCCATCCTCCCGAAGCTCCGCGCCGTCGCCCCGGCTCAGCTCGACCCCATCCGGGGCGGATTCCGGCGCGCCCCGACCCGAGGCGCCCGAGTCGGATCGAGTCGATGAACCGATCGCCGCACAGTCACCGACGACGCGCTGCGGCGACACGCAACTCGCCGATGTCCGATGCGACGACGCCATGCGGTCGACGGCGTGTGCGACGTATACGCGGCACATCCTGCCGAGCGATGCGCAACGACACCCCGGATGAGCCCCGTCCCCCGAGGTGCGGATACCGCCCGTCGCCCACTCTCACCTCGTCCACGTTTGATGGATAATCACCGTTATCCATGAATCATGTACTGCACCACTGCATTTCGATTCCAGGTGACATTCGCCTCGACGAGAACACGCTTCGCGCGGCCTTCCTCGCCCCGGTCCGCCCCGAACGCGGACCGTGCCCCCACCTCCTCGTCGGCATGCGGCGGCACGCGCACCACCGTCGTCGGCGACTCGGGATCGAACACCTCTCCCCTCCCTCGGGCGCCTCGCCGCGTCCTACGATTCGTCACGGTGACAGTGACATTGCACGATCTCCGCGTGGTGCTCCCCCGGTATCCGTCCGAGGTTCTACGGTGGTCGCGTGACGATCCCCGCATCGAGTTATCTGTACCAGGCCCGCACATTCGTGAGCGGTTCCCGTAAGTGGCGGTTCGAGGCTGCGTTGGCCACCGCGCGGGTCTGCGAGCGTTTCGAGCGGCCCTATCCGAAATCGGTGCGGTCGCTGGCGCACACCGCCTACGACATGCTGAGGATGGACGCGCCGGAGGTCGCCGCCGAGTTCGGGCCGCCGTCGTTCTGAGCCCGGCTACCCGGCGTCCGTGGTGGCCGGGCCGGTACTGTGCAGCACACAACTCGATCACGAACTCGGCGGGGTGAGGAGGGGCACCGATGAACCCTGCGATCTGGCTGACGCCCGGCCAGCTGGCCGACCGTTCCGGGGTGGCGGTGTCGGCGCTGCACTACTACGAGTCGCGGGGGCTCATCACCAGTCGCCGCACCTCGGGCAATCAGCGCCGTTATCGTCGCGACACGCTGCGCAAGGTCGCGTTCATCAAGGTCGCCCAGGGCGTCGGGGTGTCCCTCGACGAGATCAAGGAGGCATTCGATTCGTTGCCGGACAGTCGTGTGCCCACCACCGAGGACTGGGCGCGCCTGTCCCGGGCGTGGCACGACCGGCTGACCCGCCGCATCGAGGACCTCACCGCGCTGCGCGACAGTTTCACCGACTGCATCGGCTGCGGCTGCCTGAGCCTGGCGTCGTGCCCGCTGGCGAATCCCGGCGACGTGCTCGGGGCGCAGGGCCCGGGTCCGCGCCGGCTGCCGGTGCACGACGATCCTCCGGTGGAGCCGGCGCCGCGCGCGGAATCCTCGTCCGGTTGATGCCGCCGGGTGTCAGGCGCGCGCCGCTTCGATCTGCTGCACGAACCGGGCGGTGGCGTCGGCGAGTTCGTGCGGGTGGGAGCGCGGCGACCAGTGTCCGGCGTCGAGCGGCCGGATGCGCAGATCGGTGACCCAGCGGGTGGTGTCCTCGTAGCTCACCGGCCGCACCGCGCGATCGCGCAGGTTCTGGATCAGCTGTACCGGGAGGTCGGTGCGCCGCTCGCGGGGCCGGGTGAGTCGCGCGCGGATGTTCGCCCGGTACAGGGACAGGCCGTGCACCATGTCGTCGGCGAGGGTCGGGGCGACGGGTTCGATTGCCGCGGGGTCGGTGCGGTCGAAGAACCCGACGAAGGCCGGCCAGTGGTGGGAGAGCCAGCGGCGCAGTACGGGATTCGGCAGGCCCGGGATCTGGAAGGCGAGGGTGTAGGCGGAGGCGAGGGCCTGTTCGGCCGGTCCGAGCGGGCGCCGCTGCCGGAGCCGCCGGCGTAGCCACAGACCGAGATGGTCGAGGTTGGGGCCGGACACGGAGGTGTAGGAGGCGATGCGGTCGCCGGCGGCGGGTTCGCACACCGCTTCCCAGCACAGCACGGCGCCCCAGTCGTGGCCGAGCAGGTGGACCGGTTCGTTCGGGGCGAGGGTGTCGATCACGGCGTGCAGGTCGGCGGCGAGGTGCTCGAGTCGGTAGTGCGCCACTGCGTCGGGGACGGTGGAGTTGCCGGCGCCGCGGTTGTCGTAGCGGAGGATGCGGAAGTCGTCGGCGAGCAGGGGTGTGATGCGGTCCCACAGGGCGTGGGTGTCGGGCCAGCCGTGGACGAGGACGAGGGTCGGTCCGTGCGGGTTGCCTTCGTCGACGACGTGGAGCCGGACGGATCCGTTCGTGACGGTGTGGGTGGTCATGGCTGTCCTCGCGTCTCGGGGGCCGGTGAATGGTCGCCCGCGCTCCGGGGCGGGAAGGTGCAGGCCCCTTCTCTCCCGGCCACAAGTGTTTGTAACCAACGGTAACACCATCTGGGGCGGTCGGATCCGTCTCCGATGTTTTGCGGCAGGCCCGGCCGGTGCATCCACCGGGGAGTCGATGGAAGACGGGGCGGCAGATGAGAGTTCTCGTGATCGGGGCGTCCGGCTACGTCGGCAGCCGGGTCGTTCCCGCTGTGCTCGCCACCGGGGGCACCGTGCGGGCCGGTGCCCGCGATCCCCTCTCCTTGCAGCGTTTCTGGTGGCACGACAGCGTCGAGACCACCGAGGTGGACGTCACCGACGGCGACACTCTCCCCGCGGCGCTCGACGGCGTGGACGTCGTGATCTATCTCGTACACGGGATGCGGTCGGCGGATTTCCGGGAGGTCGACCTCGCGGCCGCCCACGAGGTGCGGCACGCGGTCGATGAATCCTCGGCGTCCCGCCTGGTCTACGTGTCCGGTTTCGTCCCCGACTGCGCTCCGCACGAGCTGTCCGAACATCTGCTCTCCCGGTGGGAGGTCGAGCAGGAACTGTCCCGGTCGAGTCGGCCGGTGCTCACCCTGCGGGCCGGGATGGTGCTCGGATCGGGGTCGACGAGCTTCGAGGTGCTGGGTCAGCTCGGTGGGCGGCTACCCGTGACCGTGGTGCCCGACTGGATGAACTCGAGGGTCGAACCGGTCGCAATCGTCGACCTGACCGCGGCGGTGGCCGGTGCGGCGGTGTCGGAGCTGCCCACCCGGTCGTTCGATGTGGGATGCGGTGAAGTCCTCCGGTATCCCGAACTGCTGCGGCTCTACGGCCGGATCACCGGGATGCCGCGCGCGCAGGTCACCCTCTCCGGGCTGCCGGAAGCGGTGATCGGCCGGATCGGGTCGTGGTTGACGGAGGTGCCCTCCGAAACCGTGGCGGCCCTGATGGAGAGTCTGCGTCACGACATGACCGCCCGGGACTCCCGGTGGATCGGCAGCCTGGTCCCGTCCGGCTACCGGCCCTTGGGCATCGAGCGGGCCTTGCAACGCGCGGTGCTTCCCGCCGACACGAGCGTCCCGTGCGGGGATCGGGATCCGATGGGCCCATTGCCCGGCGATCCGGGCTGGGCGGTCGCCGCCACGGAGGCCCGCCGGTATTCGGCGCGGGGAATCCCTCCGGGGGGCCGAACGCGGATACGTCGGCGCGACGACTGAAACCTCGGACCGGGTGAGGTAAGGATGTCCGTCCTGTCGCATCTCGGGGCCCGGTGCTAACTTCTCGACATGTCGCTACCGAATCCGCCGTCGGCGAACGATTCCCGCGGGCAGCACGAGCGCGTCGAACCGCACACCGGTGGGTTGGCGGGCAAGCTCAACTGGTTGCGGGCGGGTGTGCTCGGCGCGAACGACGGCATCGTCTCGACCGCCGGGTTGGTCGTCGGTGTCGCGGCCGCCACGACGGACGAGTCGACGATCCTCACCGCCGGTGTCGCGGGGCTGGCCGCGGGCGCGGTGTCGATGGCGCTGGGCGAGTACGTGTCGGTGAGCACGCAACGCGACACGGAGCGTGCGGCGCTGCACACCGAGCGTCGCGAGCTCGCCGCGATGCCGGAGGCCGAGCTCGACGAACTCTCGGAACTGCTCGAGAGCAAGGGGTTGTCGGCGGTCACGGCGCGTGCCGCGGCCGAGGAGCTGACCGCCCGGGATCCGCTCGCGGCCCACGCCGAGGTGGAATTGGGGATCGATCCGACCGAACTGGCGAATCCGTGGGTGGCGGCGTTGTCGTCGGCGGTGTCGTTCACTCTCGGGGCGTTGGTGCCGCTGCTGATGATCGTGTCGGTACCGGAAGCCGTGCGGATCCCGGTGACGTTCGTGGCGGTGCTGTGTGCGCTGGCCGCGACCGGATCGATCAGTGCGTGGCTCGGTCGGGCGCGGCGTGGCCGGGCGGTGCTGCGGGTGGTGCTCGGCGGGGCGCTGGCGATGGCCGTGACCTATGCGGTGGGTCAGCTGTTCGACGTGGCGCTGTAGCGGAGACCGCCGCGTCGCGAGCGTGCCGGGCGGGCCGGTTCATGCGCCGAGCGCGAAGGCGATCAGGAATCCCGCCGCGGTGCAGATGCCGACCCACCAGCCGCCTTCCCGATAGGCCTCGGGCATCAGCGAGTCGGCCATGACGGCGATGGTGGCGCCGCCGGCGAAGGCCTGGATCAGGGAGATCCCCGCCGGGGGCAGGGAGTCGGCGAAGGCCGCGGCCGCGACGACCACCGCGACGAGCAGCACGGCGGTGACACCCCAGATGGCCAGGGCGGTGCGGTGCGGGAAGTCCGCGCGCATCGAGGCGGCTCCGGCGACGGCCTCGGGGATGTTGCCGACCGCCACGGCCACCAGCAGCACGAGGCCGGCAGAGTGCGCCTCGGCGAGGGTGGTGCCGAGGGCGGCGTTCTCCGGGATGCCGTCGAGCAGCGCGCCGAGCATCAGGGCCCATCCCAGGGCCGCGGGACCGAGCCTGTTCTCGATCAGGTGGTCGGCGACGACGTAGACGAGCGTGCCGAGCATCAGCGCGCCGCCGGCGGACCACAGGCCCTGATCGGCGAAGGCCGGGGCGAACAGTTCGGTGGAGACCGCCGCGACCATGGCGCCGGCGCCGAAGGCCATCAATCCGGCGAGCACCGGTCGGGGCAGGTCGTAGCGCAGGCCGATCACGGCGCCGAGGAACAGGGGCACTGCGGTGCCCAGCCCGTACCACGCTGCCGTCCACACCGCGCTGTCCTCCGGTCCGGGATGGGTGTGTTGTTCCCTGCTTCGGTGCTTCGGATACCCGGTGGCGGCGTGGGGAACCGAGCATCCCACCCATCCATACCATTGGATAGTGCACTATCCAATGGTATGTTGCGGAGATGGCATCGCTTGACGACCCTCCGCAGTGGCCCGCGCTCGACTACGAGCAGCACCCCTGGACCGGCAGCGACGCCTACGGGTCACGCCGCGAACGGCGCCTCACCACCGGCCCCTACCGGGCCGCCGTACCCCCCTTCATCGCGCAGCGACCCCTCCCGCTCGGCGGTGACCTGCAGGCGCTCACCGAGGAGGCGGCGACGGAACTGACCCGCTTCGACGTCGAGGTCGGCCACATCACCGCCCCCTTCGCCTCCATCCTGCTGCGCACCGAGAGCGCATCGAGCTCGGAGATCGAGAACCTCTCCAGCGGCGCCCGGCAGATCGCGCTGGCCGAACTCGGCGAACACGCCTCCCGCAACGCCCGCCTCATCGTCGGCAACGTACGCGCCATGCGCGCGGCGCTGGAACTTTCCGACGCCATCGATGCCGCCGCGATCCTGCGGATGCACCACGCGCTGCTCGACCACGACGACCCGGCCATCGCCGGCCGGTGGCGGCAGCAGCAGGTGTGGATCGGCGGCGGCAGCCTGGGCCCGCACACCGCCCACTTCGTGCCGCCGCACCACGAGCGGGTGCCGGAGCTGATCGACGATCTGGTGGTCTTCGCCAACCGGGACGATCTGCCGGTGGTGGCGCAGATCGCGGTCGCACACGCACAGTTCGAGACCATCCACCCCTTCCCGGACGGCAACGGCCGCGTCGGACGGGCGTTGATCCAGGCGATGCTGCGGGGCGGGCAGCTCACCCGCAGTGTCGCCGTGCCGGTCTCCGCGGGTCTGCTGCACAACACGGCGGAGTATTTCGCGGCGCTCGGCGCCTACCGCGCCGGGGACATCGGGCCGATCGTGCGGTCCATCGTGGACGCCTCGTTCGCGGCGGTCGCCAACGGCCGCACGCTCGTCGCCGACCTCGAGGCGGTGCGGGAGCGCTGGCGTTCCGAGGTGACGGCGCGACGGGACTCGGCGGTCCACCGGCTGGTGGACGTGCTGCTGCGGCAACCGGTGATCGACAACCGCACGGCCGCGGCGGCGCTGTCGGTGACCGGCGCCAACGCGCAGATCGCGATCGACCGGTTGGTGGACGCGGGGATTCTCACGCAGATCACCGAGGGTCGCCGCAACCGCATCTGGCAGGCGAAGGACGTGGTGCGGGTGCTCGACGAGTTCGCCGCGCGTGCCAAACGCCGTCGCGCCTGAGCCGGAAAAACCCGGTCAGCCCGGGATGTCGCGTGGATCGTGGCCGTAGGTGTTGCGTTCGCCGATGGTCCCGTCCAGGTTGTGGACGAGATGTTCGACCTTGCGTCGGCGTGCCTCGTCGCGGCCGGCCGCGACCGCCTCCTCGCGGGTGGCGTAGGTGCCGAGCAGGTCGCTCGAACCCTCGATCCGGTTGTGCCAGGATCCGTCCTGATGGAACGTCTCGACGTCACCGGCGGGCATGACGTGCTCCTCTCCGTGAAGGGTCGGTTCCCTACGCGTACCCCGGTAAGGTCCACCCGAACCCGGAGCACGTCCCGGTCTCCGCGGTCCCGTCGGTCCCTGCTGTCACACTGGACTCGCACATCTGTACGGGTGGTTCACGGGAGGAGCATCGTGGCGGGCAGCGCGACCGAGCCGGGATTGTCGGACTGGATCGGGTCGTATCTGGAGACCTTGCAGACGGCGAAGCGGTCCCCGCACACCGTCAAGGCCTATCGGCTCGATCTGTACGCGGTGCGCACGCACCTCGCCGCAGTGCGCGGGGCACCGGAGGAGACTCTGACGCTCGGTGATGTGACGGTGCGGGGGATGCGCTCGGCGTTCGCGGTGTTCGCCGCCGAGCGGCAACCGGCGTCGGTGCGCCGCGCCTGGTCGGTGTGGAACAACTTCTGCAACTTCCTCGTCTCCGAAGGAGTCTCGGAGGGCAACCCGATGGCGTCGATCGCGCAGCCGAAGAAACCGCAACACACCCCGAAAGCGTTCTCCCCCACCGCGATCAATCAGCTCGTCGACACCATCACGATGGAGGCGCAACGCCCGGCCGAAGCGGTGCGGGACTGGCCGCAACGCGATCTGGCGCTCATCGCCACCCTGCTGCTCACCGGCATCCGCTCCGACGAGCTGATCCGGCTCGATGTGGGCAGCATCCTCGGCGGCCGGGAAGCACCGGTGCTGCGGGTGCTCGGCAAGGGCGCGATCGAGCGGGAGATTCCCCTCGAGGACAGTTGGACGGCGATCGTCTCCGCCTATCTCGAGGAACGCTACGCCCGGTTCCCCGCCGCGCGGCGCCGCAACCGCGACCGCGACGAGCTGCCGGTGTGGGAACGGCACGATCCGGCCGATCCGTTGTTCGTCGGCGCGGACGGCAGGCGCATCACCCGCGGCACCCTGCAGTACCGGGTGCGGCGCATCTACCGCCGCGCGGGCATCGAGTCGGAGCGCAAACGCGGCGCGCTCGCCCACGCGCTGCGGCACACCTTCGCCACCAGCCTGGCCGACAGCGGCGCGACGATGGTGGAGTTGCAGCAACTGCTCGGGCATCGCTCGTTGCAGACGGTGCAGGTGTACACCTCGGCGACCAACGATGCGGTGCGGCACGCCGCGCGGCACAACCCCGTCTACGGGCTGCTCGGCCCCGGGCGCGAGCCGCGCGGGGCCGAGCAGGACTGAGCCCGCAGGGGGCCGGTGGGCTCACCGGTTGCGCTGTGGGCGGGCGCGGCAACTGCAAGACTGGGGATCGATCCATCCGGCGACGTGAAGGAGCATCCATGAGCATCGAGCAGACCGAACCCCGCCGTCATCGTGTGGTCGTGATCGGATCCGGTTTCGGTGGGCTGTTCGGAACCCAGGCCCTGGCTCGTGCCGATGTGGACGTCACGGTCGTGGCGCGCACCACCCATCACCTGTTCCAGCCGTTGCTGTACCAGGTGGCGACGGGCATCCTGTCGGTCGGCGACATCGCCCCCGCGACCCGCATGGTGCTGCGCAAACAGAAGAACGCGCAGGTGCTGCTCGGGGACGTCGAGAAGATCGACCTGGAGAACCGGACGGTGACCTCCCGCTTCCTCGAGCGCTACACCACCACCGGATTCGACAGTCTCATCGTCGCGGCCGGGGCCGGTCAGTCCTATTTCGGCAACGATCAGTTCGCCGAGTTCGCGCCGGGCATGAAGACCATCGACGACGCCCTGGAGTTGCGGGGCCGCATCCTCGGGGCGTTCGAGCAGGCCGAACTGTCGCATGATCACGAGGAACGTGCCCGGCTGCTGACCTTCGTGGTGGTCGGTGCCGGCCCGACCGGGGTGGAGTTGGCGGGGCAGATCGCGGAGCTCTCGCGCCGCACCCTCAAGGGCACCTTCCGCAACATCGATCCGACGGAGGCTCGGGTGGTGCTGCTCGACGGTGCCTCCGATGTGTTGCCGGTCTACGGCGGCAAGCTCAGCCGCAAGGCCCGCAACACCCTCGAGCGGCTCGGGGTGGAGATCCAGCTCGGAGCGATGGTCACCGACGTCGACGCCGACGGTTTGACGGTCAAGGAGAAGGACGGTTCGCAGCGGCGCATCGAATCCCAGTGCAAGGTGTGGTCGGCCGGGGTGTCGGCCAGCCCGCTCGGCAAGCAGCTCGCCGAACAGTCCGGTGCGCAGATCGACCGCGCCGGCCGGGTGGAGGTGCTGCCGGATCTGACGCTGCCGGGGCATCCGAACGTGTTCGTCATCGGCGACATGATGTCGCTGAACAAGCTGCCCGGTCTGGCGCAGGTGGCGATGCAGGGCGGCAAGTACGCGGCCCGGCAGATCATCGCCTCGCTGGACGGCGTCGACCCGACGCATCGGGAACCGTTCAAGTATTTCGACAAGGGCAGCATGGCGACGATCTCGCGGTTCAGTGCGGTCGCGAAGGTCGGCAAGCTCGAGATCAGCGGGTTCCTGGGCTGGGTGGCATGGTTGTTCATCCACCTGCTGTACCTGGTGGGGTTCTCGTCGAAGGTGTCGACGTTGCTGTCGTGGGCGCAGGCGTTCTTCTCCGCCGGCCGCAACGAGATGGCGGCGACCGAACAGCAGGTGTTCGCCCGGATGGCGATCGAACATATGCGGTCGGAGGGCCCGAACGACGCCTCCGAAGCGGCCGAGGAACGTTCCGCGGAGACGTCGGCCGCGCCGGGCCGGGGTGGGGCGCAGGCCGCGGGCTGACGCTGGTCGCTCCGGCCGGGAATCTCGTTCCGGCCGGAGCCGTCGGTCTGCGGGGTGGCGGGCCTGGGGCTGTCAGTGCGCGATGCGGTCCGCGTGCGTGATGTTGGCGAGGCGCACCTGTCCCTGTGCGACGAGGCGGTCCTGCTCGTCGACGATCTCCACCCGCCACACCTGCTGGGTGCGGCCGCGGTGCACGGGGGTGCCGGTGGCGGTGAGCACACCTTCACGGGTCGCGCGGAGAAAATCGGTGTTGTTGTTGACCCCGACGACATTGCCCTTGTCCCCCAGCCAGGTGGCGCCGGCGACGCTGGCGACGGTTTCGATCACCGCGCAGTACACCCCGCCGTGCACGATGCCGTAGGGCTGGTGCTGCGCCGGGGTGATGGTCCAGCGGGCCCGCGCGAGGTCGGGGCCGAGCTCGACGAACTCGAGACCGAGGGCGGTGTTGAAACCGGTCTCGTTGGTGGCGTTGATCGACTGCACATCGTGCTGCGCCGGGGTGGAGGTGGACTGGTCGCTCATACGGGTTTTCCCTTGTTCGTGCGTGCGGTCGACCGGCCGCCGGGACAGGGGGCCGTCGAACGATGGTAGGACATGGCGGTTTTCGGAAGGTCGCGTCCGACCACGGCACGCGGGGGGTGGTCACTGCAGCGTCACCAGCAGTGCGTAGGCGACGATCGAGTAGCCGCCGGGGATCGGCCCGAATCGATGCACGGTCCGCGCGCCCTCGTACTCGACGCCGTACCAACCCGCGTCCTCGGTCGGGATCCTCGTCGTCCGTTGGATCACCGGGTGGCGTTCGGCGACCAGCACTCGACCTTCGGGTCGGGTGCGGTGGGTCATCCACAGGTAGCGGTCCCACACGAGATGTCCCGTCAGCACGACCTCTCCGAGGGTGTCGAGCTGCGGTGGGAGGACGGTGGTGAATCCGTGACCGAGATGGGCGAGCAGTTCGACACGATCGTCGACGGTGCTCTGCTCGACGCGGGCGGGAATGACGCGCACGAGTTCGCGGATGCAGTCCGTCGCACCGGGTGTGGTCCAGGAGGTGGTCGGTTCGCACACCTGCCCGGGGGCGGGTTGGTCGGGCCACGGCTCGAGGTCCTCGATCATCCACAGCGTGGTCACCGGTCGATCATCACACTGCTGCGTGGGTCGGGCCATCCCCTGACCTTCGGCAGTGCGATTCGTCGGCAGTCCGAGCGGCTCGGGAACCCGCAGGTTCTGCGCTACGGCGCCCCGATGAGTTGACGCCGCGCCAGTTCCCGATACAGCTCGCTGCGCTCGAGCAGTTCGGTGTGGGTGCCGACGGCGTGGACGCGTCCGTCGTCGAGGACGACGATCTGGTCGGCGTCGAGCACGGTGGCCAGCCGGTGCGCGACGATCACCACGGTGTGCCGGCCGCCGACGGTCTCGAGGGCGCGTTGGAACAACTCCTCGTTGCGACTGTCCAGGCTCGAGGTCGGCTCGTCGAGCAACAGCAGCGGCGGTTCGGCCAGCAGCACCCGGGCGATGGCCAGGCGTTGCCGCTCCCCGCCGGACAGGCGGATGCCGTTGTCGCCGATCGGGGTGTCGAGCCCGTCGGGTTCGCGGCCGATGCGACCGTCGAGGCCGACCGCGGCGAGGGCCTCGCGGCACTGCCGGTCGGTCACCTCCGGGGCGGCGAGCCGCAGATTGTCGCGGATGCTGCCCGCCACCGCGTGCCCGTGCTGCTCGACGTAGCCGATGCCGGCGCGCAGCACCCGCCGCGGCAGGGCGGCGATGTCGATGCCACCGAGTTCGATGCGCCCGTCGTCCGGATCGTAGAACCGTTCGATCAACGCGAGGAGGGTGGATTTACCGGCGCCGGACGGGCCGACGATCGCGGTCCGGGAGCCGCGCGGCACCGTGAAGCTGACCTCCTCGAGGGCCGGTCGTGTGTGGTGCCGGGGATAGGCGAAACGCACCCGGTGCACGCGCAGCATCGGCTGCGAGTCGGAGACCGCCGGGAGACGGTCGCAGGTGGTGGTGTCGTGGGCGTCCTCGGCGGGGATGCGGTCGATGTCGGTGATGCGGGCGAGGGCACCCCAGGCCGCGGCCAGCGAGCGGATGGCGCCGAAGACCACGTTGACGGGGGTCATGAGCAGCAGCAGGAACAGCACGAACGTGATGAGTTCGGCGATGCTGAGATGCCCGGCGGCCACCCGGTAACCGCCGGCGCCGAGGATGAGCAGCAGCACGGCGTGGGTGACGACCTGCCCGACCGGTTCGATCACCGCGCCGACCCTGGCGGTGCGGAGGCCGACGTCGTACACCCCGCGGGCGCGGCGGTGCAGGCCGGTGTCGATGCGGTCGGTGGCGTTCGCGGCGCGCACCACCCCGATCCCGGTGAGGGCCTGTTCGAGGTCGCCGGTGAGCGCACCGAGCTGCGTCTGGGCCGCGAAGGTCAGTTTCTCGAGTCGCCGCGCGAACTGCACCGTCATCACCACGACGGCCACCACGACGAGGACGGTCCCGGCGGTCAGCCACGGGTCGAGCAGCAGCATCGCCGTCACCGCGCCGACGGCGAGGACGACGGCGCCGACGAGTTCGACGAGACCGCCGGTGAGCGCGGCGCGCAGGGCGGTGGTGTCCGAGCCGACGCGGGAGACCAGATCGCCGACGGAGCGGGAGCGGTATTCGAGCATCGGCAGGCGCAGCACCCGGCCGATCAAAGCGGTGCGCGCCGAGTACACGACGCCTTCGGCGGTGCGTTGGAGCAGGAAGTACTGGATGCCGCCGACCAGGGCGGAGGCGACCAGCAGTGCGAGCAGGAGCCACACCGAGGTCGCGACCGCGGCGCCGTCGCCGACGGCGGAGATCAGCCGGCCGACCACCACCGGTTGCGCCAGGCTCACCGCTGCCGACAGCACGGACAGGAGCATGGCGGCCAGCAGCGGTCGTCGGTGTCTTCGGGTCAGATCCCACAGTGCGCCGGCGCGGGGGCGGTCGATGACCGCTGTGTGCTCGATGCTGTCGTTGTCGTTGCCTTCGTCGTCCATGACTCGGCGGCCTCACTTCTCGCAGCGCCCGGTCTTCGCATCGTAGGTGGGGTGCGGCGGGGTGGGCGGCGGTTCGCGAGCCGACATGGCGCCGGGGTGGGGGACGCCGGATACACGACGGCGGGCCTCACATGATCGTGAGGCCCGCCGCGGGAAGGGACCGGGAGTCACTGCAGCCCTCAGGACTCCACTGCGGTCCGGCAGTCGGAACGACTCCGATTATAGGGAAGGCTGCCCTAATCCGGCAAGGCCTCGGACGGGATGGCCGGCGGCGACGAAGGCGTCGAGCAGCGCCTGGCCGCGGCGCGCGGCGGTGCGCCGCGACGCGCCGCCGAGGACGGGCAGCTGGGTGGCACCGGTGACGACGGTGCGGCCGACGATCGCCCAGAACCGGGACCGGTCGAGCGGGGCGAGGGCGCGCAACGCGAGATGCACGGCGCTCAGGGCGGTCGTGGCGCGGTGCGCGGTCCACACCGCCATCGCCTGCTCACACGGCAGCACCACCACGTCGCGCTGCCCGACGGCGCGGTCGCCGGGCAGCACCCGCAGGGTGTCGTCGGCGAGGCCGGCCCAGTCGATGCAGCCGTCGCTGTCCTGGTGCAACCACAGATTGTCCAACCCTGGATCCCAGACGCGGCCCTCGAGGGCGTAGGGGGCGAGGACGCGACCGACGACAGCGTGGATGAGGGCACCGGCGACCTGTTCGACGGCGATGCGCGGGTCCTCGGTGTCGAGCAGGGCGCGGTCGTAGAGCGCCTCGATGCGCTGCTGCCGTTCACCGCCGCCGAGGAACCACCAGCGGCGGCGGGGTTCTTCGTCGATACAGGCCACCGCGTAGACGCGGGGGGCTCCCGCGGCCAGTGCGCGCAGCCGGGCGCGCGTGTCCTCGAACGGGCGGACGGGTGCCGCCGTGGGCGGCAGCAGCAGCGTCGTCATCCGACACCTCCTGATCGACGGTGAATCTTGATTAGGTAAGCCTAACCATTGCATCCGGGGGTGGTGTGCGCAACCCCCTCCCACTCCCGCCGGGACATAGGATTCCGTAACCTAACTCCGAAGGCCTTCGCGTCCCCCACGATCCGCGACGACCCGAACCGCCCCGCCGCCTTCCCGAGGAGCACCCCGCGCCCGTGACCGTCACCCCTCACGCCCCACCGGACACCGACCCGGCCGCCCCGCCCCGCGCGGGCCGCCGGATCGCCGCAGTCTCGTGCGACCTCACGCTCCTCGCCCTCCCCCTGCTCGTCGGCGCCCTGGTCGTCGACACCCTCGCCGACGCCAAGGGCGGCGGGCAGACCGACCGCATCGTCTTCGGCGGCGCCGCGCTGGTCGCCGCCGCCGCGCTGCTGTGGTGGAACCACGGCCACCGCGCCGGCCGCACCGGGCAGAGCCTGGGCCTGCAGTGGACCGGCCTCGTGCTGCGCGACCCGGCCACCGGCGGCCCGGTCGGCACCCGCCGCGCCCTGCTGCGCCGCGGCACCGAGATCGTCACCGAACGCCACGCCCGCCACGACGACTTCACCCCCCGCCCCACCGACGGCAGCGTCGCCGCCCTGCGCCGACGCCGCCTGCTCGGCCTGGCCGCCCTGACCGTGCTGCTCGCGCTCGGCGCCCTGGCGAGCATCGCCGTCGGTGCCCGCCCGATGAGCTTCGCCGAGGTCTTCCACGCCCTGGTCGTCAACGACGGCTCCGAAACCGACGTGATCGTGCACTCGCTGCGCATCCCCCGCACCCTGCTCGCGCTGCTGGTCGGCACCGCCCTCGGCGTCGCCGGTGCCCTCATCCAGGGCCACACCCGCAACCCGCTCGCCGACGCCGGTCTGCTCGGCATCAACGCCGGCGCCGCCTTCCTCGTGGTGCTGTCGATCTACCTGTTCGGGCTGAGCACCCCGGCGCAGTATCTGTGGTTCGCCTTCGCCGGCTCCGCGCTCGCCAGCATCGTGGTGTTCGGGTTCGCCTCCATCGGCAACGGCCGCTCCAGTCCGCTGAGCCTGGCACTCGCCGGTGCGGCCGTCGCGTTCTTCCTGCAGGCGATGATCCAGACCATCGTGCTGCTCGACCAGACCAGCCTCGACGGCTACCGCTTCTGGGTGGTCGGCTCCGTCGCCGGCCGCGGCATGGACGTCTTCTGGCAGGTGGCCCCGTTCATCGTCGTCGGGTTGCTCGTCGCGCTCGCCTCCACCCCCGCGCTGAACCTGCTCAGCCTCGGCGAGGACGTCGCCCGCTCGCTCGGCACCGATGTCGTCACCACCCGGGTGATCGGCATCGCCGCGATCACCGTGCTCACCGGCGCCGCCACCGCCGCGTGCGGACCGATCGCGTTCGTCGGGTTGATCGTCCCGCACATCGCCCGCGCGGTCACCGGCCCCGACTACCGCTGGCTCGTGCCCTACGCCGGGCTGCTCGGCGGGGCGCTGCTCGTCCTCGCCGATGTCGTCGGCCGCATCGTGGTGCGCCCCGGCGAACTGCAGGTCGGGATCGTGCTCGCCCTCATCGGCGCCCCCTTCTTCATCGCCCTCGTCCGTCGCCGGAAGCTGGTGGCCCTGTGAACGACGCACCCACCCCCGCCCTCGACAAGGACCCGACCCCCACGGCGGGCCGGCGCCGCTCGCCCGTGCAGGTCTCCACCCGCGTCCCGGGCCGGCCCGCCTTCCGGCTCGGCTCCGTCTCCGTCGTCTGGCGCGCCCGCATGGTCATCGTGTGCGCGCTGATCGTCGTCGCCACCGCGGTGCTGCTGTCGATCTCCCTCGGCCGCGGCGACTACCCGCTGAGCCCGCTGCAGGTCGTCGAGGTGCTCCTCGGCGGCGGCGAACGCCTCGACCGGTTCATCGTCTTCGACCTGCGGCTGCCGCGCGGCATCGCCGCCGTCGTCGTCGGCGCCGCCCTCGCCGTCTCCGGCGCCATCACCCAATCGGTCTCCCGTAACGCCCTGGCCAGCCCCGACATCCTCGGCATCACCGCCGGCGCCTCCGCCGCCGCCGTGGCCCTGATCGTCGTCACCAGCGGCGGGTCCATCGTCGGCCTGCTCGCCACCCTCGGGCTGCCGCTGTCGGCGCTGCTCGGTGCGCTGCTCACCGCCGCCGTGATCTACGTGCTCGCCTGGCGGCGCGGCGCCGACGGCTTCCGGCTCGTGCTCATCGGCATCGGCATCAACGCCATGCTCATCGCCCTGACCCAGTGGATGCTCGTCTCCGCCGACATCAACGACGTCAGCCGCGCCCAGGTGTGGCTGACCGGTTCGCTCAACGGGGTGTCGTGGAGCCAGGTCGTGCCCGCCGCGATCGCCCTGCTGCTCGTCGGCGGCTGGGCCGCGACCGCCTCCTTCACCGTCGGGGCGCTGCGCCTCGGCGACGACACCGCCCGCTCGCTCGGCGTGAAACTGCAGACCCAGCAGGCGCTGCTGCTCATCGCCGCGTGCGCGCTCGCCGCCGTCGCCACCGCCGCCGCCGGCCCCATCGGCTTCGTCGCATTGGCGGCCCCGCAGATCGCATTGCGGCTCGTCGGCTCGGCCGGCACCCCGATCGTCGCCTCCGCCCTGACCGGCGCGCTGTTCGTCGTCGCCGCCGACCTGATCGCCCGCACCATCCTGCCGGTGCCGCTGCCGGTCGGTCTGGTCACCTCCGCGCTCGGCGGACCCTTCCTGCTGTACCTGCTGGTGCGTTCCAACCGAAAGGTCTCCCGATGACCGACACCCACCTGTCCCCCGCCCCGGCCCCCGGCCCCGTCGAGCACGCGGCGCCGCGGCTGGTCGCCGAGCACATCAGCCTCGGCTACGGCGACCGGCTCATCGTCGACGACCTGGACCTGTCCATCCCCACCGGGGTCGTCACCACCGTCATCGGCCCCAACGGCTGCGGCAAATCCACCCTGCTGCGCGCCCTGAGCCGGCTGCTCAAAACCCGCACCGGCACCGTGCTGCTCGACGGGCACGACATCACCACCCTGCGCACCCGCGAGGTCGCCCGGGTGCTCGGCATGCTGCCGCAGGCCCCCGTCGCCCCCGAAGGCCTCACCGTCGCCGACCTGGTCTCCCGCGGCCGGCATCCGCACCAGTCCTGGTTCCGGCAGTGGTCTTCCGACGACGAGGACGAGGTCGCGATCGCCCTCGAACGCACCGGCATCGCCGACCTCGCCGACCGGCCCATCGACGAACTGTCCGGCGGGCAGCGGCAACGCGCCTGGATCTCCATGGCGCTCGCCCAGGGCACCGACATCCTGCTGCTCGACGAACCCACCACCTATCTGGACCTGGCGCACTCGGTGGAGGTCCTCGACCTCGTCGACCGGCTGCACAGCGAACTCGGCCGCACCGTGGTGATGGTGCTGCACGATCTGAACCTGGCCGTCCGTTACAGCGACCACCTGGTGGTGATGAAGGACGGCCGCGTCGTCGCCTCCGGGGTGCCCGCCGAGGTGATCTCCGTGGAACTGCTGCGGGAGGTGTTCGATCTCGACGCCTCCGTCATCGACGATCCGGTGTCCGACCGGCCGCTGATCGTGCCCATCGGCACCCGCCACGTCTACGGCGCCGCCGGAGGTCCCCGCCGGGCCTGACGATGGTCCCACCGCAGGTCAAACCCTACGACCAGGGGTAGTACGCACATTCGTCGGAGAAATCCGTAGAATCGACCCATGGCAGCACTCGGCGAACTCGAACGCGCAGTGATGGACCACCTGTGGTCCACCCCCGAACCACAGACCGTCCGGCAGGTCCACGAAGCCCTCTCGGCCCGACGCAACCTCGCATACACCACCGTCATGACGGTCCTGCAGCGCCTCGCCAAGAAGAACCTCGTCATCCAGCAACGCGACGACCGCGCCCACCGCTACCTGCCGGTGCACGGCCGCGACGAACTCGTCGCCAGCCTCATGGTCGACGCCCTCGACCAGGCCGACGAGACCGCCGGCCGCGCCGCCGCCCTCGTCCACTTCGTCGGCCGCGTCGGCGCCGACGAAGCCGCCGCCCTGCGCGCGGCGCTGGCGAAACTCGAAGCGCGACACGGCGACGACAACACCGGCCACGACACCGAGCGGGCCGGCTGACACACTCGATGTCATGAACGCGACCACGGCGCTGTTCTTCGGAACCACAGCGCTCCTCCTCGCCGGACCGGTGCCGGGGCTGCTCGCCCGCGCCACCTGGCCGCACCGCAACCCCCGGGCCGCGCTGGTGCTGTGGCAGTCCGTGGCGCTGGCGGCGGTGCTCTCCGCGTTCAGCTGCGGCCTGGCCATCGCCGCCCGCCTCCTCGCCCCCGGCGCCGACGGCCGCCCCACCACCGGCCCCCTCGAGGAGATCGACGCCCTCGGCCTGCCCCTGTGGCTGACCTACATCGTCGTGTTCGCCCTCACCGTGTTCATCGGTGCCCGCCTGACCTTCTCCATGCTGCGCGTCGCGGTGCGCACCCGCCGCCGCCGCTCCCGCCACCGCATGCTCGTCGACCTGCTCGACCGCCGCGAGAGCGGCGCCGCCGTCCGCCGCCACCCGCACGTGCGCATCCTCGACACCGCCGACCCCATCGCCTACTGCCTGCCCGGGCTGCGCCACCGGGTGGTGCTCAGCGAAGGCACCCTCGACAACCTCGGCGACGACGAACTCCGCGCGATCCTGCGCCACGAACACTCCCACCTGCGGGCCCGCCACGACCTCATCCTCGAGGCCTTCACCGCCGTCTACGAAGCGTTCCCCCGCGTCGTGCGCTCCGGGTCGGCGCTCGGCTCGGTGAAACTGCTCGTCGAGCTGCTCGCCGACGACTCCGCCGTCCGCAAGACCGGTCCCGCCCCCCTTGCCCGCGCCCTCGTGGCCTGCGCCGGCGCCCACACCCCCACCGGGGCCCTCGCCGTCGGTGGGCCCAGCACCGTGCTGCGCGTCGAACGACTCACCGGCCCGGGCCCCCACCTCGGGATTTCCGTCGCCGCCTACACCGCCGCCGCCGCGATCCTCGTCGTCCCCACCATCGCCGTGGCGGTGCCCTGGCTCACCGAACTGTCGCTGCTGCTCGGCCTCTGACCCGCGACACACCGGTCCGTCCGGCCCGCCCGATTTCGATCGGATCCCGTTTCGGGGGAAGCTGTAGACCATGACCGTCGAACGCACCGAAACACCGCAGGCCCAGATCGGCGTGACCGGACTGGCCGTGATGGGCTCGAACATCGCCCGCAACTTCGCCCGCCACGGCTACACCGTCGCCCTCCACAACCGCAGCATCGCCAAGACCGACGCGTTGCTCGCCGAGCACGGCGACGACGGCACCTTCGTCCGCACCGAAACCATCGGCGAGTTCGTCGCCGCCCTCGAGAAGCCGCGCCGCGTCCTGATCATGGTCAAGGCCGGCGACGCCACCGACGCGGTCATCGACGAGCTCGCCGACGCGATGGAACCCGGCGACATCATCATCGACGGCGGCAACGCCCTCTACACCGACACCATCCGCCGCGAAGCCGCCCTGCGCGCCCGCGGCCTGCACTTCGTCGGCGCCGGCATCTCCGGTGGCGAGGAAGGCGCCCTCAACGGCCCGTCCATCATGCCCGGCGGCCCCGCCGAATCGTACGAGGCGCTCGGCCCGCTGCTCGAAACCATCGCCGCTCAGGTCGACGGCACCCCCTGCTGCACCCACATCGGCCCCGACGGCGCCGGCCACTTCGTGAAGATGGTGCACAACGGCATCGAATACGCCGACATGCAGCTCATCGGCGAGGCCTACCACCTGCTGCGCGACGCCCTCGGCTACGACGCCGGGCAGATCGCCGACGTCTTCGCCGACTGGAACACCGGCACCCTCGAGTCGTATCTCATCGAGATCACCGCCGAGGTGCTCCGCCAGACCGACGCCGCCACCGGCCGGCCCCTCGTCGACGTCATCGTCGACGCCGCCGAGCAGAAAGGCACCGGCCGCTGGACCGTCAAGGCCGCCCTCGACCTCGGCGTCCCCGTCACCGGCATCGCCGAAGCGGTCTTCGCCCGCGCCCTGTCCGGCTCCCGCGACCAGCGCGCCGCCGCCCGCGGGCTCGCCGCCGGCAACCTGGGCGCCGCCCCCACCGACGCCGCGCAGTTCACCGAGGACATCCGCGCCGCCCTGTACGCCTCGAAGATCGTCGCCTACGCGCAGGGCTTCGACCAGATCGCCGCCGGCAGCGCCGAATACGGCTGGAACGTCGACCGAGCCGCCCTGGCCACCATCTGGCGCGGCGGCTGCATCATCCGCGCCCAGTTCCTCAACCGCATCAAGGAGGCCTACGACGCCGACCCCGAGCTGCCCAGCCTGATCCTCGCGCCGTACTTCCGCGACGCCATCGAGATCGGCATCGACAGCTGGCGCCGCGTCGTGGTCACCGCCACCGAGCTCGGCATCCCGATCCCGGCGTTCGCATCGTCGCTGTCCTACTACGACGGACTGCGCGCCGACCGGCTGCCCGCCGCCCTCACCCAGGGTCAGCGCGACTTCTTCGGCGCCCACACCTACGAACGCACCGACAAGCCGGGCAAATTCCACACCCTGTGGAGCGGAGACCACTCCGAAATACAGGCCTGACCCGATGACGGGCACGGCAGTCGCCGTCCTGTGCGCGCTCGCCGCCGCCGCCCTCGTCGCGGTCGGCAGTGTCGCGCAACAGAGCTCGGCCGCTGCCGTGCCCGACACCGATTCCCTCGTCGGATCCCTGCTGCGCAGCCCCCGCTGGTGGGCGGGCATTCTCGGCGACGGCGGCAGCTACCTGCTGCAGGTCGTCGCGCTCGCGTTCGGGTCCGTGCTGCTCGTCCAGCCCCTACTGGTCGCGTCGCTGCTGTTCGCGTTGCCGCTCGCCGCCGCGACCACCGGCCGCCGCGTCACCCGCACCACCTGGCTGCTCGCCGGCGCGCTGTGCGCGGCGCTGGCGGTGTTCCTGCTCGTCGGCAACCCCACCGAAGGCAGCGGTGACCCGTCCGCCGCCCACTGGGCGCTGCCCCTCACGCTGGTGCTCGCCGTCACCGCCGCCGCCGTCGTCCTCGCCGTGCTCTCCCCACGGTTGCGGGCGCTGGCCTTCGGGATCGCCGCCGGCATCCTCTACGGGGTGACCAGCGCCTTCACCAAACACGTCACCGACCTCGCCGAACACGGCATCGGCCAGCTACTCGGCTCGTGGCAGACCTGGACGCTCGCCGCGGCCGGCGCCGCCGCGATCTACCTGCAGCAACGCGCCTTCCAAGCCGGGGCGCTGACCGCCTCGCTGCCCGCCCTGACCGTCGGCGAACCCCTCGCCGCGATCGTCCTCGGCATGACCGTGCTCGGCGAACACCTCCGCGCCGACGGCCCCGCCCTGGTCCTCGTCGGTGCGGCCGTCGCCGTGATGCTCGGGACCACCATCGCGCTCTCCCGCGCCCAGGCCGCCGACACCGCGGCTACGCCCGTCCCAGCACCGCCACCAGAAACTCCGCGTCGTCGCTGAACGGCCGCAGATCCCAGGTCGCCAACCGCAGCTGCGCCGCCAGACCCGCGGCGGCCGCGTCGGCGAAGAACACGTCGAAGGGATAGTCGCGGCCCGCCCCGAAACCGATCACCACCCGGCCCCGCGGACCCAGATGCGCCGCGAACGCCCGCAACACCGCCACCCGCGTCGACGGCGCCACGAAGGTCATCACATTGCCCGCGCACACGATCACATCGAAGTCCGCGGCGACCCCGCGGGCCGGCAGATCCAGCTCGGCCAGATCCCCGACCAGCCACCGCGGCCCCGGATGATCCTCCTCCGCCGCCGCGATCAGCACCGGATCGACATCGACCCCGACCACCGTGTGCCCGGCCCGGTGCAGATACCCACCGAGCCGGCCCGGCCCGCACCCGGCGTCGAGGATCCGCGCTCCGCGCGGCACCATCGCATCGATCAGCCGAGCCTCCCCGACCGTGTCCTGCCCCTGGGCGACCATGGTGCGGAACCTCTCCACATACCACGACGAATGCGCCGGATTCTCCGCCACCATCTCCTCCCACCGGCTCGGCACCCGCTCGCCGCCCCCGTGTTCCGGACCCTCGCCGCCGCTCATCCCCACTCCTTCGTCCTCACCGAACACCTGCTCGCCCCCACCGTAGGCGCCGCGCCGTCGTCGGCACCACGACACACGGCACCGGCCGTCAGTAGAATCGGTACCCGTCGAAACAACTTCCGGCAGGCGGACACCGTCCGCGACCGGACCCGACGAGAGGACACCGGTGCCTGCGGCACCCACAGCCACCCCACCGCCCGACACCGGCTCCCCCTGCACGGAGTGCGACTCCGGGTCGGAGGGATCCTCTACCGGGCCGGGCCCCCGCCCCGGCCTCCACCCCATCCGGCAGGACCGCCCCTGATGTCCGTCCTGCTCGACATCGCCGCCCTCCTCGGCTTCGTGGCGCTCACCGCCGGCACCGCACTGTTCGTCGCCGCCGAGTTCTCCCTGACCGCCCTCGAACGCAGCACCGTCGACGCGCACGCGCACACCGGCGACCGCCGCGCCCGTCAGGTGCAGCACGCCCACCGCACCCTGTCCTTCCAGCTGTCCGGCGCCCAACTCGGCATCACCATCACCACCCTGATCACCGGCTATCTCGCCGAACCCATCCTCGCGCAGTTCTTCACCCCGCTGTTCGACGCGCTCGGCCTGAGCACCGACATCGCCGCGACCGTCTCGCTGATCCTCGCGCTGCTCATCGCCACCAGCTTCTCCATGGTCTTCGGCGAACTCGTCCCCAAGAACATCGCCATCGCCCGCCCGATGGGCACCGCCCGCGCCACCGCGGGCCTCCAACTGGCGTTCTCGCTGCTGTTCCGCTGGGCGATCCTCGGTCTCAACGGTGCCGCCAACCACCTCGTGCGGCGCCTCGGCATCGAACCGGCCGAAGAACTGCGCTCGGCGCGGTCCCCACAAGAACTCGGCTCCCTGGTGCGCGCCTCGGCGCGCAGCGGCGCCCTCGACGAGCACACCGCCCGCCTGGTCTACCGGTCGCTGCAGTTCGGGGACCGCACCGCCGAAGACCTCATGACCCCGCGTAGCACCGTCGAGAGCCTGGACCGGAACGCGACGGTGCTCGATCTCATCGAGTTGTCCGCCCGCACCGGTTACTCCCGCTTCCCGATCGTCGACGGCGACCTCGACGCCCCGCTCGGGGTGGTCCACGTCAAACACGCCTTCACCGTGCCCGGCCCGGCGCGCGGCACCACCGCCGTCGGCGCCCTCGCCCGACGCGTGCCCACCGTGCCGTCCACCCTCGACGGCGACACCGTGATGGAACGGGTGCGCTCCGACGGCATGCAGGTCGCCCTCGTCGTCGACGAATACGGCGGCACCGCCGGACTGATCACCATGGAAGACCTCGTCGAGGAGATCGTCGGCGACGTCCGCGACGAGCACGACGAGACCGAACTCGACGCGCACCGCGACGGGGACGGCTGGTCGTGTACGGGGCTGCTGCGCACCGACGAGCTCGCGCAGCTCACCGGCTACCACGCCCCCGACGGTGACTACGAAACCCTCGCCGGGTTGATCCTCACCGAACTCGGCCGCATCCCCGAGATCGACGACGAGATCCAGCTGCCGCTGCGCCGCGACGAACGCGACCTCACCTGGTACGCGCGCATCCTCGGGATGGACGGGCACCGCATCGACCGAGTGCTGCTCGTGCCCGGCCCCGCCCCCGACGCCGAGGACGACTCCGGCACCGCCGGTGAGGACGACTCCGGCACCGCCGGTGAGGACGACTCCGGCACCGCCGGTGAGGACCCGTCCCCCGCGACCGGCGAGGGCGGTGAGCAGCGATGAACGACTGGCTCGGAATCGTCTTCGCCGTGCTGCTGCTCGCCGGCAACGCCTTCTTCGTCGGCGCCGAGTTCTCCCTCATCACCGTCCGCCGCGACCGGCTCGAGACCCTGCTCGCGCAGGGCAAGACCCGCGCCCGCACCGTCATCCGGGCCGGTGAACACCTCTCGCTCATGCTCGCCGGCTCCCAGCTCGGCATCACGATCTGCTCGATCCTGCTCGGCCGCGTCGCCGAACCCGCCATCGCGCACCTGATCGAGGTGCCCCTGCACGCGATCGGGGTGCCCGACGCGCTGCTGCACCCGATCGCGTTCACCCTCGGGTTGACCATCGTGGTGGTCCTGCACATCCTGCTCGGCGAGATGGTGCCGAAGAACATCGCCATCGCCGGCCCCGAACGCGCCGCGATGATCCTCGTGCCGATCCACCTGCTGTTCATGCGCCCCGCCCGGCCGGTCATCGCCTTCTACAACCTGTGTGCCAACGCCACCCTGCGCGCGGCACGCATCGACCCGAAGGACGAACTCGACACCTCGGTGTCCGCGGTGGAGCTGACCGAGATGATCGGCGAATCCCGGTCCGAGGGGTTGCTCGACGAGGAGGAACACGAGCGCCTCACCCGTGCCCTGGCCACCGGCGGCCGTACCGTCACCGACGTGATGATCCCTCTCGCCCGGGTGCGCACCGTGCCCCACCCGGGAGGGGGCCCGACCCTCGGGGACGTCGAGCATGCCGTCACCACGACCGGCTTCTCGCGGTATCCCACCCGGCGTCCCGACGGGACGATCACCGGGTATGTCCACATCAAGGACGTGCTCGATCTGGTCCGGGAGCCGTCCACCGGCCCCGAGACCGTCATCCCCGCCGCGGTGATCCGTCCGCTGCCCACCATCGGGATCGCCGACGGTCTCGACGACGCCCTCGGTGCCCTGCGGCGCAGCAACGCGCATCTGGCCGGGGTGATCGACACCACCGGCACACTGCGCGGCATCGTCGCCCTCGAGGACCTCGTGGAAGAGTTCGTCGGGACGGTCCGCGACGCCACCCACCGCGTCGCGGACCCGCTGGGCAACCGGCCCCGCACGACCGCACCCCGATCGACCGAACGAGAACCATGACCCGCTCCCTCACCCCGACCGACCGCCTGCCGATCCTGACCGAGGCCGAGTGGAGCGCGCGGCGCGACGAGCACCACACCATCGTGGACGATCTGCTCGCCGGGCATCTCGCGCGCCGCGCCGCCGGTCGCACCCATCCGGTGCACGACTTCCTGTTCACCTACTACAGCCTGCGGCCGAGCCAGCTGCGGCGCTGGCATCCCGGCTACGGCACCGTACTGCTCGGCGCGAGCGCGGTGCGTGCCTATCGCGACCATCCCGGCTACGAGCGGGTCGTGATCGACGGGGAGCCGGGGGTGCGGGTGGGCCGAGAGGTGCTCGAGCGGCGCGCCGACACCGTCGACTTCGTGGCGGAACTGCTCACCGCGACCGCTTCCCGCCCGCCGCAGCTGGGCTGCTTCGGCCTGCACGAATGGGCGATGGTGTACCGGGCGGGTGCCGACGGGGTGCGGCATTCGTCGGTGCCGTTGCGGCTCGGTCATACCGGCACCGACGCGGTGGTGGAATCAATGCAGCTGCGATGCACTCATTACGACGCGTTCCGGTTCTTCACCCTCGACGCCGTCGCGCGCAACGCCACCGCACCCACCCGTGAGGAGCAGATGCGCAGCGAACAGCCGGGCTGCCTGCACGCCGGCATGGATCTGTACAAGTGGTGCTACAAGTTGTTGCCGCTGACGGATTCGGAGCTGACCGTGCGGTGCCTGCGACACGCGGCCGCAGCCCGTGAGTTGGACATGCGGGCGAGCCCGTATGATCTCGAGGACTACGGCTACTCGCCCATCAGGATCGAGACTGCCGCCGGACGCGCACAGTACGTCCGCGAGCAGTCGGCGCTCACCCGTCGCGCCGCAGCTCTGAGAGAAGAGCTGGTGAATCGATGTACCGCCCTACAGGCGCACAGAACCACTGCGCCCGAAAATACTGGCGGGTAACATAATCGACGATTCCGTGCGGCCGGGACGTTTCCGGCCGCACCGCAACCGGAAAGAGTGAGGGTGATGACAGAACGCGTGCAGGTCGGCGGACTCCAGATCGCGCAGGTTCTCTACGACTTCGTCAACAACGAGGCCATCCCCGGCAGCGGGGTCGACGCGGACACCTTCTGGGCGGGAGCCGACAAGATCGTCCACGACCTCGCCCCCAAGAACCGGGCACTGCTCGCCAAGCGCGACGAACTCCAGACCCGGATCGACGACTGGCACCGCGACCGCGCCGGACAGCCCCACGACCCGGCCGCCTACAAGTCCTTCCTCGAGGAAATCGGCTACCTCGTCCCGCAGCCCGAGCCGTTCACGATCGGCACCGAGAACGTCGACGCCGAGATCGCCGAAACCGCCGGCCCGCAGCTCGTCGTGCCCGTGCTCAACGCCCGCTTCGCGCTCAACGCCTCCAACGCGCGCTGGGGATCGCTCTACGACGCGCTCTACGGCACCGACGTCATCCCCGAAGAGGGCGGCGCCGAGAAGACCGCCGGCTACAACAAGGTCCGCGGCGACAAGGTCATCGCCTGGGCCCGCGACTTCCTCGACAAGGCCGCCCCCCTCGCCCAGGGCACGCACGCCGCCTCCACCGGCTACCGCATCGACGGAACCGAACTGCAGGTCACC
Organism: Rhodococcus sp. B50; assembly: GCF_013602415.1. Classification (NCBI taxonomy): domain Bacteria; kingdom Bacillati; phylum Actinomycetota; class Actinomycetes; order Mycobacteriales; family Nocardiaceae; genus Rhodococcus; species Rhodococcus sp. B50. The sequence goes on along the minus strand of NZ_WPAG02000002.1, from coordinate 863,680 downwards.
CTCGCAGACGGCACCGTCACCGGCCTCGCCCAGCCCGACAAGCTCGTCGGCTACCTCGGCGACAAGAACGCCCCCACCTCGGTGCTGCTGCGCAACCACGGCCTGCACATCGAGATCCGGATCGACCCCGAGTCGCCCATCGGCAGCACCGACGCCGCCGGCGTCAAGGACGTCGTCCTCGAATCCGCCGTCACCACCATCATGGACTTCGAGGATTCGGTCGCCGCCGTCGACGCCGACGACAAGGTCATCGGCTACCGCAACTGGCTCGGCCTCAACCGCGGCGACCTGTCCGAATCCTTCACCAAGGGCGGCAAAACCCTCACCCGCACGCTCAACCCCAACCGCGTCTACACCGCCCTCGACGGCAGCGACCTCGAACTGCACGGCCGCTCCCTGCTGTTCGTCCGCAACGTCGGACACCTCATGACCAACCCCGCCGTCCTCGACCGCGACGGCAACGAGGTCCCCGAAGGCATCCTCGACGCGCTGATCACCAGCCTGTGCGCCATCCACGGCCTGCACACCGACGACGCCCACGGACCCCTCACCAACAGCCGCACCGGCTCGATCTACATCGTCAAGCCCAAGCAGCACGGCCCCGAGGAATCCGCCTTCACCACCGAACTGTTCGGCCGCGTCGAAGACGTCCTCTCCCTGCCCACCAACACCCTCAAGGTCGGCATCATGGACGAGGAGCGACGCACCACCGTCAACCTCGCCGCCTGCATCCAAGCCGCCGCCGACCGCGTGGTGTTCATCAACACCGGCTTCCTCGACCGCACCGGCGACGAGATCCACACCTCCATGGAGGCCGGACCGGTCGTCCGCAAGGCCGCCATGAAGCAGCAGCGCTGGATCACCGCCTACGAGGACTGGAACGTCGACACCGGCCTGGCCTGCGGCCTGCAGGGCAAGGCCCAGATCGGCAAGGGCATGTGGGCCATGACCGACCTCATGCGCGACATGGTCGAGCAGAAGATCGGCCAGCCCAAGGCCGGCGCCAACACCGCCTGGGTGCCCTCACCCACCGGCGCCACCCTGCACGCCACCCACTACCACGAGGTCGACGTCTTCGCCGTCCAGGACCAGCTGAAGGGCACCAGCCGCGCGACCGTCGACGACATCCTCACCATCCCCCTCGCCGAGAACCCGAACTGGACCGACGACGAGAAGCGCGAAGAACTCGACAACAACTGCCAGTCCATCCTCGGCTACGTCGTGCGCTGGATCGACGCCGGCGTCGGCTGCTCGAAGGTCCCCGACATCCACGACATCGCCCTCATGGAGGACCGCGCCACTCTGCGCATCTCCAGCCAGCTCCTCGCCAACTGGATCCGCCACGACGTCGTCACCGCCGACGACGTCGTCGCCTCCCTCGAGCGCATGGCCCCCGTCGTCGACCGGCAGAACGACGGCGATCCCGGCTACCGGCCCCTCGCCCCGAACTTCGACGACAGCATCGCCTTCCAGGCCGCCAAGGAACTCATCCTCGAAGGCACCACGCAACCCAGCGGCTACACCGAGCCGATCCTGCACCGCCGTCGCCGCGAGTACAAGGCCAAGTACGCCTGACCCGCACCACCGACCCACAGGGCCCCGATCCGCACCGGATCGGGGCCTTGCCCGTCCCCGCACCGCGCGGCGGAGCCGGATCACACTCCGCCCCTCACTAGACTCGACGATCGGATCGACGAACGAAACGAGGCGGACACGACGTGGGGCGACATCGCGGCAACGGACGACGAGGAATCAGCACGAGCGTCATCGTGGTCGCCGTAGGCGTAGTACTCGCTCTCCTCGCCGTCCTCGGCTGGTTCCGCCTCCGCGACAACATCGACAACCAGGCCACCGCCGCCGCCGAAACCTGCGTCGAAGGCGACACCGTCCTGAACATCGCCGCCGACCCCCTCATCGCCCCCGCCCTCACCGAACTCGCCGACCGCTGGACCGACGACGGCGTCCGCGTCATCCGCGACCGCTGCGTCACCACCGAGATCACCTCCGTCGACAGCCTCGTCGCCGCCGACACCCTCGCCACCGGCAACTGGGACCCGGTCCTCGCCCCCGAACCCGCCCTGTGGGTGCCCCTCGACAGCCGCATGAGCGCCCGCGCCTCCGACGCCGTCGACGGCACACCCCGCTCCCTCGCCACCTCCCCGGTCGTGCTCGCCGTCCCCACCGACCTCGGTCGTGCCCTCACCACCGCCACCGTCCGCTGGCAGGACCTGCCCCGACTCCAGAACGACCCGGTCGCCATGCGCGAGAGCGGACTCGACATCTGGGGCGCCCTCGGCCTCGCCCTGCCCACCGGCACCGAGACCCACGCCACCACCCTCGCCCTCGAAGCGGTCACCGCCGCCACCACCGGCATCGGCGCCGGTCCGGTCACCCTCGAACAGGCCGCCACCCCCGCCGCCATCACCGCCGTGAGCACCCTCGCGCTCGGCGCCGACACCCTCGGCGCGATCGGCACCACCGCCGACACCCTTACCGCACTCGGCGCCGACCCCGACACCGAGGCCCCCGTCCACGCCGTGCCCGTCATCGAGCAGCAACTGCACCGCGCCCTCACCGACGGACAGATCCGCGGACTCACCGGTCACCTGCCCATCGGCGCCGCACCCGTGGTCGATTTCCCCACCGCCGTCGTCGATGCTCCCTGGGTGGACGAGACCCTCGCCCGCGCGGCCGCAGAGTTCACCGACTACGCCCGCCGCCCCGAACAGGCCGACACCCTCACCGCGCACGGCTTCCGCACCGCCGACGCCACCCCGGAACCCGCCGGGGAACTGCCGCTGCCCCGCGTCGAGACCGCCCTCGCCCCGGCCGCCCCCACCGTCGACGACGTCCTCGTCGCCCTGCGTCTCGCCCCGGTGTCCCCACGCAAGGTCACGATGGTGGTCGACACCTCCACCTCCATGGGCGCCCCCGCCGGGGACGGCACGCGGCTCGGCGCCACCGCCGGCGCCGTGCGCGAGGCCATGCGACGCGCCTCCATCAACTCGGTGATGGGCATGTACGTCTTCGCCGACACTCCCAGCGGGCACCGCGTCGCCGTCATCCGCGACGGACTCACCGACGCCAAGCGCGCGGCGATGTCCTCGGTGCTCGACGACATCGACCTCGTCGACGACGAACCTGTCTACGCCACCCTCACCGCCGCCTATCGCGACGCCGTGGACAATTACGATCCGACCCGACCGAACTCCGTGCTCGCCGTCGTCGACAGCGACGACCCCGACGACGCGGCCGCCCGCGACCTGCTCGCCGCGATCGACGAACTCTCGTCCCCCGACACCCCCGTGCGGATCGACGTCGTCGTCCTCGGCGATCGCACCGACCCCACCCTCGAGCAGGCCGTCGAGGCGACCGACGGCAGCCTCACCGTCCTCGACACCACCGACCCGGCCGATCTCACCGACCTCCTCCGAAAGTTGACGTCCTGACCGTGCTCCGACTTCTCGTCGTGGGGATCTTCCTCGCCCTCCTCACCTACCTGCTGCATCGACGACTCGTCCGGGCACCCGGCCTACCGCGTCCTGCCGCTCTCGCCGCCGACCTCGTCCTCGTGGCGATGTTCGTGCTCACGCTCGGCGCCGCCGAGGTGGGCACCGTGCTCGACCCCGCCTGGGCCCGCCCCATCGGATTCCTCGGGTGGACCTGGCTGGCGGTGGTGCTGTACCTGATGCTCGGGCTCCTGCTCATCGGCGTGGGCCTGCTGATCACCCGTATCGTCCGACGTGGCCGATCCGGGCCGACACCCGACGACGGCACATCCGACGCCGCGCCCGCGCGACGCGGCCTGCGCATCGCCACCGCCGCGCTCGTCGTGGCCGCCCTCGCCGCCGTCGGATACGGCACGGTCGAGGCCGACCGCCCGCAGATCGTCACCGTGCCGGTCGCCCTGCAGGACCTGCCCGACGGCTTCGACGGTGTCCGCGTCGCCCTCGTCACCGACCTGCACGTCGGTCCGGCCAGGGGCGCCGAGTTCGTGCAGCGCGTCGTCGACCTCGTCGCCGAGCAGCAACCCGACCTGATCGTGCTCGGTGGCGACCTCGCCGACGGTACCGTCGAACTCGTCGGCTCCGACCTCGAACCGCTCCGGCGGCTGCAGGCCCCACTCGGGGTGTACGGAGTCAGCGGCAACCATGAGTACTACTCCGACGACGCGGAGTCATGGCTCGACCGCTGGGAGACCCTCGGTGTGCGCGCCCTGCGCAACGAACACGTCCTCCTCGAACGCGACGGCGACGTCGTCGCGCTCGCCGGCGTCCACGACTACACCGCCACCGAACCCCACCATCCCGACATGCCCGCCGCCCTCGACGGCATCGCGGACGGTACCCCCGTGATCCTCGCCGCGCACCAGCCCCGGCACCTCGACGAAGCCCGGGAGCTCGGCGTCGATCTCCAGCTGTCCGGCCACACCCACGGCGGCCAGATGTGGCCGCTGCGGCCGTTCGTCTCCCTCGCCAACCCCACCGTCACCGGGCTCGACCGCTTCGGCGACACACAGATCTACACATCCCAGGGCACCGGCGCCTGGGGACCGCCCGTGCGGGTCGGTACCCCACCGGAGATCTCCGTCCTCGAGCTGACGACCGGGAACTGATCGCCTCCTTTTCGGGGATCGGTGAGTTGCGTTGTCAACGGGGACAGTTTCTGGATTTTATTGGTTTCCGTATAAGTCGGAGTTTACTCGAAGATCAGGGTGGCCGACGGAAACATCCGTCGGCCACCCGCAGCCTCAGCCGCTGTACGCCTCCAAGGGCGGGCACGAGCACACCAGGTTCCGGTCGCCGTGCGCACCGTCGATGCGTCGCACGGCCGGCCACACCTTGGCCCGGCTCTTCCCCATCGGGAACACCGCGATCTCCCGCGAGTACGGGTGACTCCACTCGTCCACCAGGCATTCCGCGGTGTGCGGAGCCCCGCGCAGCGGGTTGTCCTCCACCGGCCACTCCCCTGCCCCGACCCTGTCGATCTCACCGCGGATCGAGATCATCGCGTCGATGAACGCGTCGAGTTCGGCAACGTCCTCGCTCTCGGTGGGCTCGACCATGAGGGTGCCCGCCACCGGGAAGCTCATCGTCGGGGCGTGGAAGCCGTAATCGGCCAGGCGCTTCGCGACGTCGTCGACGGTCACCCCGGTCGCCTTCGTCAGCGGACGCAGATCCAGGATGCACTCGTGGGCGACCATGCCGTTCTCCCCCGTGTACAGCACCGGGAAGTACTCGTCGAGACGCCGGGCGACGTAATTGGCCGACGCGATCGCCGTCAACGACGCGCGGCGCAGCCCCTCGGCACCCATCATCTTGATGTACGCCCAGGTGATCGGCAGGATCGACGCCGATCCGAAGGGTGCCGCCGAGACCGGCCCGACTCCCCCGAGACCCGGCTCCGCGGGATGACCCGGCAGGTACGGGGCCAGATGCGACCGGACCCCGATCGGCCCCACGCCCGGTCCGCCGCCGCCGTGCGGAATGCAGAAGGTCTTGTGCAGGTTCAGGTGGCTGACATCGCCGCCGAACTTGCCCGGTCGTGCCAGACCCACGAGCGCGTTGAGGTTGGCGCCGTCGATGTACACCTGGCCGCCGGCATCGTGCACGGCACCGCAGATGTCGGCGATGTCGTGCTCGTAGACACCGTGCGTGGACGGATAGGTGATCATGATCGCGGCAAGTCGCGCACCGTGGTCGGCGATCTTGGCGCGCAGATCGTCGAGATCGACGTCGCCATTGGGGCGGCACGCGACGACCTCGACGCGCATCCCTGCCATCACGGCGGACGCGGCGTTGGTGCCGTGTGCGCTCGACGGGATGAGGCAGATGTCCCGATCGGTGTCGCCGCGGTCGAGGTGGTAGTGGCGGATCGCGAGCAGACCCGCGTATTCACCCTGGCTGCCGGCGTTGGGTTGCAGGCTCACGGCGTCGTAGCCCGTGACCGCGGCGAGCCAGCCTTCGAGATCGGCGATGAGGCGGCGGATCCCTGCCGTCTGATCCGCCGGAGCGAAGGGGTGCAGACCCGCGAACTCGGGCCAGGTTATGGCTTCCATCTCTGCGGCGGCGTTGAGCTTCATCGTGCACGAGCCGAGCGGGATCATCGTGCGGTCCAGCGCGAGGTCCTTGTCGGACAGGCGCCGCAGGTAACGCATCATCGCGGTCTCGGTGCGGTAGCGGGTGAACGCCTCGTGCTGCAGGAACTCGCTCGTGCGGGCCAGAGCCTCCGGCAGCGCCGTTGCCTCGGGGGCGTCTCCACCGGTCGTGCCGAAGGCACGCAGGACGGCGTCGACGTGCGCGGCGGTGGTGGCCTCGTCGCAGGAGATCGACACGTGATCGTCGTCGACGCGGTACAGGTTGATGCCCGCCTCGCGTGCGGCGGCGAGCACGGCGTCGGCGCGTCCCGGAACGCGCACGAGGACGGTGTCGAAGAACTCGTCGTGCACGACCTCCACGCCACCGCCCTTCAGACCATCCGCGAGGCGCCGCGCATGCCCGGCGACGCGACGTGCGATGGCCGCGAGGCCCTCCGCGCCGTGGTACGAGGCGTACATCGCCGCGAGCACGGCGAGGAGCACCTGGGCGGTGCAGATGTTGCTGGTCGCCTTCTCGCGGCGGATGTGCTGCTCGCGGGTCTGCAACGCGAGGCGGTAGGCCGGGTTGCCGTCCGCGTCCACCGAGACACCGACGAGCCGACCCGGCAGAGTGCGGGTGTGGGCGCTACCGACGGCGAGGTAACCGGCGTGCGGGCCACCGAAGCCCATGGGCACACCGAACCGCTGGGTGGTACCGAAGCACGCGTCGGCGCCCTGTTCGCCGGGCGGGGTGATGAGGGTCATGGCCAGCAGGTCGGCTCCGACGGCGACGAGCGCGCCGCGGTCGTGGGCGGCTGCGATGATCGGCGCGGCGTCGACGATGCGTCCCGAAGCGCCGGGAACCTGGAGGATCACACCGAAGAACTCGCCGTCGGGCAGTCCGTCGACGGCGAGGTCGACGGTGACGATCTCGATGCCGAGCGGTTCGGCGCGGGTCGCCAGCACTGCCGCGGTCTGCTCGAACAGGTCGAGGTCGACGACGAGACGCGGGCTCTTGGACCTGCGGTTGGCGCGGCGTAGCAGGGTCATCGCCTCGGCGGCCGCGGTGGCCTCGTCGAGCATGGACGAGTTGGCGATCTCCATGCCGGTCAGGTCGGCGACCATGGTCTGGAAGTTCAGCAGCGCCTCGAGGCGTCCCTGGCTGATCTCCGGCTGATAGGGGGTGTAGGCGGTGTACCAGGCCGGGTTCTCGATGATGTTGCGCAACAACACGGGCGGCGTGAGCGTGTCGTAGTAGCCGTGACCGATCATCGACGTCGCCACGGTGTTCTGCGACGCGAGCGCCTTCAGTTCGGCGAGCACCTCGTGCTCGGAGCGGGGCGCGTCGAGCACGTCGAGTCCGGTCGGCACGTTGTCGGCGCGATCGTCGAGGATGGCGGCCGGCACCGCCGCGGAAGCGAGGGCGTCGAGGGAGTCGACTCCGACGACGTCGAGGATCCGGTTCAGGCCGGCGGTGTCGGGGCCGATGTGGCGATCGGCGAAGTTCGAGGTGACGGCATCTGTCATCGCAGCTCCCGGGCTGGTCGGCGAGGTCCACGTGCGCGGTCGCGCGAAGTGGTTCCTCCCCCTCTGTCGTGAGCTCGCGGTGCGAGCGCCTGAGAGATTCGGCCGGCCAGAGCCTTTCCCCGTGGGCGGGCGGGTGCTCCCGCCGCTTTCCAGAGACGTCGGAGCTCACGCGGTCCCGGTTGCCTGAGAGATTGACGGGGAGGTGCTGCTCCTTCGGCGCCCGGCTCGGTGTCCGGGTCTCTCCCGCGTGATGGCGACGCGACTTCGATTCTAGATCACGCCGCGGGGGTCGAAATACCGCAGGTGTGGATAGGCCCCGGTGGCGGGAGGCGGATCGGCGGTGCGGTCAGCCGATGCGGCGGTTGATGCGCTCGCGCCGACGCGACGCCAGTTCGTCCTCGGGGCGTTCCTCGACGCCGCCGCCGTCGGCGCGTTCGGCGGGGAAGTCGGCGATGCTGCCGGTGAGCTCGCGCATCGCGCCGCTCACTGCGATCCCGAAGACGCCCTGCCCGCCCTGCAGCAGATCGACGACCTCTTCCGGCGACGTGCATTCGTAGACGGTGGTGCCGTCCGAGAAGAGGGTGATCTTCGCGAGATCGCCCACTCCGCGGCTGCGGAGGTGATCGACAGCCACCCGGATGTTCTGCAGCGAGACGCCGGTGTCGAGCAGGCGTTTGACGATCTTGAGGACGAGGATGTCCTTGAACGAGTACAGCCGTTGGCTACCGGAGCCGGCGGCCCCACGGATGGACGGGACCACCAGATTCGTGCGGGCCCAGTAGTCGAGCTGGCGGTAACTGATTCCCGCGATCTGGCAGGCGATGGGCACACGGTAGCCGACGAGTTCATCGGGCACCGAGTTGTCCGGAAACAGGCCCGGCTGGATCTCGTCGGTCTCGTTCGTCCGTGGCGCCGGATTCGAGCGATCGCCGGAATCGACGCCGAGTGGCTGTCCCTTCGTCCGATCTCGCACTACTGACTCCCTCTCGCGCGCCCAGTTCTGCCTCGCAACGACCGATTGGCGGATCCCCCCGACCACATCCGATCATCGAGCGCTCCCAGGCTCACCGAGTCATCCCTGGCGGATCAACTCAGCGTACGCTCCGGTGTTGGGCGCTGGGCTGCAACACGCCGACCGGAAGGCAACGTTCGACATTACTACCGCTACGGCCGACGCGCGCGCCAACGCTCGTCGCCGTACGGACGGACGGCACTCAGCCGTCCGTCGCCTTGAAGTCGTCGGGCGAGACGGAGTCGAGGAACTCCTTGAACTTCTCGACCTCGTCCTCCCGCTCGTCCGGCATGACCAGTCCTGCTTCGGTGAGCACCTGCTCCTCGACGTGGACCGGCGCGCCGATGCGCAAGGCTACCGCCACCCCGTCGGAAGGCCGGCAGGACACGCGCATTCCTCCGTCGAAGATCAGATCCGCGTAGAACGTCCCTTCGCGCAGGTCGACGATGCGCACTTCGCGCAGGTTGTGACCGAAGGCCTCGAGGAGGTTCTTGATCAGGTCGTGGGTCAGTGGCCGTGCCGGTTCGACCCCCTGCTGTTCGAGGGCGATGGCGGTCGCTTCGTTCTGACCGATCCAGATCGGCAGGTATCGATCGCCGTCGACCTCCCGCAGCAGGAGGACAGGCTGGTTCTGCGGCTGTTCGATACGAATCCCTACTATCCGCATCTCGCTCATCGCGATGCCTCCGTCCTGCTGCTCGTCGGTGGTGGACCACCCGACAGGTACTGCCTGGAATTCTAGTGTCCTCCAGCGCATCCGTCAGGTGCCGTAGGTCACGACCCCGACGGGTGGGCCCCTGGTCGCAATCGGCGCCGAGTTCGTCGCCTCAGCGGTCGAGTGCCCCCTGCACCGCCGCTTTCACCAGGCAGGTGTGCAAGGTCAACGACAGTGCTGCCAGTTCGCGCACCATCTCCTCGGCACGCTGCCGCGCCCCTGCGTCGCGGCCCTTCGCGATCGGACCGGCGATCTGCGCGACGAGCGCGGCCTCGCGGTCGGCGGCGAGCTTGAACGCCCGCAGATGCCGAACCTCGAGGCCGAACTCCGCCATCGCCTTCGCCGTGCGGGCGAGCAGCACCGCGTCCTCATCGAAGAATCCGGCCGCCCCCGGCTTGACCAGACCTGCACCCACCAGTTCGGTGAGGAAGGCCGCGTCGATGCCGGCGCGAGTGCACAGATCGTCGCGGCTCACCCGGATCTCACGGTCGCTGCGCAGATCCTCGGGTGAAACCTCACCGCGGGCGACCGCCAGCGGGCGCGGCCGGGTGATCCGGGTATCGACCGATCCCACCGTGGCGGCGCCCCGGTCGATCGCCTCGAGCTGCTCCTTGATCACCTTGAGCGGAAGGTACTGATCGCGTTGCGCGGTGAGCACGTACCGCAGACGCTCGCAGTCGGCGATCGAGAAGCGTCGGTAGCCCGAAGGTGTGCGTTCCGGGCTGATCAGTCCCTCGGCTTCGAGGAACCGGATCTTTGAGATCGTCACGTCCGGGAACTCCGGACGCAGGCGGTCGAGCACCGACCCGATCGACATTCCGGCCGGCGCCGGCTGGCGGGCCGCGGTCATCAGCTACCTGCGCCCTGGTTACCTCGCGGACCGGTCAGGAACACCAACCGGAACTTGCCGATCTGCACCTCGTCGCCGTTCGCGAGGACGGCGGAATCGACCGGCTCGCGGTTGACGTAGGTGCCGTTGAGGCTCCCCACGTCGACGACCTGGAATTCGCCCTCGTCCTGGCGGAACTCGGCGTGCCGACGGCTGACGGTCACGTCGTCGAGGAAGATGTCGCTGTCGGGATGTCGGCCCGCCGAGGTGGTCGGCTGGTCGAGCAGGAAGCGCGATCCTGCATTGGGCCCCCGCTTGACCACCAGCAGCGCCGATCCGGCGGGCAGGCCCTCGACACCCGAGACGGGCGCTTCGGTGGTGGCCGAGCCTGCACCTTCCACTTCGTTCAGGAAGTCGGCGCGAAATACCGAAGTGGTCTCTGCAGGAGTCTCCTCGTAGCCCGCGTTGCCGTTCTCGCTCACCGTTTCTCCTTATCCGTTCGACCACCCGGGTGATCCCGGACGGTCGCTGATTCGTTCGCCCCGTACAGGTCCGACACGGCACACGCCATATCCGACCGTACCCCGCGCGGGGGTACTGCCGCAGACAGTCGCGGTCACGTTACCTGTCCGGTCTGTCAGCCTTCCGTGATCCCGCGGTAACCATCCGCGTCGACCGTCTGCGCGAGGGCCTCGTCGAGTTCGCTCTCGCTGCCGACCTCCACGTCGACGAGCCAGCCTTCCTCGTACGGGCTGCTGTTCACCAGTTCGGGATTCGTGTCGAGTTCCGTGTTGACGGCAAGCACCTTCGCGCTCAGCGGGGCGAAGACGTCCGACACGCTCTTGGTGGACTCGACCTCTCCGAAGGACTCGCCGGAGACGATCTCGGATCCGGCATCGGGCAGTTGGACGAAGACCACGTCGCCGAGTTGGGACTGTGCGTAGTCGGTGATCCCGATCCGCACGGTCGTCGCGCCCGTCCTGCGCACCCATTCGTGCTCGGGGGTGTACCGCAGATCCTCGGGTGTCGCGAAATCGGTCAAGACTGGTCCTTTCGGAGACGACGTTCGACCGGAACGCCGGATTCAGTTACCGGGCTGAGAGTATTGGCGCGGTTCGATCTCCCGCAAGGCGGACACGTCCACCTGCGGAAACTGTTCCACGGACAATGATCCGCCCGCACGGGCGACGGTGTCGACCACTCCGCCGGGAATGTTCAAGGCGGCGGCGAGTGTCGGTCCGTCGCCGATCGCGGTGACCGTGTACGGAGCGTCGAGTCCGCGGTCGTCCACGGTGATCTCGCCCGCGGGTCCGGTGACCCACGAATCGACGCCGATGCGCACGGTCTCCCCGTTCGCTCCGGCGATCTGCATCGTGTCGGCACCCGCCGCGCGCAGCTCCTGGATCATGTCGAGCAGCACCTCCGACCCGACACCCTCGCGCGGATCGTCGACGGTGAGGACCACTCCGGGCCCGGTGGCGGGTGCGGTACCGAGCTGTACCGACAGCGTGTGCAAGCGCGTGCGGGCTTCCTCGAGTGCGGCTTCCGAGCCTTCCTGTTCGAGACTCGAGAGGGTGCGCTCGAGTTCGGTGATCTCCTGGCGGAGAGCGGCTTCGCGGCGGTTGAGGTTGTCGAGCAGCACCAGCAGGTCTGCGGGGCGCGCCGAATCGAGGGCGTCGCCGGTGTCGGTGGTGCGCACCTGCGTGGCGATGCCGGCGCCGAGCAGGACGACGAGAATCCCGGCGAGGACGAGGAAGACGCGATGCGATCGGGTGGCGCGATCGGCGGTGGGCACCGGCGCAGTCGCATCGCCGGTCTCGGGGTCGGGCTGTTGCGGTTCGGTCACGGTTTCAAGCTCCGAACAGTCGACGGCGCAGAGCGGCCGCGTTTCCGAAAATGCGGATACCGAGGACGACGATGACCGCCGTCGAGAGCTGGGCGCCCACCCCGAGTTGGTCGCCGAGCCACACGATCAGCGCCGCGACGAGGACGTTGAAGACGAACGACACCACGAACACTTTCGCGTCGAAGATGTCGTCGAGATAGGCGCGTAAGCCGCCGAAGACCGTGTCGAGCGCGGCGACCACCGCGATGGGCAGATAGGGCTGCACGACGTCGGGTACCTGCGGGCTGAACACGATTCCGGCGCCGATCCCGATCGCCAGTGCGAGCACCGCATAGAGCGCGTGACCGTGTTCGAGCCGCTTCACCTGTACCCCGTTTCTCCGCTGCTGCCGAGTTTCCGGACCGTGGCGGCCGGAAGCTCGAGATCGTCCTCCTCGGTGACGGTGAATCCCACCCCGTAGAGCTGCTGTATACCCGCGATGCGCAGGTAGGCGTCGCTGACGACGAAGGACGTCTGCAGCCGGGACGGGGACCCCACCGCCGAGACCGTGTACGGGGAGAATACGGGCCGGTTGTCGACGAGCATCGCTCCCCCGGCCTGGCGGATGGTCACGCCGGGACCCACCCGCACGCCGCCGACCTCGACGGCCTCCGCACCGGCGGCCCAGAGCGCGTTGACCACCGACTGCAGGTCGCGGTCGAGGACGAGCGCGGTGGGCCGGTCCTCGAGTCGCGCCGCGTCCGAGAGGTTCGGGCGCGCGGCGGGTTCGGTGAGGGTGACGCTCATCCCGGGTCCGCGCACGGATGTCGCGGCGGCCGCGGTCTCGGCGTCCCGGAGTTCGTCGAGGATGCTCGCGCCGTCACCGCCGTCGGCGAACAGCACAGTACGTCGTTCGTCGATCGCGGCATCGAGTTCGTCCCGCCCCGCGGTGAGCGCGGCGATCCGCTGATCGCCCGCTCGGAGGGAGGCGAGGATCTCGGCGCGGGTGTTGTCGGTGCCGGCCTCCACGTCGACGTTCTGCGCGTACGCGACGCCGATGACGAGTCCGGCGAGGAGAACGCCGGCGCCGAGCCACGCACGGGAGGCTCGCGGGGTGGTGCTCGAACGCCCCGCCGCCCGGTCCGCAGCGGACGCGGCGTAGCCAGGATCGAGATGATCCTCGAGAAGCGACTTCAGCAGCGAGGGCACCGGATTGCGCCGGATGCGTTCCCACGCGCGGCTCATCGGATCACCGCCCGGCCGGCACGATCCGTGCCGTCACGATTGCCTGCGCGAGATACAACAGACCGGTCCACACGTACAACACGGTCCCCCAGATCAGGGCGGCCCAGCCGAGCGGGCCGGTGATCGGTTCCGAGGCCGGCACGGCGACGGCGCCGAGCATGAGCGGCAGCGCGCACATGAGCAGGAAGGTGGCGCCCTTGCCGAGATAGAGCACCTCCGGTGGCGGCAGTTCCCGGCGCCGGTAGACGGCGAGCGTCGGGGCGAGGACGAGTTCACGGCCGACGAGGATCACCGCGATCCACCACGGCACGATGTCGCGCGCCACGAGGGCGACGAGGGTGACCACGATGTAGAGGCGGTCGACGGCGGGATCGAGGAGGGCACCGAGGCGAGAGGTCTGGTCGAGCAGCCGGGCGAGTTTGCCGTCAGCCCAGTCGGTGATGCTGCTCGCGGCCAGCAGGATCAGCGCCCAGACGTCGGCGTGGGCGACGAGGACGAGGTAGAGGAAGACGGGTACGCCCAGGAGCCTGATGAAGCTGAGGACGTTCGGCACGGTGAGGATGCGGTCCGATCCGCGCGTGTCGGCGGTTCCGGTCGCATCGGTCATGGCGGGGCCGCTCCGTGTTCTCGTGAGGTCGTTCTCGTGATGCCCCCACCGGAGTCCCGGTTCGGGTGCGCAGTCCAGCCTTCCACAGCCGTGCGACCGGAGATCCCCGGGTGTCAGCGCCAGGCGAAGACCGGTTGCTCGAGGTCGTCGATCCGGGTGGCCCGCCGGCGGAGGACGACTTCGCGGAACTGGTAGACCACCGCGGCGGTCGGTGCGTGCACGAGATGACCGCGGAACGGCCACTGGATCACCGGCTTGTCGGATTCGGGGATGCCGACGAAGCGCGGGTCGACGTCGAGTTCGTCCGCGGTGACGGCGAAGAGCACGTCGACCTCGTCGGGGCTCGGCTTCAGATCGGTCACGGCGGTGTGCGACCACACGACGAACGGCGACATCACGTAGCCGGATCGGGTGACATAGTCGTCGAGTCGGCCGAGGACGGCGTCGGAGCCGAGGTCGAGTCCGAGCTCCTCGTGCAGTTCACGGAGGGCTGCCTGCTCCGGCTCCTCCCCCTCGTCCAGACGGCCACCCGGCAGCGCGAACTGGCCGGGATGGGCTCGCAGGCGCGTCGGCCGCCGTGTGAGGGGCATGACGGGGTTGCCGTCCCCGCCGTCGAGCACCGCCACGACGACGGCTGCGTGCCGGCGACCGTCGAGCGGCAGACGGCGGGAGTCGAACGCGTCCAGCGCGTCACGGACGTTGTCTCGGTCGAGGGGGTGCGGAGCGGGCATGGATCGACAGTAGTTCGCCCCGTCCGTACCGGCGGGTAGGCGCACGTCGTAGCTGTTGCGGGTGTCGCAGTTCCCAGGCCGAGGGATATTCGGAATATCGCTGGTTTCCGTATGGTCCGGATCATCAGCCCGGGTGGGAGTTCTCCGGACACGGATCCCTGCCCGCCGTCATAGTGGGAACCGACGGAAAGGAGCTCGATGAACGACGTGCCCGCCGGCCTCGACCTCGATGCGCTCGATGCCTACCTGCAGACCTCCGCCCCCGACCTGTTCTCCGGTCCCCTCCGCGCCCGCCTGATCAGTGGCGGGCGATCGAACCTCACCTACGAGGTGACCGACGGCGAACGGCGGCTCGTGCTGCGCCGTCCCCCACTCGGACACGTCCTCGCCACCGCCCACGACATGGCTCGCGAGTACCGGGTCATCTCCGCGCTCGACGGCACCGCGGTACCGGTCCCCCGCACCTATCTGCTGTGCGAGGACGATTCGGTGCTCGGCGCGCCGTTCTACCTCATGGATCTCGTCGTGGGAACGCCCTATCGCACCGCCGAGGAACTCGAACCCCTCGGTGCCGCGCGCACGCGGGTCATCTCCGAGCGGATGGTCGACACCCTGGCGGCCTTGCACGCGGTGGACCCCGCCACCGTGGGACTCGAGGACTTCGGTCGCCCGCAAGGTTTCCTCGAGCGGCAGGTGCGCCGTTGGACCACCCAACTCGAGAACTCGCACAGCCGGGATCTCACCGGCGCCGAGGAGCTGCACCGGCTGCTCGTCGACAACCTGCCGGGCGACGGCGAGGTCGGCATCGTGCACGGCGACTACCGGCTCGACAACGTCCTCGTGGACGACGACGAGGTGGTCGCGGTGCTGGACTGGGAGATGGCCACCTTGGGCGATCCGCTCACCGATGTGGCGTTGCTGCTGGTCTACCAGCGGCTGGCGCGGGAGAACACGGAGTTCCCCGTCTCGACGGTCTCCCGCGCGCCGGGTTTCCTCGGCGACGACGACCTGCTCGCCCGCTACGAGGCGTCCGGTGGACGGGACCTGTCGGACATGGCATTCCACCTCGCCCTCGCCTACTACAAGCTCGCCGTGATCCTCGAGGGCATCTACTTCCGCTTCCGTCAGGGCAAGACCGTCGGCGACGGTTTCGAGGAACTCGGTCGCGGTGTCGAGCCGCTGCTGCGCGCCGGCATCGACGCCCTCGACGGTCGGCACTGATCTGTCGGCATCGAACGGTCGGCAGAGTCGACCCCGGGACCGTTGTCATAGTCGCTCGGTACGCTCGGCTCATGCCGCATCCGGTGATGTTCGACGAGGCGGATCCACTGCTCGCCCGTGTGCGCTCGCTCGCGCTGACCTTGCCCGGCGCCTCCGAGAAGATCTCGCACGGTCGGCCGTTCTTCTCCACCCGGACGGCCTTCGCGGTCTACGGAGGCGCCGAGAAGGACACCCGCGCACCGTTTCCCCGCTCCATCATCGTCAAACCCGACGAAGAGGAGCGCCGCGCGCTGCTCGAGGAGCCGCACATCTACCTGCCGATGTACTTCGGGCCGTCCGGGTGGATCGGGTACGACCTCGCCCGTCCGGAGGTGGATTGGGGCGAGGTCGCCGAGCTGCTCGACATGTCCTACCGGGAGACCGCGCCACCGAAGCTGGTGCGCGAGCTCGACGCGCGCGCCGGTTGACGGCCGCCGAGGCGCGGGTTCAGCCCTGCTGGTCGCCGATGCTGACCATCCACGAGACTCCGAAGCGGTCGGTGCACATGCCGAACAGATCGCCCCACGGGGCACGTTCGAGCGGCATGTCGACGCGACCGCCTTCGCTCAACGCCTCCCACCAACTGCGGAGCACGCCCTCGTCGTCCCCGCTGAGCGACAGCGAGAAGTTCGTGCCGGGTGAGTAATCCATGCTGTTCGGGGTGTCCGAGGCCATGAGCACGAAGCCGCGGTCGGTGGTGAGCATCGAGTGCATCACCTTGTCGTCCTCGCTCGGATCGTCCGAGGCGTGCATGTCGGCGAACCTGCTCACCGTCAGTTCGCCGCCGAACACCGACTTGTAGAACTCCATGGCCTCGCGCGCGGAATCGCGGAATGCGAGATAGGGATTGAATCGAGTGGTCATCGTGATCCTTTCGCGGGTGCGGTAGGGCACGCTCGGTGCCCTACCGGTGGTGACCGTCCGCCGACGCACTTCTCATCGTGAGCGGTGCGTACCGGATCCGGGAGCGTTCGGTGCGCTCGCCTGCGCTCAGAAGGGCGCGCACCCCGGTAGGAAGGCGCCGGCATCGCCGGCACCGAGCGTCCCGTAGGTCAGAAGGGACCGGAGCAGGCAGTGCGGGGTACCGAAATATCCGGCGGAACCGGTGTCCGCTGCGGCCGTGGTGGATCCACCGAGTACGAGTCCTGCCGCCGCGGCTGTCGCGAACGCACACTCCTGGCGAATTTCTTCATCCTGTCGTTTCCCCTTGCACGACGCGCCGGGTGAGCAGGCGCGTCCGCGAACGAGAAAACCCCTTCCGACCGAAGTCGGAAGGGGTTTCACTGTCGGGCTGACAGGATTTGAACCTGCGACCACTTGACCCCCAGTCAAGTGCGCTACCAAGCTGCGCCACAGCCCGTCCGCGCTCTCTCCGAGCGCTCTCAGAGATTACAACAGGAACGGACCGAAACACTAATCGGCTGGTCAGCGCGTTTTCGCGACCGAGCGTCGTCGGGGGTTCACTTCCGGCGGTCGCGCTTCTCCCGCACGCGCACCGAGATCCGCACGGGGCTGCCGTCGAAGCCGAACTCCTCGCGCAGGCGACGCTCGAGGAAGCGGCGGTAGCCGGCCTCGAGGAAGCCCGTGGTGAACAGCACGAAGGTCGGCGGCCGGGTGGCCGCCTGGGTGGCGAACAGCACCCGGGGCAGGCGACCGCCGCGCATCGGCGGCGGGGTCGCGGCCACAACCTCCTTGAGCCACGAGTTCAGACGTCCCGTGGAGATGCGCTTGTCCCACGACTCGAGCGCGGTCTCCATCGCCGGGACGAGCTTCTGCACGGCACGGCCGGTCTTGGCGGAGATGTTCACGCGCGACGCCCACGGCACCCGCAGCAGGTCGCGGTCGATCTCGCGGCCGAGCTCGTAGCGGCGGTCCTCGTCGACGAGATCCCACTTGTTGAACGCGATCACCAGGGCGCGACCCGATTCGACGACCATCGTGATCACCCGCTGGTCCTGCTCGGTGATGGGCTGCGAGGCGTCGATGAGCAGTACCGCCACCTCGGCCGCGTCGATCGCGCCGCGCGTGCGCAGCGACGCGTAGAACTCGGCGCCGGACGCACTGTTGACACGCTTGCGCAGACCTGCGGTGTCGACGAAACGCCACGGCTTGCCGCCGAGTTCGACGATCGAGTCCACCGGGTCGACGGTGGTGCCCGCGACGTCGTGGACCACCGACCGTTCGTCCCCGGCGAGCTTGTTCAGCAGGCTCGACTTGCCGACGTTCGGCTTGCCCACCAGCGCGACCCGGCGAGGTCCTTCACCGCCGGAGCCTTCGCGGGGCGTGGCGGGCAACTTGGCGAGCAACTCGTCGAGCAGATCGCCGGTGCCGCGACCGTGGGTGGCCGACACCGAATACGGCTGGCCGAGCCCGAGCGACCACAGCGTCGCGGCCTCGGATTCGACGCGGTCGTCGTCGACCTTGTTCGCGACCAGCAGCACCGGTGTCTTCGACCGGCGCAGCACTTTCGCGACGGCCTCGTCGACGCTGGTGGCGCCGACGGTGGCGTCCACCACGACGAGGATCGCGTCGGCGGTGCGCATGGCGACCTCCGCCTGGCGGGCCACGGATTGCTGCATGCCCTTCGCGTCGGGTTCCCACCCGCCGGTGTCCTGCACCATGAATCGCCGACCGTTCCACGACGCCTCGTACGAGACACGGTCGCGGGTGACGCCGGGGACATCCTCGACGACGGCTTCGCGTCGGCCGATGATGCGGTTGACCAGGGTGGACTTGCCGACATTGGGACGGCCGACCACGGCGACGGTCGGGACCGGAACGAACTCCTCGAGCTCGCTGCCGTCGGCGAACTCGACATCCCAGTCGGCTTCCTCCGACCAGGTGCCGTCGCCGGCGAAACCGGTGTAGTCGGTGCTCACGTCGTCGCTCACAGCTTCGCTCCAGTCTGCTCGGCGACCACCGCGAGCAACGCGGCGATCACCTCGTCGATGTTCATGTCGCTGGTGTCCACGACGACCGCGTCGTCCGCCGCGCGCAGCGGGGACACCGCGCGGGTGGAGTCGAGGTGGTCGCGGCGCTGCACCGCAGCGAGGACCGCCTCGTAGTCGTCGCCGCGACCCTCGGCGATGTTCTGGTTGTTGCGCCGATGCGCGCGGGCCTCCGCCGAGGCGGTGAGGAAGATCTTCACGTCGGCCTCGGGGAAGACGACCGTGCCGATGTCGCGTCCTTCGACCACCACGCGGTGCTCGGCGCGCCCGAGACGCTGCTGCGCCTCGACGAGCAGGGTGCGCACCTCGGGAACGGCGGAGACCGCGGAGACCGCGGCCGTGACCTCGGCGCCGCGGATGATCTCGCGCACGTCGTCCCCGTCGAGACGGATGTCCTCGATGGTGGGATCGGTGCCGATCGACCACGGCAGGTCGGCGGTGACCGCGGCGATCGCGGCCGGATCGGTCAGATCGGTGCCGCGGCGTAGGGCGTGCAGCGTCGCGATGCGATACATCGCGCCGGTGTCGAGGTAGGCGGCACCGAGATGCTGCGCGAGGCGCTTGGAAACGGTGGACTTGCCGGTGCCGGACGGTCCGTCCATCGCGACGATCAACGCGTCGGCCGGTGCGGCCGTCACAGCTTCACCGCCTGGTACAGGCCGCCGACCTCGTTGCGGCCGAGGACACGGAGCGTGCCGGGACGCTGATCGCCGAGCGCGACCGGCCCGATGTTGGTGCGCACGAGCCGGATCACGGGATGACCGACAGCGTCGAGCAGACGTCGCACGATGTGCTTGCGGCCCTCGTGCAGCACGAGCCGCACCAGCGACTGGCCTTCGTGAACCTCGAGCAGCGCGAACTCGTCGACCGAGGCCGGCCCGTCCTCGAGTTCGATACCGGCCTTGAGCTGCTTGCCGACCCCGCGCGCGAGCACACCCTTGACCGTCGCCAGGTAGGTCTTCGGGACCTCGTAGGACGGGTGCATGAGCCGGTGTGCGAGTTCGCCGTCGTTGGTGAGCAGCAGCAGCCCTTCGGTGTCGGCGTCGAGACGACCGACGTGGAACAGGCGCTGCCCGGCGGCGACGCGTTCGGAGACGATGTCGCCGACGCAGGGACGACCGAGATCGTCGGACATCGTGGACTGCCAACCGCGCGGCTTGTTCAGCACGAGGTGCACGAGATCCTTGTTGACGACGACGCGGACGCCGTCCACCCGGATCACGGCGTTCTCCGGGTCCACGCGCAGACCCTGTTCGACGACGATGTTGCCGTCGACCTCGACGCGACCTGCGGCGATGAGTTCCTCGGCCGCGCGGCGCGAGGCCACACCGGCCTGGGCGAGCACCTTCTGCAGCCGCACGCCTTCACCAGCGGGAAGCTGCACGGGGCCCGCTTCGCGATGCTGGTGACGCGCGGGGCGCGCGTTGCTCACGGTGGGAACGACACGCTGCGGGGTGCGCTTGGCGGCGGGACGACCGGGCTTGCCGGTCGAGGTGCCCTTACGGTGGGGTTTGCGGCCTGCGGCCGGCTGGGCCGGATTGCGGCCCGCGGCCGGCTGAGCAGGATTGCGGCCTGCGGCCGGCTGGGCCGGATTCGCCCGGCGATCGGAGCGGGGTGATTCGGCGCGCTCCCCCGAACGGGGAGCTCCTGCGCGTCCCGAGCGAGGCGCTTCGGTGCGTCCTCCGGAACGCGGTGCTTCGGTGCGTCCTCCGGAACGCGGTGCTTCGGTGCGCCCTCCGGAACGCGGGGATTCTGCGCGTCCCGAGCGGGATGCCCCGACGTTGCGCGTACTCGCGCTGCGGGGATTGTTTCTTCTACGGTCCGGTGTGCCATCACGGCGAGCGGGTGTATTCACTTGATTCCTGTCAGTTCTCTGGATCGAACTCCGCGGGCGAGAGAGTCTCGGGACGCGCGTTCTTACCCATTCTCTCAAATCGTGGGTCCGACTCGAGACTGTCGGCGATGTCGTCGATCACATCGACATCGGGCAGAAGCGGCGCAACGGGCGGAAGATCCTGAAGAGATGCCAGGCCGAGACGTTCGAGGAACAACTCGGTGGTGATGTAGAGAGTGCCACCGGTCTCGGGATCGGTGCCTGCCTCGGCGATCAGATCGCGGGCGAGCAGCGTGCGCATCACCCCGTCGACGTTGACGCCGCGCACCGCGCCGACACGGCTGCGGGTGACCGGCTGACGATAAGCGATCACGGCGAGAGTCTCGAGTGCGGCGCGGGTGAGTTTGGTGCGGGCGCCACCCTGCAGCAACTTCTCGACGTACGGCGCGAAATCGCGACGGGTGTAGAAGCGCCATCCGTCGCCCGCGTACCGCAGGTCGATACCGGATCCGCGCGCGGTGAGGTCCTGCGCGAGACGCCGCAGCGCGGCTTCGGCACGGTCGGCGGTGACCCCGATGGCGGTGGCGAGCGGCTCGGTGGGTGCAGGGGTGTCGACGACGAGCAACAGAGCTTCGAGGGCCGCGGTGAGTTCGTCGTCGGCGATATCGAGGAGCTCACCGTCCCATGCACGCTCCGGCGCGGCGGCATCGCTCACATGCTCCTGCGCGACGGTGTCCCCTGCGCGCTCCTGCGCGACGGTGTCCCCTGCGCGCTCCTGCGCGACGGCGTCGTCGCTCACCCGTAGTCCTCCTCGAAATCGACAGCGCTGTCGGCCTCCCCCGTCCACGCGACCTGCAGGTGCCCCAGCGGGTCGGGTTGCTCGAAGGTGACCGCGCGTTCGCGGTACAGCTCGAGCAACGCCAGGAACCGTGCGACGACCAGCAGCCCATGGTCGCAATCGGCGACGAGTTCGTCGAAACCGACCCAGGCGCCGGCGCCGCGGGCGCGGAGCAAGGCCAGGACGTGGGCGGCCTGCTCGGGAACCGACACCTTCGGGGTGTGCAGGTGGTCGAGACCGACGGTGGGGGGCGGTTTCGGCCGGAAGGCCGCGGCGGCGATCTCGGCGAAACGCTGTGGGTCGACGCCGAGCACGACCTCGGGCACCAGATTCTCGAAGCGGTCCTCCAGGGACACCGCGCGCGGATAACGGCGCAGGGCGGCGGCCTCGAACGCGGCGAACTGTTCGGCGATCTGCTTGTAGGCGCGGTACTGCAGCAGTCGCGCGAACAGCAGGTCGCGCGCCTCGAGCAGCGCGAGGTCCTCGGGATCGTCGACCTCACCGGAGGGCAGCAGCCGCGCGGCCTTGAGGTCGAGGAGAGTCGCGGCGACGACCAGGAACTCGGTGGTCTGGTCCAGGCCGAGTTCGGGTCCGAGCTTGCGGGTATAGGCGATGAAGTCGTCGGTGACCTCGTGGAGGGCGACCTCGGTGACGTCGAGGCGCCGCTGCGAGATGAGGGTCAACAGCAGGTCGAACGGGCCCTCGAAATTGCGCAGGCGCACGTGGAACCCCGAGGTGGTCTCCACCTCCGGAGGGGTCGGCCGGCTGGATTCCTCCAGAACCACCGCGTCGGCCTCCGCGTCGGGTGCCGTGCCGGTGTCCGCGGTGTCGTGGACGGGAGCGTGCACGGAGCTCAGCGACCGCTCCGGTGGATCACTTCCCGCGCGAGCGCGCGGTACGACTCGGCGCCGGCGGAGGTGGGCGCCCAGCGGGTGATGGGTTCACCGGCGACGCT
Organism: Rhodococcus sp. B50; assembly: GCF_013602415.1. NCBI lineage: Bacteria > Bacillati > Actinomycetota > Actinomycetes > Mycobacteriales > Nocardiaceae > Rhodococcus > Rhodococcus sp. B50. The sequence goes on along the minus strand of NZ_WPAG02000002.1, from coordinate 841,278 downwards.
GGTCTCGGGGAACTTCACGGTGCGGTTGATGACGGCGTCGTAGACGAGGTCGCCGAAGACCTCCACGACCCGGGACATCACCTCGCGTCCGTGCAGGGTGCGCGAGTCGAACATGGTGACGAGGATGCCCGCGACTGCAAGCTTCGGGTTCAGCCGGTCGCGGACCTTGGCGACGGTGTCGTTGAGCAGGGCCAGGCCGCGCAGGCTGAAGAACTCGCATTCCATGGGGATGAGCACCGAGTCGGCGCAGGCGAGCGCGTTGACGGTGAGCAGCCCCAGCGACGGCTGGCAGTCGACGAGGATGTAGTCGTAACGGTCGAGCATCGGGTACAGCGCCCGGCCGAGGGCCTGTTCGCGGCCGACCTCGGAGACGAGCTGGATCTCCGCCGCGGACAGGTCGATGTTGCTCGGCAGCAGGTCGAGGCCCTCGACGTGGGTGCGTACGAGCACGTCGTCGGTGGACACCCGCGGTTCGACGAGCAGGTTGTGCACGGTGAGGTCGAGGTCGTGGTGGGCGACACCGAGTCCGGCGGACAGCGCACCCTGCGGATCGAGATCGACGAGCAGGACGCGGCGCCCGTATTCGGCGAGGGACGCGCCGAGGTTGATCGTCGAGGTGGTCTTGCCGACCCCGCCCTTCTGGTTGCACATCGCGATGATGCGGGCCGGTCCGTGGGTGGACAGCGGCACCGGTTCCGGGACGGGTCGGCGCGGCCGGCCGGTCGGTCCGAGATCGGGCTCCGCGACGGTTCCTGCGGTGGTGGTCTGCTCGGTGGTGGACGATCTGTCGGCGTCCTCGCGGCCGTGCGTGCCGACCGGGACGGTGTTCGGCCGGAGGTGCTCCGGCTCCATGTACGTGGCGGGTGGCCGAGGTGTGCCCACGTTCGGTACTCCCCCTGTCTTGCGACCCAGATGTTCTCTCGTCGATCCGTCGGGTGGCCCGGCGGCTCTTCCCCGGAACGCTACCGCTTCGTCGCCTGGATCACCGCACGGACACGCGTCCGCCGCGGAGTCGGTCATCGCGCCCGGGGATGGGCCTGCGCCCACACCTCTCGGAGGGCACCGGCGGTGACCAGGGTGTATATCTGCGTGGTCGTCACAGAAGCATGCCCGAGTAACTCCTGCACCACACGTACGTCCGCGCCGCCGTCGAGCAGGTGGGTCGCGAACGAGTGTCGCAGCGTGTGCGGGGAGACCCCGACATCCACTCCGGCGCGGTCGGCGGCGGTCTGCAGCACCTTCCACGCGCTCTGCCGCGACAGACGTCCACCGCGGGCGTTGAGGAAGACCGCCGCGGTGCGGCCGGTCGCCAGCGTCGGTCGTCCGCGCACGAGATAGGCGTCGAGCGCGCCGAGCGCCGGGCGCCCGACCGGCACGAGCCGCTGTTTGCCGCCCTTGCCGCGCAACAGCACCGTGCGCGATTCGGTGTCGATGTCGTCGACGTCGAGCCCGACGGCCTCGGAGATGCGGGCACCGGTGGAGTACAGCAATTCGAGCAGCGCCCGGTCGCGCAGGTCGCGGGGACCGTCGGCCTCGGGCGCGGCGGCGTCGAGGATCGCGCTGACCTGGTCGACGGTCAGTGCCTTGGGCAGGCGGCGTCCGGGCGCCGGTGGTTTGACGGTGCGAGCGACATCGACGGGGGTCTGCCCCTCGGCGGCAGCGAAGCGGTGCAGACCGCGCACGGCGATCAGGGCCCGGGCGGCCGAGCTCGCCGCGAGCGCCGGGCGGTTCCGTTCCGGATCACCGCGGCGCAGGCCCGCGGCGAAATCACTGATGTGGTGTTCGTGGACGTCCGCGAGGTCGCCGACGTGCGCGTCGGTGAGGTGTTCGACGTAGCGCAGCAGATCGCGCCGATAGGAGGCGAGAGTGTTCGCCGCGACCCCTCGTTCGACGGTCAGGTGCGCCAGATAAGCGTCGAGTTGCCCGGTGAGTATCGGGGACGGCTGCGGAGCGACCTGCGTGGCGGGACGCTCCTCACCGGGCAGCACTGCTCACCCCTCCGCGCGGGTGCGGGCGAAGGCGAGCGGCCGGTCCGGCCACGGTGCGTCCGGTGCGCGGGTCGCGGTACCCGTCGCGCGGGCGGTCGCGAACGCGAGGAGACCGGACACCGCGGTGGCGTTGACGATCTCCCCGCGCAGCACCATCGCCACAGCGTCGTCGACGGGGACGCGGCGGACCTCGAGATCGGCCTCCTCGTGTTCCGGATCGGGGCGGTCGACCTCGCTCAGGCCGCGGGCGGCGAAGACGCGCACGGCTTCGTCGGTGAATCCGGGTGAGAGCGCGATGTCGACGAGGAGTTCCCACTCGGCGGCGGCCAGACCGGTCTCCTCGGCGAGTTCGCGACGGGCGGTGTCGAGGGGATCCTCTCCGGGGGCGTCGAGCAGCCCGGCGGGAAGTTCCCACAGTCGCCGGCCGAGCGGGTGACGGTACTGGTGCACGAGCACCACCCGGTCCTGCTCGTCGACGGCCACGACCGCCACCGCGCCGTGATGTTCGACCACTTCGCGTTCGGCGGTGCGCCCGTCGGGCATCGCCACATCGTCGACGCGCAGCGACACGATGGCGCCCGTGTAGATCCGCCGGCTCGCCAGGGTGCGGAAATCGTGTCGCTGCGCCATGTCGACTACTCGGCGTCGCTTGTGGTGGACGTCGACGCGGCCGTGGTGGCCTCCTCGGCAGCGGTGTTCTCACCGTGGATCTCGACCGGGAGCCGCTCGGCCGCCTTGTACTGCAGCGCGGCGGCGACGAGACCGGAGAACAGCGGGTGCGGGCGGGTGGGCCGGCTCTTGAGCTCCGGGTGCGCCTGCGTGGCGACGAAGAACGGATGCGTGGCAGCCGGGTACTCGACGAACTCGACGAGACGTCCGTCCGGGGAAGTGCCGGAGAACACCAGACCGGACTTGGCGATCTGGTCGCGGTAGGCGTTGTTGACCTCGTAGCGGTGCCGGTGCCGTTCGGAGACCTGCTCGCTGCCGTAGGCCCTGGCGACGACCGAGCCCTTCTTCAGCACGGCCGGGTAGGCACCCAGGCGCATGGTGCCGCCGAGATCGGCCTCGCCCGCGACCGCCTGTTCCTGGTCGGCCATCGTGGAGATGACCGGGGCGGTGGTGTCGGGATCGAACTCGGTGGACGAGGCGTCGTCGATGCCTACCGAACGCGCGGCCTCGATGACGACGCACTGCAGACCCAGGCACAGACCGAGCAGCGGGATCTTGCGGGTGCGGGCGAAGCGGATCGCGCCGAGTTTGCCCTCGATGCCGCGGATACCGAAACCGCCGGGGATCAGCACCGCGTCGACATCGCCGAGATGCTTCTCGGCGCCGGCCTCGGTCTCGCACTCGTCGGAGGCGACCCAGCGGATCTTGACCTTCGCGCGGTGCGCGAAACCGCCGGCGCGCAGCGCCTCGGTGACCGACAGGTAGGCGTCGGGCAGGTCGATGTACTTGCCGACGAGCGCGACGTCGACGGTCTCGCGGGGGTTGTGGACCCGCTCGAGCAGGTTGCCCCACACCGTCCAGTCGACGTCGCGGAAGGGCAGGCCGAGCTGGCGCACGACGTAGGCGTCGAGGCCTTCGCTGTGCAGCACCTTCGGGATGTCGTAGATGCTCGGCGCGTCGGGGCAGGAGATGCAGCCGGCGACGTCGACGTCGCACATCAGCGAGATCTTGGCCTTGAGCGAGGCCGGGACGTCGCGGTCGCAGCGCAGCACGAGGGCATCGGGCTGGATGCCGATGTTGCGCAGCGCCGCCACCGAGTGCTGGGTGGGCTTGGTCTTCAGCTCACCGGACGGGCCGAGATAGGGCACGAGCGAGACGTGCAGGAAGAAGCAGTTCTCGCGACCGACCTCGTGCCGGACCTGGCGGGCGGCCTCGAGGAACGGCTGCGATTCGATGTCGCCGACGGTGCCGCCGATCTCGGTGATCACCACATCCGGGACCTGGCCCTCGGCATCGGGGGCGGCCATCGCGAGGATGCGGCGCTTGATCTCGTCCGTGATGTGCGGGATGACCTGCACGGTGTCGCCGAGATATTCCCCGCGGCGTTCCTTGGCGATGACCGTGGAGTACACCTGGCCGGTGGTGACGTTGGCGTCGGCGGACAGGTCCCGGTCGAGGAAGCGCTCGTAGTGGCCGACGTCGAGGTCGGTCTCGGCGCCGTCCTCGGTGACGAAGACCTCGCCGTGCTGGAACGGATTCATCGTGCCGGGGTCGACATTGAGGTACGGGTCGAGCTTCTGCATCGTCACGCGCATGCCGCGTGCGGTGAGCAGAGTGCCCAGGCTCGACGCTGTGAGCCCCTTGCCGAGCGAGGACGCGACGCCCCCGCTGACGAAGATGTGCTTGGTAGGGGTACGCGAGTGGCGTGACTGTGGCAAAGAAGCTCCCGTGACGTCAGGTGCAGGACTTTTGGACTGATGCGATACAGCTGGGGCCTGCCGACCCACGGAACTTCACGGTAACACCTCCGTGGGCGGGCGCGTACCCGACTCGCGATTGCGGGCCCCCGGTGCAATCGACGTCACACGCCCGCCCGGCTGAGGACGGCCGCGGCGACGCTCAGCGGGCCGGGGAGCCGACCGTGACGGCGGTCGCGCTCGGTCCGGTCCCGTACCGGCCGCTGCCACCGTCGAACTGCTCGCGCAACGCGAGGACCGTCGTCAGGCGCCCCGATTCGCGGTCGAGGTTGTCCACCGTGGACAGGCCCGCGGCGAGCGCGGCATCGGCCCGCACCACCGCGATGGGGCCGTTGCCCTCCGCCGCCCCGGTTCGGCCCGCGAGGACCGCGCCGGCGCCGCGGCCGTCGACGACCCCGGCGAAGCGGGCGATCAGCGAACCGCGGTTGCCGCCGCGTTCGGCGTTGCCGCTGTGGTCGCCGGTCACGACGAGCGCGCTCTGGGCCGGTTCGACCTGGTCGTCCTCGTAGGTGACGAAGCCGCCGCTGCGCAGCGTGGTGAGCGCCAGGGCACGTTCCTCCGGGGTGCTCCGCGGCCGGCCGGTGGCCGGGTCGACGAGCAGTACCGCGCCGAGCAGATCCCCGGCGAGGCTGCCGGGGTCGACGGCGCCGGTCTGCAGTTCCACCCCGGCCGGCACGACGTTGGTGACGGTCGTGCGGAGTTGGTCGGCTCCGGTCGCGTCGACGAACGAGTCGGTCAGCGCAATGCGGGCGGTGACGCGACCCCCGGCGTCACCGACGGAGCGGACGACGGCGTCGACGTCCTCGGGTGCCGCGTCCGGGGTGGTCACGACGAGGATCGTGCGGTCGAGGAGCTCGTCGCGCACGATGCGTGGGCCGACGGTGGAGTCGAAACCGTCGCCGGCGAGCAGTTGCGCCTCGAGCCGGCTGCCGTGGTCCTCGGCTTGCTGGACCTCCCGGCGCAGCTCCGCCTTGTCGTCGCGCAGGCCGGTGACGACACTGTCGGCCAGCAGCCCGGAGCCGAGCACGATTCCGACTGCCAGGGCCAGGAACACCGCCACCAGGGAGACGACGTGATGGCGCATCGAGATCACGCGCGCAGACCCCGAATCCACTCGACGGCGTTCTCCCACCACTGGCGGGCGAGTTCGACGACGTCGCCCCCGAGGTTGGACACCGCGAGCGCGGCGATCACGGCGATCAGGGCCGCGAAGACGAGCAGGGCGATCACCCCGCCCGAGACCCGGCTGCGATAAAGGGTGGCCACCGCTTTCGCGTCGACGAGTTTCGGTCCGACCTTCAGGCGGGTCATCACCGCCGACGGGTTGGTGTCGCGGCGACCGTGGTCGAAGAACTCGTCGAGCGAGACGGTGCTGCCGACCGTCACCACCAGCGCTGCACCGTGATGCTCGACGAGCAGCAGCGCCAGATCGGTGGGCGTACCGACGGCGGGGAAGGTCATCGCGCCGATACCGAGATCCTGGATGCGCTCGAGGCCCCGGGCGTGGCCGTCCGGGTCGGCGGGCAGCACCACTTCGGCACCGGACTTGAGGGTCGCGGTGCCGATCTCGTCGGGATCCCCGACGATGAGGTCGGGACGGTAACCCGCCTTGGTGAGGCTGTCGGCGCCGGGACCGACACCCACCAGGATCGGCGAGTACTCCTTGATGAACGGCTTGAGGTCCTTGAGGTCCTGCACGTGCCCGGGACCGTCGGAGACGACGACCACGTGCCGGTCGCGCAGATCGAGGTCGATGTCGGGGATGCCGACGCCGTCTATGAGCAGCGGACTCTCCGACCGGATGAATTCGATGGTGTTGCCCGAGAACGCCTCGAGGTGGTCGACGAGCCCGGTCCGGGCTTCGATCATGCGGTCGGAGATCTCGATGTCGGTCTGCTCGTCGCCCTCGATGAGCATCCGCTCCCCCGCGTACACCCCACCTTCGTGCACCCGGACCTTCGCACCGTCCTTGATCTTCTTGAAGACCTCGGTGCCGACGTTGTCCACCAGCACGATGTCGTGCGCGACGATCACCTCGGGGCCGAGATTCGGGTACCGGCCCGAGATCGACGGGGACGCGTTGATCACCGCGGTGACGCCCGCCTCGACGAGCGCGTCGGCGGTGACGCGATCGAGGTCCACGGCGTCGAGGACGACCACGTCGCCGGGACCGATCCGGCGCAGCAGCTTCGCGGTGTTCCTGTCGACCCGGGCAATGCCACTCACTCCGGGCAACGTTTCGTTGTTACGGGACAGCAGCGCCGGCATCTTCATGGAAGAGATGATGCGCTGGTATACGAGTGAGGTTGTGGAGGCGCGCCGGGAGTCGTGTGAACATCATCCCGGCACCCCGACGGGCTCAGCCGGTGCGTTCGGCGTGGGCGACGGCGAGCAGTTCTTCGGCGTGCGCACGCCCGGTTTCGGTGTCGTCGAGCCCGGCGAGCATCCGGGCGAGTTCGGTGACCCGCTCCTCCTCGCTGAGGGTGTGCACCCCGCTGCTGATCACCCCGGCCCGGTCGTCGACCTTGTCGACGACGAGATGGGTGTCGGCGAACGCCGCGACCTGCGGCAGGTGCGTGACCACGATGACCTGATGGGTGCGCGACAGGCGCGCGAGGCGCCGCCCGATCTCGACGGCCGCGCGGCCACCGACCCCGGCGTCGACCTCGTCGAAGACCATGGTGGCGCCGCGCTCGGAGCCGGCGAGCACCACTTCGAGAGCGAGCATGACGCGGGAGAGTTCACCGCCGGAGGCACTGCGGGCGAGCGGGCGGGCCGGGGCGTCGCTGTGCGGCGCGAGCCGGAACTCCACCTCGTCGATCCCCGATTCGCCGGCGTGCAGCAGCCGGTCGCCGACCTGCAACGGTGCCGTGTCGCTTGCGGTCGCCGCGCGGTCGGCAATGTTCACGTCGAGCACGGCGCGCCCCATCGCGAGACCCGACAGTTCCTTGCTCACGGCCTTCGCCAGCTTGCCGGCGACCTTGTGTCGTGCCGTCGACAGGGCGGTGGCGGCTTCCGCGGTCGCGGCCGCTTCGGCCTCGACCTCGGCGGTGAGCTTGTCGATCGCCTCGGCGGAGACATCCAGACCGGACAGGCGTTCGCGGGCCTCGCGGGCCCACTCGAGCACTCCGTCGATGTCGGCGGCGTACTTACGGGTGAGGTTCTTCAGCTCCGCCTGCCGGTTGAGCAGCGTCTCGAGAGCGCTCGGGTCGGACGGCAGGTCGGACAGGTAACCGGAGATGTCAGCGGTGACGTCGGTGACCACCGCGATCGCTTCGCCGAGGCGGGGGCCGAGCTCGCGCAGAGCGGGATCGTCGCTGCCTTCGAGGCGGGCGCGGGCCTCGCCGAGCAGGTCGAGCGCCGCGGAGTACGCGTCGGCGTCGCCGTTGTCGTCGCCCGCGAGGGCGTCGTGCGCGAGGGTGGCCGCCTCGCGCAGCGAGTCGAGATCGGACAGGCGCCGCACCTCGTCGACGATGCGGGTGTCCTCCCCCGGTTCGGGTGCGGCGCGGTCGATCTCGTCGAGCCCGAAGTGCAGCCGGTCGGCCTCCTGCGCGAGTTCGCGTGACCGCTCGGTGCGTTCCTGCAGTTCGGTGCGGGCCTCGAGCCAGCGGCGCCGTCGGGTGCGGTACCGCTCGAGCAGACCGGCGACGGTCTTGCCCCCGAACCGGTCGAGCGCGGCGCGCTGTTCGTCGGGGCGCAGCAGCCGCAACTGGTCGTTCTGCCCGTGCACGGTCAACAGTGGGCCGGTGAATTCCGACAACGCCCCCACCGGCACACTGCGCCCCCCGAGATGGGCGCGGGAGCGGCCGTCGCTGCCGACGGTGCGGACCGCGATGATGCTACCGTCCTCGTCGCGCTGGGCGCCGGTGGCCTCGAGCAACTCGGCGATCCGCTGTTCGACATGGCTGGGCGCCGGTTCGATCTCGAAACGCCCCTCCACCACGGCGCGGTTCGCCCCGACCCGCACCCGGGACGGGTCGGCGCGCACCCCGGAGAGCAGGTGCAGGCTCGTCACGACCATCGTCTTACCGGCACCGGTCTCGCCGGTGAGCACCGTCAGACCCCCGTCGAAGCGCGCATACGCCTCGGAGATCACACCCAGGTTGTCGATCCGGATCTCTGCGAGCATCAGAGCTTCCTTCCCCGCCAGCCCTTCACCGGAAGTTCGAACTTGCGCACCATCCGATCGGCGAACGGTGCCGAATCCAGCCGCACCCAGCGGACCGGATCGCATCCCCGCACCACTTCGAGCCGCGCACCGGCCGGGACGTCCAGGATGCGGCGGCCGTCGCAGAAGACCACCCCGTCATGGCCACCGGCGAGGGTCTCGACGGCGATGATCGACTCGGGGCTGGTCACCAGCGGACGCGCGAACAACGCGTGCGCGTTGCTCGGGATCACCAGCAGCGCTTCGAGTTCGGGCCACACGATCGGTCCGCCGGCCGAGAAGGCGTAGGCCGTCGACCCCGTCGGGGTGGCGACGAGGACACCGTCGCAGCCGAAGGAGGAGACGGGACGGCCGTCGACCTCGAGGACCACCTCGAGCACCCCGAGCCGCGACTTGTTCTCGAGACTGGCTTCGTTCAGCGCCCAGCCGCGGTCGAGGACCTCGTCGTCCATGCGCACGGTCACGTCGAGAGTCATGCGCTGTTCGACGCGGTATTCGCGGCGCACCACCTGCATGAGCGCTTCTTCGAGGTGTTCGGCCTCGGCCTCGGCGAGGAAGCCGATGCGGCCGAGGTTGATGCCGAGGACCGGCACCGCCGAATACTGCGCGAGTTCGGCGGCCCGGAGGAAACTGCCGTCGCCGCCGAGGACGATCACCATCTCGCAGCCGGCGGCCGCTTCCGGGCCGGGTTCGACGACGCTGATGAAGCTGCCCGGCAGGGCGAGGACACCGAGTCCGTTGCTCACGGCCTCGTCGTCGAGGGTGCGCAGGCCGATGCCGGCCTCGCCGAGAATCTTGGCGACCCGCAGCGCGGTGCCGGCGATCTCATCGCGCCCCGAATGGGAGACCAACAGGATTTCCCGGCCCGATCGCGCCGCGACGGTCTCTTCGCTCACTGTGGTCCTTCCTGCACCGCACGCTCGATCAGTTCGATCACCGATGGGTCGAGATCCTCCGGCCCCGGCTCGCCGGCCCGCAGCCACAAGAAGTACTCGACGTTGCCGGACGGCCCGGGCAGCGGGCTCGCCACCGCTCCGAGGGTGCGCAAGCCCTGCCGCTGCGCTTCGCGCGCGACGTCGAGCACCGCCTCGGTGCGCAATGCGGGATCGCGCACCACACCGCCGCTGCCGACTCGGTCCTTCCCCACCTCGAACTGGGGTTTGACCATCGGCAGTAGGTCGCCGCCCGGGGCGACACAGGCCACGAACGCCGGCAACACCAGTGTCAGGGAGATGAACGACAGGTCGGCGACCACCAGGTCGACGCGCCCACCGATCGTCTCGGCGTCGATGCTACGCACATTTGTTCGATCGATCACGTGGACACGCTCGTCGGACTGCAGCCGCCAGACCAGCTGGCCGTACCCGACGTCAACCGCGACGACCTCCGCGGCACCTTCGTGCAGCAGCACATCGGTGAAACCACCGGTCGACGCGCCGGCGTCGAGACAGCGACGCCCCGTCACCTGCAGTCCCTCCGGCGCGAATGCCTCGAGGGCACCGAGGAGCTTGTGGGCGCCACGGGATGCCCAGGAGACCTCGTCGCTCACCTCGGTGACGATCAGCGGGGTGTTCGGTTCGACGGCGGTCGCCGGCTTGGAGGCCACGGTGCCCGCGATCAGCACCCGACCTGCGGTGATCAGTTCGCTGGCGTGCTCACGTGAGCGCGCCAGACCCCGCCTTACCAGTTCCGCGTCGACGCGTGCCCGGCGTGCCACGTCAGATCTTGTCCACGGTCGACAAGGCTTGCACGAGGACCTCGTGGGCCTGTTCGAGCATCTCGGCCTGGTCGAGCAAGACGGACTGGTCGGTGCTCGCGGCGTCGGCGACGGGTGCGCCCTCCCGCACACGCGTCAACAACGCGTCGACCTCTTCGCGGACGCGTGCGGGATCGACAGTGGGGCGCGTGCCGGGAAGGTGTTCGCCCGGACGTGGAATCGGCGTGCTCATCACGGTCCACGCTAGTCGATGGGTGCGACCGCGCCACACCCTCCGGTGCCGATCAGACCGTCGCCGTCCACGCGTCCACGACGGAGCGCGCATGCTCGCCCAGCGGCCGGACCTGCCCGAAACCGGGGTTGGCCCAGGCGATGTCGAGAAGACCCCGAAGCGCCTCCATAGGATCGATCGCCGACTGCGTGGCAGCGAGGTGAAGATCACCTCCGTCGACCCTGACGTCCCACGAGGTGTGCGGAGCGACGCGAAGTCGGTCGGCAGGCTGATCGAGGCTCGCGAGCGAGGCTGCGACATAGGTCGGGCGTTGCTCGGCCGGGGCCCGGAGCAGATCGTCGACGGTGCTCACCCCGGTCAGCACGAGGAGAGAATCCGCACCCACGGCGTTGGCGCCTTCGATGTCGGTGTCCAGCCGGTCGCCGATCACGAGGGGACGCTGGGCGCCACCGCGACGGATCGCGTCCTCGAGCAGCGGCGCAGCGGGCTTGCCCGCCACGATCGGGGTCGCGCCGGTGGCGTTGCGCACCGCCGCGACCATCGATCCGTTACCGAGGACGAGCCCGCGTTCCGTGGGCAGGGTCGAGTCGACGTTCGTGGCCACCCACAGGGCGCCGGCGCGGACGGCGAGCGTCGCCTCCGCGAGGATCGCCCAACCGGTATCCGGGGAATGCCCCTGCACCACGGCCACCGGATGCGCGTCCGCCGACCGAACCGGGGTGAGACCGACCGCGGCCACCTCCTCGGCGAGGGCGTCGGTTCCGACGACGAGCACCGGTGTGCCGGCGGGGAACCGCTCGGCGAGCAGGCGCGCAGCGGACTGCGAGCTCGTCACCACGGACGAATCCTCGGCCGGGAAGCCGAGTTCCCGCAGGTGCAACGCGACCTCCCCGGGCCGGCGGCTGGCGTTGTTCGTGACGTACAGAACGGTGTCGTCACCGGTAGCCAGCGCCTCGCGGGCGCCCGGGACGGGTTCGGCGCCCCGGTAGACGGTGCCGTCGAGGTCGAGCAGCAGGACGTCGTAGATCCGACGCAGTGTGTCGCGGGGGGCGGTACCTGTGGCCGGATCGGTGCCGTCTGTCACGGCGCCTCTCCGGTGAGCTCCTCCACCCGTTCCTCGGCGTCGGTGACGCCTTCGATGTCTGCGGCTGCGGAGTGCAGGAACCATTGCAGGCCTTCTTCGGTCCGTCCGGCGGCCACGAGGGCGTCGGCGTAGGCGTAGAAGAGTCGGGCTGCAGGCGTCCCGGTGCGTTCCGGATCGAGGTCGGGCGTCTGCAACGTGACGACGGCCTGGTCGTACTGGCCGAGATCCATGCGGGCGCCGGCGAGGACGATGCGCAGCTCGGCGGCGTCGTCGCCGGTCAGCTTGCGTGCATCGTCGCCGCGTCCCAGCTCGAGTGCCTTCTCGGGACGGCCGAGGCCGCGTTCGCAGTCGGCCATCACGGCGAGCAGTCCCGTGCCACCGGACATACGGCGGGCTGCACGGAGTTCGGACAGTGCCTCCGCCCACTCACCGGCGTGATACGCCGTGATGCCGGCGGCCTCGCGGACGACGGCGATGCGGCCGGCGCGCTGTCGGGCGGCCCGGGCATGGGACAGCGCGGCACGGGGATCGTCCTCGAGCAACCGACCGGCCATCACCAGATGCCGGGCGACGCTGTTCGCGTTCGACTTGTCCAGGCTCAGCAGGTCGCGACGAATGGTGGGATCGAGCTCGGACGCCTCGACGTCGTCGGGCAGATCGGGCTCGTCCGGACGTGCGTCGCGACGCTGTGGCGCGACACCTTCGCGCCCGCGAGACGGACCGAATCCACCTTCACCACCGCGACGGCGGGGTGCACCCTCGCCGCGGCGGTCGCCGGACTGGGGTCCTCGACGGTCGCCCGAGTAGCCCCGGCGGTCGCCTCCACCGCGCTGGTCACTACCGCGCTGGTCGCTACCGCGACGGTCGTCGCGAGTGCCATAGCTGCGCTCGCCGCGGGGACGGTCCGCACCCTGGCGGGGACGGTCACTGTACTGCCGACCGCGGTCGTCGCTGCGACCGGGACGATCCTCGCTGCGACGGGGGCGCTCGTCGCCTCCGGAGCGTTCGCGGTAGGGACGGTCGCCGCGGTCGGAACGGGCGTCGTCGCGGCCGCGATCGCGGCGGTCTCCACCCTGGTAGGTGCGGCGGTCGTCGCCGTGCTGGGGACGGCGATCGTCGCCGCTTCGAGGGCGACGGTCCTCACTTCGCTGAGGATGCCGATCATCGCTGCGCGGAGGACGTCGATCGTCACCGCGCTGGGGACGACGGTCGTCCTCCCGGCCGGACGAACGTCCGCCGGTTCCGTAACCGCCCTGCCGGCGGTCGTCACCGCGCCCGCGTTCGTCGCGGTCGCGCGGTGCACGCTCGCCGCGGCTGTCGTCGGCGCGTTCGTCGCGTTCGTTCTTGCGGCCCGACCACGGAGTGGATCCTCCACTCCTGAAGGACCGACGTTCACCGTTGCCGTCGGACACAGAAAAATCCTCTCATGAAAACGCGAAAGGGGACCCAAACGAGTGGGTCCCCTTTCGGAACGGGTGTTCGGCGGTGTCCTACTCTCCCACACCCTGTCGAGTGCAGTACCATCGGCGCAGACAGGCTTAGCTTCCGGGTTCGGAATGGGACCGGGCGTTTCCCTGTCGCTATGGCCGCCGTAACTCTATGAAACAGTAACCACGCACCGAACCGGGTTCACCCCGCGGGGTGTTTCCGGTTCTGATGTGTGTGTTGTTTCAGATACCGCACAGTGGACGCGTAACATCTTCGTGGTAAGTCCTCGGCCTATTAGTACCGGTCACCTCCACCCATTGCTGGGCTTCCAGTTCCGGCCTATCAACCCGGTGGTCTGCCGGGGGCCTTACCCCCTCGAGGGGGTGAGAAACCTCATCTTGGAACAGGCTTCCCGCTTAGATGCTTTCAGCGGTTATCCCTTCCGAACGTAGCCAACCAGCCATGCCCCTGGCGGGACAACTGGCACACCAGAGGTTCGTCCGTCCCGGTCCTCTCGTACTAGGGACAGCCTTCCTCAAGTTTCTAACGCGCGCGGCGGATAGAGACCGAACTGTCTCACGACGTTCTAAACCCAGCTCGCGTGCCGCTTTAATGGGCGAACAGCCCAACCCTTGGGACCTACTCCAGCCCCAGGATGCGACGAGCCGACATCGAGGTGCCAAACCATCCCGTCGATATGGACTCTTGGGGAAGATCAGCCTGTTATCCCCGGGGTACCTTTTATCCGTTGAGCGACACCGCTTCCACATGCCGGTGCCGGATCACTAGTCCCGACTTTCGTCCCTGCTCGACCTGTCAGTCTCACAGTCAAGCTCCCTTGTGCACTTGCACTCGACACCTGATTGCCAACCAGGCTGAGGGAACCTTTGGGCGCCTCCGTTACATTTTGGGAGGCAACCGCCCCAGTTAAACTACCCACCAGGCACTGTCCCTGAACCAGATCATGGTCCGAGGTTAGAGGTCCAATACGATCAGAGTGGTATTTCAACAACGACTCCACCCATACTGGCGTATGAGCTTCACAGTCTCCCACCTATCCTACACAAACCGAACCGAACACCAATACCAAGCTATAGTGAAGGTCCCGGGGTCTTTTCGTCCTGCCGCGCGTAACGAGCATCTTTACTCGTAATGCAATTTCGCCGAGTCTGTGGTCGAGACAGCAGAGAAGTCGTTACGCCATTCGTGCAGGTCGGAACTTACCCGACAAGGAATTTCGCTACCTTAGGATGGTTATAGTTACCACCGCCGTTTACTGGGGCTTAAATTCTCAGCTTCGCCACCGAAATGGCTGACCGGTCCTCTTAACCTTCCAGCACCGGGCAGGCGTCAGTCCGTATACATCGTCTTACGACTTCGCACGGACCTGTGTTTTTAGTAAACAGTCGCTTCTCTCTGGTCTCTGCGACCACCCCCAGCTCACGGAGCAAGTCCGGTCACCGAGCGTGGTCCCCCTTCTCCCGAAGTTACGGGGGCATTTTGCCGAGTTCCTTAACCACAGTTCTCTCGATCGCCTCGGTATTCTCTACCTGACCACCTGTGTCGGTTTGGGGTACGGGCCGTGTACCAACTCACTAGAGGCTTTTCTCGGCAGCATAGGATCACTGAATTCCCCTCAACGGGTACGCATCACCTCTCAGGCTGTGTGAATGGCGGATTTGCCTACCATTCGCCCTACCGGCTTACACCAGGTATTCCATCACCTGGCCCAGCTACCTTCCTGCGTCACCCCATCGCTTGACTACTACAATCGGGGTCCCGTGCAGCCATCCCCCGAGCCCCCGAAGGGACACAGGAGACTTTTGGACGGTTAGCACAACTGATTCGCCATTGGGCGCGGATACACGGGTACGGGAATATCAACCCGTTGTCCATCGACTACGCCTGTCGGCCTCGCCTTAGGTCCCGACTCACCCTGGGCGGATTAACCTGGCCCAGGAACCCTTGGTCATCCGGCGGACGAGTTTCTCACTCGTCTTTCGCTACTCATGCCTGCATTCTCACTCGCATGGCCTCCACACCTGGATCACTCCGGCGCTTCCACGGCCACACGACGCTCCCCTACCCATCCACACCACTGCACAAGTTTCCGCAGAAACAAGTGGGTGTTGTGTGAATGCCGCGGCTTCGGCGGTGTACTTGAGCCCCGCTACATTGTCGGCGCAGAACCACTTGACCAGTGAGCTATTACGCACTCTTTCAAGGGTGGCTGCTTCTAAGCCAACCTCCTGGTTGTCTCAGCGATCCCACATCCTTTTCCACTTAGTACACGCTTAGGGGCCTTAGCCGGCGATCTGGGCTGTTTCCCTCTCGACTACGAAGCTTATCCCCCGCAGTCTCACTGCCGCGCTCTCACTCACCGGCATTCGGAGTTTGGCTGATTTCGGTAAGCTTGTGGGCCCCCTAGACCATCCAGTAGCTCTACCTCCGGTGAGAAACACGCGACGCTGCACCTAAATGCATTTCGGGGAGAACCAGCTATCACGGAGTTTGATTGGCCTTTCACCCCTACCCACAACTCATCCCCTCAGTTTTCAACCTAAGTGGGTTCGGGCCTCCACGACGTCTTACCGTCGCTTCACCCTGGCCATGGGTAGATCACTCCGCTTCGGGTCTAGAACATGCCACTACAGGTCGCCCTATTCGGACTCGCTTTCGCTACGGCTACCCCACACGGGTTAACCTCGCGACATGCCGCTAACTCGCAGGCTCATTCTTCAAAAGGCACGCCATCACCCACCACGAACTGAATCGTGCATCGGCTCTGACGGATTGTAAGCGCACGGTTTCAGGTACTATTTCACTCCCCTCCCGGGGTACTTTTCATCTTTCCCTCACGGTACTTGTCCGCTATCGGTCACCAGGGAGTATTCAGGCTTATCGGGTGGTCCCGACAGATTCACACCGGATTTCACGGGCCCGGTGCTACTCGGGTATTCGTATCGACAGTCGCCGTGTTTTCGTCTACGGGATTCTCACCCTCTACGACGGGCCGTTCCAGACCACTTCGACTAACACGACGATTTCTCACTGTCGGCCGGCATGGCAGCGCCGACACAACGAACCCCACAACCCCGAATACACAACCCCTGCCAGGTATCACATGTACTCGGTTTAGCCTCATCCGCTTTCGCTCGCCACTACTCACGGAATCACATGTTGTTTTCTCTTCCTGTGGGTACTGAGATGTTTCACTTCCCCACGTTCCCTCCACACACCCTATATATTCAGATGCGGGTAACACGACATCACTCGTGCTGGGTTTCCCCATTCGGAAATCCTCGGATCACAGCTCGGTTGACAGCTCCCCGAGGCATATCGCAGCCTCCCACGTCCTTCATCGGCTCCTGGTGCCAAGACATCCACCGTACGCTCATAAACACTTACAACAAAGATGCTCGCGTCCACTGTGCAGTTCTCAAACAACACACAACACCGAATACTCACCCCGCCGTTACAACGGAACTTTCTTCGACATCGTCGCTGAAAAAACACATCGCGTGTTCCCTCAGGACCCAACAGTGCACCGATATAACCACCGCGGAGAAGAACATGGCCTTCCCACATTGCGATGATGCTTGTCAGCGTTCCACCCATGAGCTTCTGCCGTTCCACCTGTGGGAACGAAACAGTCTCTGCCCGTGAGGAATTCACCTGTGTGAACCCTCGCCGGGAGAAGTGCTCCTTAGAAAGGAGGTGATCCAGCCGCACCTTCCGGTACGGCTACCTTGTTACGACTTCGTCCCAATCGCCGATCCCACCTTCGACGGCTCCCTCCCACGAGGGGTTAGGCCACCGGCTTCGGGTGTTACCGACTTTCATGACGTGACGGGCGGTGTGTACAAGGCCCGGGAACGTATTCACCGCAGCGTTGCTGATCTGCGATTACTAGCGACTCCGACTTCACGGGGTCGAGTTGCAGACCCCGATCCGAACTGAGACCGGCTTTAAGGGATTCGCTCCACCTCACGGTATCGCAGCCCTCTGTACCGACCATTGTAGCATGTGTGAAGCCCTGGACATAAGGGGCATGATGACTTGACGTCGTCCCCACCTTCCTCCGAGTTGACCCCGGCAGTCTCCTGCGAGTCCCCACCATCACGTGCTGGCAACACAGGACAAGGGTTGCGCTCGTTGCGGGACTTAACCCAACATCTCACGACACGAGCTGACGACAGCCATGCACCACCTGTCTACCGGCCACAAGGGAAACCACATCTCTGCGGTCGTCCGGTACATGTCAAACCCAGGTAAGGTTCTTCGCGTTGCATCGAATTAATCCACATGCTCCGCCGCTTGTGCGGGCCCCCGTCAATTCCTTTGAGTTTTAGCCTTGCGGCCGTACTCCCCAGGCGGGGCGCTTAATGCGTTGGCTACGGCACGGATCCCGTGGAAGGAAACCCACACCTAGCGCCCACCGTTTACGGCGTGGACTACCAGGGTATCTAATCCTGTTCGCTACCCACGCTTTCGCTCCTCAGCGTCAGTTACTGCCCAGAGACCCGCCTTCGCCACCGGTGTTCCTCCTGATATCTGCGCATTTCACCGCTACACCAGGAATTCCAGTCTCCCCTGCAGTACTCGAGTCTGCCCGTATCGCCTGCAAGCCCGCAGTTGAGCTGCGGGTTTTCACAGACGACGCGACAAACCGCCTACGAGCTCTTTACGCCCAGTAATTCCGGACAACGCTCGCACCCTACGTATTACCGCGGCTGCTGGCACGTAGTTGGCCGGTGCTTCTTCTGCAGGTACCGTCACTTGCGCTTCGTCCCTGCTGAAAGAGGTTTACAACCCGAAGGCCGTCATCCCTCACGCGGCGTCGCTGCATCAGGCTTGCGCCCATTGTGCAATATTCCCCACTGCTGCCTCCCGTAGGAGTCTGGGCCGTGTCTCAGTCCCAGTGTGGCCGGTCGCCCTCTCAGGCCGGCTACCCGTCGTCGCCTTGGTAGGCCATTACCCCACCAACAAGCTGATAGGCCGCGGGCTCATCCTGCACCGAAAAACTTTCCACCCCTCACCATGCAGCAAGAGGTCATATCCGGTATTAGACCCAGTTTCCCAGGCTTATCCCGAAGTGCAGGGCAGATCACCCACGTGTTACTCACCCGTTCGCCACTAATCCACCCAGCAAGCTGGGCTTCATCGTTCGACTTGCATGTGTTAAGCACGCCGCCAGCGTTCGTCCTGAGCCAGGATCAAACTCTCCGTTGAAGACTCACAATCACCCCCGAAAGGGCAATCAGTCAAAGACCAAAGAGTCAAATCACTAGCAAAAAACTCAAACTAGCAAAACACTGAACCACCGCAGACGGAAGAATGCGATGTCCAGCAACAACCACCGAACAAAATTCGATGGCCGCACCAAAAATTATTTGGCACTGACATTCATCGGCACACTGTTGAGTTCTCAAAGAACACGCACACACCATCACGTTCCGGACACCTGTCCGACTCGCTCTGAGGCAACCGTTCCAAGCTATCACATCCGAATCCAGAGCCGCAACTCGTCGCGTTCCTTGCCTCTTCCGTGAGAGCCGATCGATGCGACATCGAACATGCCTGTTTCCGAACCTCTCGGTCCGGCGGGCTGTTCGGTGTCGCTCGAACGACGACTAAGTTACGCCGACGCTAACGAGCCGTCAAATCCGCTGGTCAGAGGCTCGCCAGCGTCGACAAACAGCATCAGTCGCGGACGACGCGGACGCCGGCGAAGTTCCGCTTGCCCCGACGCAGGACGAGCCAGCTACCGTGCAGCAGCTCTCCGTCCTGCGGGGTCCACTCCTCCGAGGAGATCCGGACGTTGTTGACCGACGCCCCGCCCTCCTTCACGGCGCGACGCGCAGCGCCCTTGCTTTCGCACAGTCCCGACGCGACGAGCAGGTCCACGATCGTGTCCGGCTCGCCCGCGCGGAGCTCGGTCACGGATGCCTCGGTCAGCGCGGCCGCGAGGGTGGACTCGTCGAGCTCGGCGAGTTCCCCTCGGCCGAACAGTGCGCGACTGGCCAACTCGACGGACGCAGTGTTGTGCGCACCGTGAACGAGCGTCGTCATCTCCGCAGCAAGCCGCTTCTGGGCCTCGCGTGCGTGAGGGCGCTCGGCGGTGGCGGTCTCGAGTTCGACGAGTTCGTCCTTGTCGAGGAAGGTGAACCAGCGCAGGTACTTCATGACGTCGGCGTCGGCCGCATTGACGAAGTACTGGTACCAGGCATACGGGCTGGTCATCTCGGGATCGAGCCAGAGGCTGCCACCGCCGGTGGACTTGCCGAACTTCTTGCCGTCCGAGGAGGTCACGAGCGGAACGGTCAGGGCGTGCACGCTCGCGCCGTCGGTTCGCCGGTTGAGCTCTACACCGGCGATGATGTTGCCCCACTGGTCGGAACCGCCGACCTGCAGCGCACATCCGTACTCGCGGCGCAGCTGCACGTAGTCGTTGGCCTGCAGCAGCATGTAGCTGAACTCGGTGTAGGAGATGCCGTCGCCCTCGAGCCGGCGCTTGACGGTGTCGCGAGCGAGCATCACGTTGACCGAGAAGTGCTTTCCGATGTCGCGCAGGAAATCGACGGCGGACAGGTTGCGGGTCCAGTCGAGGTTGTTCACGACCACGGCTCCCGTCGAGGAGTCGTCGAACTCGACGAACCGCTCGAGCTGTCCCCGAATCCGTCCTGCCCATTCGGCGACGGTGTCGGCGGAGTTCATGGTCCGCTCCCCCACATCGCGCGGGTCGCCGATCATGCCGGTTGCGCCACCTGCGAGAACGATGGGCCGGTGGCCGGCGCGCTGGAAGCGTTTGAGAGCGAGGAGCGGAACGAGGTGACCGGCGTGCAGGCTCGGGCCGGTCGGATCGAAACCGGCATAGAGGGTGATCGGACCCTTGTCGAGTTCGCCTCGAAGTGCGTCGAGATCGGTCGATTGCGCGATGAGACCGCGCCAGGTCAGTTCGTCGAGGATGTGCTCAGTCACCGTTCGATCATCCCATCACCCCCGAGGGGCGGCGGGTGCGCGTGGGCTGCGCCGGTACGCGGAGACTCCGATGGCACCGGGAACCCACAACCGCCACGGCCTGTCGGCGGCGACACTGATCCCCACCCGCGGACCCCGTGCGACCTCGCCGACCAGCGGCTCGGCCGAAAGCTCCAGGCGCACCCGGGCATCGGATGCACTCACGTCGATACCGTTGTCGGCCAGGTCGAGGCCGAGGGCCGCGGCCAGATTCCCGGGTCCTCGAGCGAGGTTGGCGAACGGCGTGCCGGGGGTGCGACGGGCGCGGGCTGCCTGTTCTCCGTCGACGACCTCCCCACCTCGTAACAGCACTGCCGCGGCGGTGCCGTCGGGACCGAGGGAGATGTTCGCGCAGAAGTGCAGGCCGTAGCTCCGGTAGACGTACAGATGTCCTGCGGGCCCGAACATGACGGAATTGCGCGGGGTGGGCCCTCGATACGAGTGCGCAGCGGGGTCCGGCCACGGTCCGTCCTCGGGTCCGCCGTAGGCCTCGACCTCGGTCAGCAGGACGGTGGTCTCCCCCACCCGGATAGTCGCCCCGAGCAGCGCTTCGGCCGCCTCGACCGGATCGAGTCCCTCGAGCTCGCCGCGAACGGCTCTGCGGTAGCGGCTCAGTCCGCACTCCATCCGGCGACACCGCGCGCGGCGAAGTCCTCGTGCTCGGCATCGGTGACCTCGCGGGCCTCGTCGACGAGGAGGACGGGGATGCCGTTCTCGATCGGATACGCCCGCCGCAGGCGCGGGTTGTACAGGACCGCGTCGTCGACGAGAAGCAACGGCCCCTTGTCCTCGGGACAGGCCAGAATGCTCAGCAACGTGGGATCGACAGCCACGGATGTCCTTTCGAAAGGCGGAACCGAACCGGATCCAGGCTACCGCGCCCCGGCGGGCGAACCGGCCGTGCCCGCCTTCCAGGCCACCGCGACCGACTTGGTGAACCTCTTGTACGTCCCGCTGTCGGGGTTCAGGTACCAGGTGCGGACGGTGGGAACCGGCAGTCCCCGTTCGCGCAGCCCGTCGGCCGCCGGCCGATAGGACGGCCCCAACGGGATGTCGTGCACGATGTGCACCAGATCCGGCCGTTCGTCGAGCGCGATCGCGTCGAACGCCACGGTGATCTCCGCCGCCGTCGGTGCCCGGTTGCCCCGCAACGTGCACGCGGCCACCGCGATGTCGCGCCCGCCCACCGAGATCCCGTAGGCGACGGCGAGGTCGACGCGCGGGATCGCTTCGAGGACGTCGGTCACGCTCTGGGTGAACACCGGACCGTGGAAGGTGGGGATCACCGTCCGTCGGCTGTCGAGCAGCCAGAAGTCGCCGTCGGCGTCGCGCCGGAACAGGTTGTCGGTGGGCACCCACACGTCGCCCGGTTCGAACACGCCGCGCATGACACCGGTGAGCGCCGAGGCAGCGGGGCCGGGTTTGCCGAGCAGCAGCCCGACCTCACCGACCTGCGCCTCCCGCACGAACCCACGGTCGTCCTCGACGAGTCGGCCCGCGCCGGCGTCGTAGGCGGCGAGCCGCACGTCGGCGCTGCCGGGCAACGGCCGGCCCTTCGAGCCGATCTTCGAACCGGAGACGTTCGCGAGCACGACGTTGCCTTCGGTCGAGGCGTAGAACTCGAGTACCCGCGCCGGCTGGAACCTGTCGAGCGTGCGGCGCCACAACCCCGGGGGCATGCCGGAGCCGATGAACAACCGGATGGGATGGATGGCATCGATGTGCAGCGAGGGGCTGTCGAGCACCTCGCGCATCATCGACCAGGTGTAGGTGACGACGGTGACGCCGTAGCGGTGTACCTCGTCGCTGAACAGTGACGGGTTCAGCCCACGGGACAACGCGATACGCGCCCCGCCCGCCAGCGCGCCACCGAAACTGACCAGAAGGCCCGACGAATGGTGCAGCGGCGCAAGACAATACATCGTGTCTCCGCGACCGAGCGAGGCGGCGGTCGCCGTACCGAAGGCCGACAGCGCCCACCGGTAGTTGGTGACCCGCCGCACCGCGAGCGTGTCGCCGCTGCCGGAGAAGAGGACGAACGCGAGCTCTCGGGCGAGACCGGGATCGGGGACGTACCACCCCGGCAATTGCACCGACGAGATGTCGAGTCGTTCGAGATCGACGACGTCGGTGCCGGGTTCGATGTCGAGGTCGCGGACGTCGCCACCGCCGAGCACGAGCACGGGCAGACCGGCCACCACGGCCGCATCGAGGTTCTCCGGATCGGCGACGATCTTCTCGACACCGCCGAGGCGCACGGCCTCCGCGACGTCCGGTCCGGGCGGGATCAACACCGAGACGCCTCCGAGGCGGGAGATCGCGGCGACCGCCGCCATAGCACTCGGGCGGACGTCCATGAGGACTCCGACGTGCATCGCGGGACGGATACCGTTGTCGACGAGGCCGAGGACGATGTTGTCGATTCGTCGGTTGACGGCGTCGAAGGTGTAGACGCGATCCTCGAAGATGAAGCACTCACGCTTCGGCGACTTGCGGCCGATCTCGGCGAGCAGACCTCCGACGGAGATGCGGGTGCGCGACTGGATCTGTCCGAGCCGCGCGAGCCGGGGCAACGCGCGTGCGGCCTCACCGGTGAGGTCGCGTGCGCCGCGGACGGCGCCGACGGCGATCCCTGCGACTCCCTTACCGAAGTCCGTTCCCACATCGGCGAGGGTCGCGACGGTGTGCGTGATGCGGGATGCGACCGAGACGCCGGTGCCCTCGTCCTTCGGATCGGGCACGACCATCGGCGCGATACCGACGGGACGATCACCGACTCCCTCGCGCCACTGCACCCATTCGCCGACGGACGGCCACGTCTGCTGACCGGCAATGCTGCCCACCACGAGCCCGAAATGCCCTGCACGTAAGGTGTATTCGTAGACCTCGGCACGGGGTGCCGCTCTGCGGATGCCGCGCACGGCGAGCGGTTGCCCGATGTCGTCGACCTCGCCGACGAACGCGAGGACGGGACAGGTGATCTCGGCGAGGCTCACCGCCCGGTCGTTGATGACGAATCCTCCGCTCACCATGCGGTTGTGAGCGATGAACTGGCGCAGTACCTCGGCGACCGCCGGACCGGACCACGCCACCCATCCTTCCGTGTCGAGAAACCGGCGTTGCGGCTCCCGCGGCAGCAGCGCCTCCCGGTCGTGGAGCTGGAGGAGAAAGTCGATGCGTGATCGCACGGTCTTGACCGGATCGAGCAACTGGAAGCCCGTCCGCGCCATCCACCCGGTGATCGCGAGCCGGTTGAAGACGTGGTCGGCGAGGAAGTCCGCGGAGTGGGTCGCGACGATCTCGGGAATCCCGAAGGGCAGCGCGGCGAGGGTATCGACGGGGCTGCCGAAGGTGATCAGGCTCGCGATGCCGCGGCTGCGCCGGTACGCGGCAACCTGATAGCAGAACATTCCGCCCTGCGAGTATCCACCGAGGTGGACGTCGCGGCCGGTGTAGGCGCGCACGCAGTCGACGATCTCGTCGAGGGCGAGGAGGTGATCGGTGAGGGTGCGTTTCCAGCCGCCCTCCTCCTGGTCCGGCGAGCCGAAGTCCACGACCCACGGGTCGAGACCCGCTTCGTGCAGGGTGCCGACGGCGCCGGCGTCACGGGTGACGTCGTACACCTCGGCGGACACCATCATGGGCGGCACGAGGACGATCGGAATGCCCGTGGAGGCGGTGTCCGATTCGGGGAAGTACCGGCGGAGCCGGTACATGGAGGTGCGTTCGACGACCTGGTACGGCGAGGACGATCGGCCGGGTTCGAGGCCACCGAACCGCAGGACTTCGAGACCGTTCTGGGCGGTGGCGACGAGCCGTCGCACCGATTCGGTCACTACATCGGCGTCCAGTCCCACGGTCCGCTCCCCTTCTCGACGATGTATCCGCACCGGCCCCCGGCACCTGCGGTTCTACACCGGTACCCGCTGCATGCCGAGAGTATGTGCCAGCCTGCCACACCACCGTGACCGTCCCGGGCAACTCGGGGCGCGCCCGGGACGGCAGGTGTGTCAGCCGCGGACCCAGCCGCGCAGCTGCACCGCGGCGTCGCGCACACGGCCGAGCTGCTCGGCGACCCGCACACCGGCGGTACCACCGCGCGCGTCGCGCGAGGCGATCGAGCCTTCGACGGTGAGCACGTCCCGCACCTGCGGGGTCAGTGCCGGATCGACACCGGCCAGCTCGTCGTCCGTGAGGTCCTCGAGGCCCACCCGACGGCCTTCGGCGACCCGCACGCACGCACCGGCCGCCTCGTGGGCGACGCGGAACGGCACGCCCTGCCGGACCATCCACTCGGCGATGTCGGTCGCGAGGGTGAATCCGGCGGGAGCGAGTTCGGCCATGCGCTCGGTGTGGAAGGTCAGCGTCGAGACGAGACCGGCGATCGCCGGAAGCAGCAGCTCCAGTTGCGCGACGGAGTCGAAGACCGGCTCCTTGTCCTCCTGCAGGTCGCGGTTGTAGGCCAGCGGCTGCGCCTTGAGCGTGGCCAGCAGACCGGTGAGGTTGCCGATGAGGCGACCGGCCTTACCGCGGGTGAGTTCGGAGACGTCCGGGTTCTTCTTCTGCGGCATGATCGACGACCCCGTCGACCACTCGTCCGCGAGGGTGACGTACCCGAACTCGGGGGTGCTCCACAGGATGACCTCCTCCGCCATACGGGAGAGGTCGACGGCGATCTGCGCGAAGACGAAGGCCGCCTCCGCCGCGAAGTCGCGAGCGCTGGTCGCGTCGATGGAGTTGTCGGCCGCGGAGTCGAAGCCCAGGTCCGCCGCGATCGCCTCGGGGTCGAGACCGAGCGACGATCCGGCCAGCGCACCCGAACCGTACGGCGACACCGCCGCGCGCTTGTCGAAGTCGCGTAGCCGGTCGACGTTGCGGAGCAGCGGGTGCGCGTGGGCCAGCAGGTGGTGTGCGAGCAACACGGGCTGCGCCGCCTGCAGATGCGTCTTGCCCGGCATCACGGCATCGGGGTGGGCCGCGGCCTGACCGGCGATCGCTTCCACCACGTCGAGGACACCGTCGGCGATGCGCCGCGCGCTGTCGCGCAGCCACATCCGGAACAGGGTCGCGACCTGGTCGTTGCGGGAGCGGCCCGCGCGGAGCCGGCCACCGACCTCGGGACCGACCCGCTCGATGAGTCCCCGTTCGAGCGCGCCGTGCACGTCCTCGTCGGACTCGGCGGGACCGAACGCACCCGAGGCCACATCGGCGGCAAGGCGGTCGAGGCCGTCGAGCATCGTGGCGAGGTCGTCGTCGGTGAGGAGTCCGGCGCGGTGCAGGACCTTGGCGTGGGCCTGCGAGGCGCGCACGTCGTACGGGGCCAGGGCCCAGTCGAAGTGCGTGGACTTGCTCAGCGCCGCCATGGCGGCGGCCGGTCCGGATGCGAACCGGCCGCCCCACAGGGCACCTTCGTTGGTGCCGTGAGCCGTCATGACTACAGGCCCAGATCGCGCTTCGCGGCGACCTTCGAGGACAGGCCGTGGATCTGGACGAAGCCCTTGGCGTTGGACTGGTCGAAGCTGTCGCCCTCGTCGTAGGTGGCGAGGTTGAAGTCGTACAGCGACTCGGGGCTGCGACGTCCGTTGACGGTGATGTGGCCGCCGTGGAAGACCATGCGGATGTCGCCGGTGACGCGTTCCTGGGTGTTCTTGATGAAGGCGTCGAGGGCGGTCTTCAGCGGGGAGAACCACAGGCCGTCGTACACCAGCTCGCTCCAGCGCTCCTCCACGCGCCGCTTGTAGCGGCCGAGTTCGCGCTCGAGGGTGACGTGCTCGAGTTCCTGGTGTGCGGTGATGAGGGCGATGGCGCCGGGGGCCTCGTAGATCTCGCGGCTCTTGATGCCGACGAGGCGGTCCTCGACCATGTCGAGGCGGCCCACGCCTTGGGCGCCGGCACGACGGTTGAGTTCCTGGATGGCCTCGAGGACGGTGACGTGCTTGCCGTCGATGGCGACCGGGCGGCCGGCCTCGAAGCTGACGATCAGCTCGTCGGGAGCCTGCCAGTGGGCGGTGGGGTCCTCGGTGTAGTCGTAGACGTCCTTGGTGGGGGCGTTCCACAGGTCCTCGAGGAAGCCGGTCTCGACGGCGCGGCCCCACACGTTCTGGTCGATGGAGAACGGCGAGCGCTTGGTGACGTTGATGGGCAGGCTGTGCTCCTCGGCGAAGGCGATGGCCTTCTCGCGGGTCCAGGCGTAGTCGCGGACCGGTGCGATGACCTGGAGGTCGGGGGCGAGGGCACCGAAGCCGACCTCGAAGCGGACCTGGTCGTTGCCCTTGCCGGTGCAGCCGTGGGAGACGATGGTGCCGCCGTGCTCGCGGGCGGCCTGCACGATGTGCTTGACGATCAGCGGGCGGCTGATGGCCGAGACCAGCGGGTAGCGATCCATGTAGAGCGCGTTGGCCTGGACGGTGGGCAGGCAGTACTCGTTGGCGAACTCGTCCTTGGCGTCGACGACGATCGATTCGACGGCACCGCAGTCGAGGGCGCGCTGACGCACGACCTCCATGTCCTCGCCACCCTGGCCGAGGTCGATGGCGACGGCGACGACCTCCTTGCCGGTCTCCTTGCCGATCCAGCTGATGGCGACGGAGGTGTCCAGCCCGCCCGAATAGGCGAGTACGACGCGTTCGGCCATTGTCTTTGTGCTCCTTTGTATTTCGACGTGCGTCTATGAGTGGTAGGTCAGGTGAGTGATTCGATTTTCGCGGCCAGTTCGGCTCCCGTCGTCGGTTCGCGGGCGATGACCGCGATGGTGTCGTCGCCGGCGATCGTTCCGACCACCTCGGGTAATGATGCCCGATCGAGTGCACTGGCCAGATAGTGCGCTGCCCCCGGCGGGGTGCGCAGCACGGCGATGTTGCCGCTCGAGTCCGTCGACACCAGGAGTTCGCCGAGCAGCCGGGACAGGCGGTCGGTGCCGCCGGTCACGCCGCGCACGGGGCTGCCGTCCTCCGGGACGACGTACACCCCCGCTCCCCCGTCGGCCGCGCGGAGTTTGACGGCGCCGAGTTCCTCGAGGTCGCGGGAGAGGGTGGCGGTGGACACCTCGATGCCGTCCGCGGCTAGCAGAGCGGCGAGTTCGGTGTGGCTGCGCACGGGGTGCGCGGCGAGCAGAGCGACGATGCGGGCCTGCCGCGCCGCGCGCGTCGGTGCGCTCGCCGCGCTGTCCGCATGGTTCGCCGCCGTGCTCACGGTCAGCTCCGGCTCTGCTCGAGCAGCCACACGAGCAGGGCCTTCTGTGCGTGCAGGCGGTTCTCGGCCTCGTCCCACACCACCGAACGCGGCCCGTCGATGACCTCGGCGGTGATCTCCTTGCCGCGGTAGGCGGGCAGGCAGTGCAGCACGATCGAGTCGGTGTCGGCGAGGGAGACGAGTTCGTCGTTCAGCTGGAACGGCCGGAAGGGGGCTTCGCGGTCCTTGCCGTCGTCTTCCTGCCCCATCGACACCCAGGTGTCGGTGACGAGCACGTCGGCGTCGGCGGCTCCGGCCCGCGGGTCGTCGGTGACGGTGACGCTGCCGCCGGTCTGCTCGGCCCGCGCGCGGGTGGCGGCGACGACCTGCGGGTCGGGCGTGAACCCGGCCGGGGACGCGATGGTCACGTGCATGCCGGCGGTGACGCCGCCGAGCATGAGCGAGTGCGCCATGTTGTTCGCACCGTCACCGAAGTAGGTCATGCGCAACCCCGCGGTGCTGCCCTTGCGTTCGCGGACTGTCTGCAGGTCGGCGAGGACCTGGCAGGGGTGGAAGGTGTCGGTGAGTGCGTTGACGACGGGCACGGTGGAGTGCGCAGCGAGCGTCTCGATGCGGTCCTGGCCGTAGGTGCGCCACACCACTGCTTCGGTGAACCGGGAGAACATCCGGGCGGTGTCCTCGAGGGTTTCGCCCTTGCCGATCTGGGTGGCGCCGGTGTCGACGACGATGGCGTGGCCGCCGAGCTGGGCGATGCCGGCGTCGAAGGAGAAGCGGGTGCGGGTGGAGGTCTTGTCGAACAGCACGGCGACACTGAGGGGGCCTTCGAGGGGGCGGCGGGACAGCGGCGCCTTCTTGAGTTCGGCGGCGAGTTCGAGCACCTCGGTCTGTTCGGCCGGGGTGAGGTCGTCGTCGCGCAGGAAGTGACGAAGCACGGGTCAGTTCCCTTCCTGGTCGGCGGTGTCGAGGATCGCGGGGAGCGCCGTCACGAAGGTCTCGGCCTGCTGTTCGGTGAGGATCAGCGGGGGCGCGAGACGGATCACCTCGGGGGCGGCGGCGTTGACGAGGAAACCGGCCTCGCGGGCGGCGGTTTCGACGGCCGGTGCCTTCGCGGCGGTGAGGACGACACCGAGGAGCAGCCCCGAACCGCGCACGTGCGACACGAGCGGATGCGCGAGTTCCTCGATGCCGGCGGCGAGGGTCTTGCCGACAGCGTTCACGTGGTCGAGCAGGCCCTGCTCGTCGATGGTGCGGAGCACCGCGAGGGCGGCCGCGGCACACACCGGGTTGCCGCCGAAGGTGGTGCCGTGCTTGCCGGGCTGGAACAGCTCGGCGGCCCGGCCGGTCGCGAGGACGGCGCCGATGGGCAGACCACCACCGAGCCCCTTGGCGAGGGTGATCACGTCGGGGGTGATTCCCGCCGCCTGGTGGGCGAAGAAGGTACCGGTGCGGGCGATGCCGGTCTGGACCTCGTCGAGCACGAGCAGGGCGCCGCGTTCGGTGGTGAGGCGGCGCGCGCCGGCGAGATAGCCCTCGGGCGGGACGACGACGCCGGACTCGCCCATGATCGGTTCGAGGAAGACGGCGGCGGTGTTCTCGTCGATCGCGGCATCGAGCGCGTCGAGATCGCCGTAGGGCACGAACTCGACGCCGGCAGGCATCGGTTCGAAGGGCGCGCGCTTGTCGGGCTGGCCGGTGAGGGCGAGCGCGCCCATGGTGCGGCCGTGGAAGGCCTTCTCGCACGCGACGATCTTCGGCCGTCCGGTGAGCCGAGCGATCTTGAACGCCGCCTCGTTGGCCTCGGTGCCGGAGTTGCAGAAGAAGGCGCGGCCCTCGTGGCCGAAATGCGCGAGAAGTTTCTCGGCGAGTTCGAGCACCGGCGGTGAGGCGTACAGGTTCGACACGTGGCCGAGCTGGTTCAACTGGGCGGTCACGGCCTCGATGATCGCCGGGTGACGGTGGCCGAGGCTGTTGACGGCGATGCCGCCGAGCAGGTCGAGGTACTGCTTGCCGTCGGCGTCGGTGAGCACGGCGCCGTCACCGGCGACCAGGGCGACCTTGGGCACGCCGTAGTTGTTCATCAGCGAACCCGCCCAGCGCTGCTGGAGGTCGGACGTGCCGGTCATGCGGGGCCTTCCTTCTCGGAGGCCGGCACCACCATGGTGCCGATGCCTTCTTCGGTGAACAGTTCGAGGAGCACGGAGTGCGGTCGGCGCCCGTCGATGACGTGCGCGGTGGGCACTCCGCCCTGCACGGCGCGCAGGCACGCCTCCATCTTGGGGACCATGCCGGAGTCGAGCGACGGCAACAGCGCGGTGAGGGCGTCGGCGTCGATCCGGGAGGTGAGCGAGCCGCGGTCGGGCCAGTTCGTGTAGAGGCCTTCGACGTCGGTGAGCACGACCAGCTTCTCCGCGCCGAGCGCTTCGGCCAGGGCGGCCGCGGCGGTGTCGGCGTTGATGTTGTGCACCACGCCGTCGGCGTCGGGCGCGATCGTGGAGACGACAGGGATGCGGCCGGCGGCGATGAGGTCGAGCACCGCGCCGGGATCGACGCTGGTCACATCACCGACAAGACCGATGTCGGTGTCCTCGCCGGCGACGACGACCGTGCGGCGGGTCGCGGTGAACAGTCCGGCGTCCTCACCGGAGGTGCCGACGGCGTAGGGACCGTGGCTGTTGATCAGACCGACGAGTTCGCGTCCGACCTGTCCGAAGAGCACCATCCGCACGACGTCCATGACCTCGGGGGTGGTGACGCGGAAGCCGCCGCGGAACTCGCCTTCGAGGCCGAGTCGCTTCAGCATGGCGTTGATCTGCGGACCACCACCGTGGACCACGACGGGGTGGATGCCGACGGTGCGCAGGAACGCCATGTCGGCGGCGAAGGCGGACTTGAGGGTGTCGTCGATCATGGCGTTGCCGCCGTACTTGACGACGACGATCTTGTCACGGAACTTCTGCAGCCACGGCAGGGCCTCGGCGAGGACGAACGCCTTCTGGTGCGAGGTGAGGTCGGCGATCAGTGAGTCGGTCACGTCGTCTCCTGTGCTCGTGCCGGTCACGACGAGTACGCCGAGTTCTCTTCGACGTAGGCGTGCGAGAGGTCGGTGGTGCGGATGGACACCTGCGCGTCGCCGAGACCGAGGTCGATGTCGAGGGCGATGTCGGCGGCAGACAGGTCGACCTCGCGGGCGCCGGGGGCACCGACGCCGTCGATGCACACGGGATTGCCGTTGAACGACACCGCGATCTTGTCGGGGTCGAGTTCGATCGGGGCGATGCCGATGGCGGCGAGGACGCGGCCCCAGTTGGGATCGGAGCCGAACAGAGCGGTCTTGACGAGGCTGTCGCGGGCGACGGTGCGGGCACCGACGAGGGCGTCGGATTCGCTGACGGCGCCGCGGACGGTGACGGTGACGCGCTTGGTGACGCCTTCGGCGTCGGCCATCATCTGCTCGGCGAGGTCGTCGCACACGGCGAGGACGGCGGCGTTCAGGTCGTCCTGGCCCGGGGTGATCCCGCTGGCGCCGGAGGCCAGCAGCAGCACGGTGTCGTTGGTGGAGGTCGCGCCGTCGACGTCGAGGCGGTCGAAGGTGAGCCGGGACGCGTGGCGCAGCGCGGCATCGAGCTGCTCGGCAGTGGCGACGGCGTCGGTGGTGACCACGCACAGCATGGTCGCCAGGGCGGGGGCGAGCATGCCGGCACCCTTGGCCATGCCGCCGACGTTCCACTTGTCGGCGTGGTGCAGGGCGGCCTGCTTGGGCACGGTGTCGGTGGTCATGATGGCGTAGGCGGCGTCGGTGCCGCCGGAGATGCCGCCGGCGAGTTCGTGCACGATCTCCTGCACGCCGGACAAGACCTTGTCCATCGGTAGGCGGTCGCCGATCAAGCCGGTCGAGCACACGGCGACCTCACCGGCCCCGGTCTCGGTGCCCCAGTTGCTCAGAGCGTCGGCCACGGCCTCGGCGGTGGCGTGGGTGTCCTGGAAACCGCCGGCGCCGGTGCACGCGTTGGCGCCACCGGAGTTGAGGATCACCGCGCGCAGGCTGCCCGACTTCAGGACCTGCTGGGACCACAGGACGGGGGCGGCCTTGACCTTGTTGGTGGTGAAGACGCCGGCGGCGGTGAGTTCGGGCCCTTCGTTGACGACGAGCGCGAGGTCCTGCCTGCCGGAGATCTTGATGCCCGCGGGGATGCCGGCGGCCCGGAATCCGGCGGGGCTGGTGACGCCCTGGCTGCGGATCAGGCGTCCCCCGGCGATCTCGGTGGCGCCGGTGTAGACGTCGTCTGCGTACTTGTTCTCGGTCACGGGGCCACTCCCACGGTGGACAGGCCGGCGGTCTCGGGCAGACCGAGCGCCAGGTTCATCGATTGCACGGCGGCACCGGCGGTGCCCTTGGTGAGGTTGTCGAGCGCGGCGATCACGACGAGCAGGCCCGCATCGGTGTCGACGGTGACGGCGATCTGGACGGCGTTCGAGCCGACCACCGCCCCGGTGGTGGGCAGCGCGCCCTCCGGCAGCAGCTGCACGAAGGGTTCGTCGGCGTACGCCTTCTCGTAGACGGCACGCGCCTCGACGGCAGTCACCGTGGTCGGTGCGGTGCAGGTCGCGAGGATGCCGCGGGGCATGGGAGCGAGGACCGGGGTGAACGAGACCTTCACGTCGGTGCCGGCGAGGGCGGACAGGTTCTGCTTGATCTCCGGGGTGTGGCGGTGGGCGCCGCCGATGCCGTAGGCGCGGACCGAGCCCATGACCTCGGAGCCGAGGAGGTCGACCTTCGGGGACTTCCCGGCCCCGGAGGTGCCGGAGACCGCCACGACCTGCACGACGGGTTCGACGATGCCGGCGGCGACGGCCGGGGCGAGGGCGAGTGAGGCGGAGGTCGGATAGCAACCGGGGACCGCGATGCGGGTGGCGCCGACGAGGGCGTCGCGCTTGCCGGGCAGCTCGGGCATGCCGTAGGGCCAGGTGCCGGCGTGATCGCTGCCGTACCAGCGCTGCCAGTCGGCGGCGTTCTCGAGCCGGAAGTCGGCGCCGCAATCGATCACGACGGTGGTGTCGGGCAGCTGCTCGGCGATCACGGCGGAGTGGCCGTGCGGAAGGCCGAGGAAGACGACGTCGTGCCCGAGCAGGGTGTCGATGTCGGTGGCGCCGAGCACGCGGTCGGCGAGCGGCAGCAGATGGGGGTGGAACTCACGCAGGGTGGCGCCGGCGTTACCTCCGGCGGTGAGGGCGCCGATGACGAGGGACCCGTCCTGGTAGCCGGGATGGCCGAGAAGCAGGCGCAGGATCTCGCCGCCCGCGTAGCCGCTGGCGCCGGCCACGGCGACCCGTAGCGGCGACTCGGGGGTGGCGGTGAAGTCCGGTGAAGTACCCATACGAATGATTATGCACTCTCATGCAAATCGTTTCATACCGGGTGTCCCTTTCGGGAGGATTCACTCCGACCGCATCGACCGTCGGATCTCCGCGAGCCGGTCGGCAGCGGCCGCCTTACGGTCCTCGTACTGCTCGTCGAGC
Source organism: Rhodococcus sp. B50 (assembly GCF_013602415.1). NCBI lineage: Bacteria > Bacillati > Actinomycetota > Actinomycetes > Mycobacteriales > Nocardiaceae > Rhodococcus > Rhodococcus sp. B50. The sequence goes on along the minus strand of NZ_WPAG02000002.1, from coordinate 808,507 downwards.
GTGCGACCCACGCCGGTCGCGTGAGCGAGTTCCTCGGCGCCGAGCGCGGTCGCCGAGCGCTGCTCGATCTTCTCACGCACCGACTCGAAGGTCGGCACCCCGTCCGCGGTGTAGCCGGTGATCTCCTCGATCGTGGGAGCACGGACCCCGCTGTCGACAACTCCGGTGTCGACGACTCCCGGGTCGACGATCTCGGCGTCGTGAACCTGCACAGCGTGCGGATTCGCGGCATCGCGCGGGGTCACGTCGGGATCGGGGCTCGGTTCCGGGTCGATCGGCGGCACGTCCGGGATGTCCGGGCCCGGCGGCACATCCGGCACGGTCGGCGTCTCCGGCCCGGCCGGAGTCACGTCGGGGACGGGCTGCTCCGGTCTGTCGGGCTCCTCCGGTGACGGCATCCGGCCGGCTTCGTCCTTGTTCATGCATCCAGGCTACGTCGCCCGGCTCCCGCTGCGTCCTGTTCGGCGCGCGCCCGGCGGAAGTCGTCGACGGAGGTGTCGAGGGCGATGCCGAGCATGATCGCGGCGAGCACGACGTTGAGTACGACGAGCGAACCGGAGTCGAAGGAGAGCGTGGCGTCGTCGACATTCACCGCGCGCCCGCCGCGCTCGTCGGCGTGAGGGCTTCGTGGACCGCGCGGGTCTGCTTGCGCAGCGCGGTACGGTAGGCGTCCTTGTTGACGTAGTAGGCCATCCGGCCGAGTTTCAGGTAGCGGTAGCCGCCGGTGAGATCCGGGGGCGAGGCGGCCAGCGCCGCGCGCCACCGCTCGGCCGCTGCCGGGTCGGCGTCGGCGAGGCGGATCGCGGCGGCGGCAAGTTCGGCCTGTTCGTAGCGTCCCTGCCAGCCCAGCCCGGACGACTCGACCATGCCGAGGACGAACAGGTCCGGGAACCGGCGGCTGATCATGTTCAGCAGCAGGTCGGGGGCGTGGCCGCGCCAGTCGAGAAGGTCGCGGTCCACGAAGGGGTAGTCGAGGACGTAGCCGGTGGCGTGCACGATCATGTCGTACTCGGCGGCGGAGCCATCCCGGAACCGGACCTCGGCGCCGTCGTAGCGCTCGATGTCGGGCCGGACCTGCACGTCCCCGTGACCGAGATGGTGCAGGATCAGTGAGTTGACCACCGGGTGCGATTCATAGAGGCGGTGGTCGGGGGCCGGCAGCCCGAATCGGGTGGGGTCGCCGGTGAACTGGCGCAGCAGCAGCGCGTCGAGACGTTGCTTGATCGGCGCCGGAAGCGGCCGTCCGCGGGTGAGGGTGTCGGCGGGGCGCCCGAACAGGTACTTGGGGACGAAGTGGTAGCCGCGGCGCACGCTCAGATCCACAGACCTGGCGTGATGGACGGCGTCGACGGCGATGTCGCAGCCGCTGTTGCCGGCGCCCACGATCAGCACCCGCTTGCCGCGGAAGATCGCCGCGTCCTTGTAGGCACTGGTATGCAGGATCTCGCCGTCGAATGCGCCGGGGATCGACGGGTGGTTCGGCGTGGCGAGGGTGCCGTTGGCGACCACGACCCCGCGGTAGAGCTCGGTGGTCTCGGTGCCGGTCCGGTCCGTGGCGGTCACCCGCCACCGGTCGTCGTCAGGTTCGACGCGGGTGACGGTGGTTCCGAAGCGGTAGTGCTCGGGCAACCCGAAGGCGTCGGCGTAGTCCCGGAAATAGCGGGCGAGCGCCGCATGGTCCGGATAGTCCGGCGTCTGCGGCGACATGGGGAACTCGGCGAACTCCGTCGTGGTCTTCGAGGAGATCAGGTGTGCCGACTCGTACACCGTGCTCACCGGATTGGTGATGTCCCACAGCCCCCCGACGGCGCTGTGGGACTCGAAGCCGACGAAGCCGATGCCCTGCCGGGACAGCGCGCGGGCTCCGGCGAGCCCGGATGGGCCCGCCCCGATCAGCGCATACTTCTGCTCCGTCTGCATGATTCGTAGGCTGGCAGGCCCCGCCGATCAGAGACGAATCTTGCAGGATAATGACGAAATGGACGATTCCGAGTACGGAAGTGCGCGATCGATCGATGAAATCGACCTGAGGATAATCAATGCGCTCCAGTGGTCCCCACGTTCCACCTGGGATGCGCTGGCCGGTCCGCTCGGTCTCGACGCCGCCACCCTGGCCCGCCATTGGCGTCGCCTCGAACGCGAACACCTCGCGTGGACGACGATCACTCCGGGCCCGCGCATCCTCGAGCAGGTGACCACCGCGCTCCTCGAGATCACCGTGATGCCCGGCGCGAGGAATTCGGTCAACGAGGCGATGACCGGGCGTCCGCACGCGGTGACCGTCGAGGTGCCGTCCGCGGGGGCAGATCTGCTCGTCACCGCCGCCACCGCAACCTACGAGCAGATGACCCGGCTGGTCGTCGACGACCTGGCCGAGCTGCCGGGTGTCGCGTCGATCCGCACGCACGTGGTCTCGGAGTGGTTCACCGAGGGCGGGGCGTGGCGACTGAACGCGCTCGGCCCGGGCGAGCGCGGGGAACTGACCTCGGCGCCGGGTGCCCGCCGGGCGGGTGAACGTCGCGGACGCACGACGGTCACCGCCACCGACCGGGCGATTCTCTCGGCCCTGGCGGTCGACGGTCGGACCCCGATGCGCACTCTCGCGGAGATCGCCGGTGCCGGCGCGGCGACGGTCAAGCGCCGGGTCGAGGCACTGCTGTCCGCCGAAGTGGTCGGCCTTCGGTGCGAATTCGCTCATCCCGCAGCGGGGTTCGCGGTGCTCGTCACGTTGTGGTGCACGGTGCCCGTCGGACGGCTGACCGCCACCGGGCGGGTGGTGAGCCGGGAACCGGAAGTGCGCAACTGTTTCGCCGTCATCGGCGCCTCGAACCTCGTGGTGCAGGCGTGGTTGCACTCCCCTGCCGACGTTCCCGACTTCGAGGCCCGGGTGCTCGCGCGGTGCCCCGATCTGACGATCCGCGATCGTGTCCTCGTGTTGCGCATCCACAAACTCGCCGGACACGTCCTCGACCGGGCGGGTCGCAAGGTCGCCACGGTCCCGCCCGACGTGTGGCTGCCGGGCGGGGACACGGGCGTCACCTCAGGCGCGTAGCTGCGCGCCGACCGCGGCGGCCGCGGCGGCGACGGCCGCCTCGCGGGCGGCGCTGGCCTCGTCCTCGGTAAGGGTGCGGTCCGGGGCGCGGAAGCGCAGCGCGAACGCGAGCGACTTGCGGTTCTCGCCCAGCTGGGCGCCCTCGTAGACGTCGAACAAGCGGATGTCCTCGAGCAGGTCGCCGCCACCCGAGCGCAGGGCGCTCTCGACATCGGCGGCCGGAACGCTCGCATCGACGACGACCGCGACGTCCTGCAGGACCGCCGGGAACGGCGAGACGATCGGGGCCGGAAGAGATTCCACGATCGGCAAGGCGTCCAGGTCGACTTCGAACGCGCACGTGCGTGCGGGCAGGCCCGCCCGCTCGATCACCGCGGGATGCAGTTCACCGGCGTGACCGACGACGACCCCGTCGACGAGCAGTTCGGCGCAGCGTCCCGGATGCCACGGCAGATACTGCGCGGCGCGGCGCTCGAGACGCACTCCCGCGGCGCGCGCCACGCTCTCCGCGGCGGCGAAGGCGTCGAAGGCATCCGCGGCCCGCCCCGTGCCCCACGGTCCGGCCGGTTCGCGCAGACCGGCGAGCACACCGCCGACGTGGACCGGCTGCTGCGGCAGCGACCCTTCGAGCAGGGCGATCTCGTCGTCGGTGGGACGACGGTCCACCGGCAGCGCGTCGACCGGCTTGGTCTCCGGGGTGGGCTGCACGACCTGCGCGATCGCGTAGAGCGACAGGTCGCGCTGGCCGCGCGAGACGTTGCGGCCGAGGATCTCGAGCAGGCCCGGCAACAGCGTGGTGGCCAGCTCCGGGCGGTCCGACTCGAGGGGGTTGAGCACCGTGGTGGTGACCCGGCGCGGATCGTCGGCATCGAGGCCCCAGGTGTCGAACACGCCCGCCGGCAGGAACACCGGGGCGAGCACCTCGACGTAGCCGTCGTAGGCCAGGGCGCGGGAGACGGCGCGGCGACGCTTCTGTGTGGCCGTCAGGCCGCGACCGGCCGGGGCGGTGGGCAGCACCGACGGGATCTGCTCGAGTCCTTCGAGACGCAGCACCTCCTCGACCAGGTCGGCGGGCTGACGCAGATCGGGACGCCAGGTCGGCGGGGTCACCACGAGCTGGCCGTGACCGTCGTTGCCGACACCGACCTCGACGGTGCAGCCGATCTGCGTGAGGCGGCGGGCGGCGGTGCCGTTCGGGTAGCTCACCCCGGCCACGCGGTCGGGCAGGTCGATGTCCATGCGGATCGTCGGGCTCTCGGTGGGCACGACGATGTCGGTGAGCGTCGGCTCGACCCGGCCACCGGCGATCTCGACGAGCAGGCTCGCGGCCCGGTCGAGCGCGGCGCGGGCCACGGCCGGGTCGACGGTGCGCTCGAAGCGCTTGCCGGCCTCGCTGCTGAGCTTGTGCCGACGGTTGCCGCGGAAGACGGCGAGCGGGTCCCAGGTGGCGGCCTCGAGCAGCACGTCGGTGGTCGAGTCGCTCACCTCGGTGGTGGCGCCGCCCATGATGCCGGCGAGGGAGATCACCCCGGAGTCGTCGGTGATGACGACGTCCTCGGGATCGAGGTCGCGCTCGACACCGTCGAGGGTGGTGAGCTTCTCCCCTGGCCGGGCACGCCGCACGACCAGTTCGCCCTGCAGGGTCGCGGCATCGAAGGCGTGCAGCGGCTGGCCGAGCTCGAGCATGACGTAGTTGGTCACGTCGACCGCGGGCGAGATCGGGCGGACACCGGCGGTGAGCAGGCGACGCTGCATCCACCACGGGGTGACGGCCTTCGGGTCGATGCCGGTGACGCGGCGCGCGACGAACCGGGTCGCGTTCGTCTCGGCGTCGAGCCGGATCGGGTAGGCCTCTCCACCGTCGAACGGCAGCGCCGGCACGGTCGCCGGATCGGCGAACTCGAGGTCGAAACCGCACGCGAGTTCGCGCGTGAGCCCGCGGACGGAGAAGCAGTAACCGCGGTCGGGGGTGATATTGAGCTCGACGAGCGTGTCGCCGAGACCGAGCAGGTCGTTGGCGTCGGTGCCGGGTTCGGCACTGCCCGGTTCGAGCACGAGGATGCCCGAGTGGTCCTTGCCGATGCCCAGTTCGGCCAGTGAGCAGATCATGCCGTCGGAGATGTGCCCGTACGTCTTGCGGGAGGCGATGACGAAGTCGCCCGGGAGCACGGCGCCGGGCAGTGCGGCGACGATGAGGTCGCCCTCGGCGAAGTTGCGGGCGCCGCACACGATGCCGCGCGGTTCGTCCTCACCGACGTCGACCTTGCAGAAGCGGATGGGCTTCTTGAACTCGGTGAGCTCGGTGATCTCCGCGACCCGCCCGACGACGAGGTTGTCGATGCGGCCGAGGGTCTCGACGTCCTCGACCTCGAGTCCGACCCGGACGAATCCCGCGTCGAGTTCCTCGGCGGTGACGTTCCACTCCGGGGTGGCGCGCTGCAGGATCTCGGTCAGCCAGGACTGCGCTACTCGCACTTGTGCTCAGCTCTTTCGTTCGGTCGTCGGTCGATGGAATCGGTGTCGGGAGGCGGCGTCAGAGAGGCCGGGGCTCTCAGCCCTGCACGCCGAACGGCAGGGTGAAGCGCACGTCGCCCTCGACGATGTCGCGCATGTCGGGGATGCCGTTGCGGAACTGCAGGGTGCGTTCGAGACCCATACCGAACGCGAAGCCGGTGTAGACGTCGGGGTCGATGCCCGAGGCCCGGAGCACATTGGGATTGACCATGCCGCAGCCGCCCCATTCGACCCAGCCTGCGCCGCCCTTCTTGTTCGGGAACCACACGTCGACCTCGGCGGACGGTTCGGTGAACGGGAAGTAGTTCGGCCGCATCCGGGTGCGGGTCTCCGGTCCGAACAGTGCCCGCGCGAACGCGTCGAGGGTGCCGCGCAGATGCGCCATGGTCAGGCCCTTGTCCACGGCGAGACCTTCGACCTGCGAGAAAACCGGGGTGTGGGTGGCGTCGAGTTCGTCGGTGCGGAAGGTGCGGCCCGGGCACACGACGTAGATCGGGATGTCGCGGTGCAGCATGGTGCGGACCTGCACGGGCGAGGTGTGGGTGCGCAGCACCTGCCGCGAGCCTTCCGGGGCGATGTGGAAGGTGTCCTGCATGGTGCGCGCCGGGTGGTCGGGCAGGAAGTTCAGTGCGTCGAAGTTGAAGTGCTCGGTCTCGACCTCGGGGCCTTCGGCGACCTCCCAGCCCATCGCGACGAAGACGTCGGCGATCTCGTCCGAGATGATCGAGATCGGGTGGCGGGCGCCGAGCGCGCTGCGGGTCGCAGGCAGGGTGACGTCGACGGCCTCGGCGACGAGGACCGCGGCGTCGCGTTCGGCTTGCAACGCCGCCTTGCGGTCGTCGAAGGCCGCCTGCACGGCGGTGCGGTGCGCGTTGACCCGCTTGCCGGCGTCGGCGCGTTCGTTGCCGGGCAGCGCGCCGAGGGCGCGCTTGGCGAGGGAGATGGGCGCCTTGTCGCCGAGGTGGTCGATCTTCGCCTGGGCGAGCGCGTCGAGGTCGCTCGCAGCGGCGAACGCGTCGATCGCGGACTTCTCGGCGGCGGTGAGCGCATCCTCGGTCAGAGCGCTCGGATCGACTGCCGGCGGGGTGCCGCCCTCTTTCTTGGCCACGACCGGTGCATCTCCTTCTTCGGACGAAACGGGTGATCTCGGTAGGTGCGGTCCGGGCCGGAGTCCGCGGCGCACCGGGGGAAATCCTATGTGATGGGCCGAGCGGCCCGATGTTGCACCCGCGCGCTCGCATACAGGCAGATCGAGGCGGCGGTGGCGAGGTTGAGCGATTCGGCGCGTCCGCGGATGGGGATGCGGACGCGGTGGTCGGCGCGGGCGGCGACCTGCGGGTCGAGCCCGTGGGCCTCGTTGCCGAACAGCCACGCGGTGGGTGCGGCGAGCAGATCGTCGGCGTCGTCGAGGTCGATCTCGCCGTCGGCGGCGGTCGCGAGGATCTGCACGCCGACGTCGGTCAGGGCGGCCAGGACCCGGTCGGTGTCGCGCTCACGGGCGACCGGCAGGTGGAAGATGCTGCCGGCCGAGGAGCGCACGCACTTGCCGTTGTGCGGGTCGACGCTGTCGCCGGCGAGCACCACGGCGTCGGCGCCGACCGCGTCGGACACGCGGATCAGGGTGCCGGCGTTGCCGGGCTCCGCGACGGCGACGGGCACGGCGAGCAGCCGCGACTGCGCGGTCACGGCTTCGGCGAGCGGCACGTCGAGGGTGTCGCACACGGCGACGAGACCGGGAGGGGTGACGGTGTCGGACAGCCGGGCGGCGGCCCGTTCGGTGACGATCCCCACGCGCACACCGCGGCTGCGAGCGTCGTCGACGAGTCGGCCGTAGCGACCGGCGGCGGCCTCGGTGACGAACAACTCGTGCACCCGTGCGGCGGCGAGCGCCTCGGTGACGGAGTTCTCACCCTCGGCGAGGAACCGCCCGGTCTTGCGACGCTCGGCGGTCCGGAGCAGTTTCACAGCAGAAACGACCCGTGGTGTGCGCTCGGTGAGCGTGTCCACGGGTCGTTCCTGGATGTTGTCGTTGCTCAGGGCAGCACTCAGGCAGCCGGAGCGTTGACGTCGGCCGGCAGTGCAGCCTTGGCGACGGCGACGAGACCGGCGAAGGCCTCGGCGTCGGAGACGGCGAGCTCGGCGAGGATCTTGCGGTCGACCTCGACACCGGCGGCCTTCAGGCCCTGGATGAAGCGGTTGTAGGTGATGTCGTTGGCGCGGGCAGCAGCATTGATGCGGCTGATCCACAGCTTGCGGAAATCACCCTTGCGGGCGCGACGGTCGCGGTAGGCGTAGGTCAGCGAGTGAAGCTGCTGCTCCTTGGCCTTGCGGTACAGGCGCGAGCGCTGTCCGCGGTAGCCCTTCGAGGCCTCGAGAATCGAACGACGCTTCTTCTGGGCGTTGACGGCCCTCTTCACGCGTGCCACTGGTTATGTCCTGTCAGAGTTCGGGGGACGAGGTGTCCGTCCCCGGGTGGATCGGTCGGAGAGGCTCAGAGCCCGAGCATGCGCTTGACGCGCGGAGCGTCGGCATCGGCGACGACGGCCTTGCCGTCGAGGCGACGCGTCACCCGCGAGGACTTGTGCTCGAGCAGGTGGCGGCGACCCGCCTTCTGGCGCAGGACCTTTCCGCTACCGGACACCTTGAATCGCTTCGCGGTGCCGCTGTGGGTCTTCGACTTGGGCATGGAGTCCTCAGTTCTTGTCGTGTGCGTACATCGGTGCTCACGGACAGCACCGGATGTGCTGCCTGAGCGGGCTAGTTGCTCGGGGCGTCGCCCGTCTCGGGAGCCGGCGCGGACTCCGTGGTCGGGGCGGCGGAGGCTGCCGGGCGCGGAGCGGCCTGCGCCGGTGCGGCCTGCGCGGCTTCCTGAGCCTTCGCGCGGGTCTTCGCACCCTTGTGCGGGGCCAGCACCATGGTCATGTTCCGGCCGTCCTGCTTCGGACTGGTCTCGATGAAGCCGAGTTCGGCGACATCGGCGCCGAGGCGCTGCAGCAACCGGAATCCGAGTTCGGGGCGCGACTGCTCGCGGCCACGGAACATGATGGTGACCTTGACCTTCGAACCGGCTTCGAGGAAGCGCACGACGTTGCGCTTCTTGGTCTCGTAGTCGTGGTCGTCGATCTTCGGGCGGAGCTTCTGCTCCTTGATCACGGTCTGCTGCTGGTTCTTGCGCGATTCGCGCGCCTTCTGCGCGGCTTCGTACTTGAACTTGCCGTAGTCCATGATCTTGCAGACCGGCGGCCGGGCGTCGGGTGCCACCTCGACGAGGTCGAGGTCGGCTTCGATTGCCAGGCGGAGGGCATCTTCAACACGCACGATTCCGACCTGTTCACCGCCGGGTCCGACGAGTCGGACCTCGGGAACTCGGATGCGTTCGTTGATGCGGGTCTCAGCGCTGATGGGGCCTCCTAGGTAGAGCGGTGTGGTCGGTCTGACCGCACCGCAGCACGTGGCCCTACTCCTCGACAAGAAGACCCCGCTGTGGCGCCGAGGCTCCACGCGGGGTCCGATACCGACCGGTCGGCGGCACCCAGCTCGCGCTGCGTGATCCGCACCGCCCGATGAAGGGCGGACATCCGGAGCGTACGCACCCGGAGGACCGGACCCCTGAGCTGCATCGATGTGCCGCCAGAGGTGGGAGTCGGACTCCACTTTGCTGCCCACGGAGGATCACCGCGGGCGGTCGTGAGAGTCAGTCTAACAAAAATGCACGTCGACGACGAATCGGCGCATTCGCGCCCCACCCGCGCCGTCGGCGACGAGCGACGACCCTATGCTCGTCCCTATGACGGACGCTCCCGAGACCCCCGATCAGGACGCTGCGGCACAGGATGTGCGCGAGCTCGCCGACATTCCGGCCGTCGAGGTGATCAGCCGCGCAGCCGTGATGCTCATGAGTTCGGCTGCCGAGAAGCTCGGTCTCGCCGACGAGGATCCCGACAGCAGCACACGACTCGACCTCGACGAGGCCCGCCGCGTGATCACCGCACTCGCCGGACTGATCACCTCCTCGGTGGAATATCTCGGTCCGCACGCCGGCCCGCTGCGCGAAGGACTGCAGGCGCTGCAGCGCGCCTTCCGCGAGGCGTCCGCGGTGCCCGACGAACCGGGCAAGGGTCCGGGCGAGAAATACACCGGTCCGGTCTACTGACCCGACGCAGCACCGTTTCCGCCCCACCTCCGACCCGTACGACCGGATCCGCCCGCCCCTGAGGCGGGCGGATCGGGTCGTCAGCTCGCGGCGGCTACCTTCTTCTTGGCGGTCTTGGCCTTCGCGGTCGTCTTCGTCGCGGTGGTCTTCGTCTTCGCGGCACGCTTGCGTGCCGGAGCGCGGGTGGGCGCGGCGGACCGACCGTCGAGGATCTCCGCGAGGAAGCGTCCCGTGTAGCTCTCCTCCACCGTGACCACCTCGTCCGGGGTGCCCTGCGCAACGACCGTGCCGCCCCCGGAACCGCCCTCCGGACCCATGTCGATGATCCAGTCGGCGGTCTTGATGACGTCGAGGTTGTGCTCGATGACGATCACACTGTTGCCCTTGTCGACCAGACCGTTGATGACCCCGAGCAGTTTGCGGATGTCCTCGAAGTGCAGGCCCGTGGTGGGCTCGTCGAGGATATAGGCGGTACGCCCGTTGGAGCGCTTCTGCAGTTCGGCGGCGAGCTTGACGCGCTGTGCCTCACCGCCGGACAGGGTCGTCGCCGGCTGGCCGAGGCGGACGTAGCCGAGACCGACCTCCACCAGCGTGTTGAGGTAGCGGTGGATGGAGGTGACCGGCTGGAAGAACTCGGCGGCCTCCTCGATCGACATGTCGAGCACCTCGGCGATGGTCTTGCCCTTGTAGTGCACCTCGAGCGTCTCGCGGTTGTAGCGGGCGCCGTGGCACACCTCGCACGGCACATACACGTCGGGCAGGAAGTTCATCTCGATCTTCAACGTGCCGTCGCCCGAGCACGCCTCGCACCGGCCGCCCTTGACGTTGAACGAGAACCGGCCCGGCTGGTAGCCGCGCACCTTCGCCTCGGTGGTGGACGCGAACAGGGTGCGAATCTTGTCGAACACGCCCGTATAGGTCGCCGGATTCGACCGCGGTGTGCGGCCGATCGGCGACTGGTCGACCTGGACGAGCTTGTCGAGCTGGTCGAGCCCGTTGATGCGGGTGTGCCGCCCGGGGACCTGCCGCGCGCCGTTGAGCTTGTTGGCCATCACGGTGGCGAGAATGTCGTTGACGAGCGTCGACTTCCCGGAGCCGGAGACACCGGTGACGCAGGTGAGGACGCCGAGCGGGAACGACACATCGATCTCGCGCAGATTGTTCTCGCGGGCACCGACGACGGTGACCTGCCGGCTCGTGTCGATGGGTCGGCGAACCGCGGGGATCTCGATCTCCTCGCGCCCGGACAGATAGGCCCCGGTGAGCGAGTCGGGATTGTCGAGCAGTTCCTTGTAGGTGCCGCTGTGGACGACCTTGCCGCCGTGCTCGCCCGCGCGGGGACCGATGTCGACGACCCAGTCGGAGGCGCGGACGGTGTCCTCGTCGTGCTCGACGACGATGAGCGTGTTGCCGAGATCGCGCAGCCGAGTCAGGGTGTCGATGAGGCGACGGTTGTCGCGCTGGTGGAGACCGATGGACGGCTCGTCGAGCACGTACAGCACGCCGACGAGACCGGAACCGATCTGGGTGGCGAGACGGATGCGCTGCGCTTCACCGCCGGACAGGGTTCCCGCCGCGCGCGACAGGGTGAGGTAGTCGAGTCCGACGTCGAGCAGGAAGCCGAGCCGGGCCTGGATCTCCTTGAGGACCTGCCCCGCGATCGCCGCCTCCCGCGTGCCCAGGACGAGACCGTCGAGGAAACGCGCACACTCGGCGATCGACAGGTCGCTCACCTCGGCAATGGACATCGCCCCGAAGTCGCCCGCGCTGACCGTCACGGCGAGGATCTCCGGGCGCAACCGCGCACCGGCGCAGGCCGGGCACGGGATCTCCCGCATGTAGCCCTCGTAGCGTTCCTTGGCCTGGTCGGACTCGGATTGTTCGAGGCGGCGGTGCAGGAACGGCATGACGCCTTCGAACTCGGCGTAGTACGAGCGAACGCGGCCGTAGCGGTTCTTGTACCGCACGTGCACCTGCTCGGTGCTGCCTTCCAGCACGGCCTTGCGCACCTTGGCGGGCAGTTTCCGCCACGGGGTGTCGATGTCGAATCCGAGGGCGTCGGCCAGACCGGACAGCAACCGGCCGAAGTACTCGGCGCTCTGGCCCATCGACCACGGTGCGATCGCGCCGTCGGCCAGGCTCAGATCCGGATCGGGAACGACGAGATCGGGGTCGACCTCCTTGCGCACGCCCAGGCCGGCGCACTCGGGGCACGCGCCGTAGGGCGAGTTGAAGGAGAACGACCGTGGCTCGAGCTCGTCGATGGACAGCGGGTGCGAGTTCGGGCACGCGAGGGTCTCGGAGAACCGGCGTTCGCGGTCGGGGGCGTCCTCCTCGCGATCGACGAAGTCGAGCACGACGACCCCCTCGGCGAGCCGGAGCGCGGTCTCGATGGAGTCGGTGAGGCGCTGCTGCGCGCTGGGCTTGACGGCGAGGCGGTCGACGACGACCTCGATGTCGTGCTTCTCCTGCTTCTTCAGCTTCGGGGGATCCGACAGTGGATAAACGACGCCGTCGACCCGCACGCGGGAGTAGCCCTGGATGGTGAGCTGCTCGAACAGGTCGACGAACTCGCCCTTGCGGGTACGCACGACGGGTGCGAGGACCTGGAACCGGGCACCGGGTTCCATGTCGAGCACCTGGTCGACGATCTGCTGCGGCGTCTGCCGGGAGATCTGCTCACCGCACACCGGGCAGTGCGGGGTGCCGGCACGGGCGTAGAGCAGACGCAGGTAGTCGTAGACCTCGGTGATGGTGCCGACGGTGGACCGCGGGTTGCGGTTGGTGGACTTCTGGTCGATCGACACCGCGGGCGAGAGACCCTCGATGAAGTCGACGTCCGGCTTGTCCATCTGCCCGAGGAACTGACGGGCGTAGGCCGACAGCGACTCGACGTAGCGCCGTTGCCCCTCGGCGAAGATGGTGTCGAACGCGAGGCTCGACTTGCCCGAACCCGACAGTCCGGTGAAAACGATCAGACTGTCGCGCGGCAGATCCAGGTCGACACCACGCAGGTTGTGTTCCCGGGCTCCTCGCACGATCAGGCGGTCTGCCACGCCACATCCTTCCTGTAGACAAGGCCGCAGTTCGGCCCTCAGCCATGGTAGGCGCGGGTACCGACACGTTTCCGTGCCGACGAACCGCATCCCGGTCGACGAACCGCACGTCCGGCACTCCTGCGCGCGCACGCGAAGGTAGGTTGGCTGCATGACGCAGCAGCCCGTGATCATCGAGGACACCTACACCGGCGACGTCACTCCCGGCGGACCCGCGCAACGCCGAAGGATTCCCGGAGCGAGCATCGTCAAACTCGCCGTCGGCGAGATGAACAACAACACCTATCTCGTCACCGACGACGCGACCGGCAAGTCCGTGTTCATCGATGCCGCAAACGAACCCGGACGGCTCGTGCAGTTCCTCCGCGACAACGCACCGGAACTCGAGCTGATCGTCACCACCCATCAGCACTGGGATCACTGGCAGGGCCTCGAGCGGGTCGCCGCGGAGACCGGTGTGCCGACGGCGGCGCACGAACTCGACGCCGCTCCCCTGCCGGTGACGCCCGACCGGATCCTGGCCGAGGGCGACACTGTGCAGATCGGTGAGCTGAATCTCGAGGTGATCCACCTCTCAGGGCACACCCCGGGGTCGGTCGCACTGGTCCTCACGGAACAGGGCGCGGGCCGCGCGCACATCTTCACCGGCGACTCGCTTTTCCCCGGCGGGGTCGGCAAGACCCCGGACGACGACGCCTTCCGCTCCCTGCTCGGCGACGTGGAGTCCAAGATCTTCGACCGGTTCGACGACGAGACGATCTTCTATCCGGGGCACGGCAAGGACTCGACCCTCGGAGCCGAGCGACCGCATCTCGGAGAGTGGCGGGAGCGCGGCTGGTGACCGTTCTGCACGCAGCACACGTCGTCGGGCGGGCAGCAAGCGCCTTCCGATGACAGACACCGTCCGCTCGCGGGTGTGGTCGTAGACGTCGGGTCGCCCGGAGACCGCACTTCGAACGGCGTCGACATACCGGCGCAACGATGACTCGGATCTACCCGTTTCGGTCACCGAACGTGCACCGCGGTGTATCGTCTGCCCCGATCGAGAGCGAAATTCTCGATTGTGCACATTTCTCGTCTCGTACTGAAGTACGACCCTCTGGTCCTCCGGCGGAGCGAGGAGACGCATGACCGACATAGCGGCACCCCCCACCCGCGGGAGCGTGGGCACATCCGTTCCGCGGGTCGAGGACCTGCGGTTGGTGACCGGTGCGGGAACGTTCGTCGACGACGTCACCCGCCCCGGCATGGTGCACGTGTGCTTCGTGCGCAGCCCCTTCGCCCGTGCGCGCATCATCGATATCGACGTCGCCGCCGCAACCGAACTCGACGGGGTCGTCGCCGTGTACACCGCGGCCGAACTCGGGCCCGTCGCGCACCGCATCTCCTACGCGCTGGACATGCCCGGCCTACCTCCCGTGCCCCGCCCGCCTCTGGCCGAGGAGGAGGTTCGATTCGTGGGCGACCCGGTCGCGATGGTGATCGCCTGCGACCGGTACGTGGCGGAGGACGCGGTCGAACTCGTCGATGTCGACTACGAACCACTCGACGCGGTGGTGGACTACACCACCGCCCACACGTCCCCCCACCTGGTCCACGCCGGGTTCGCCGGGAATTCGGCCGGCGAGATGGCCGGTCGTCCGGCCGCGGATCTCGATCCGATCTTCGAGACCGCTCCACACGTGGTGGAGCAGACGATCTTCCAGCAGGCCTACATCCCGGTGCCGATGGAAACCCGCGGGGTCGTCGCCGAGTGGTCCGCTCCCACCGCGGAGATGACCGTGTGGATCTCGACGCAGTCACCGCACGAGGTACGGGGCTTCTGTGCCCGGCTCCTCGGGATCGACGAGCATCAGGTGCGCGTGATCGCCCGCGATACCGGCGGTGGCTTCGGGCTCAAGGTGGCGCCGCTGCGGGAGGAGATCTGCGTGCAACTCGCGGCCCGCAAACTCGGCCGCGCCGTCAAGTGGATCGAGGACCGGCAGGAACACTTGATGGCGTCGGGTATGGCACGCCACGAACATGCCGATGTGCGAATGGCTTTCGATTCCGACGGCCGAATCCTGGCGGCGGGGATCGATCACGTGCAGAACGTCGGTGCATACCCCACTCCGTCGCCCATCACCGCAGGTGTGGTCGTCGGCCTCCTGTTTCCCGGGCCGTACCGGATCACCGACGCGTCGTTCAGTTCGAAGTTCGTGTACTCCAACACGGTCGGGCGCCTCGCCTATCGCGGTCCGTGGCAGTTCGAGTCGGTCACCCGCGAACTCCTCCTCGACCAGGCTGCCCGCCGAATCGGCATCGACCCCATAGAACTTCGTCGACGCAACATGTTGCGGCAGGAAGACCTGCCGATGATGAACCCGAACGGCATGCCGCACGACCATGTCTCGCCGCTCGAGACCCTCGAGCAGGCGGTCAGGATGCTCGGTTACGACGGGTTCCGCGCCGATCAGCGTCGCGCCCGCGAGCAGGGCCGCTATCTCGGCGTAGGCACGTGCACGTATCTGGAGCCGACGACCGGCAGCACCGCATTCCACAGCACCGAAGGCGCGACCATCCGGATCGAACCGTCCGGCAAGGTCAACGTGTACGTGGCGGGAGGTTCGGCGGGCAACAGTATCGAGACGACCGTCGTGCAGTTGACGGCGGACGCTCTGGGCGTCCCGATCGCCGACGTTCGCACGATCCAGGGTGACACCTCGATCACCCCGTTCGGTGGCGGTACCGGCGGCAGTCGCTCGGGCTCGATGACCGCGGGTGCGATTGCCGAGACCGCGTCGGTACTGCGAGAACGCATCGTCGCGATCGCCGCTCACCGCCTGAATGTTCTGCCCGAGGACGTGGTGTTCGCCGAGGGGATCGCGAGGCTCCGGAACGATCCCGGTCCACGACTGACGATCGCCGAGATCGCCGACATCGCGTACTTCCAGGGCGACGGCCTGCCGCCCGGTGTTCCGCCGGGACTCGAAGCGAGCGGCCGGTACCGCACACCTCATATGGCGATCTGGGCCAACGCGACCCACCTGTGCACCTGCGAGGTGGATATCGAAACCGGCAAGGTGACCCTGCTGCGGTACATCGTCAGCGAGGACTGCGGCGCGATGATCAACCCGAACGTCGTCGAAGGTCAGATCTGCGGCGGCACGGTGCAGGGAATCGGCGGGGCACTCTACGAACACCTGCCCTACGACGATGCCGGGAACCCGATCGCCACGACCTTCATGGATTATCTGCTTCCGACCGCGACCGAGGCACCGACGATCGAGATCGGGCACATCGAGACCCCGAGTCCGGGACCGGGCAATGTCAAGGGGGTCGGAGAGGGCGGCGCGATCGGCGCGACCCCGGCCGTACTCAACGCGGTAGCGGATGCGCTGAGTCCGTTCGGGGTGGAGATCTCCCACCTGCCGCTCTCGCCGGCCAGGATCGTCTCGATGATCGATCGGGCGCACGCCGAAAAGATGGAGGCGCTGTGAAACCCGCGGCGTTCGAGTACCACGCCCCGCACACCCCGGCCGAAGCAGTCGATCTCGTCTCCCGATTCGGCGACGACGCGAAATTCATCGCGGGCGGCCAGAGCCTGATGCCATTGCTGACGCTGCGACTCGCCACCTTCGGACATCTCGTCGACCTTCGTCGACTCACCGAGTTGCACGGTATCCGGACGGAAGGGACCACAGTGCGGATCGGCGCAACGACCACGCACTCATCGATCGGCCGCGACGCCGATATCCGGCGACTCGTGCCCCTCCTCGCCCGGGCCACACCGCTCATCGGGCATTTCCAGATCCGCAATCGCGGCACCCTCGGCGGATCCCTCGCGCACGCCGATGCCGCCGCCGAATATCCGGCTGTCGCGCTGACCCTGGATGCCACGATCGGCACCCTGTCCCCACGCGGCCGGCGCAGCATCGCCGCATCCGAGTTCTTCCGCGGCATGTGGACCACCGCCATGGAACCCGACGAACTCGTCACCGACATCGCCTTCCCTGTCCTGCACGGCCGGTGGGGCTTCGCGATCGAAGAATTCACCCGGCGCAGCGGCGATTTCGCGATCGCCGGAGCGGCGGTGGCCGTGCAACTCGACGCCGACGCGCGAATCGAGCAGTGCGCCATCACCGTGTTCGGTCTCTCGCCGGCTCCTGCACGCGCCCGTGCGGTGGAAGCGGAGCTCGTCGGCCGGGCGGCGACCGAGATCGACGCGACCGATCTCGGCGGCGCGGTAACCGATCTGCTCGACTCGGTGCCGTCGGACATCCACGGCACCGCTGAGTACCGACGACGAGTGGGCGCCGTGATGGTCACGCGCGCGTGGGCGCGAGCGTTGAAGGAGGCCCTGTGACCGACATCGACATTCGAGTACGCATCAACGGCTCGAATCGCACCGACCGGGTCCCGCCGCGCCTGACCCTGGCCGATTATCTCCGCGATCGCTGCGGACTCACCGGCACCCATCTGGGATGTGAACACGGCGTCTGTGGATCGTGCACGGTGCTGCTCGACGGCGAGGCGGTGCGGGCATGCCTACTGTTCGCCGTCCAGGTCGACGGATCAGAACTGACGACCATCGAAGGACTCGCCGGGCCGGACGGAGAATTGTCACCGGTGCAGGCAGCCTTCCGCGACCAGCACGGCTTGCAGTGCGGCTTCTGCACACCCGGATTCATCGTCTCGGCCACCGCCTTCCTGCGAGACAACCCCGAGCCGAGCGACGACGACATCCGCGAAGGGCTCTCCGGCAATCTGTGCCGGTGCACGGGCTATCAGGGCATCATCCGTGCGGTGCGGGCAGCAGCGGGCACCGAGCCCGGATCGCAGCGGCCGTAGTCGGCCCACGGTCGTGGCCGACGGCCTCACGGCTACGGCAGCGCCTCAATCGTCCGAGCGTTCCCTGTTCGCGTCCGCGTCGGACTTCCCCGCTGTCGACTGCCCGCCGGCCGGGAGCTCATCCTTCGCGTGTTCGTCGACCATGTCGGCGAACGCCGTTCCCGAGACCATCCCGTTCGTCCCCGGCACGACGGTGGTCGGCCGAACCCCGGGCTCGTACATCCGGTCGATCTCCTCGGCCTTTTCACGTGCCTGCCGTTGCTCGTCCTCGTCGAGCGTGTCCCAGCGGGTCGGTTCCTCTGCGTCGGTCATGTCCGGGCCCCCTTCCACTACGCAGCACCGACCCATGTGGGTCGATTCGGATGCGTCCGTTCCAGGGTGCTCCCCGTCGCGGCATCCCGGAGGCCGAACCGGAATCGAAGTTCGCCGGAACCATCCTGGGCAGGACCGCCGCGAGTACGCTCGAAACCCATGACGAGCTCGCTCGAGCACGAAGGCGCTGACACCGTGGCGGATCTCGTACTCGGGCCGGTACTCCGGCACATCGGCGACACGGACGCCACGATCTGGGTGGAGACGTCCGAGCCCTGCACGGTCGAGGTGCTCGGCAGTTCGGAACGCACGTGGACCGTCGCGGGCCATCACTACGCGCTCATCGTCGTCCGAGGGCTGGAAGCCAGATCGGAGACGCCCTACGAGGTGAGAGCGGACGGACACCTCGTGTGGCCGCCGGCCGGTGACGCAGCCCCGTCGATCCGGACTTCGGGGGGCGACACCGACAACTTCGTGCTCGCGTTCGGGTCGTGCCGCGTGGCGTCGGAGAGCGCAGAACCGACGGCCGTCATGGGGAAGGACGCGCTCGTCGCGTACGCGCAGCGCATGCACTCCCTGCCCACCGACGAGTGGCCCGATGCCTTATTGCTGCTCGGCGATCAGGTGTACGCCGACGAGCTGTCCCCGGAAATGAAGCGGCGGGTCGGTGAGCGGCACGATCTGTCGGAACCACCAGGGGCGCAGGTCCGTGACTTCGAGGAGTACACCTGGCTGTACCACCGGTCGTGGTCCGAAGACAACGTCCGGTGGCTGCTGTCGAACGTGCCGACGTCGATGATCTTCGACGACCACGACGTGCACGACGACTGGAACACCTCTTACTCGTGGCGCAGGGAGATGGAAGCATCCGCGTGGTGGGAGGAACGCATCGTCGGGGCACTCGCGTCGTACTGGATCTACCAGCATCTCGGAAACCTCTCCCCCGCCGAGCTGGACGAGGAGCCGCTCTACGAGCGGGTGCGGAACTGCGCCGGGGACGCCGAACCGATCCTGCGCGTCTTCGCATCCGGTGCCGACGAAGAAGCGGACGGGGGTCCGGGTGCACGGTGGTCCTACCGCCGCGATTTCGGGTCGGTGCGTCTGCTGGTGATCGACTCGCGGTGCGGGCGAGTGCTTGCGCCCGACCGGCGGGACATGGTGTCCGATCCGGAGTTCGACTGGATCGAGCAGCAGACCGACGGCGACTACGACCATCTGCTGGTCGGCACGTCGCTGCCGTGGCTGCTCCCTCGCGCGATGCACGACCTCGAGGCTTGGGACGAGAAACTCGCGTCCGGTGCGCGCGGAGACCGCTGGGCTCGCTGGGCCGAGAAGCTTCGTCGTGCTGCGGATCTCGAACACTGGTCGGCCTTTCGCGACTCTTTCGAGCGACTCGGACGGCTGCTGCGGGACGTCGCCGCCGGGCGGCGCGCCGGGACGTCCGGTCGTGCGCCCGCGACGATCTGTGTCCTCTCGGGCGACGTGCACCATGCGTATGCCGCCCGTGTCCGGTTCGGGACGCCGACCGCCGGTGCGGTCTACCAGTTGACCTGTTCACCGTTGCACAACCATGTCCCCGCAGCCGTCCGAGTCGCCTTCCGCGCTGCATGGAGCCGCACGGCGGAGCATGTCGTGCGGCTACTGCTCGGTCGCGTGACGGCAGTTCCCGTCGCGTCGTTCTCGTGGTCGAGGATGTCGGGACCGAGTTTCGGAAATCAGATCGCCACGCTCCGGACGCGAGGCCGTGTCGCGCATCTGACCGTCGAGCGAAGCATCGATACCGCAGCTGGTACGCATCTGTTCGAGAAGGTCGCGGACTTGCCGTTGACCACCGAGGATCGGCCGCCCCGGATCTCGTCGGCCCGCGCGGCGGGCAGGCCGTCGAAGTGATGCGGGAGGGGCGGTACTCCACCGCGATGTATTCTGTTATTAACTGGTTTCCGTACCATCCGAAATACTGTTCTGTGCCCTTTGGCCTTGCTTCACGCATATTCCCGTGACGCCCGGGGTACCTGTGTCAAGGTTTGGAAACACAGCCGACCACGGGAGGAACCACATGCTCGTCCGGAGAATCGCGCGGCCCATGCTCGCGTCCATCTTCATCGCCGGGGGTATCGACGCCCTGCGGAAGCCCGAGCCGAAGGCAGGGGCCGCGCAGCCCGGGCTCGATCAGGCTGTGAACGCACTGCCGGCATCGATCACCGACCGGCTGCCCAGCAATCCCGAGACTCTCGTACAGATCAACGCCGCCGTCCAGATCGGCGCCGGCACCCTGTTCGCCCTCGGCAAGGCGCCGCGCTTGTCCGCTCTCGCCCTGGTCGGCAGCCTCGTGCCCACCACCGTTGCGGGCCACGACTTCTGGAACGTCGAGGACCCGGAGGCCCGCGCCCAGCAGCGCACTCAGCTCATCAAGAACGTGAGCCTGATCGGCGGACTGCTCATCGCGGCCGTCGACACCGAAGGCAAGCCGTCGCTCGGCTGGCGAGGCCGTCGTGCCGCGCGCGCCGCGCAGAAGTCGGTGGCCGCCGCCCTGCCCGGCCACGCCTCGGACGGCCACACGGCCGAAGCGCTGCACACCGTCGCCGGACGGGTGAAGGCACTGACCGAAGAGGCCGGTGAACAGGGCGGCCATCTCCTCGAGATCGCCAAGGAACGTGGACCGGAACTCGCCGAAGTCGCGCGCGAACGCGGCACCGAACTGCTCGAGGTCGCCCGCGACCGGGGCCCGGTGCTGACCGAGCGGGCGCGCGATCGCGGCGCCGAGATTCTCGGGGTTGCGCGTGAGCGTGCCCCCGAGCTCGCCGAGGGTGCCCGCGAACGCGGCACCGAGCTGCTCGGGCTGGCCCGGGAGCGCACCCCCGAGCTGGCCGACGTGGCCCGCAAGCGTGGGTCGAAGCTGTGGGACACGACGGTCGATCGCAGCTCGGAGTGGGCGAAGCTTGCCGAGGAGCAGTCCGCGATCCTGAACGCTCGGGCCCACGTCGCCGCAGAGAAGGCACGCCTGCGCGCCGAGGCCGCCCGCAAGCAGGGCACGAAGGCGGAGAAGAAGCTCGCGAAGAACCTGAGGGCGCTCGAGAAGAAGAAGTAATCGAGTACGGCACAGCAGTGCGGGCGTGCGAACAGATCGCACGCCCGCACTGCTGTGACCAGGATTTCTGTCCGTTTCCTTCCGGCGACGACTAGACTTCTCGGGCACTTTCGTCGACGCATCACCCCGCGCACGGCGGAGCGATCTCGTCCTGTCTATCCCGAGGAGTCCCTGTGCCGGTTGATGGCGCGTCCCATCCGGAGCTCGATCGCGAGCAGGCCTACGTGGCGATGCTCTACACGCATCTCGACGCGCTGCGCGACTATGCCAAGACTCGGTTGACCCGCGTGCTGAAGGAGACGGGAGGCACCCCTCAGGCGCGCAGCGAACGCGAGTCCTTCACGCAGATGTACACCGAGGACATCGCGAAATACGACGCCGCCGAGCACGGCCTGTGCTTCGGCCGCATCGATGTCCGCGACGACGGGACCGACGCCGAAGTGACGACGGAGGACGGCACGGAGACCCGGTACATCGGTCGGCTCGGCATCCTCGACGAGGACAACGACTACGAGTCGCTGCTGCTCGACTGGCGGGCCCCGCAGGCCCGCCCCTTCTACCTCGCCACCCCCGCCGCTCCGGACGGCGTCGTGCTGCGACGGCACATCCGCAGCCGGAGCCGGACCGTCACCGCACTGCACGACGAATACCTCGACCTCGACGCTGCCCTCGAACACGCCGACACCCAGGCGGCCGGGGGCGTCGCGGGTGAATCGGCGTTGCTCGCCGCACTGAACGCCGCGCGCACCGGGCAGATGCACGACATCGTAGCGACCATCCAGGCCGAGCAGGACACGGTCATCCGCTCCGAGCATCGCAGTGTGCTCGTCGTCCAGGGTGGTCCGGGAACCGGCAAGACCGCGGTGGCACTGCACCGCGCGGCCTACCTGCTCTACACCTACCGCAAGCAGCTGGCCAAGAGCGGTGTGCTCATCGTGGGGCCGAACAGCCGCTTCCTCGACTACATCGGTCAGGTGCTGCCGTCGCTCGGTGAGACCGGAGTGCTGCTCTCCACCGTCGGCGATCTGTATCCGGGGGTGACGCCGACCGTCGAGGACAGCCCCGAGGGCGGCGAGCTCAAGGGTTCCCCGGACATGGTGAAGGTGCTCGAGAAGGCCGTCCGCGACCGGCAGGAGGTGCCCCGCTCCCCCGTGCACCTGAGCTTCGACACCTATGCGCTCACGCTCGACCGCAAGATCGTCACCCGCGCACGCGGTCGCGCCCGGTCGTCCCGCCGACCGCACAACCTGGCCCGGCCGATCTTCGTGAGCGGGGTGATCGACGCACTTGCCGACCAGCTCGCGGGGATCATCGGATCGAATCCTCTCGGCGGCGCGAATCTGTTGAGCCGGGAGGACATCCAGGACATCCGGTCCGAGATGCGTTCGGACCGCGACATCATCGCCGCGATCGACGCGTTGTGGCCGGAACTGTCTCCGCAGCAAGTGCTCTCGGACCTGCTCGCTTCGCGCGACCGGATCGCGTCGGCGGCTCCGGCGCTGTCCGACGAGCAGATCGACGCGCTGCACCGGCCAGGCGCACCGGGACGTTTCAGCGCGGCCGACGCTCCCCTGCTCGACGAACTCGCCGAACTGCTCGGCGTGGACGACGCCGCCGAGCGCGAACGCGCGAAACGGCGCTGGCGCAAGCAGATCGCCGACGCTCAGGGCGCTCTCGACATCCTCACCGGTTCGGCGCCCCAGGACCTCGAGGACGATCTCGATCCGGAACTGCTCATGGCGTACGACCTCATCGATGCCACTCAGCTCGCCGAACGGCAGAACCACCGCCGCCACGAGACCACGGCCGAGCGGGCGGCCGGAGATCGCACCTGGACCTACGGTCACGTGATCGTCGACGAGGCGCAGGAGCTCTCCGCGATGGCGTGGCGAACGATCATGCGCCGCATTCCGAATCGCTGGATGACCCTGGTGGGCGACACCGCACAAACCGGTGATCCGGCGGGAACCGAGTCGTGGCAGCAGATCCTCGAACCGTACGTCGCGAACCGGTGGAAGAAGACCGAGCTGACCGTCAACTACCGCACCCCCGCGGAGATCATGCGGGTCGCGCATGCGGTGCTGGCGGAGATCGATCCCGATCAGGTGCCGCCGCAATCGGTGCGCGAATCCGGTTTCGAGCCGTGGGCGCAGCACGTGGACGCGGAGGCGGTCTCCGCGACCGTGCGGGCCGCTCTCGACGCCGAGACCGGCCCGGGCACGACGGCCGTGCTCGCTCCCGCACGCCTCGTGGGCGCGTGGGAACATCTCGCGTCCGATTCGGTCACGGTCGCGACCGTCAAGGAGGTCAAGGGCCTGGAGTTCGATGCGGTCCTGCTCGTCGAACCGGCCGAGATCCTCGCCGACTCCTCGCGCGGGATGAACGATCTGTACGTGGCGTTGACCCGCGCGACCCAGCGTCTCGGGGTGGTGCACTCGGAGCCGCTGCCGGACGTGCTCTCGGGTCTCGCGGCGCCGACCCGCTGCTGAGCCGACCCATGGCCGGCCGGAAGGAGGGTACCGTCCTTCCGGGCAGGGACACGGGACGGATCATCCGCGGAGGAACGAACAAGTGGCCTATTCGGCAGCGCACCATCGGGTACGTCGAGCGGGGTGCGCGGCGATCGCGGCGCTGATCGGGTTCTTCGTCTCCGCCGCCTGCGGGTCGGGGGCGCCCGCCCCGGACGAGGCGCAGGCCGCGACCTCCACGGCCTCGATCGTGCCGACGACGTCGACGACCCCGCCCGACGCGCGCTTCCTGCGGGTGAAGGAGGCACTGGAAGCGTCCGGTCTGGTCGCCGACGTCAAGGACGACACCGTGCTCGCGGTGGTGCGCGGGGTGTGCGACCAGTTGAATGCGGGAGTGCCGGAGCGTGACGTCCTCGCCACGCTCCGGCCGATCGCCGCTTATGCCGCGGGGGCCACGGGGTCGCAGATGACAGCGGACGACGCCGCCGTCCGCTACCTCGGGATTGCCCGCGAGGAGTACTGCTGATCCGTCAGCGGACGGTGTGCACCACCAGCACGTCGCACAGGGCCTTGCGGGCGACGTCCGAGGGGACGGAGCCGAGCAAGCGTCCGGTCAGCGTGTTGAGACCGCGGTTGCCGATGACGATGAGATCGGCGTCGACCTCCTCGACGAGCGTGAGGAGCGATTCGACGGGAGCACCGACGATGGGGCGCTCGGTGATCTTGCGGGCGCCCGCCACGGTCGCCTTCTCCCGTGCGGTGCGCAGGATCTCGTAGGTCGGTGCCGAACCGGTGACCTGGTACGCCTCCTCGCGCAGCGCGTCGGCGGCCTGCGCGGTGTCCTTGGGGTCGGCCGGGTAGTAGGCGCAGGCGATCACCAGTTGGGCGCCGGCGTCGCCGGCCAGAGCAGCTGCCTTCTCCACGGCCCGATACGACGATTCGGAACCGTCGGTTCCGACGACTATGGTCCGGTAGGCGCTCATTCATCCTCCATCGAGTGTGTGGTCCATCGACGCGTGCCGCCGATGCCGTCGTCGACGGAGGACACGCACGCTCCCCCGCCATACGCTGCGTCGACAGTAGCGGGACGAGCGGCCCGGGTGGGACGTTTGGGTCTCATCCCACAATTGCGTTTGATGTTACCGCGCGTCACCGTAACGGGGACCGAACAGACCGGCAGGGAACACCTCGGCGTCGACGAACGCGTCGCGCCACGGCAACGCGAGGTCGAGCAGACGCTCCACACCGTCCTCCCCGACCACACCCCACGGGGCGACCGCCAGGTCGTCGGTCAGATCCTCGACGAGCTCGCGGACCTCGAACCCTTCCCCGGTGAGCTCGCCGCGCTTGTCCAGCAGGCCGCGCCCACGCAGTCCCTTCTCTGCGTCCGCCCAGTCGTCCCGCGACCATCCGCGAAGCTTCCGGGCGGGATCGGTGGCGAATCCGATACCGGTCGCCGTGTGAGTGACCAGCGACTCGATCCCCGACAGCCCCGCCGTCTGCAGCGCTGCGATATGGCCGTCCCCGCGGTACTCGCGCAGCAGTGTCAGCGCGTGCCACAGGCGGAGATGCACCTGTTCGGGCCAGGGCAGGTCGGCGTAAGCGGCGTAGAGCGGTCGCCCGTCGGGGCCGGGAATCGCGCGGGCCGCGGTGGCGGCAAGATCCGCTGCCTCGCTCATCTCCGCGGAGTCGAGCACGTCCTGCCCCAGGACGCGCCGATAGAGCGCGTCGAGCCCGCGCAACCGCGCTGTCGTGATCGCCGCCGGCGCAGCCGTCTCCCACACCGCCGGGACGGCCGAGGACACCAGACGGGGCGAGAAACTGTAGAACGTCGCCGTTACGACGCCGGGTCCGACGGCACCCAGGGGCGCCGAGCGTCCACCGAAATACTGTGCGGCCGGCCCCTCGACGCCCAGCGCGGCGAGTTCACTCGCGACCTCCGGTGCGAAGTAGACGACCGAGTGCAGCAGTTCGAGCGCGCGGGCAGCACGCCCGGCCGATGAGGGCTCCATGGGAAAGGACCCTACCGAGTCTCCGGCCCTCGACCGGGCCGGGCGGCTACTTCAGCCCCGCGGCGTCCATGCCGCGCAGTTCCTTCTTCAGGTCGGAGATCTCGTCGCGCAACCGCGCGGCGAGCTCGAACTGCAGGTCGCGTGCGGCCTGCATCATCTGATCGGTGAGCTGCTGCACGAGATCGGCGAGTTCGGCCCGCGGCATCGTCGAGGTGTCGCGACCTTCCACCACACCGGAGCTGACCGCGCGCCCGGACTCGCCCTGCGCGCGCCGGCCGCGCGAGGCGTTGCGGCCGGAGCCGCCCACCTCGACGGTCTCGGTGTCCTCGGCCTCCTGATAGACCTGATCGAGGATGTCGGCGATCTTCTTGCGCAGCGGCTTCGGATCGAGACCGTGCTCGGCGTTGTAGGCGACCTGCTTCTCGCGGCGCCGTTCGGTCTCCTCGATCGCTCGGGCCATCGAGTCGGTGATCTTGTCGGCGTACATGTGGACCTCGCCCGAGACATTGCGCGCCGCGCGGCCGATGGTCTGGATCAGCGAGGTCGTCGACCGCAGGAAGCCCTCCTTGTCGGCATCAAGGATCGCGACCAGCGACACCTCGGGAAGGTCGAGGCCCTCACGGAGCAGATTGATGCCGACAAGCACGTCGTACTCGCCGAGCCGCAGCTGCCGCAGTAGTTCGACGCGCCGCAGGGTGTCGATGTCGGAGTGGAGATAGCGCACCCGGATGCCGAGTTCGAGCAGGTAATCGGTGAGGTCCTCGGCCATCTTCTTGGTGAGCGTGGTGACGAGGACGCGCTCGTCGCGGTCGGCACGCTCACGGATCTCGTGCACGAGATCGTCGATCTGGCCCTTGGTGGGCTTGACGACCACCTGCGGGTCGACGAGGCCGGTGGGGCGGATGACCTGCTCGACGAACTCGCCCCCGGTCTGCCCGAGCTCGTATGGGCCGGGGGTGGCCGACAGGTAGACCGTCTGCCCGATGCGGGCGGCGAACTCCTCCCAGGTCAGGGGCCGGTTGTCGACCGCAGAGGGAAGGCGGAAGCCGAAGTCGACGAGGTTCCGCTTACGCGACATGTCGCCTTCGTACATCGCGCCGATCTGCGGCACGGTGACGTGCGACTCGTCGATGACCAGAAGGAAATCCTCCGGGAAGTAGTCGATGAGCGTCGCGGGAGCGGACCCGGCGGGACGGCCGTCGATATGACGGGAGTAGTTCTCGATGCCGGAGCAGAAGCCGACCTGCCGGATCATCTCGATGTCGTACTGGGTGCGCATGCGCAGACGCTGCGCCTCGAGCAGCTTGCCACGGTTCTCCAGATCGGCCAGGCGCTCCTCGAGTTCGGCTTCGATGCTCGCGACGGCGCGTTCCATGCGTTCGGGACCGGCCACGTAGTGGGTGGCGGGGAAGATGCGCAGGGAGTCGACCTTGCGCACGACGTCGCCGGTCAGCGGGTGCAGGTAGTACAGCGCGTCGATCTCGTCGCCGAAGAACTCGATCCGCACGGCGAGTTCCTCGTAGGCGGGAATGATGTCGACGGTATCGCCCTTGACGCGGAACGAGCCGCGGGTGAACGCCATGTCGTTGCGGGTGTACTGGACGTCGACGAGCAGGCGCAGCAACGCATCGCGCGGCACCTCCACACCCACCTCGAGCTGGATGGACCGGTCGAGATAGGACTGCGGGGTGCCGAGGCCGTAGATGCACGAGACGGACGCGACCACCACGACGTCGCGACGCGACAGCAGCGACGAAGTCGCCGAATGCCGCAGACGCTCGACGTCGTCGTTGATCGACGAGTCCTTCTCGATGTAGGTGTCGGTCTGCGCGATGTACGCCTCGGGCTGGTAGTAGTCGTAGTACGAGACGAAGTACTCGACCGAGTTGTTGGGCAACATGTCTCGCAGCTCGTTGGCGAGCTGCGCGGCAAGGGTCTTGTTGGGCGCCATCACGAGGGTGGGACGCTGGACGCGCTCGATGAGCCACGCGGTAGTGGCGGATTTGCCGGTACCGGTGGCACCGAGCAGGACGACGTCCTTCTCCCCCGCCTTCAGCCGGCGTTCGAGCTCGTCGATGGCGGCGGGCTGGTCACCCGCCGGCTCGTATTCGCTGACGACCTCGAAGCGGGCCTCGGTGCGCTCGATCTCACCCACCGGCCGGAACTCGGAGTGGGCGACGACGGGATGTTCACTTGCGAACGCCATGGAAACCAGAGTAAGCGCTCCCACCGACACGCAATGTGCTCCTGCGTGCGGGACACGCAGCGTGGTCCTGCACGCGGGACGGCCCGACCGCTAGCGTGCATCCCGTGTCCGCGACCCCGCATCCTGTGAAGACCGAGACGTTCGACGTCGCAGCGAAGACCAACATCGACCCGAAGGGCTTCGTGCGCGCCGTCGACGAGTACCGCGTCGAGGAGTGGGGCCTCTACATGGCGCGGCCGTCCGATCACCCGCAGTTCCACTACCTCGAGTCGTGGCTGCTGCCGGACCTGCGACTGCGGGCCTCGATCTTCCACTTCACACCGGGCAACGAACGCGACCAGGACCGGTACGTCGACGTCGGCGAGTTCCGGCGCGACGGCGATGTCTGGTACTCCCACGACCACTATCTCGACCTGATCGTCCGCACCGGTCGCGACACCGCCGTCGAGGACATCGACGAACTGGTCGTCGCGGTCACCGCCGGCATGATCGACGCGGCCACGGCCGAGACCGCGATCGACACGGCGCTGCGGGCGGTGGACGGCATTGCCGCGCACGGTCACGATCTCGACGCGTGGCTCCGCGAGCGGGGCGCGCCCGTCCGCTGGCGCTGAGCACTCGCTCTTCCGCGCCGGCACCGCGACCCCGAAGATCCGATCCTCAGTGCAGGATCCCCTCCCGCAACGCGCGCAGGACCGCATTCGTGCGGTCCCGCGCGCCGAGTTTGAGCAAGATCGACGACACGTGGTTCTTCACCGTGCCCTCGGCGAGGAACAGCGCTTCGGCGATCGTGCGGTTGCCGAAGCCTTCCGCCATCAATCGCAGCACTTCGACTTCGCGTGCGGTCAAGTCCTGTACGCCGACGGTGTCGTCGGGCAGCGGGGCGGACCTGATGGCGCGCAGCAGCCGGTCGGTGATCGAGGGCGCGACGAGCGTGCCTCCCTCGTCGAGGGTCCGCACTGCACGGGTGAGCTGGTCCAAGGTCACGTCCTTGAGCAGATATCCGCGAGCACCGGCCCGCAGCGCCGCGAGGACGAGTTGGTCGTCGTCGAAGGTCGTGAGCACGAGCACGGGAATCTCGATGCCCTGCTCGCGCAGGCGGTCGAGTGTCCAGATGCCGTCGGCACCGGGCATACGCAGGTCGAGGAGCACCACGTCCGGGGATGTCGCGACGATGACCTCGAGCGCGACCCGCCCATCGTCCGCTTCAGCGACCACCTCGAAGCCCGCCATCTCCAGCAGGGTGCGGATACCCTGCCGTACGAGGGTCTGATCGTCGACCACCACGAGACGGGTCACGGCGCAGGCACCCGGGCCGTCACGCGGAATCCCCGACTCCCGTCGACGGTCACTTCTCCGCCGAGCGCCTCGAATCGCTCGGACAGCCCTCGCAAGCCGTTCCCGATCACCGGCGTGCGGGCACCGGATCCGTCGTCGACGGCCGACATGGCCGTCCCCCTGCCGTCACCGGTCACGGCGACCCGGAGTTCGCGGGCGTCGGCGTGGCGGAGGGTGTTGGTGACGATCTCCTGCAACGCCCGCACGAAGGCGACGACTTCCTCGTCCCCCACCCGCACTTCGGGATCGACGGCGATCGACACGTCCAGGCCGGGGAGGTCGTGCGCCACCCGGTGCAGGGCGTCCGCGAGATCGCGTGGTTCGGCGCGCAACTCCCCCACTGTGTTCCGGACGTCGGAGAGGAGTGCGCGCGCGACCCCGGCCGCACGCTCGACGTGCTCGTGTGCGCCGTCGCCGTCTCGATGGCGAGCGGCCTCGAGTTCGAGGGCGAGCACCGTGAGCTGGTGGCCGATCAGATCGTGGAGGTCGCGGGAGATCCGCAGGCGTTCGGCGGTGCGCGCCGATTCGGCCAGCAGCACCGTCGCGGCCCGTAGGTCGACGTGGGTTTCGGTGAGTTCCCGGCGCATGCGCTGTTCCCGGAGCAGCGACACCGATCCGAAGACGGTGGCGAGCTGGATCAGCAGGTAGAAGCCGACCATCAGGGGGATCTCGCCGGCCGCACCCGGGATCGCGGCGGACGCGGCGAGCACGACCGTGTTCAGCGCGACGATCGTCAGCGCCACCTGCACCGGCACCAGATAGACGCTCACCGCGGCGGTGACGACCAGCAGGATCGGAAGCAGTCCCATCGCCGGGGCGGTCGCAACGACGGCCCACGACGATCCGACGGCGACCGCGAGTGCGAAACGGGCTCTCCGCGAGCGCTGTTCGATCACCGCTGCCCAGAACAACGCCGTCACGGTGACGACGAACAGCGCGGCCCACACGCCCCTGGGGATTCTCGGGGTCGCGGCTCCGAACAACACCGGAAGTCCCACGGCCACCACGATCACGAGCATCGCCAGGCCCGACAGCTCGTCTGCAGTCCATCGACGCACATCACCACTGTAGGGCTCGGTGACCTCGTGGGGGCGTGCCGAAAGTCATGGGCGCCGATCCCGACTTTCGGCACGCGCGCCGCGGAAGCGTCCACTCGTAGCGTCGAGGACATGGACGGTCTCCAGAACGAGCAGGGCACACCGGCGATCGTCGCCGAGCACCTCTGCAAGCGCTACGGCAATACGGTCGCCGTACACGATGTGAGCGTGACGGTCGGCATCGGTGAGACCGTCGGAATCGTGGGTGTGAACGGCGCCGGAAAGACGACCACGGTCGAGACGATCGCCGGATTGCGGGCACCCGACGGCGGCAGGGTGCGCGTGCTCGGTCTCGATCCACTGCGGGATCGGACGGCGCTGCGGCAGGTGCTCGGCGTCCAACTGCAACGGGCGACCCTCCACCACGCGCTGACCGCGCGGGAACTCGTCGACCTGTACCGCAGCTTCTACCCCGACCCTGTCCCGGCCGCGGAACTCCTGGACTCGGTCGAACTGTCCGATCGGGGCGACACGCGGTTCGAGAATCTCTCCGGCGGTCAGCAGCAACGATTGTCGGTGGCACTCGCTCTCGTCGGCAGGCCTCGCGTGGTCGTCCTCGACGAACTCACCACCGGTCTCGACCCGCGAGCGCGGCGCCGGATGTGGTCGGCGATCGAACGGTTGCGCGCCGACGGCGTCGCGGTTCTGCTGGTCAGCCACGCGATGGAGGAGATCGAGCATCTGTGCGACCGGGTCGTGCTGTTGGACCGCGGACGCGTCGTCGCGGTCGGCACGCCTGCGGGGATCGTCGAGAGCGCCGGGGCCGCCGACCTGGACGACGCCTTCGTCGCACTCACCGGCCGGGACCTCGGGGAGACGCGATGACCGCCTCGAGGACTCACCGCCCGGGCGCCACGGCATGGCTGATGCTGGTCCGCTGCGAAGCGAAGATGGTGATGCGGGACACCGCCGGGCTCGTCGTGCCGGTCGGGTTGCCGTTGCTGATCCTGGCGATGAGTGCGTCGACAGCGAGCACCGAGACGGTGGTGAACGAGCGCACGGTGCTCGAGGTGTTCGTCCTGCCCTTGGTGATCGCGATCGTGGTCGCCACGATCGGTCTCGTCAACATGCCGAGTTTTCTCGCCTACTACCGGCTTTCGGGCATCCTACGGAGGCTGTCCGTCACGCCCGCCTCACCCGCGATGATGCTCGTCGCCCAGGTCGTGGTCGGCGCCGTGCAGACGCTGCTCGGTGTCGGTGCGGCTCTGCTCGCGGCATTCTCGTTCTTCGGTGCTCGCCCTCCCGTCGATCCGTTCGCGGCGGTCGGAGTCTTCGCTCTGGTCATGGGAGCGATGTATGCCGTGGGGATGATCGTCGCGGCGATCGCGCCGACTCCCAACGCAGCGGTGGCGATCGGACTCGTCGTCTTCTTCGCCCTGGGAGCATGCGGCGGGTTGTTCGGCAGTCCCGATGCGCTACCCGATCCGGTCGCGCAGGTCGGGGGGTGGCTGCCCTTCGGGGCCTCCGTCGAGGCGTTGTCGGCGGCATGGGCCGGCACCGCGATCGCACCCGCGAACCTCATCGGTCTCGCCGCCGCGATCGGGGTGGGCGCGGCGGTCGCCGCGACGGTCTTCCGGTGGGATCGTTCGTGACGGCGGGCCGACCGCGCAGGTGCCGCGCGTGATCTGCCGAGCAAGTTCTTCTGCAGCTCTGCCGATTCGGGTGCTCAGCGCGGCACCGGCCCCGAAGTCCTCGATCGCGGCGAACACCCCCGTGGGCACGACGAGCGCGCAGGTAGCTCAGCAGGGGACGACGATGCGGCGGGTCATCGGGCCTCCGCCTCTTCCGGCACGAGGTCGACGCGGGCCGGGATCACCTGCCGGTGCGCCGAGTCGGCTCCCTGCGCGGCGAGCGTGCTGTGTGTGGGCGGGTCGGACGGCACGTGGGCGGGGCGACGGCGTTCGAATTCCGTTCGCAGCACGGGCACGACCTCTCGCCCGAGGATCTCGATCTGTTCGAGCACGACGTCGAGCGGCAGGCCGGCGTGGTCCATGAGGAACAGTTGACGCTGGTAGTCGCCGGCGTAGTCCGCGAAGCCGAGCGTGCGTTCGATGACCTGTTCGGGTGTGCCGACGGTCAGTGGTGTCATCGTCGAGAAGTCCTCGAGCGACGGGCCGTGGCCGTAGACGGGAGCATTGTCGAAGTAGGGACGGAAGATCCGTTTCGCCTCGGCCTCCGTCTCGGCCATGAACACCTGTCCGCCGAGCCCGACGATCGCCTGGTCGGCAGCGCCGTGTCCGTACTGCTCGAATCGCTGCCGGTAGAGGGTGATCATCTGCTGGATGTGTTCCTTGTTCCAGAAGATGTTGTTGTGGAAGAAGCCGTCGCCGTAGAAGGCGGCCTGTTCGGCGATCTCGGGCGAACGGATGGAGCCGTGCCAGACGAAGGGCGGTGTGTCGTCGAGCGGCCACGGGGTGGAGGTGTAGCCGTGCAGCGGCGTGCGGAACTCGCCTTCCCAGTCGACGACGCGTTCGCGCCAGAGCCGCCGCAGCAGGTGGTAGTTCTCGATGGCGAGAGGGATGCCCTGACGGATGTCCTTGCCGAACCACGGGTAGACCGGCCCGGTGTTCCCGCGGCCCATCATGAGGTCGACGCGGCCACCGGAGAGGTGCTGCAGCATCGCGAAGTCCTCGGCGATCTTGACCGGGTCGTTGGTGGTGATGAGCGTGGTCGCGGTCGAGAGGATGAGCTTCTCGGTCCTCGCGGCGATCCAGCCGAGCATCGTCGTCGGCGAGGACGGGACGAAGGGCGGATTGTGGTGCTCGCCGGACGCGAAGACGTCCAGCCCCACCTCCTCGGCCTTCAGCGCGATCTTCGTCATTGCGACGATGCGTTCGTGTTCGGTGGGGACCCGGCCCGTCGTGGGGTCGCGCGTCACGTCGCCGATGGTGAAGATGCCGAACTGCACGATGGAACCTCCGTCAAGTAGTTGAACTGTCAACTACTCTAACGGACGGTGCGCCCAGAACATTCCCGGGTGGGAATCCAGCCGGATCCGGACGCCTCTAGGCCGACCAGCCGGTGCTCTCGGCCCACTCCCACGCGCGATGGTGCGCACGGTCGAACCACGGCGCCTTGAGCGCCGCATAGGCGGCCGCCGCCTCGGCAGAGTCGGACCGCTGCCCTGCTTCGGCTGCGGCGTCGGCCTTGAGGTCTGCGTACTCGCGCTTCGCGGTGTCGACCGCGGACAGCCAGTCGCGCAGCAGCAACGCGAACTGCTGGGCGGGCCAGCCGTCCACGCGGACCGCCACCCGCGCCGGACGGCCGGGATCGGCGCTGCCGTGCAACCGCATCTCCCACACGGCCGGGTCGGTCTCTCCCCCGGCACCGTAGGACGGCTTCGGTTCGTCGGTCACCACGTCGTCGATGCGCGGGAAGCCCGCAGCAGCGAGTGCGGGTGCGAGCGCGTCGGCCGCCGCGAGGTCGCCGACGGTGATCTGCAGGTCGATGACGTCGACGGCGGCCAGACCGGGCACAGCGGTGGAGCCGATGTGGTCGATGCGCTTCGCCGCGCCTCCGGCGGCGAGGGCCAGCCGGGCGATGAGCCGCTGGGCCTGACGATGCCACTCCTCGCGGGCGGGCACGAGCACCGGTTCCGCCTCGACCGCGACGCCGGTGCGCAGATTCTCCTCGAAGGGCACCAGGCGCTCGTTCCACAGCCTGCGGACCTGCTCGACCAGCACCTGCTGATCTCCGGTGTTGTCGAGCCAGACATCGGCGACCTCACGCCGCTGTTCCTCCGTCGCCTGCGCCGCGATGCGCGCCCGGGCGTCGGCCTCGGGCATACCCCGCAGCTCGACGAGGCGGCGGACCCGCTCGGACTCGTCGGCGTGGACCACGGCGACGAGATGGAAGGCCGGCGCCATGCCACCCTCGACGAGCAGGGGGATGTCCTGCACGACCACCGCGTCGGCGGGCGCGGCGGCCACCAACTCGGTGGTGCGGCGGCCGACCCGCGGATGCGTGATGGCGTTGAGGACGGCGCGCGCGTCGTCGCTCGCGAACGCCTTCGCCGCGAGCGCCGGGCGGTCGAGCGTGCCGTCGGCGTGCAGGATGTCCTCGCCGAAGGCGTCGACGAGTTCGGCGAGGCCGTCGGAGCCGGGAGCGACGATCTCTCGGGCGACGACATCGGAGTCGACGATCACCGCCCCGAGTTCGACAAGCTCCTTGGCGACGGTCGACTTGCCCGCACCGATTCCTCCGGTCAACCCCATTCGCAGCACGCTGCCAGTCTCGCATCACCGCGCCGCCGAGGCATCTCCGCGGTCCCTACGACGCTTCGCACCTCGTCGGCGCGACAGCGCGACGACGTACTCGTCCGTCGTGCAGTAGTGCATACCGAAAAGGGGTGTGCCGTAGAGCCTCTCCGGGTCGTGTCCGTGCGGGTGCCCGTCGGGCATCCTGTGGTCGAGACCAGCGTCCGGAGCACCCGCAGGATCACACACCGATCACGGCGGGGTCACGGGGCGGTCGCAACACCACTCGGCGACCGGACACACCCCCTCCCACCTGGGGTAAATGCGCAGAATTCGCCGGGCTGTCCGATATCGTCGTTGCGAAGCGTCCGTCCCGGCTCGTCCGGAGCATTCGAGAAGGCAGGCCATGCGATCCTCCACCTCCACCACAGGTCGGCATCGCCTCGGCATGGAAAACGGTGTTCACTGCATCCTCATCCCCGAGGTTGCTGCCGCCCTCGCCGAGCACCGGCGGAACTGGTTCACCGCGCTGCTGACGAACGCGCGCCACAGCCACGCGGCGATGCGCAAGCGAGCGACGGCTCTGCCCACGCAGTGGGCCACTCCTGCCGTGGGCTGAGCTCGCCGTGAGCTGAACGCCCGCCTACCGAAGTCCAGACAACCGACCCCCTCCGTTCCGGAGGGGGTCGGTCTCGTCATGTCCCGGAACGACTGCGCGCCCGGCGCAACGATTCCCCGGAACGCGGACGGCCCCGCACCGAATGGTGCGGGGCCGTCCGTGGGAACGATATGTCAGGCGTTGCCCGACAGCTTCTCGCGCAGAGCGGCGAGCTGGGCGTCGCTCGCGAGCGATCCGCCGGTGGTCTCCGGAGCCGCCTCGGCACCCGACTCGGACGAGTAGTTGCCACCGGACACGCCGGCCGCAGCCTCGGCAGCCTCGTCGGCAGCCATCTTCTCGATCTGAGCGGTGTGCATCTTGTGGCGGCGCTCGGCCTCCGCGTAGCGGGACTCCCACTCCTCACGCTGCTTCTCGTAGCCCTCGAGCCATTCGTTGGTCTCGGGATCGAAGCCCTCGGGGAAGATGTAGTTGCCCTGCTCGTCGTAGCTGTCGGCCATGCCGTACTTCGACGGGTCGAACTCGGCGGTGTAGTCCTCGTTCGCCTGCTTCAGCGACAGCGAGATACGACGACGCTCGAGGTCGATGTCGATGACCTTGACCATCGCGTCGTCGCCGACCGCAACGACCTGGTCCGGAACCTCGACGTGGCGCTCGGCCAGCTCGGAGATGTGGACGAGGCCCTCGATGCCCTCCTCGACGCGGACGAACGCGCCGAACGGAACGAGCTTGGTGACCTTGCCCGGCACGATCTGACCGATCGCGTGGGTGCGGGCGAACTGACGCCACGGATCTTCCTGCGTGGCCTTGAGCGACAGGGAGACGCGCTCGCGGTCGAGATCGACGTCGAGAACCTCGACGGTGACCTCGGTGCCGACCTCGACGACCTCGGACGGGTGGTCGATGTGCTTCCAGGACAGTTCGGAGACGTGCACGAGGCCGTCGACACCGCCGAGATCGACGAACGCGCCGAAGTTGACGATGGAGGACACGACGCCCTTGCGGACCTGGCCCTTCTGGAGCTGGTGCAGGAACTCGCTGCGGACCTCGGACTGGGTCTGCTCGAGCCATGCGCGGCGCGACAGGACCACGTTGTTGCGGTTCTTGTCGAGCTCGATGATCTTGGCCTCGATCTCCTTGCCGACGTACGGCTGGAGGTCGCGGACGCGACGCATCTCGACGAGCGAGGCGGGCAGGAAGCCGCGCAGGCCGATGTCGAGGATCAGGCCGCCCTTGACGACCTCGATGACGGTGCCCTTGACGGCCTCGTCCTTCTCCTTGAGCTCCTCGATCGTGCCCCAGGCGCGCTCGTACTGCGCACGCTTCTTGGACAGGATCAGACGGCCTTCCTTGTCCTCCTTGGTGAGAACAAGAGCCTCGACCTCATCGCCCACCGACACGACCTCGTTGGGGTCGACATCGTGCTTGATGGAGAGCTCGCGGGACGGGATGACGCCTTCGGTCTTGTAACCGATGTCGAGCAGCACCTCATCGCGATCGACCTTGACGATGGTGCCCTCGACGATGTCGCCATCGTTGAAGTACTTGATCGTGGCGTCGATGGCGGCGAGGAAATCCTCGGCGGAGCCGATGTCGTTGACGGCTACCTGCGGCGAGGTGACGGTGGTGGAGGCCATGTGTTGAGTTGCTCCGGACGGGTTGATAGTCGGTTGGTCAAATTCGGTCGGGCACGTGAATCACCCACTGCGATACGGCGATGTGTGAGTCACGGCGAGTTCCTCGCTCGGCCCTGGAGCCGAACTGCGGACACTCGCGATCACCAGGCTACGCGCTTCGAGGGGACCCGGGCAAACCGATATCGTGGTCCGTCCTGCCGACCCGTTAGGCTCACGCACATGTCGGGCTCCGCGAACACCCCTTCCCCAGACTTTTCCGGCGACCCGGACGGGACCGACGAAGCCACGCGACACGCGAACGCGGAGACCGTTCTCGGCGAGACCCGGCCCACCCGCACCCGCCTCGGCTCCCTCGAAAGCGAACGCGCGAACCGGGTGTGGTGGGACGCCGACGCCGAGGACTATCACCGCACCCACGGCGAGTTCCTCGGCGTGGATTCGACCGACGGCGAGTTCGTGTGGTGCCCGGAGGGACTGCACGAGGCCGATGTGCAGTTGCTCGGCCCGGTCTCCGGACGCGACGTTCTCGAACTCGGATGCGGTTCGGCCCCGTGCGCCCGCTGGCTGGCGGGGCAGGGCGCCCGCGCGGTCGGACTGGACATCTCCATGGGGATGCTGCAGCGCGGGCGCGCGGCGATGGCCGCCTCCGGCCCGGCGGTTCCGCTCGTACAGGCCGGCGCCGAGAACCTGCCCTTCGCCGACGCCAGCTTCGACGTCGTGTGCTCGGCCTTCGGTGGGGTGCCCTTCGTCGCCGATTCCGCCCGGGTGATGCGCGAGGTCGCGCGGGTGCTGCGCCCCGGCGGACGATGGGTGTTCTCCGTGAACCACCCGATGCGGTGGATCTTCCCCGACGACCCGGGCGAGCAGGGCCTGGTCGCGATGTTCCCCTACTTCGACCGGACCCCCTACGTGGAGGTCGACCCGACGGGTCGCGCGACCTACGCCGAGCACCACCGCACGGTGGGCGACCGGGTGCGCGAACTCGTGGCCGCCGGGCTCGAGGTCTACGACATCGTCGAACCCGAGTGGCCCGAGCATCTCGATCGCGAGTGGGGGCAGTGGAGTCCGCTGCGCGGATCGATCTTCCCGGGCACCGCCATCTTCTGCAGCCGCAAACCCGCCTGACCCCGACCCACGACCCACGCCGGCTTCAGGGTTCGGCCTTCACAGCAGCCGGGACAGGAACTCCCGGGTGCGGCTCTCCTTCGGGTCGGCCAGGACCTTGCGGGGATCGCCCGCCTCGACGACGACACCGCCGTCCATGAAGACCAGCTGGTCTGCGACCTCCCGGGCGAAACCCATCTCGTGCGTCACGACGACCATCGTCATACCGCCGGCCGCGAGATCGCGCATCACCGCGAGCACCTCGCCGACGAGTTCGGGGTCGAGAGCCGAGGTGGGCTCGTCGAACAGCATGAGCTTGGGATCCATCGCGAGCGCGCGGGCGATCGCCACACGCTGCTGCTGGCCACCCGAGAGCTGCGCGGGATAGGCGTCGACCTTGTCGGCCAGCCCCACCCGGGCGAGCAGATCGCGGGCCTTCTCGACCGCCTGGCCGCGCTTGACCCTCTTCACGAGGATCGGCGCCTCGACGACGTTCTCCAGCACGGTGCGGTGCGGGAACAGATTGAAATGCTGGAAGACCATGCCGATGTCGCGACGCTGCTTCGCGGCGGCACGCGGGTGCAGTTCGTACAGTTTCGAGCCGCGCTCGGCGTAGCCGACGAGATCACCGTCGACGTACAGGCGACCGGCATCGACGCGCTCGAGGTGGTTGATGCACCGGAGGAAGGTCGACTTGCCCGATCCGGACGGGCCGATCAGACAGGTCACCTGGCCGCGTCCGACCTCGAGCGAGATGCCCTTGAGCACCTTCACGGCGCCGAAGCTCTTGCAGACCCGGTCGGCCCGCACCATCGGCGTGTCGACGGACGTCATATGCGTTCCTCCCCCGGTGCGCCGGGCTTCGGCGTCGGCTTGCCGGCCTCGGTGACCGGTGCGTTCTGTGCGTCGGCGAGTGCCTGCAGCTGACGGGCGGTGAGCTGCCGGGTCAGGCCCTTCGAGTAGTGCCGTTCGAGGTAGTACTGGCCGATCATGAGCAGGCTGGTGATCGCGAGGTACCAGGTCGCGGCGACGAGGAGCAGCGGGATCGGCTGGAAGTTCGCACCCGAGATGTCGCGGGCGCGGCCGTACAGCTCGAGGCTGTAGGGCACGGCGGCGACCAGTGAGGTGGTCTTGAGCATGCTGATCAGCTCGTTGCCGGTGGGCGGGATGATCACCCGCATCGCCTGAGGAAGGACGGTACGACGGATCGTCTGCGACCACGACATGCCGAGCGCGGTGGACGCCTCGAGCTGTCCTTCGGGCACGGAGGTGATGCCGGCGCGCACGATCTCCGCCATGTAGGCCGCTTCGTTGAGCGCCAGGCCGATGACGGCGAACAGGAACGCCGCGTTCAGGCCCTGCACGTCGATGTGGACGAACTGGTGGACGAACGGGATTCCGAGGTCGATCTGCTTGTAGATCGACGGGAACAACCCCCACAACACGAGTTGCACGTACACGGGGGTGCCGCGGAAGACCCACAGGTACAGCCACGCCACCGAGCGCAGCACGGGATTCGGGGACAGGCGCATCACCGCGAGCACCACGCCGAGGAGCACGGCGATGAGCATCGCCAGCACCGTCAGCTGCACGGTCTTCCAGGCGGCCGCAGTGATGCGGGCGTCGAACAGGTACTGGGCGTAGATGTCCCATCGGTAGGCCTCGTTGGTGGCCGCTCCCCAGGCGAACAGCCCGAGTGCGATCAGGACGATTGCGCCGGAGATCCATCGCCCGGGATGACGCAGGGGTACTGCGCGTATCGGCTCCGGTTCGTTCGGTCGCTGTTCCGCGGGTCTCGCGGACGTGGACTCGCTCATGGTTCCCTTTCTCAGCTCGTCGCGCCGTTGATCTGCGACGTGGTGATGGCGCCGTCCT
The DNA here is from genome assembly GCF_013602415.1 of Rhodococcus sp. B50. Taxonomy (NCBI): domain Bacteria; kingdom Bacillati; phylum Actinomycetota; class Actinomycetes; order Mycobacteriales; family Nocardiaceae; genus Rhodococcus; species Rhodococcus sp. B50. Next base: position 768,953 of record NZ_WPAG02000002.1, on the reverse strand, counting down.
CCATGCCCCAGCGCGCGATGATCTCGTCGTACGCACCGGAGTCGATGAGGTACTGCATCGCCTGCTGCAGTACGGGACCGAACGGCGAGCCCTTGGCGACGACGAATCCGTAGGGCGCAGCGTCGAAGACCTCACCGGCAGGCTCGAGTCGTCCCTCGCTGCGGGAGATGACGTACGCCGTGACCGGCGAGTCGGCGGACAGTGCGTCCACCCGGCCGAGGATCAGGGCGTTGGCGGCCTCGTCCTGGCTGTCGTACTTGACCTTGTCGATGGGCGGCAGCCCGCGGGCGACGCACTCCTCGCTCTTGGCCGGGACCTCCTCGAGGTCCTCGATCGTGGTGGTCTGCACCGCCACCCGCAGTCCGCACGCGTTGGCGGGGTCGACGGATTCGCCGGTGCGCTGCGCCCACTGCACCCCGGCGCTGTAGTAGGTGACGAAGTCGACCGATTCCTCGCGTTCCTTGGTGTCGGTGAACGACGACGAGCCCATCTCGAACGTGCCGGCCTGGACGGCCGGGATGATCCGGTCGAAGTCCGCTTCGTTGAGCACCGCCTCGAGTCCGAGGACGTCGCCGAGGGCCTGGACGAGTTCGACACCGAAGCCGACGATGGTCCCGTCGTCGTCCTTGAACTCGTTGGGGGCGTACGGGACGTTCACCCCGACGTCGAGGGTTCCGCCGTCGGCGATGTCGGGTGGCAACCGGTCGGCGATGGCGTCGACCTTCTCGACGCCGACCCGGTCGCCGGGCGGGACGGTCGATTCGGTGTTCACCACGCACCCGGTCGCGAGGGCGAGCACCGCGACTCCCCCCGCCAGCCGGCTCAGGATCCGGGCGCCACCACGCACCCACGAGGTCGCGCGGCGGGTGTGCACTGCTCGATTCACAGTCGAACAGTATCCAACCCGGGAGGGGGGCGAATGCAAACCCGAAGCTCAGGCCCCGAGGCGAGCGACGACGGCGGCGGTGAACTCGTCCGTCGAGGCGGTACCACCGAGATCGGCGGTGGCGACACCCGCCGCGACCGTCGCGCGTACCGCGTCCTCGATGTTGCGGGCAGCGGCGGAGAACTCGATGTCCGCTCGGGCACCGAGGCGGTCGAGAAGCATGGCGGCGGAGAGGATCAGCGCGATCGGATTGGCGCGGCCCTGCCCGGCGATGTCCGGTGCGGCGCCGTGCGCGGCCTGAGCCATCGCCTTGGTACGCGACGCGTTGATCGACGCCGCGGTGCCGAGCGAGCCGGAGAGTTCGGCGGCGAGGTCGGACAGGATGTCACCGAACATGTTCTCCGTCACGATCACGTCGAAGTCGGCGCCGCGGCGCACGAGCAGCGCGGCCATCGCGTCGACGTGCTGGTCGTCGACGGCGACGCTCGGGTAGAGGCGTCCCACTTCCTGGCACACGTCCCGGAACAGTCCGGTGGTGCGGGAGAGCACGTTCGCCTTGTGCACGATGGTGACACGCTTGCGGCGACGCGACGCGAGGTCGAAGGCGGTGTGCGCGATGCGTTCACAGGCCGCGCGGGTGATCACCCCGACCGCGAGCGCGATGTCGGGTGTGGGCATGAACTCGCCGCTGCCGACGGCCATGTTGCGGTCGGCGTAGAAGCCCTCCGTGTTCTCCCGGACGACGACGAGGTCCATCCTCGGCGAGACCGACGCCACCCCGGGCAGCGCGCAGGCGGGCCGGATGTTCGCGTAGAGGTCGAAATGTTTGCGGATCCGTCCGCCCGGGGTGAGCTGCCCCCGGAACTCGGGTGGGTAGGAGGCGCTGTCGTGCGGGCCGAGGATCCACACGTCGAGCTCGGCGAGGGCGTCGAGGGTCTCCTGCGGCAGCGGACTGCCGTGGGTGTCGATGGCGGTGGCGCCCACCGGCAACGGGACCCAGTCGATCGCGACTCCCCCGACTGCTGCGACGGCGGTGTCGACGACCCTGCGGGTCGCCGGCACGATCTCGAGGCCGATGCCGTCTCCCTCGAGAAGTCCGATGCGGTGGCGCTGAAGCATTGCGGTGTCGTCGGTCACCCGGCCATCATTGCCTACCGTGGTCCAGTCGGTGGAACTCCTCCTCGACACCCCGCTCGACGCGGCGGTGCGCGACGAGTGGACGCGCCTGCTCGAGGCAGGCCTGCACAGTCAGGCGCGCGTCCGTTCCGAATCCAACCGTCCGCACGTCACGCTGTTCGTCGCTCACGCCGTGCCACCCGAACTCGAGGACGCGGTGCGTGCCGCGATCACGGTCCGGCGGATCACTGTCCGGCTCGGCGGTGTGGTGATCTTCGGCGGCCGGTACGCGACGCTCGCCCGCACGGTCGTGCCGTCGATCGACCTGCTCGAACTCCAGGCGCGGGTGTTCGAGTCACTGGCGGAGTGCCCGGGGATTCCGGCGCACATCCGGCCGGGCGAGTGGACACCGCACGTCACCCTGGCACGGCGGGTGCCGGCCGCACGGGTCGGGGCGGCAATCGTGGCGGCGCAGACACCGGAACGGCAGCTGTCCGGGTCGAGCGCGGGTGTGCGGCGCTGGGACGGCGACGCCAAGCGGGAGTGGTTGCTCACCTGAGCGCGGTGAGGGGCGGGGTTCAGAAGCGGTAGTCGCCGAACTGCGTCACTTCCCGATGGGTGTCGGGCGTGCGACCGGTGAGGGCCAGCACGTCGAGGAGCAGGAAGGTCGTCAGGAGAACCAGGACCGTCAGGATCATGCTTCGAGCATGCTGCGTCGGAGCCTGCCTCGACAGTGGCAGAATCGTCGGAGAACCTCGATTTTCTGCCATCGCGCTGTCACACTGGATACCGTGTCCGGAACACCTCGAATCACCGGCCGGCTCGAGAAGGTGGTCGTCCCCCTCCTCCCCTACGTCGAGACGTTCGAACTCGGCGTGGCGTGCGAGGTGTTCGGGTTCGACCGCTCCGACGACGGCCTGCCCACCTACGACTTCCACCTCGTCGCCGCGACCACCGAGCCCGTGCACACCCGGTTCGGCTACACCATCGAAGTGCCTCACACGCTCGATCTGCTCGACGACGCCGATCTGATCCTGCTGCCGGCGGTGAACAGCGAGGGCATCGGGCTCGACGACGAGCGCCTCGAACCGCTGTTCGCGAAACTGCGCGCAGCCGTCGATCGAGGCGCGCGCGTGGCGAGCATGTGCACCGGCGCGTTCATCCTCGGCGCGGCCGGGCTACTCGACGGGCGCCGCTGCACGACCCATTGGATGCACGCCGATCGTCTCGCCCGGATGTACCCGACAGCACAGGTCGACCGGGACGTGCTCTACGTCGACGACCGGTCCGTGCTCACCGCCGCAGGCACCGCGGCCGGCATCGACCTGTGCCTGCACATCGTGCGCACCGTGCAGGGAGCGCAGGTCGCCAACACGATCGCCCGGCGCATGGTCGTACCGCCGCATCGCGACGGCGGACAGGCACAGTACGTCGCGATGCCGCTGCCCGAATGCAAGGACGAGTCGCTGGCGCCGCTGCTCGACTGGATGAGCGCACATCTCGATCAGGAACTCCCCGTGGCCGCCTTGGCCCGGAAGGCACACATGTCGGCACGCACGTTCGCGCGTCGTTTCGTCGCCGAAGTCGGGGCCACCCCCGCCCGCTGGCTCCGCGACCAGCGGGTACTGGCCGCCCAGCGGCTTCTCGAGGAGACGGACCTTCCCGTGGACGTGGTGGCCGACCGTGTCGGGTTCGGCACCGCCGCGGTGCTGCGTCAGCATTTCCTGCGGCTGCGGCAGACCACACCGCAGGCCTATCGCCGAACCTTCCGTCGCGCCGTCGAGCCTGTAGGCGTGTGACGCATCCGTCGATTCGCCCGTCTCGACGCGTCCCCCGAAGCGGTGCCGTCACGTAGCGTGGGCGAAAGGAACACGTGACGGGAAGAAACAACGGCGGCCGGATGTTGGACCCGTCGACACGCCCGACCGAAAGGATTTCCGTGGCAACCAAGGCTCTCACTCAGCAGGACTTCGACGAGGTCGTCACGAGCAACGACATCGTGCTCGTGGACTTCTGGGCCGACTGGTGCGGCCCGTGCAAGCAGTTCGCGCCCACCTTCGAGGCATCCTCGGACAAGCACCCCGACGTCGTGCACGCGAAGGTCGACACCGAAGCCGAGCAGGCCATCGCGGCGGCGGCGAACATCCGCTCGATCCCCACGATCATGGCGTTCCGCGAAGGCATCCTCGTCTACAACCAGGCCGGCGCTCTTCCGCCTGCCGCCCTCGAGGATCTCGTCTCGCAGGTGAAGAACCTCGACATGGACGATGTGCGCAAGCAGATCGCGGAGGCTCGCGCCGAGCAGGGCTGACCCACTCGCGTCGACGGCGCCCGCCCCCGGAATTCCGGGGGCGGGCGCCGTCGTATGTGCGTCTCGGTGTTCCTGTAGGGCTCAGTGTGCGGCGGCGTCCCAGCTGCGGCCGTAGCCGACCGAGACCTCGAGCGGCACCGACAGCTCGATCACCGAATCCATCTTGTCGCGCACGAGCGCCTCGACCTGCTCGCGTTCGGATTCGACCACCTCGAGCACGAGTTCGTCGTGCACCTGCAGCAGCATCCGCGACCGCAACCCGGCCTCGTTCAGCGCCTTCTGCACGTCGATCATCGCGACCTTGATGATGTCGGCGGCCGTGCCCTGGATGGGGGCGTTCAGCGCGGCGCGCTCGGCGATCTCCCGGCGCTGCCGGTTGTCGCTGTTGAGGTCGGGCAGGTACCGCCGGCGGCCGTACAGGGTGGACGTGAAGCCGACCTTGCGGGCCTCCTCGACCACGTTGTAGAGGTAATCGCGCACGCCGCCGAAGCGGGTGAAATAGGCCTCCATGTGTTCGCGGGCGTCGTCGGTGGAGATCTTCAGCTGCTGGGCCAATCCGTAGGCGCTCAGCCCGTAGGCGAGGCCGTAGGACATCGCCTTGACCCGGCGACGCAGCTCCGGGGTGACCTCCTCGAGCGGCAGCCCGAACGCGCGCGACGCCACGAAGGTGTGCAGGTCCTCGCCGGTGCGGAAGGCCTCGATGAGCCCCTCGTCGGCCGACAGGTGCGCCATGATGCGCATCTCGATCTGGCTGTAATCGGCGGTGAGCAGCACGTCGAAGCCGTCGCCCACGACGAAGCCGTCGCGGATCCGGCGACCGGCCTCGGTCCGCACCGGGATGTTCTGCAGATTCGGCTCGGTCGACGAGAGCCGGCCCGTCGCCGCGACGGTCTGGTTGAAGGTGGTGTGGATGCGGCCGTCGTCGGCGACGGACTTGATCAGCCCGTCGACGGTGGTCTTCATCTTGGTGTGCTCACGGTGCGCGAGCAGGTGTTCGAGGAAGGGGTGGCCCGTCTTGTCGAACAGGTTCTGCAGCGCGTCGGCGTCGGTGGTGTAGCCGGTCTTGGTCTTCTTCGTCTTCGGCATCTCGAGCTCGTCGAACAGCACCACCTGCAGCTGCTTCGGCGAACCGAGATTGATCTGCTTGCCGATGACCTCGTAGGCGGCGTTCGCGGCCGCGGCGACCTGGGCCGCGAATTCGGACTGCAGGTCGTGCAGGTGCGTCGCGTCGACGGCGATGCCGGTGGCCTCGAGGTCCGCAAGGACCTCGAGCAGAGGCAGTTCCATCTCGGTGAGCAGCCGCACCGACTCGATGTCGCCGAGTTCGGTGTCGAGGGCCGCGGCGAGGTCGACGACGGCGCGCGCCGCGAGGATCTGGGCCTCGGCCGCCTGTGCGTCGGCCGCGTCCTCGTCGTCGAGCAACGAGAGTTGTTGCGCCCCGGACTCTTCCACCCGAAGCTCCCGCTTGAGGTAGCGCAGCGACAGGTCGTCGAGCTTGAACGAGCGCTGCCCGGGCCGCACCAGATAGGCGGCGAGCGCCGTGTCGCTGGTGATGCCGGCGAGCAACCAGCCGCGACCGCGCAGCGCGTGGATGGCGGGCTTCGCCTCGTGCACCGCCTTCTCCACCGCAGGATTTGCGAGCCATGCAGCGAGGGCGTTCTCGTCCTCGGGGGTGAGCGCCACGGTGCTCACGTAGGCACCCTCGCCGTCGGCCCCGGCGACGGCGATCGCGGTCGCGTCGCCGCCGTAGGGGGTGCCGGTGCCCACCACGGCGAGTCCGTGTCGTCGGCCCGCCGGAGCGTGTTCGGCCAGCCAGTCGCCGAGAGCACCCGGCTCGACGATCCCGCCGCGCACCTCGAAGCCCTCCTCGGCCTCGGGCTCGGCCGACGAGAGCGTCTCGAACAGCCGGTCGCGCAGCACCTTGAACTCGAGATCGTCGAAGAGGCGGTGGATCCGGTCGCGGTCCCACGGGGCGAGCGCGAGCTGCTCGGGGGCGTAGGGCACCGCCACGTCGCGCACCATCTCGGTGAGCTGACGGTTGAGCAGCACGTTGGACAGATTCTCGCGCAGCGCGTCTCCGGTCTTCCCGCGTACCTCGTCGACCCGGTCGACGAGTCCGCTCAGGCTTCCGTACTCGCGGATCCACTTCGCGGCGGTCTTCTCGCCGACACCGGGGATGCCGGGCAGATTGTCGCTCGGGTCGCCGCGCAGCGCCGCGAAGTCGGGATACTGCTCGGGGGTGAGCCCGTACTTCTCCTCCACCGCCTCGGGGGTGAACCGCGTCAGGTCGGAGACGCCGCGCCGCGGGTACAGCACCGTGATGTCGCCGTTGACGAGCTGGAGCGCGTCGCGGTCGCCCGTCACCACGAGCACCTTGAAGCCCTGGGCATGCGCCTGCGTGGCGAGCGTGGCGATGATGTCGTCGGCCTCGTAACCCTCGATCGCCATGACCGGGATACCCATCGCGCCGAGGACGTCCTTGGTGAGGTCGATCTGGCCCTTGAAATCGTCGGGCGCGGCGCTGCGCTGGGCCTTGTAGGCGGCGAACAGTTCGGCACGGAAGGTCTTGCGGCTGACGTCGAATGCCGCCGCGACGTGCGTGGGCTGTTCGTCGCGCAGCAGGTTGATGAGCATGGAGGTGAACCCGTAGACCGCGTTCGTGGTCTGCCCGCTGTGGGTCTTGAAGTTCTCGGCGGGCAGCGCGTAGAACGCGCGGAACGCGAGCGAATGGCCGTCGAGGAGCAGCAGGGTCGGGCGGTCGTCGGTGGCCGCGGTGGACGTCGCGGAAGTGGATGCACGGGTCACGCGTGCCAGTCTAGGGACCGTGGGCGACAGCGTCGGCCACACCGCCCGACCTGCGTCCCGCCGCCATCTGCGAACGCTCGTCGACCGAAGAAACGAGACCGAAACGTCCGGGTGATCCAATTTTTCCCTCGAGCCGCGTCGCAGCCGATAGAGTCCCCTGTCACGACACCGTAGTCCGGTGTCATCCCTGTTCGGATGACACCTCGGGCGCGGTGCCGCGCTCGATGACAGCGCACCGACCGGGAGGACCTGCGTGGCCCCAACCTCGGGATGTCGGCGACCACCGACGTCGACACTCCGCCGATCGGTCCGCGCCGCACTCGTCACGCTCGCGAGTGTCCTGTTCGTCCTTCTCGGCGTCGGATTCTCCTCCGCGCAGGATCCCCCGGATCCACCTTCGCCGCCCGCGAACACGGCACCGGCGTCCCCCGGCGAGGAGTCCGCGGAGGGGGTGACGGTCCGCGGCACACTCAACAACGCCGGTGAACGCCTCGACGGCGTCGTCGTCCGTGCGACGACCAGTGGCGGCGAGGTGGTCGCCGAAGCCGAGTCGGCCGACGGCGGACGTTGGGAACTCACCGTCCCGCCGGGCACCTACGTCTTCGACATCGACACCGAGAGCCTGCCCGACGACGTCACCGTCCAGACCTCCGTCACCCGGGAAGTGGCGCCGGGACAGGCCAACACGGTGATCTTCTCGTTCGGAGAGGCACGCACCGGCTCGACGGTCGCCTGGAGCGAGACGCTGGTGCGCACGATCGTCGACGGTCTGCGTTTCGGCCTGGTCATCGCCATCGCAGGGGTGGGCCTGAGCCTCATCTTCGGCACCACGGGCCTGACGAACTTCGCCCACGGCGAGTTGGTGACCCTCGGGGCGGTCGCGGCGTGGATCTTCAACGTCACGCTCGGCGTCCACTTGATACCCGCCACGATCCTGGCGGTGATCGTCGGCATCATCATCGGCCTGCTCAACAACACGCTGATCTGGGCTCCGCTCCGGCGGCGCCGCACCGGCCTGATCGCTCAGCTGGTGGTCTCGATCGGCCTCGCGATCTCGTTGCGGTATCTCATCCTGGCCTTCTTCTCCGACCGCACACAGCCCTTCGACGACTACCAGGCCCAGCAACAGCTGGTATGGGGGCCGATCGCGATCACACCGGTCAACCTCGCGTGCATCGTGATCAGCCTCGTGGTGCTCGTCGGGGTGGCCCTGCTGCTGCAGCGCACCCGGATCGGCAAAGCCATGCGCGCCGTGGCCGACAACCGCGACCTCGCGGCGTCATCGGGGATCGACGTCGAACACGTCATCCGTTTCGTGTGGGGGCTCGGCGGCGGACTCGCCGCACTCGGCGGTGTGCTCTTCGGCCTGTCGGAGCTCGGAGGGCGCGTGCAGTGGGAGATGGGCTTCAAACTTCTCCTGCTGATGTTCGCCGGCATCATCCTCGGCGGCCTCGGTACCGCCTACGGCGCGCTGGTCGGATGCGTGGTGGTGGGCCTCCTCGTCCAGCTGTCCACCCTCCTGATCAACCCGGACCTGAAGTACATCGGCGGTCTGCTCGTACTCATCGTGATCCTGGTCATCCGCCCCCAGGGCATCCTCGGCAGTCGGACAAGGATCGGTTGACCCATGGATCTCGTTGCGGTACTACAGGTTTCCTTCGCCCAGCTCATCGGCCCGTCGGCGATCTTCTACGCCCTGCTCGCGATCGGGCTGAACCTGCACTACGGTTACGCCGGCCTGCTGAACTTCGGGCAGATCGGCTTCGCGCTGCTGGGCGGTTACGGCGTGGGCATCATGACCGTCACCTACGACCAGCCGTTGTGGGTGGGCATCCTCGTCGGCCTCGCCCTGGCAGGTGTGCTCGCCCTGGTCCTCGGCATCCCCACCCTGCGGTTGCGCGCCGACTATCTCGCCATCGCCACGATCGCCGCGGCGGAGATCCTGCGCTTGGTGTTCCGCTCCACCGCATCCGACTCCGTGACCGGCTCCACCCGCGGCCTGTGGGGATTCGCCGACCCGTTCACCTCTCTGAGCCCGTTCGACTCGAGTCGCCAGTACAACCTGCTCGGCATGCGGTTCTACGGCGACGACCTGTGGGCGATGGTCGTCGGATGGACGCTCGTGCTGCTGCTGTGCGGCCTGGTCTATCTCCTCTCCCACAGTCCGTGGGGGCGGGTCCTCGAAGCGGTGCGCGAGGACGAGGACGCGGCCCGGGCGCTGGGCAAGAACGTCTTCGCCTACAAGATGCAGGCCCTGGTGCTCGGCGGCATGATCGGTGGTCTCGGCGGTATCTTCAACGCGCTGCAAACCAAGTCGATCAACCCCGACTTCTACTCGACGGCGCAGACGTTCTTCGCGTTCGGCGCGCTCATCCTCGGCGGGGCGGGAACGGTCTTCGGACCGGTGCTCGGTGCGATGGTGTTCTGGTTCCTGCTCACCCTCCCGGACGCCTTCCTGCGTCAGGCGATCGCGGGACCCGACCCGCTGCTACCCCTCACCGAACAGCAGGTCGGCGCGATGCGGTACGTACTGCTCGGCGTTCTCATCGCGGTGATGATGGTCTTCCGGCCACAAGGCATCCTGGGAAGTAAGCGGAAGGTGCAACTCGATGCCTGACACGATCCGACCCGACCCGCAGACGTCCCGGACGATCCTCGGCGCGGACGAACGCGCCGCCCTGTTCGCCGGCGTCCCCCGCACGCCCGGTGCCGCCAAACCCGACCCGATCCTCGTCGTCGACGACCTGTGCCGCACTTTCGGGGGACTCAAGGCCGTGGACGTGGGCCATCTCGAGATCCAACGCTCGTGCATCACCGGTCTGATCGGCCCGAACGGCGCCGGCAAGACCACCCTGTTCAATCTCCTCACCGGTTTCGACCGGCCCGACACCGGCACGTGGGCGATGGACGGCGTCCGGCTCGGCCGACTTCATCCCCATCAGGTGGCACGCCGCGGGATCGTGCGCACCTTCCAGCTCACCAAGGCGTTGTCGAAGATGACCGTCCTCGACAACGTCCGCCTCGGCGCCCGGCACCAGACCGGGGAGCGCATGGCCGGTGCGCTGCTGCCGTGGACGTGGCGCCGGCAGGAACGCGAGATCACCGCACGCGCGCACGAACTGCTCGACCGCTTCGGGCTGGCGGCGAAGGCCGAGGACTTCGCCGGTTCGCTGTCCGGTGGCCAGCGCAAACTGCTCGAGATGGCACGGGCGCTGATGACCGAGCCGACCGTCGTCATGCTCGACGAGCCGATGGCCGGGGTCAATCCGGCGCTCACGCAGAGCCTGCTCGGGCACATCAAGACATTGCGCGACGACGGGACGACGGTGGTGTTCGTCGAGCACGACATGGACGTCATCCGCGACATCTCCGACTGGGTGGTGGTGATGGCGCAGGGTTCGGTGATCGCGGAGGCACCACCGGAGGCGTTGTCGTCCGATCCCGCCGTGGTCGACGCCTATCTCGGCAGTCATCACGATCAGGCACTCGAATTCGACGACGACGGCAATCCCGTGGGCGCGACCGCCGAACTCGCCGACGCCCTCGCCGACGCGGAGGCGCAGACCCTCGAAGCCGGAGGCGACCTGTCCGATGCCGCGTCGACGGACACGACGGCGAGAACACTGGAGAAGCCGTGAGTGAAAACATCCCTCCTACGCCCACCGAGACGACACCCGCCGAGGCGATACCCACCCGAACCACGCCCACCGGGACCACGCCGGCCGAGCGTGCGGCGTCCCCGGAGGAGCATGCCCGCCTCGCCACCGACGCACTCCTGCGCGCCGACGACCTCGTGGCCGGTTACTTCCCCGGGGTGGACATCCTGCGCGGCTGCAACTTCTACCTGCGCGACGGAGAGATCGTGGGCATCATCGGTCCGAACGGAGCCGGCAAGTCCACTCTGCTCAAGGCGTTGTTCGGTCTCATCCCCATCCGCAGCGGTACCGTCACGCTGGGCGGGGACCCGATCACGTCGGCGCCCGCGCACGTCCTCGTGCGCAAAGGGATCGGCTACGTGCCGCAGACGCAGAACGTGTTCCCCTCGCTCACCATCGAGGAGAACCTCGAGATGGGGATCTATCTGCGCCCCAAGGCGTTCGAGAAGCAGTTCGAGCGGGTGGCGTCGCTGTTCCCGCTGCTCGCCGAGCGCCGGAAGGTCAAGGCGGGGGCGCTGTCCGGCGGTGAGCGCCAGATGGTCGCGATGGGCCGGGCGTTGATGATGGAGCCGTCGGTGCTGCTCCTCGACGAGCCGTCGGCCGGACTGTCTCCGATGTTCCAGGACGAGGTCTTCATCCGCTGCAAGAAGATCAACGCCGCGGGGGTCTCGATCATCATGGTCGAGCAGAACGCACGGCGCTGCCTGCAGATCTGCGACCGCGGTTACGTTCTCGACCAGGGCCGCAACGCCTACACCGACACCGGCACGAATCTCATGCACGACCCGAAGGTCGTGGAACTGTATCTCGGTACTCTCGCCGGCAGCCGGGAGAAGCCGAAGGGGTGACCGCCCACCGGCGGCCACCCCTTCGCTCACGACCTGCCGGTCACTCCCCGACCACGATGTAGTCCTCGGTGGTCAGCGTGTTGTCGGGACCGAACACGAGTCGGCCGTACGACCCCACACCCGGTTCGCCCGCGTCCACGAAGGTGAGTTCGCCGGTGGCACCGTCGTAGTCGATGTCCTCACCCGCACGGAGAAGGTCGAGGCACTGCTGGTAACTGGTGCACTTCGCCCCGTCACGGGTCACCGAGTTGATGTTCGCGGCGATGTCCACCCCGGCGGTCGATCCTGCCTGCACGGCGGCCAGCGCCGAGACCACTACCGCGTCGTACGACTCACCGGCATAGTTGAAGTCGATCAGACCGGGATCGACGCCGAGCAATCGCTGCTGGAACTCCTGCCCGGTGTCGGTCAGCGGTGTGGTGCCGGCCATGCCGTCGAGCAGTCCCTCGGCGACGTTCTCGCCCAGCGCATTACCCATGTTGCCGTCGACGCCGAACACCGCTGTGCCGTCGGACGGGCCGATGCCCACCTCGTGCATGCGGGTGATGATCTTCGCCGACTCCTCGAACCCGATGAGCGCCACCGCATCCGGTCCGAAGTTGACCACCTGGTCGACCTCCGCGTTGAACGACTGCGCGTTGGGGTCGTAGATGATCTTCTGGATCTGGTCCTCCGGGATACCGGCGTCGACGAGGTTGCTCACGGTGTTCTCGGCGAGGCCGGTGCCGTACGGATCGTTCAGCGCCAGGATCGACACGCGCTGCGCTCCGTCCTCGGCGATCAACTGCGCGAGCGCCTGCGCCTGGAGCACGTCGGTGGGGGCGGTACGGAAGTACAACCCGCGGTCGGGATAACAGACGAACTGGTCGGACGTGTTCGCCGGCGAGAACTGCACGACGCCGGCGCTGACGATCTTGTCGATCACCTTGAGCGAGACCGACGACGAGGCTGCGCCCACGATCACCTGGGTGCCGCTGGCGAGGTGCCGGTCGACGGTGGTGTTCGCGGTATCGGTCGTCGTGTCGCCGGAATCGCCGGGGAACAGTTCGACGGGTTGGTCGAGAACTCCACCCGCGGCATTGATCTCGTCGACGGCGAGTCGGACGGCGGCGACCTCGGGCGGTCCGAGGAAGGCGAGGCTGCCGGTCTCGGGGAGGATCGTGCCGATCTTCAGCGGTCCCGTGGCGGGAGTCGCCCCTGCTGTGGCCTGTTGCGGTTCGCAATCGGTCTCGACGGTCGTCGCGGCCGCCGATCCCTCGTCGCCGGCCGACGTGCCGGACGTCGAATCGTCACTGTCCGAACTGCACCCGGCGAGGGCGAGCGTCGCAGCACCGAGTACCGCTACGGCGCGGACCAGAGTCCGTCTTGCCATTCAACTCTCCTTCGAACGCCTGACACCGCATCCGGCGGATTCCGGATGTGGTCGAAACATAGCGGTCGGAAGGACCCCGCGAACCGGGCCGAAATCCTTGTGATACGACCGTTATCTGCGGGGCGGAGATTTGATGTGGCGGTAACACGGCACAGCGCCGTGAGCACGCGAAACCGGTTCGGACAGCTACTCGGTGGTGTCGTTTCCGAGGGTCTCGAGAACCACCACGGCGACCTGCTTCATGGTGGTGCGGCGGTCCATAGCTGCCCGCTGGATCCACCGGAACGCTTCCGGCTCGGTCATCGCGTGCTTCTCCATGAGCAGACCCTTGGCCCGGTCGACGAGTTTGCGGGTCTCGAAGCGCTCGTTGAGGCCCTGCACCTCGCGCTCGAGTTCGCGCAGTTCGGAGAAGCGACTCACGGCCACCTCGATGGCGGGCACGAGATCGCTCTTCGAGAACGGCTTGACGAGGTACGCCATAGCGCCTGCGTCGCGGGCGCGTTCGACGAGTTCGCGCTGGCTGAAGGCTGTGAGAATGACCACAGGGGCGATGCGGCGCTGTGCGATCTCGGACGCGGCGTCGATGCCGTCGCGTCGCGGCATCTTGACATCCATGATCACCAGATCGGGACGGAGCTCGTCGGCGAGCTCGACGGCGCGCTGTCCGTCGCCGGCCTCGCCGACCACCTCGTAGCCCTCTTCCCGCAGCATCTCGACGAGATCGAGCCTGATCAGGGCCTCGTCTTCCGCTACGACGACCCGACGCGGAGTTGGTGTGCTGTCGTGCGGCGCGGAGGTCATGGTCGGGCCTTCCCCTCGGTACTGGCGGTCCCCGGTGCGGGGGTGGAACGTAAGAAGGGTACCGGTGCGCGCCCGCTTCGCCCGATCCTCTACAGTGGTGTCCGCAACGCCCCCGTATCCCAATTGGCAGAGGAAACGGATTCAAAACCCGTCCAGTGTGAGTTCGAGTCTCACCGGGGGCACCGCCTTTCGCTTCTCGGTCGGCCCATTTCTCGGCCGGCGCCGCGCGGTCCGCACGAAGCCGGCCGCCTCCCGCCGATTCCTGCTTCCCTGTCGTAATGTTCCGACGTGAGTATCTGGATTCTTGTCGTCGTTGCACTCGTCACCGGGACGGTGGCGTGGGCAGCCGTACGCCTGTCGCGCGAGCTGGCCCGCAGAAACCTCCGGATCCGGATCGCAGCCGATCTCGCCATCTACAACGAACTCGGCGACGAGTTCCGGAAGCGTCCGGTCCGCGAGAGCATCGATGCCCGGCTGTGGCATCTGGCGGCCCAGTCGATGCCGTTGCCACCGGGATCGCGCCCGAAGCCTCGGGTGCGCCGGATCCTGGCTCTGGCCGGAGTCGTGCTCTTGGTCGTCGGCGCCCTCGTGTTCCTGGAGCTCGTCCTGAACATCCGGGAGGACGACTCGGTCCGGGTGGCCCTCGCGCTGCTGGGCGGCGCCCTGGTCGGATTCTCGATTCCGGCCCTGTCCGCCGATCCGGCGGAGGTGCAGGACCGGCAGCTCATCCGTGCGTTGAGGGAACGCCGCGCGATGGAGCAGCTGCAGAACGGACCGGGCTCCGCCGGTACTCCCCCGGACCTGGCGGAGACCGCGTAGCGGTGCCGGCTCCGCTCTCTCGTCCGGTCCGCCGCCCGCAGCGGACCGAGCCCGTCTCGCCCACTACGATTCGCCGGGTGACCGGTTACGACGATTTCGACATGTTCGGGGGCCTCGACCCCGCTTCCCTGCCGCTGCGCCAGCAGCAGATCCTGGCTGCGATCCGGGACTGGATCGTCGCTCAGGGGTCGTCGCCGAGCACCCGTCAGATCGCCGAATCGGTGGGTCTCCGGTCGACGTCGACGGTGTCGAAGCATCTCGCGAGCCTCGAAGAGAAGGGCTTCCTGCGCCGCGGCAGCGCCGTCGCCCGACAGCTCGACGTGCGCCCGTTCCTCGGCGCAACCGGTGGGGAACGAGCGTCCGACGACACCGTGACCGTGCCGGTCGTCGGCGACATCGCGGCGGGCGCACCGATTCTCGCCGAGGAGCACACCGACGACCTGCTCACACTCCCCCGCGATCTGGTGGGCTCCGGCACCGTCTTCGCGTTGCGTGTGCGCGGCGATTCGATGGTCGATGCGGCGATCTGCGACGGCGACACGGTGGTGGTTCGGCGGCAGCACGAGGCCCACTCCGGTCAGATCGTCGCGGCGATGATCGACGGCGAAGCGACGGTCAAGGTGTATCGACGCCGGTCCGGTCACGTCTATCTCGAACCGCGGAACTCCGCCTACCCCGTCCTCGACGGTGACGAGGCGATCGTGCTGGGCACGGTCGTGTCCGTCATGCGCCGCATCTGATCGTTGTCGTGGTCAGCCGCAGATCGGATCGGTGACGACCGGCGGCAGTCCGTCGAGGAGGTCCTGCGCGGGTGCTCCCAGGAGGGGATCGCCGGCGAGCAGACCGAGCGGCGGGCAGTCCTGCAGCCGAGGACCGGGTTCCGGTCCGGGCGGCACCCCTTCGGTGAATGCGCCGAGGACATGCTCGGACAATTGTGCGGCAGAGCCGTAGGTCGACGCCGCGACGGAGAAGTCGGGACCGAACGAGGCGGAGGCGTGGAACGAGCGGTCGTCGCTCCATCCCCATTTCGTGCCGATGACACCGGCGATCAGCGCCGTGCCGTAATCCTGCGGATATCCGTCGGCCGCGGTGTCGTAGGCCGAGGCCATCGCGGCGAGCACCGGTGAACCGGGATCGGTGCGTTTCTTCGTCTCGAGATAGGTGACCATGTCGTGCGTCGACGTGGTGCCGACACCCCAGTAGCCGGGCACGTAGGTGTCGGTGAGTCCGAATTCCGCTGCGATCGAGGAGATCGCCTGCGGGTATTTCGCGTGCAGACGGTCGGCGATCGCATCGTTCGACGACCGGATCATCTCGGTCGCGTCGGCATGGTCCGCGGGCTCGCCGGAGGTGAGGACGTACTCGGCCAGGTACAGCTTGACGATCGACACACCGGCGCGGGACTCGTGTTCGTTCGCGGTGCCGGCGCGCAGACCGCTCGGGGTGTGGGCGAACGAGATCTGTGTACTGCTCGGGGCGGCGATTGCGCCGCTGTCGTCCACGATCGGAGCGGGCGCTGCGGAGGCGAGGTGACCGCCGAAGGCGGTGATGGTGGCTACGGCGAGGACTGTCGCAATCGGGCGCATGACGGCGATTACCCCGAAGTCGGCGCTCCGTAACGGCTGCGACCTGCGCTCGACCGTTCCTGTCGGTAGCCCCCTCTAGAGTTCTGCCGTCCGGGGATCGCTCCGGACCCAGCGATACGAAACGGATCCGCCATGCCGATGCCCGCCATGCCGCCCACACATCGATCGTGCCGGCCTTCCCTCCCGATGCGATCTGCTCGTGGACTCACCACACGGGCCACCATATGTAGAACGACGATCCCGTTCGGGCGCGACAGCGACGGCACACCCGTCTCGTGGGATCTCTCCGCCGGACGACACCTGCTGATCCAACGCGACGAGCGCCGCTCGGCGCCCAGCGTGTCGCTCGATCTGATCGCCATGACGACGCTGACCGGCGACACCCATGATCTGGTCGTCGTCGACCCCCACCGTCGGCATCGCTGGCTCGGAGGATCGGCCCCGCTTCCCTCGGGGCCGAGCTGCTGGGCTACGACCGCCGAGCAGATCACCCGTGTCGTGGCCGCACTCGATTCACCGATCGTCGGACCCCCGCGCGTGCTCCTCGTCGCCGACCTTGCGGCAGCGGTCGCGGCGCTCGACGACGAGGGACGGGAGCGGCTCGCCGCGATCGCGACCGGCGCAAGCGAACGGCAATTGCTGCTCGTCGCCACCACCGCGGATACGAATTCCCGCTGGTATCCCGCCGGTCTCATCGATGCGTTCGACGACATCGTTGCACGACGAGGTGCGGGCCGACCGGCGAACACCGCTCGCTGATCGCGTGACGTGCTCGGGGTCCCGGTGCTCGAACGGTCCCCCGCACACTCCTCTCGCACGGTCCACATCCCGTTCGGATCGACGCTGCCTGTCGTTCACGGAGACCCGATGTGATGCATCGGTCCGTCTCGGACGTCTCTTCACTTCGGATCGTCGGGCACGTTCCTGCCCGTGAGAGGAATATTTCGTGGCAACAGTTACTTTCGACGGCGTCACCCGGCACTATTCCGGCGCGCCCCGTCCCGCGGTCGACGGGCTCGACCTCGACATCGCCGACGGCGAGTTCCTCGTGCTCGTGGGCCCGTCCGGTTGCGGCAAGACGACCTCATTGCGCATGCTCGCCGGTCTCGAGGAAATCGATGCGGGGCATCTGTTCATCGGCGACACCGACGTCACCGATGTCGAGTCCTCGCGACGCGACATTGCGATGGTCTTCCAGAACTACGCGCTCTATCCGCACATGACCGTCGCGGACAACATGGGATTCGCCCTGAAGATCGCCGGGGTCTCGAAGGACGAACGCACCCGCCGCGTGACGGAGGCAGCGCGCATGCTCGATCTCGAACAGCATCTCGGGCGTAAGCCCTCCGCACTGTCCGGTGGACAACGTCAGCGGGTGGCGATGGGACGCGCCATCGTCCGCAATCCGCAGGTCTTCCTCATGGACGAGCCGCTGTCGAATCTGGATGCCAAGCTGCGTGTGCAGACCCGGAACGAGATCTCGCGGCTGACACGCCGTCTCGGCGTCACCACCGTGTACGTCACGCATGACCAGGTCGAGGCGATGACGATGGGCGACCGTGTCGCAGTGCTCGACGGAGGGCTCCTGCAGCAGGTCGACACCCCGCGCGCGCTCTACGAACGTCCGGCGAACCGGTTCGTCGCCGGGTTCATCGGATCACCGGCCATGAGTCTGTTCGATCTGCCGCTCGTCGACGGTGGCGTCGACTTCGCGGGTACCGTCGTTCCGGTGGAGCGGACGGTCTCGAGAGCGGTCACGAGCGGGCAGGTCACGGTGGGTGTTCGACCCGAATCCGCGCATCTCACCGGGGATTCCGACGGTGTGGACATGATCGTCGATGCCGTGGAGGTTCTCGGTGCCGATGCCTATCTGTACGGACGGGTGACCGGTGCGGAGTACTCGTACCCGCTCACCGTGCGCACCGACGGAAACAATCATCCTGCGGTGGACACGACGGTGCGCGTGCGTCCGGATGCGTCGGCGGTGCACCTCTTCGATGGGGTCACCGGTCGTCGGCTGAGCGCATAGACCCCACCGCGGCGGGACCCGCGCGGGTCCCGCCGCCACTGTCAGGCCGCGTCGAGCAAACGACCGAGGTCGGCGAGACCACGACCTTCGAGTGTCGGCCACAGCGTGTGGCCGGGACCGTCGGGCAAGGCCACCATGTTCGGCACACCGAGGGTCACGACACCCGCCGCCTTGGCCGACGCGAGACCGGGCAGCGAGTCCTCGATGGCCACGATCCGCTCACGCGAGAGGACTCCGCGGGTCGCGGAGAGTCGTTCCACGGCCAGATCGTAGGGCTGCGGATCGGGCTTCCCGCGCTCGACCATGTCGCCACTGATCACGAATTCGAAGGTGCCGGAGGGCAGGAGCCGGTGAATCTCGGAGGCCAGCTTTCGCTCGCTCATCGTGACCATGACACACGGGACGTCGGCATCCCGGATCTCGGCGAGCAGTTCCCGGGCGCCCGGGCGCCACGGCACGGCCTCACGGACCTGCTCGACCACGGAGTCGACCAAGGTGTCGATGATCTGCCGAATTCCGAGGCCGACGCCGGCCTCCCGCAGGATCGCAGCGGACGTGGGCAGCGAGTTGCCCACCAGTGCGGCCGCCTGCTCGTGAGTCCACGGAACACCGTGTTCGGCTGTGAGCATGGTCTCGGCCCGGAACCAGTACGGTTCGGTGTCGACGAGCGTGCCGTCCATGTCCCACAGCACGGCATGGACGCCGGTGTCGATCTGCACCCGCGGTGTCCGGTCGGTGTCCGTCTGGCTCACGTGTTCTCCTCGTCGTGTTCTTCGGCGCCCTGCTCTCGTTCGGAGCAGGCGGTTGCGTTCTCGTCCCGTTCGGCGTCGACCGTGGTCACCTGCACCCCGCGGGCACGGATCGTGTCGAGCAGGTCGACGGGAGCACCGGCATCGGTGATCAACTCGTCGACGACGTCCCAGTCGCAGATGCGGTGGAGCGACGTGGCCCCGAGCTTGGTCGAATCGGCCAGCAGCACACTGCGGCGCGCGGAGCGGATCATGGCGGACTTGACCGCCACGATCGATTCCTCCTGATGGTAGAGGCCTTCTGTGTCGACCGTCGTGGTGGACAGGAAGGCGACGTCGACGCGGAGCGCCCGGATCGCACTCACGGCGCCGACCCCGAGGAACGATTCGTGACTCACGTTGTAGGTGCCTCCGAGTCCCGTCACGGTGCTGCTTCCCACTCCGGTGGCGGCACGCCCGAGACGGGTGAGGGTGGGCAGATAGTTGGTGACCACGTGCAGGTCCTCGACGTCGAGCAAGTGGTCGACCATGATCGCCACCGTGGTCGAATCGTCGAGCAGGATCGAACTTCCGGGCGTCACCGTGCGGGCCGCCGCTGCGGCGATCGCAGATTTCTCCGGCACGGCCAGGCGTCGGCGCAGCGCGGCACTGATCTCGTACGTGCTCGTACGCGCCACGCTGACTCCACCACGGAACTTGCGGACGATGCCGCGGCGCTGAAGTTCGTCGAGATCGCGGTGGACGGTCATGAGCGAGACCCCGAACGTCTCGGCGAGCGCCTGCGCCGAGGTCGTGTCGTCGGCGAGCAGCACTTCGATGATCGCATCGAGCCGTTCCTGGCGTGACGTGCTGATGGCTTTCGAGGGCACAGCGGTCGCCTCCATCGTCGAATCGGGGATCGGTGACGCTGTTTATATCACTTTTCATGTGATTAACGGGTTGTGAACACGAAAGGAAACTTCGCTGGATCCCGACCCAACGGAACTTGACACCCACGGTGAGCGATGACCGACATTCCCGTGAATTGCGTTGTATCACAAGCCTTCATCTCACATATCAACATACCGACAGCTCTCACCAGGGGTGCCGACGTCCATTTTGACCACCCCCGTCGGCAGTGCCACCATGATCGGCATTCCACCCCGGAAATAACAGTTCGTTGATAACTCGGAAGGAGGGCGGACATGTCCGTCACCGCCCAGCGCGCTCCCGACACACCCGTGCGGGCAACGGCGGCGCCCGTCACCCCAGCAGCTCCCCCGGGCAGGCGGTCCGACCGCCGCCGCGGCGCCCGCGACCGAAAGCGGCGCGAGTACCTGTTGTTCGCGCTGTTCGCATTCCCCAATCTCGCGTTGATCGTCGTGTTCGCCTATTGGCCGGTGCTCGGTAACGCCGCGCTGAGTCTGACGCGATGGGACATGATCGCGCCGTCCCCCACCTTCGTGGGGCTCGACAACTACGTCACCCTGCTGAGCGATCCGTCGTTCCTGAGAGTTCTTCGCATCACAGCGGTCTGGGTCCTCGCCGTCGTCGGCATCGGCCTCACCGGGGGCCTCGCGCTGGCCCTGCTGTTCGCCTCCGGAAACCGAGGGCGATCGGCGGTCTCGGCACTGGCATTCTCACCCCACATCCTGTCGGGTGCCGCGGTCGCCGCCATCTGGCTGTTCCTCTTCGATCCCAACTACGGGTTGTCCCGCATCCTGTTCGACACCTTCGGACTCGACTCCCCGCACTGGACGACCTCGAGCAGCTGGGCACTGCCCGCGCTCATCATCGTGGCCGTCTGGAAAGGCGTGGGATTCGTCGCCATCGTCTACCTCGCGGCGATTCTCGCCCTCCCCCGGGACGTGATGGAAGCCGCGCGACTCGACGGCGCGTCGCGATGGCAGACCTTCCGGCACATCACGATGCCCCTGCTCTCCCCCACGACGTTCTTCCTGCTCGTCACCCAGGTCATCGGCGCGTTCCAGTCGTTCGACCTCATCGCGATGATGACCGGCGGCGGACCGGCCGGTGCGACCACCACGTTGAGCTGGTTCATCTACAACGAGGGATTCCGGCAATTCAAGGCCGGATCCGCCGCGGCCGGCGCGATGATCATGTTCGTCCTGCTCATGGTCGTCACCGTTCTGCAGATGCGCTTCGTCGAGAAGAAGGTGCACTACCGATGACCACCACCGTCGAACGCCCCTTCAGGGTGCGCAGCACGAAGCCCGGTCGCCGTCTCCGCGGACGACGAATCGGCAAGCCCCTCACCGTCCTCGGGCTCGTCGTCGTCGCCGCAGTCTTCCTCGTCCCCTTCTACTGGATGGTCTCCTCGGCGTTCAAACCGGAACACGAGATCTATTCGTGGCCGCCGCAATGGATTCCGTCGACGATCACGCTCGAGCATCTCGCCCGCGCATGGGAGGCGGTGCCGTTCGGACAGTTCTTCGTCAACTCGGTGATCGTCACCGCGGTCGGATCGACGCTGAAGGTGCTGCTCGCGGTCTTCAGCGCCTATGCCTTCGCGTTCCTGCGTTTTCCGGGCAAGAAGATCTTCTTCCTCGCCGTCCTCGGAGCGCTCATGGTGCCGGGCCACGTCACCCTGCTGATCAACTACATCACCATCGGCAACCTCGGTCTGATCAATACCTATGCGGGCATCTTCCTTCCCGGTCTCGCGAGTGCCTTCGGGACCTTCCTTCTGCGTCAACACTTCCTGGCACTGCCGAAGGAAGTGCTCGAAGCCGCCGAGCTCGACGGCTGCGGTCATCTGCGCCGACTCGTGCACTTCGTCCTTCCGATGTCGCGTCCCGCCGTCGTCACGGTGGCGCTGATCGCGGTCATCGACGAGTGGAACGACTTCATCTGGCCGCTGCTCGTGACCAACACTCTGCAGGCCCGCACGCTGCCCATCGGTCTGATGTTTCTCAAGGAGACCGAAGGTGTCGACCAGTGGGGCCCGATCATGGCCGGCACCGTCCTGGTGATCCTGCCGATGCTCCTGCTGTTCCTGTTCGCCCAGCGCTACATCATCGCCGGTTTCGCCGGCGCTGCCGCACGGCGCTGACCTCCCCTTCCCCACGAATCCCCTTCGAGGAGAATTCATGTTCCCGTCCATCCGACGAAACACCGCACCCGTTCCGTCACTCAGCCGACGTCGGTTCCTGACCGTGGCCGGAATCGCCGCGGCGTCCGTCCCCATCCTGGCCGCGTGCGGCTCGCCTGCCGGCGGGTCGTCCGGTTCGTTCGGTCAACCCGATGTCGATCCGCCCGGTGAGTTCGCAGGTCGCACCAATGTGGTGTTCTGGAGCGGCTGGGCCGGCACGAACGGCGAGGTCCTCGCCGCACTGATCCGCCGTTTCAACGAATCCCAGAACGACATCTACGTCGAGATCCAGCAGTTCCAGGGCTACGACGGGCTCACCGAAAAACTTTCGGCCGGCCTTCAGGCGCGGCAGATCCCCGACCTGGCGATCTTCTCGGACGTGTCGTGGAACAAATTCTTCCTGTCCGGGCATCTCGAACCGATGGACGGCTATTTCACCGATACGTGGAACGCCGACACCTACCACGACCGCCTCTTCCAGGAAGGCGTTGTACGCGGCGAAGCGTTCTGGGTCCCGTTCGGCCGGTCGACTCCGTTGTTCTACTACAACAAGGAGATCTTCGCGGATGCGGGTCTGCCCGACCGTGCGCCCGAGACCTGGGACGAGTTCCGCGAGTGGGGCAACCGCATCACCGGCCGCGACTACCGCGGAAACAAACTGATGATGCGCGCCTATACCGGCGCCGACGACTGGTACATGCAAGGGCTGCTGTGGAATTTCGGCGGCTCGATCTCCGACGGGCTCGATGTCACCGTGGACGCCGCCGCGTCGATCGCCGCCGCCGAGTTCGACCGCGCCTGTGTCAACGACGACCGGATCGGTTATCTCGCGCAGGAGATGAACACCGACTTCACGAACGGGCTCGTGGCCACCGTCTGCAACTCGACGGGTTCGCTGACCGGTCTGACGAAGGGCGCCGACGCGGCCGGGTTCGAGCTCGGAGCCGGTTTCCTTCCCGTCGCACAGGACACCGGTGTACCCACCGGCGGTGCCGGACTCGGCATTCTCAAGCAGGCCGACCCGGAACGGAAGGCCGCCGCGGCCAAGGTGATCGAATTCCTCGCCGGCGACGACGAGGCAGCAGAATGGGCGGTCGGCACCGGATACCTGCCGGCGACGAAGGGGGCCACGACGTCCCCGATCGTCACGAGCCGCATCGCCGAGAATCCGAACTACGGTCTCGCCGTGGAACAACTCGACCGCGCCCGCCAGCCCGATGCCGTCCGCCGCTACGTGTCCTCGACCATCCTCGAGATGCGCACCGTGATCCAGAAGCTCTACACCGAGAACGCCGATCCGGCCGCCGCGCTCGCCGCGGCCGCGACGGTGATCCGGCGCGACACAGAAGACATCCGCAAGCAGTACGAGGAGCTCGTCGCCTGATGGCCACCACCGAATCGACCCCCCGCCGCGGCACCTACCACGTCGTCGGGCACCGCGGCGCCAAGGACCTGTCCCCCGAGAACACGATCGAATCGTTCCTGCTCGCCGAGGAGATCGGTGTCCACGAACTCGAGTTCGACGTGCGACTGTCCTCGGACGGTGTACCGATCGTGGTGCATGATGCGACCCTCGATCGCACCGCCGCCGACCCGTCGGGCCACGGGCTCGGTCCTGTCGCGGAACTTCCCTACGAGCGCATCCGGGCCGTCGACGTCGGCGAGGGCCGCCACGTGCCCACCCTGACCGAGGTCCTCGACGCCACAAATGTGTTCCTGCAGGTCGAGATCAAGGCTGTCGAGGCGTGCGAGGCGATCGCCGCGGTGGTCGAGGACCGCCCGGAGGACGCCTCACGAATCCGCTTCACGAGCTTCTCGCCGGAGGCCCTGCGCCGGATGCTCACGCTCGCGCCGCACATCTCCCGGGGGCTGATCACGCACGGCTGTCCCGACGCCGAACGCCACCCCACCGGCATCGAACAGGTCCTCGCCGACATCGACGCGGATGCGTTCTACTGCGGCTGGAACGGGCTGACCGACGACCTCGTCACCCGGATCCAGGACTCCGGATACGAGATGGGTGGTTGGCCGGTCCGCACGTTCGAGGAGTTGCGACGCGGTCTCGTGCTCGGCTTCGGCGGAGGAACAGTGGACGACCCGCGGGCCGCGATGGATTGGCTGAGCCGCGCCCGCGCGGAACTCGCGCTCTGACCCTGTCCGGCTTCTCGTACACCGGGCGAGAAGCCGGACAGGCACGTCCACCTGGGACGCGGCGACCGAGCGACGCTGGAAATCGGTCCCGAACGACAGCTATCGTGTACGAATCGCACGTCGAGGGCCGCCACGATTGTCCGGAGGACGGATCGATGAACGTCGGCAGAGTGATCATGCTGATCGTCGGAACTCTCCTCGCGCTCCTCGGCGCCGCTGCTGCAGTCGGAGCGCTCGTGCTGGGATGGTTCGTCGTCCTCCAGCGCGACGGCGGATTCCTCACCGGGCCCACGGAGACCTTCCGGACACAGACACACGCGCTGGTCTCCGAACGACTCGACCTGGTCACCGACGACCAGACTCCGTCGGGCCTGCGCGGCGAGGACATCGGCCGACTGCTGGTGCGTGCCACCGCAACCGATCCCACACAGGCAGTGTTCGTCGGCATAGCTCCGGTCGAGGACGTCGAGTCCTATCTGTCGGGTGTCGCCCATACCGTGGTGACCGACCTGCGGTTCGAACCGTTCGATGTCACGTACCAAGACGTTCCCGGTGGCAACGTCCCGACTGCACCGGCGGCACAGCAGTTCTGGGTCGCATCCGCGGAAGGGACAGGAACACGGCAACTGGAGTGGGATCTACGCGACGGCACGTGGACGGTCGTGGTCATGAACGCCGACGGGTCCGCGGGGATCGGCGTGGATGTACAGGCCGGAATCCACATCGATCTGCTCGGACCGGCCGTGCTCGCGCTGCTCATTCTCGGTCTGGTACTCCTCGTCGTCGGCGTGCCGTTGGTGCTCGTCGGTGCCGTCGGGCTCGGTCGGCACGGGCCTCCTCCACCGGGTCCGGTGTCCGCGCCGGGGATCGGAACAACCGTCGCAGCCACCTCGCCGTCGCCCACACCTGCAGCGCCGTATCCGGTACATCTGCGCGGCGACCTGGACGAACCGATCTCGCGGTGGCTGTGGCTGGTCAAGTGGGCCGCTGCGATACCTCATTTCATCGTGCTGTTCTTCCTGCACACAGCCTTTCTCGTGACGACGATCGCGGCCGGATTCGCGATCCTGTTCACCGGTCGTTATCCACGCGCACTGTTCGATTTCGGCGTCGGTGTGCTGCGGTGGACCTGGCGGGTCGCCTTCTACACCTACTCGGCGCTGGGCACCGACAGGTACCCGCCGTTCGGTCTCCACCGCACGGACTATCCGGCGGACTTCGACGTCGAGTATCCCGAGCGGCTCTCCCGGGGGTTGGTGTTGATCAAGTGGTGGCTGCTTGCGATCCCTCACTACATCGTGCTGGCGGTGCTGGTCGGCGGGTGGAGCGTCGGCGTCGCGACCGGCGACGGGAACGACAATCCGGCCGGCAACGGCAGCTGGGCCTTCGGCTCGCTGCTGGGCGTCCTTGTGTTCTTCGCCGCGGTGGCGGTGCTGTTCACCGGCACCTACCCGCGGGGGTTGTTCGATTTCGTGATGGGCATCGACCGGTGGCTGTTCCGGGTCTGGGCGTATGCCGCGCTGATGCGCGACGAGTACCCGCCGTTCCGGTTCGACCAGGGCCCACGCGAACCCGTCGAACCGAGCACCGTCACATCGTCGACAGGCCCGGCCGGCACCGGCCCAGCCTGATCACGGCGTGTTCTCGACGAGTCCTGCCCGGATCCGTCCCGTCCACGCATCGATGTCGTCCCAGTCGCGGGCGTCACCGTAGTGTCCGCCCATCAGCCGGAAGACGATCCGTCCCATCCCCGGCCAATCTCCGGGGGCGATGGCGCCTGCGAAGAACCGGTGGTCGCGCACGTCCGCGGACGAGCGGAGAGCCTGCACCGCCCGTGGTTCGGGAGTCATCCGGCGCAGACGTCTCGCGAGCCGGGGCGACAGGGTCGTGCTCGTCGCCCCGACCGACGAGACCGAGAAGACCCACAGAGCCCGCCCACCGAGTTCCCCACGAAACCGGTCGACGGCTGCGGTGGCCTCGGGCAGCCATTGGCCGTTGTGGATCGCGCTGCCGAGGATCAGCACCTCGTACTTCCGAACCGAGTCGACCTCGGTCAACGTTCGAAGCTCCACCGCACCGCCACGCTCCAACCCCGCAGCGATGCGCTCGGCGATCCCGCGCGTCGATCCTCCGGCGGTCGCGTAGCCGACCAAGACGGACATGACAGGCCTTTCGGACGTGGTGGCAGTCGATGCCTTCGCAGTTCTCAGTGTGAACATCGACCCGGCGGCACACGAGGGCCTTTGGTCACCCGCTCCGATCGACTCGGGACCGTCGACTCTAGTGCGACCGAGGGATACGAGCGTGTACTGACATTGCCCAGTAGCCCGGACATACCCGAGGTGATCGCCATGTCCGCACATCGCTCCGTCGTCGTCGGAGTCGACGGGTCGAAAGCGTCCCTCCAGGCCGTGGCCTGGGCGGCACGCGAAGCCGACCGCCGCCGCCTTTCGCTGGCACTGGTCACCACGGTGTCGGTCCGCAACACCTTCGGTGTTCCCATCGGTATGCCCGCCGGCTTCTTCGAACAGGAAGAGTCCGAAGGACGTGAGCTACTTCTCGACGCCGCCGAGTATGCGCGCCGCGCGGTGCCCGATCGTGAGCTCGACATCGAAACCCGTCTGTGCACCGGTTCTCCGTCCCTCGAGTTGATCGACCGCTCGAAGTCGGCGTCGATGGTGGTCGTCGGTGCCGGCTACAACCGGTTCGGATGGGAGCGATTCGGGTCGGTCAGCACGGCACTGGTGACGCACACGCATGCTCCTGCGGTGGTCGTGCGCGACCTGCCGCACGTCGAGATCAACGACATCTCCGGGCCGGTCGTGGTCGGCGTCGACGGTTCGGAGCACAGCTCCCGCGCCATCACCGCGGCGTTCGAGGAGGCAGCGTTGCGCGACACCGAGCTCGTGGCCGTTCACGCCTGGTCCGATCTCGACGTACGGGCGCCCTTCCGTTTCAGGATCGACTGGGACAGTGTCGAGAACCGTGAGCGGGCGTTGTTGTCGGAGAGCCTCTCCGGGCACGGTGAGGAGTTCCCCGACGTCACGGTGCACCCGGTGGTCGTGCTGGACCAGCCTTCCCATTATCTGGCGTCGCACGCGGCCGACGCGCAGTTGCTGGTTCTCGGCCGCCGCGGACGAGGAGGATTCCCGAATCTGCTGTTGGGTTCGACCACCTGGGCGCTGCTGCACACGGTGACCTGCCCGGTGATGGTCGTCCCCTAGACGTCAGTGGAGGACGAGATCGCGGCGGCGCATCGCGAACACCCCCGCCGCGGCAATGGCTGCCGCAAGCACCGTCAGGACAGCGAGCGGCAGGATCCGCAACGGCGCCGCCGGGAGCGCCGGTACGTGGGTGAAGGGCGACAGGTCGAGCACGAATTGCGGGAGATCGAGCAGTACGCCGAGCTGCCCGATGAGCAGCCAGACCGCGAAGACTCCCCATGCGACGGCCGCACCGTGACGCGGTATCGCCCCGACGCACAGCACGGCCGTGGCTGCGACCAGCGCGATCGCCGGCACGTACACCAGTGCCGCCGGAAGCAGATCGGCCGACGGACCGGTGATGTCGCCGATCGCCGCACCGTAGGTCAGTGCCAGCACGATCCCCACGAGTAGCTGCAGTATCAGCACACCGATCACTACGACCACGAGATGGGTGAGCACCCACGGCACCCGCCCCAGTGCGGTGGTGAGCACCGATTCGACACGGCCGGAGGTCTCCTCACCGTGCAACCGCAGAATCGACTGCACCGCATAGCCGCTCGTCAACAAGGCCATCATCAGGAAGGTCATGGCGAAGTACGCGTCGGTGAGCGCTTCCGCGCCGCCCCCCAGTTGCTTCATCAGGTCGGCGACCCCACCCCCCTCGTCGAGGAAGTCGTTCATCTCGTCGGCGACGCTGCCGTAGGTGGCGGCCAGGATCACGAGACCGACGGCCCACCACAGCAGCGTGGTGCGTTGCAGCCGCCAAGCGAGACCGAAGGCCGTCGGCAGCCGTTCGCCCGCACGGGCAGGGCCGGGACGCGACTGCATCAGCCCGGCACCGAAATCCCGTCGTTCCGTCAGGACGTACGCGAGTCCGACCATCACGACCGCGAACACCGCGAACAGTTGCAGGATCCACCACGCGTTCGCGTCGAACGGCCGGATCTGCTGGGACCACCCGATCGGCGACAGCCACGACAACCACATGCTCGTGACGCGAACACCGGACGGATCCACCGTGCCCGCACTGTCACCGATCGCGCGCAGCAGAAAAGCCGCACCGAGGGCGGCACCGGCAAGCCCGTTCGCTGCCCGAGCTCCCTCGGCGATCTGGGCGGTCACAGCGGCGACAGCCGCGAAGGCGAGACCGGCGGCACCGGTCGCGACACCGAGCACGGCGGATCCGTCCGAGGGCAGGCCGAACGCGAGGGACACGACGGTCAGCAGCACCACCAGTACCAGGTTCGCGCCGGCGGCGACGGTCAGAGCCGCCGTGAGCATCGCCCGCCGGCCGACGACGTTGGCACCCACCAGTTCCGCGCGACCGGTCTCCTCGTTCTGCCGTGTGTGCCGCACCACCGCCAGCGTGCTCATCAATCCGGCGGCCAGTGCCAGGAACAACAGCGTCTGGGCGGCGACGACCGCACCCAGATTGTCCCCCGAGACCAGACCGTTGGTGGCGAGCACCACCGGCGAGACCGCGGAACTCACCGCGAGCACGCGCAGGTCCTGCTGTGTCGGATACAAACCTTCGAGGCTCGAGACCGAGACGGCGTAGACCACCGTGATCGCTGCCAACCATATCGGCAGCTGCACCCGGTCGCGGCGCACGGCAAGTCGTATCAGGTGTCCGGTTCCGACGAATGCGGCGCTCATCGCAGTTCCGGCTCCTCTACCGCGGTGCGGTGCGTGTGCCGGGTGCGTGACTGTGCTCCCCCGGCAATTCGTCGCCGTAATGCCGCAGGAACAGTTCTTCGAGGGTGGGCGGCGTACTCGTCAGCGAAGTAAGACCGAACCCGAGGAGTTCGCGGAGGACCGCTTCGAGATTCTTGGTATCGACTTCGAAGCGCACAGTGTGTCCGTGGACGTCCAGATCGTGCACTCCGTCGATCGTCTCGAGACCCACCGCCGGGCGAACGGTTTCGGCGGTCACCGACGTGCGGGTCAGATGGCGCAGCTCACCGAGTGTGCCGGACTCGACGGTGCGGCCACGCCGGATGATGGTGACTCGATCGCACAGGGCCTCCACCTCCGCCAGAATGTGACTCGACAGCAGCACCGAGCAGCCGAGAGCAACCGCGTCGCGCACGCAGTCCCGGAAGACCTCCTCCTTGAGCGGGTCGAGGCCCGAGGTGGGTTCGTCGAACAGAAAAAGCTCTACGTTCGAAGCCAGGGCTGCGATGATGGCAACCTTCTGCCGGTTGCCTCGTGAATACGTCCGCACCTTCTTCGTCGGATCCAGTTCGAATCGTTCGACGAGCTCGGCGCGACGGAGCTCGTCCAGCCCTCCCCGAAGTCCGGCCAGGAGATCGATCGCCTCCCCACCGGTCAGATTGGGCCAGAGGTTGACCTCCCCCGGCACGTAGGCGAGCCGGCGGTGCAGCGACACCGCCTCACGCCACGGGTCACCGCCGAGCACCGTCACGTCTCCG
Source organism: Rhodococcus sp. B50 (assembly GCF_013602415.1). NCBI lineage: Bacteria > Bacillati > Actinomycetota > Actinomycetes > Mycobacteriales > Nocardiaceae > Rhodococcus > Rhodococcus sp. B50. The sequence continues at coordinate 739,095 of NZ_WPAG02000002.1, read as the reverse complement.
GAATCGGCGCGGAGCAATCCGAGGAGAATACGGATGGTCGTCGACTTGCCGGACCCGTTGGGGCCCAGAAAACCGTGTACTTCACCGGGACGGACCTCGAGATCCAGACCGTCGAGCGCATGGGTGCTCCCGAAGGTCTTGACGAGCTGATGCACTGCCACCGCCGTGGACACGGTGCAGAGGTTACGCGCATTCCGACGCGCAGACAGAGCATTCCGAGTCGAATACGTCCCGTACCGCCCGGCTTTCGCCGCTGCGCGGACACCGAGCACCGGGCGGCAGACGACAACAGGGGCCTTTTGCCTCTTTCCGCCGCCGTACACGAGTCCGACGCTTGGTTCGGAGGATCGAAAGCGACGGCTGGAAACAGATCGCTCTCGGATCCGAGATATGGGATCTGACCTATCAACGCCCTGCCGAGAGGCCCACCGGGTAGCGGGCGCCGATATTCACGCCTCCGCGCTGCGGGCGCGGTCGAGCAGGATACGCTGCTCCGCTCGCGCCACGGTCCGTCTCGTCTGCGCTGCAGCGTCGGGCGTGACCGACACCGAGGTGATACCGCGCCGCACGAGATGCTCGGCCAGATCGGTGCTGGTCGACACGGCCTGCCCGCACAACGACGTCGTCAGTCCCGCGGCCGAGGCCCGTTCGATGATGTGGTCGATCGCGTCGAGCACGGCCGGGTCGAGGGTGTCGAACAGGTCCTTGCACACCTCCGAGTCCCGATCGACACCGAGCATCAACTGCGTGAGGTCGTTGCTGCCGATCGACACGCCGTCGATTCCGAGCTTCGCGTACTCCGGCAGCCAGTAGACGACGGAAGGGACCTCGGCCATGATCCAGCGCAGCATTCGCTGGTCGGATCCGAGTGGATGCCGGTCGAGTTGGGCAAGGCAGTCCCGAAGTTCCCAGCGGGTGCGCACGAACGGAATCATCAGGTGCACGTTGGGGTGCGTGCTCCGAACACGATGTAGCACATCGAGATCCAGGGCGAACAGTTCCGGATCCCGCACGTACCGGAAACACCCACGGTATCCGATCATCGGGTTCTCTTCGTGGGGTTCGATCTCGCCGCCTTCGAGGTCGGCGAACTCGTTGCTGCGCAGATCGATCGCGCGATAGACCACCGGGCGTGGCGCGAACGCTGCCGCGATCATCGCGACGCCTCCCGCCATCTTCTCCACGTATTCCTCGCGACGGCCCTGCGCGATCATGTGCGAGGGGTGCTCCCCTGCGAGTGCTTCGGTGATCATGAACTCGGCGCGCAGCAGGCCGACGCCGTCGACATCGGTGGCGGCGACCGCCTCTGCGGCGTCGGGGGTGGCAAGATTGACGTATATCGCTGTGGCCGTGACCGTTTCGGCGGCACCAGTCGATGTCGCCGGTGCGGATGTCGTCGCCGCAGGCCGCTCGGCCGTGTGGACCGCCCCGTCGAACACCACCCCGGCGTTGCCGTCCACGGTGATCAGCTGCCCGTCGCGCAGCTCGGTGGTGGCGGTCCGGGCACCGACCACGACGGGCTTGCCGAGTTCACGTCCGACGATGGCGGCGTGGCAGGTGATACCGCCACCGTCGGTGACGATGCCACCGGCGCGCCGCAGGATCGGCAGCCAGTCCGGCCGGGTCATGGGCGCCACGATGATCTCGCCGTCGCTCAGGCGCTTCCCGTCGACGAGCTCGTGCAGCACCCGTACGCGCCCGGTCGCCGTCCCGGGACCGGCGCCGAGGCCGGTCAGCAACGGTCGTGCTTCGCCGTTGCCGGACGAGGCGGCAGCTGCCGGCTGGTCGAGTGTGGTGATGGGGCGCGTCTGCACGATCCACAACTCGTTGTTCGCGAACGCGAATTCCAGATCCTGCGGCCGTCCGTAGTGCTGTTCCACTCCTGCGGCCAGCCGTGCGACGCGCCCGAGCTGATCGTCGTCGAGCACCCGGGTGCTGCGCGTGGGATCGACCGCGACGCGGCTGTCCCCGGTGTCGGTCGAGGCGATCCGGAACTCCTGGTGACCGAGGTGGACGTCGAGCACTTCGAAGCCGTCCTTGGCGACGACGTAGGTGTCGGGCTCGACCTGTCCGCCGACGACGACCTCGCCGAGACCGAGCGCCGCTTCGATCACGATACGGTCGAGGTCGCCGGTGCGGGGGTCGGCGGTGAATGCCACACCGGAGGACTCGGATTTCACCATCACCTGCACGACCACCGCGATGGACGGTTCGTCGGTGACTCCGCGCAGCCCGCGATAGGTACGGGCACGTTCGGACCACAACGACGCCCAGCACGCCTGCACCGCGCGGACCACCGCATCGGCGCCGATGATGTTCGTGTAGGACTCGTGGATCCCGGCGAACGACGTGTCGGAGGCATCCTCCGCCGGAGCCGACGACCGCACCGCGACGGGGACATCGGGTCCGAGGCGTTCGTAGGCGGAGACGATCGCCGCACGCATCTCGTCCGGGACGGGCGACTCGGTCACCAGGGCTGCGAGGGCGGCAGACGTGCGGATGAGCGTGGCGTCGTCGATGTCGGGCGCGGGCACCGCCTCGGCGGCCAGTTCGGTTCGTGTCCCGGCAGCCCCCATCGCATCGAGGTACGCGTCGGTGGTGACGGCGAACGCGGCGGGTACCGGGAACCCGGCGCGGGTCAGTTCGCCCAGGTTCGCGGACTTACCGCCCACCGTCGGCGCATCGGTGGCACCCACCTCGCCGATCGGTCGAACCCACAGGTTGTGTTCGGTCATCGATGACTCCCCACGCTTCGCCGCTCCGCGTCGACCTTTCGGGCCGGATCGGATACTCCGGTCTTCCCATCGTCGCCTCGACCCGATCGATACCGTAGGGGCGAAAGTCACCATTCCGGAACGGGCATCGTCATGGTCGATTCTCCGCGAATACCGGACCCGCGGGAGCGGAGACGGTTGCTCCTGACCGCGATAGCACGTCCGACGCTCACCGCCTTCGTGCTGGTCAGCGTCTACTTCGTGTTTCCGGTCGAGCATGTCCGCAGCACATCCGAGGTCCTGACGCTCGTCGGTGGCGGCACTGCGGTCCTGATGGTCGGCTGGTGGCAGATCCGCAGGATTCTCGCGTCGGAGTACCCGGCGGTCCAGGCCGTCGAGGCACTCACCACGATCGTGTCCGCCTATCTCGTGGTCTTCGCAACCCTTTACCTCCGCATGTCCGTGGCGCATCCGGACAACTTCACCGAACCACTGTCCCGCGTCGATGCCCTGTACTTCTGTCTGACGGTCTTCTCCACGGTGGGATTCGGGGACATCTCCGCGGTAACCGAGACCGCGCGAGCCGTCGTGTCGGTGCAGATGGTCGCAAATCTGATCTTCCTGGCGCTCGGGATCCGATTGCTCACGGCCGCCGTGCAGTGGCGTCGTCGCAATCGCGGGGACGAGGAGTGACCGATCACGGGAGCGACCTACGCGATTCGGCGTCCGGGCATTCCCACAACCGCCGCGCGGGGTGATCCTTGAAAGGATCGACGTCCACTGGCAGGTGTCGGAGGTCCGAGATGCTGAATTGGGGATCGGTTGTCGTCGACAGCATCCTGTGGACGGCGAAAGCCTTCGGAATCACCGCCCTGGTCTTCGTCGCCGTGATCGTCGTGATCGTGCGATTCACGCGCTGGGGCCGCCAGTGGTGGCGCATCGCCGCCTCCTATTTCGACCCGCGCAACGGTACGGGTGGTCCCGCCCTGGCCGCGATCGTGCTGTTGCTGACGGTGTTCGCAGTGCGGATGAGCGTGTTGTTCTCCTATTGGTACAACGATTTCTACACGGCGATCCAGAATCTGGACGAGTCGGCCTTCTGGCGTTTCATGCGGGTCTTCGCGATCCTGGCGGCGATCCACGTGGTCCGAGCACTGGTCGACTACCTCCTCGGGCAGACGCTCGACATCCGGTGGCGCACACATCTGAACGACCGGCTCGTGGACGACTGGCTGGGCTCGGGCTCCTTCTACAAGGATCGATTCGTGTCGTCCCCGGTCGACAACCCCGATCAACGCATCCAGGTCGACATCACGGATTTCGTCACGACCACACGCGTTCTGTCGATGGGGGCGGTGACAGCAGTGCTGTCCATCGTCAGTTTCACCGGCATCCTGTGGGATCTGTCTGGACCGGTCACGATTTTCGGCACCGAGATCCCGCGCGCAATGGTCTTTCTCGTGATCGTCTACGTGCTCGTCACCACGACGGTCGCCTTCTGGATCGGCCGCCCCCTGATCATGCTCAACTTCCTGAACGAGAAGCTCGGCGCGACCTACCGCTATGCCCTGGTGCGGGTACGCGAGTACGGCGAATCGATCGCGTTCTACCGGGGTGAGGGCGTCGAACGCGGTGGCCTGCTCGCCCGGTTCGCCGCGGTGATCCGCAACTGGTGGCGCATCGTGTTCCGGACACTGAAGTTCAACGGTTTCAACTTGGCGGTCAACCAGACCGCGGTGATCTTCCCGTTCCTCGTACAGGGACCGCGTCTGTTCGCCGGTCAGGTGACCCTCGGCGATGTGATGCAGACGAGCAACGCTTTCGGGCAGGTTCACGACTCACTGTCGTTCTTCCGCGAGTCGTACGACGACTTCGCGGCGTTCCGCGCCACCACGATCCGCCTGAACGGCTTGCTCGACACCACACGGCAGGCCACCGCGCTGCCCGCCGTCTCGGTCGAGGCGCACGACGATCGGCTGGAACTGACGAACCTGTCCGTGGAGACCCCGGCGGGCGATCCGCTCGTCACGGAGTTGTCGCTGGGTGTCGCGGCAGGCGCAGCACTTCTGGTACGCGGGCCGTCGGGCAGCGGAAAGACCACCCTGCTCCGCACGATTGCGGGGCTGTGGCCGTATGCGCGAGGTGAGGTCGACCGCCCGGCCGGCGACGGTTTGTTCCTGTCCCAGCATCCCTATCTCCCGCTCGGCACCCTGCGCGACGCGGTCACCTATCCACGCGCGGCGGACCACGACGACACAGCGATACGCACAGCGCTCGACACTGTCCAGCTCGGACATCTCGCCGAGCGCCTCGATGCCGAGACCGACTGGGCGCGCACCCTCTCCCCGGGCGAGCAGCAACGGCTGGGGTTCGCACGGATCCTGCTGTCGGCTCCGGCGATCGTGTTCCTGGACGAAGCCACCGCCGCGGTCGACGAGGGCCTCGAGCACGCGCTGTACCGGACGATGCGGGAAGCGCTACCCGATGCCGTGATCGTCAGCGTCGGACATCGCAGCACTCTCGACGCCTTCCACGACCGCGTCCTCGAACTTCGCGGCGAAGGCCGCTGGGCGGTGTCCGACCTGCAGAAGTCGCGATGACTCCCTTTCCAGCCCGCAGATCGGCACAGGGTGTTCGACGACGAGATCGAGTCGGCCCCACATTCGCAAATCGGACAACAAACGTCGTTTTGGTACGAAATCGGACACCCGGACTTGGCGACATGGGCCGGGATCGCGTATTAGTTGTGTCGCGTCATAAACCTGTGACGGGGGTCATGGTTTGGCGTACATGCCGGCGGGGCAGCAGGGGGTCTCGCCACGAACTGCTCGGTGTTCCGAGCGGAGGAAACGTTCATATGCGTCTACCCATGTCGCCCACCGATTCGATGTTCCTTCTCGGGGAGTCCCGTGATCATCCGATGCATGTGGGCGGATTGATCCTTCTGAGTCCCCAGGACGGTACAACCGCCGCGGATCTCGGCGCACTGTTCACGACCGCCGCAGAAAGCGGCGAGGTCGCCCCGCTGTGGCGTAAGCGCGCGGCCCGGTCCCTGGGCACCTTCGGCCAATGGGCATGGGAGGAGGACGCGGACTTCGACCTGGAGTACCACGTGCGGCGCAACGCGTTGCCGCAACCGGGCGGCCTCGACGAACTGTGGGATCTCGTCTCCCGTTTACACAGCACCCTGCTCGACCGGAGCAGGCCCTTGTGGCAGATGCACATCATCGAGGGCCTCGCGGACGGCCGACTGGCTGTCTACACCAAGATCCACCACGCACTCGCCGACGGCGTGGGTGCGATGAAATTGCTGCGCCGCGCCCTGAGTCCGGACTCCGAGCGCACCGACATGCCGGCGCCGTGGGCCCCCTTCGACACGCCGGGCCGCCCCCACTCGTCCGGGACCACGCTCGATCTCCCCGAAGCCGCGTTGCAGGCGGTGCGGACCGCAACCGCCGAGGTCACGGGCTTCGTGCCCGCATTGGCGGGCACCGTGAACAGGGCACTGCGCGGCGGGGGTGGATCGCTGTCGCTCGCCGCACCGAACACGGTGATCAACGTGCCCATCTCGGGCACGCGCCGGTTCGCAGCCCGATCGTGGCCGCTCGCCCGTCTGCGTACCGTGGCGAGGGCGGCCGACGTGACCGTCAACGACGTTGTCCTGGCCATGTCGTCGGGAGCACTGCGCACCCTTCTCTCGGAGCAGGAGGCACTGCCCGACAGGCCGCTCGTGGCGATGGTCCCTGTCTGCCTGCGACCCGACAAAGACTGCGCAGGAAACGAACTCGGCGTCCTGATGGCGGATCTGGGTACGGATCTGACCGATCCCGCCGACCGGCTGGCCCGGGTCTCGGCGTCGACCACGGCGGGAAAGGCCTCCATGCAGGGCATGTCCACGCTGTCCCGGTTGGCGACCAGTGCGCTCGGTGTCGCGCCGCTGGCGGTGGGCATTCTCACCCGCAATCGCGCACTCCCGCGACCGCCCTTCAACGTCATCGTCTCGAACGTGCCGGGATCACCGGATCCGTTGTACTGGAACGGCACTCGCGTGGACGCGGTGTATCCGCTGTCCGTGCCCGTCGACGGTCAGGCACTGAACATCACGTGCACGAGCACCGACGACGCGATCGCCTTCGGCCTGACCTCGTGCAGTCGCAGCCTGCCGCAACTGCAGCCTCTGCTCGACCATTTCGATACGGCCCTCGAAGAACTGGAGGACGCGTTCGACATCGTGCCGGTCGTCGACGAGGCATCCGTCCGTGCAGGCTGACGCCACCGAGTAGCGGCAGCGCGCCCGTGTTCCCGAGTCGGACAACTGCACCAGGAATCGCCGTTCCTCTGTGATGAGGCGCTCTGACGGAGCACTATCGACCGAAAGCGGTGTGTCCCTCGGATGCATCGACGCCGACACCGGAACTCGCATGCCACTCCTCGCGGAGAGTAGGTCCGAATGCAGAAGCTGACGCCGTTCTACGAGAAGGTCCAGACCCACTACGACCTGTCCGACGACTTCTTCGAACTGTTCCTCGACCCCACCCGCACGTACAGTTGCGCCTACTTCGAGCGCGACGACATGAACCTCGAGGAAGCTCAGATCGCGAAGGTGGACCTTGCCCTACGCAAGTGTGATCTCCGGCCCGGAATGACTCTGCTGGACATCGGCTGTGGGTGGGGCTCGACGATGATGCGGGCGGCGGAGCGATACGACGTGCACGTCATCGGTTTGACGTTGAGCCGCAACCAGTACGAGCACGTGTCCCGTCTGCTCTCGGGCATGTCGACCGGCGGCCGTACCGCCGAGGTTCGTCTACAAGGCTGGGAGGAATTCGACGAGCCTGTGGACCGCATCGTCAGCATCGGAGCGTTCGAGCATTTCCGCCGGCAGCGGTACGACAGCTTCTTCGAACGCGCCACGCGCATTCTGCCCGACGACGGCCGGATGCTGCTGCACACCATCGTCGGTCATTCCCGCGCCCAACTCGAGGCGATGAAGGTGCCGGTGACCCGCGAGGACGCGCTGTTCCTGAGGTTCATCATGCGGGAGATCTTCCCTGGCGGGCAGCTCCCCGACCGGGACCTGGTCATCACCGGCGCGCAACGCAACAGTTTCTGGGTGCAGAACATCGAGTCCCTGCAACCCCATTACGCCCGCACGCTCGACCTGTGGGCGCAGGCCCTCGAGTCGCGTCACGAGGATGCGGTCCGGATGGCCTCCGAGGAGGTCTACCAGCGATACATCAAGTATCTGACCGGTTGTGCCGCGAACTTCCGACGTCGCCTCATCGATGTCCAGCAATTCACCCTCGTGAAGCAGCACCTGTCGTGAGGACCCGTCACCAGCGAGACCGGGGGCGGAACGAATCCGGCGTGGCCGCATGCCAATCCGCTGCCCAGGTGGACGGTGGATCGGCGAGGAGTTCGCCCGGCGCGAGCCACTCGTAGAGTTCGGTGTAGGAGCGAACGGTGGTCGGCGACACCTTCTTCCGAAGCATGTCCGTCGTGAGTCCGCCGGGTTCGTCGACGCCCATCGACGCGATGAGCTGAACGGCCTGGCGCACCGTGCTCGCGTGGTACCGCTGCACTCGTAATGCCTTGTCCGCCACGTCGAGGGCTCGCGCCCGTTTCGGGTCTTGGGTCGTCACTCCGACCGGGCACCTGTTCGTGTGGCAACGCTGCGCTTGGATGCATCCGAGCGCCATCATCATCGCCCGGGCCGAGTTGGTGTAATCCGCACCTTGGATCAGCCGCTTCACCATGTCGTTTCCGGTCGCGACCTTGCCGCTCGCGCCGATCCGGATGCGATCCCGCAATCCGGTGCCCACGAGGGCGTTGTGGACCGTCATCAACCCGTCGGTGAGCGGCAGACCCACGTTGTCCTCGTATTCGAGGGGTGCTGCGGCGGTGCCACCCTCGGCTCCGTCGACGATGACGAAATCGGGTGCCGTCCCTTCGTCCAGCATGGCCTTGCAGATCGCGAGTACGTCGACACGGGAGCCGACACAGAGCTTGAAACCCACCGGTTTCCCTCCGGACAACTCCCGGAGTTCGGTGAGGAAGCGGACCAGCTCGCGCGGTGTCGTGAAGGCCGTGTGCGCTGCGGGACTGATACATTTCTCGTGGGCCGGAACCCCACGATAGCGTGCGATCTCCTCGCTCACCTTCGCCGCCGGGAGCACGCCGCCCACCCCGGGCTTCGCCCCCTGACTGAGCTTGAGGGAGATCGCCTTGACGTGATCGTGAGCCGACTTGTCGGCGAACTCCGCGGGGTCGAATCTGCCGTCGCGGTCACGCGTCCCGAAGTAGCCGGATCCGATCTCCCAGACCAGATCGCCACCGCCTTCGAGGTGATACGGCGTGAGCCCGCCTTCTCCGGTGTCGTGGGCGAATCCGCCTGCGGCAGCCCCACCATTCAACGCCCGGATCGCGTTCGCGGACAGTGCGCCGAAACTCATCGACGAGACATTCAGCAGCGACATCGCGTACGGCCGGGTGCAGTCGGGCCCGCCGACGCTCACCCGCGGCGGTTCGTCGGGTTCGGGCACCGGCGCTGTCGAGTGAACGAGATATTCGTACCCGACCTCGTAGATGTCACGTTCGGTGCCGAACGACAACTCGCCGTGAATGCCCTTGGCACGCTCGTAGACAACGGTGCGTACGTCCCTGTCGAAGGGTCGTCCGTCGAAATTCCGCTCGACGAAGTACTGCTGCAACTCCGGGCGCACACTCTCGAGCAGGTATCGCATGTGGCCGAGCACCGGATAGTTGCGCAGCACCGAATGTCGCCGCTGTACGAGATCGTAGAGTCCGAGCACCAGCAGGAACGCCAGGAGGGCCACCAGCACCCACCAGCCCCACCCTCCGACTGCGGCGATCACACCGACCAGCACCAGAGTCAGGCCCAGAAAACCGACGAGGAAGAACCGCAGCACGGTTCACCTTCTCTCCGCCTGTCCGGCGGGTCTCATATGTCGAGCGGCAGCTAGTGGGAACCGCGACGCTTCTGCTGCAGCTTCGCGAGCATCTCCTTGGCCTTGCGCTGGTTCTCCGGCTTGGCCGCCTCACGTCGGACGATCTGGATCGCCTTGACCGCGGCGGCGCTCTTCATAGCCTTGCCGAACATTCCCATCGAGTACTCCTCCGTAGTGTCGTCACAACCGGTACCACCACGATACGGACCCGCGGAAACGCCGACGAACAGCGACTGCCGGCCGCACGGGCAGTTCCCGTCGAACGGCCCGTGCGCGCGATTCAGTTCGCCGCGTCGGCGATGCGACTGTTCGGCAGCTTCCAGCCCGGCCGCGGGAAGTGGCAGGTGTACCCGTTCGGGTAGCGCTGGAGATAGTCCTGGTGCTCGGGTTCGGCTTCCCAGAAGGTGCTCGCGGGAGTCACCTCGGTGACCACCTTGCCGGGCCACAGACCGGACGCCTCGACGTCGGCGATGGTGTCCACCGCGACCTGCTTCTGCTCGTCGTCGAGGTAGAAGACGGCCGAACGGTAGGACGCTCCGACGTCGTTGCCCTGCCGGTTCACGGTGGTCGGATCGTGGATCTGGAAGAAGAACTCGAGCAGTGCCCGGTAGTCGGTGCGTGCGGGGTCGTAGACGATCTCGACAGACTCCGCGTGCCCCGGATGGTTGCGGTAGGTGGGGTGATCGTTCTGCCCACCGGTGTAGCCGACCCGTGTCGACACCACCCCGGGCTGCCGCCGGATCAGCTCCTCCATGCCCCAGAAGCATCCGCCTGCCAGAATCGCCGTGCGTGTATCGGTCATTACGCCTCCTCGGGTGGTGGAACCGATACGGGAGCCCCGGCATTCCCACCGCGCACCCCGTTCCTGGTCAGAGTACGAACACCGCTGCCTGCTCGGCGAGGTCGAGGACGGGTTGCGGCAGGATTCCGAGCAGCACCGTCGCCACCGCTGCGAAGGCGATCGCGGCGCTCGTCGCCACGGTGGAGGTCGCGAGCTGCGGGGCGTCGGCGATCGGTTCGGTGAAGAACATCAGCACGATCACCCGCACGTAGAAGTACGCGGCGACCGCGCTGACGAGCACACCGACGATCACGAGCGGAGCCGCACCTCCCGCGATCGCCGCGCCGAAGACCGCGAACTTGGCGATGAACCCGCTGGTGAGCGGAATGCCCGCCAGCGACAACAGGAACAGCGCGAACGCCCCTCCGAGCAGCGGTGAGCGCCGTCCGACGCCGGCCCACCGCGACAACTCCCAGGCCTCACCGTCCGGGTCGCGGACGAGGGTCACGACGGCGAACACACCGACCGTTCCGATGCCGTAGACCAACAGGTAGAACAGTGTCGACGACACTCCGGACGCAGTGCCGGCGACGACGCCGGTGAGCACGAATCCGGTGTGGCTGATCGCCGAGTACGCGAGCATGCGCTTGATGTCGTTCTGCGTCACCGCCAGGACCGCACCGACGACCATCGTCGCGATCGCGACGGCCCACAGGATCGGCCGCCACTGGTCGGCGGAACCGGGGACCGCGACGTAGAGCACGCGCAACAGTGCGCCGAACGCGGCGATCTTCGTCGCGGCGGCCATGAACGCGGTGACGGGGGTCGGCGCCCCCTGGTAGACGTCCGGTGTCCACGAGTGGAAGGGCACCGCTCCGATCTTGAACAGTAGTCCGACGGTCAGCAGACCCACCCCGACGAGCGCTGTGGTCTCGTTGCCCGCCCCCGTGTCGATCGCTGCGGCGATCCCGCCGAGGTGAACGGTGCCGGCGTAGCCGTAGAGCATCGCCACCCCGTACAGGAAGAACGCCGACGAGAACGCCCCCAGCAGGAAGTACTTCAACGCGGCTTCCTGCGAGAGCAACCGTCGGCGCCGCGCGAGCCCGCACAGCAGGTACAGCGGCAGCGACAGCACCTCGAGTGCGACGAACATCGTCAGCAGGTCGTTCGAGGCAGGGAACACGAGCATCCCGCCCACCGCGAACAGCAGGAGCGGGAAGACCTCGGTCCGTGCGCCGCCCGCCGCGAGTGCCTGCCGTTCGGCGGCGGTACCCGGGATCGCCGATGCCTGAGGTGCGAACGCGTCGAGATGTGCACTGGCCGCCGCACGGGAAACGGATTGCGCGCGAACCGGTTCGATGCTGCGTTCCGCGACCAGCGCGACCGACAGCAACGACACGATCAGGACCGATCCCTGCAGGAACAGCGCCGGACCGTCGATCACGACCGCCCCCGACAGGGTGGTCGCGCGGGTTCCGGCGAGCATCACGACGGCGACGAACGCCGCGACGAGCGCGACCGTCGTCAGGACCACGTGGGCGAGATAGCGCGCCGGGGCCGGCACGAAGGATTCGACGAGCACGCCGACGACGGCCGCGGCGAACACGATCAGGATCGGCGCGATCAGACCGTAGTCGATCGGCGGGGCGGGAAGGGACGCGGCAAGAACGACGATGTCCTCGGAGGGGTTCATTCGGCTTCACCTTCCTCGGAACCGTGTGCGGGAACGCCACTCTCGGCGACCGGACGTTCGGCGGGCACCACCGGTTCCGGTCTGGAGATGTCGATCGAGACGAGCGTGTCGTCGACCGCGGGGGTGATGACGTCGAGCGCAGGTTTCGGATAGATCCCCAGCACGAGCAGCAACGCGATCAACGGCGCGACCACCGCGACCTCCCGAGGCACGAGATCGGAGATCCTGCGTGTGTGCTCGGCGCCGTCGTCCCCGCCGGGCAGACGCACGGGACCGCCCATCATGCGCTGGTAGAGCCACAGCACGTACAACGCGGACAGCACGAGCGCGAGCGTCGCGATCACCGCCGCCACCTGATAGCGGGGATAGGTGCCGACGAAGACGAGGAATTCGCTGACGAACGGGGCGAGTCCGGGCAGCGACAGGGTCGCCAGTCCGGCGACGAGGAAGGTCCCCGCGAGGACCGGCGCGATCTTCTGTACGCCGCCGTACGCCGCGATCGTGCGGTCACCCTGCCGCGAGACGAGGAAACCGGCGAGGAGGAACAGTGCGGCCGTGGAGATTCCGTGATTGACCATGTACAGGGTGGAGCCGGCCTGCCCCTGCGCCGTCAGCGCGAAGATACCGAGGACGATGAACCCGAAGTGCGAGATGGACGTGTAGGCGATCAGGCGCATGACGTCGGTCTGGCCGATCGCGAGCATGGCCCCGTAGACGACGCCGATGACGGCGAGCGTCACCACGACCGGCGCGAAGGTCACCGAGGCGTCGGGGAACAACTGCAGGCAATAGCGCAGCATCCCGAACGTACCGACCTTGTCGACCACGGCCATCATGAGCACCGCGGCGACCGGGGTGGTCCGGACCGCCGCGTCGGGCAGCCATCCGTGCAACGGCCACAGCGGGGCCTTCACCGCGAACGCGACGAGGAAACCGAAGCACAGCGCGCCGAGCACGGCGGGGGTCGCGTCGAGGTCGCCGGCGACGGCAGCAGCGGTGACGGTCCGGACGTCGAAGGTGCCCACGCCTGCGGTCTCTCCCAGCCCCGACCGGGCGGTGACCACGTACAAGCCGATCAACGCGGCGAGCATCACCAGTCCGCCGAGCAGGTTGTACAGCAGGAACTTCACGGCGGCGCGCGCCCGATCGGCTCGCGGTGTTCTCGGGGAGCCGAATCCGCCGATGAGGAAGTACATCGGGACGAGCATCGCTTCGAAGAAGACGTAGAACAGCAGGATGTCCAGGGCGGTGAAGGACACGAGCACCATCGACTCGACGAGCAGGATCAGGGCCACATAGGTGTGGGCGGATCGGGGGCGCGCCGCGCCGGCCTCCTCGTCGGCGGCGCGATGGTCGTGCCACCCGGCGGCCAGGAGCAACGGCACGAGTGCGGCGGTGAGCAGGACGAGCACCAGGGCGATCCCGTCGACTCCGAGGCGGTAGCCGGCACCGAACGACGGGATCCAGTCGTGCGATTCGACGAACTGGAAACGTTCACCCGCACGGTCGAATCCGACGGCGACGATCACCGCGACCACCAGGACGGCGATCGACACCGCGAGGGCGAACACCCTGACGGCGGAGCTCAGTCGTGCGGGTAGGGTCGCGATCACGGCAGCGCCGAGCAGGGGTAGCACCCACAGGATCGTCAACCAGGGAACGGTGGTCACCAGTACACCCCCATCACAGCGTCACCAGGACGAGCGCGCCGACCACGACGGTCGCGCCGGCGAACATGTACAACGCGTACGAACGGACGAAGCCTGTCTGCAACCGGCGCAGTCCGCGCGAGAGCGCACCGATCCCGGTGGCCGCACCGGTGACGGAACCGTCGATCCCGGTGGACTCGACGGCGTCCAGGGCGCGCACCATGCCCTGGCCGGGACGCATGAACACCGCTTCGTTCACCGCGTCGCCGTAGAGGTCGCGGCGCGCGGCAACGGTCAGCGCCGACACCGCCTCCGGTGCCGTCTCCGGGACCGGTTCGCGCACATACTGCCGGTAGGCGACAGCGACACCCGCGAGCACGACCGCCAGGGTGAGGGTGGTGACGAGCCAGACGGGCAGGCCGCCCTCGTGATGGTCGTATCCGACGACCGGCTCGAGCCAGTGCTGCAGCGCCCCGCCGAGCACCAGCAGCCCACCGGCCCCGACGGAGCCCACGGCGAGGGCGACCATCGGCCAGGTCATCGAGGCCGGCGATTCGTGCGGGGTGGCGCCGGACGCCCAGCGCCGGTCGCCGAAGAAGGTCAGGACCATCACGCGGGTCATGTAGAAGGCGGTCAGCCCCGCGCCGAGCAGCGCGACGACACCGAGCACGACGCCTTCGACCCCGCCGGCGGCGAAGGCGACCTCGATGATCTTGTCCTTGGAGAAGAAGCCGGCGAACGGCGGGATCCCGATGATCGCGAGATAGCCCAGCCCGAAGGTGGCGAAGGTGATCGGCATGACCGCGCGGAGCCCGCCGAAGCGGCGCATATCGGTCTCGTCGTTCATCGCGTGCATCACCGAACCGGCGCCGAGGAACAATCCCGCCTTGAAGAATCCGTGGGTGAGCAGATGCAGGATCGCGAAGGCGTAACCAGCCGGGCCGAGTCCGGCGGCGAGCACCATGTAGCCGATCTGGCTCATCGTCGAGGCCGCGAGCGCCTTCTTGATGTCGTCCTTCGCGCACCCGATGATCGCGCCGAAGAGCAGGGTCGCGGCGCCGACGATCACCACCGCCAGTCGCGCGGCCGGTGCGGCGTCGAAGATCGCGTTCGCCCGGACGATGAGATAGACGCCGGCGGTGACCATGGTCGCGGCGTGGATGAGCGCCGAGACCGGGGTCGGGCCCTCCATCGCGTCGCCGAGCCACGACTGCAGAGGCAGCTGAGCGGATTTCGCGCACGCGGCCAGGAGCAGGCACAGGCCGATCGCCGTCACCGTGCCTTCGGTCGCTGCGGGGACCGCGGCGAAAACCGTGTCGTAGTCGAGGCTGCCGAAGGTCGCGAACATGATCATGAGGGCGACGAGCAGCCCCATGTCGCCGACGCGGTTGACGACGAACGCCTTCTTCGCGGCGGTCGCGGCGGTCGGCTTGTACTGCCAGAAGCCGATGAGCAGGTACGAGGCGAGACCGACTCCTTCCCACCCGAGATACAGGACGAGGAAGTTGTCGGCGAGGACGAGCACCAGCATCGCGGCGAGGAACAGGTTCAGATAGGCGAAGAACTTCCGGCGCTCCGGATCGTGCGCCATGTACCCGATCGAGTAGAGATGGATCAGCGATCCCACCCCGGTGATGAGCAGCACGAAACAGATCGACAGCGCATCGAGCCGGAGTCCGAGATCGACCTGCAGCTCGCCGACCGGCACCCAGGTGAACACGGTCTGCTGCGCGAGCCGTTCGTTCGCGTCGAGTCCGAGCAGTCCGGCGAACATGACGGCGCCGACGACGAACGCGGCGATCGCGGTGGCACATCCTAGCAGATGTCCCCAGCTGTTGCTGCGCCGTCCGAGGATCAACAGTACGAACGCGCCGGCCGAGGGCAGTGCCGGTATCGTCCACAGCGCCGAGTTCAGGAACGAAGTCATGCCGCGTGTCCTCTCGGTTCGTCGTGGGCTCTCACACTCACCGTCCTCGGGGGGTCGTCAGTACTTGAGCAGGTCGGCGTTGTCGACGGAGGCGGATCGCCTCGTCCGGAAGATCGTCACGATGATGGCGAGACCGACGACGACCTCGGCGGCCGCGACGACCATCGTGAAGAAGGCGAACACTTGGCCGTGGAGGTTGCCGTGCATCCGCGCGAAGGTGACGAAGGCCAGGTTGGCGGCGTTGAGCATCAACTCGACGCACATGAACACGACGATGGCATTGCGGCGGACGAGAACTCCCACTGCACCGATGGTGAACAGCAGTGCCGACAGGTAGAGGTAGTTCTCGGGGTTCATCGCCGATCCTTCCTCGCGTCGTCGCCGCCGGGTTCGCTCAGGCCGAGATCGGTGTGGTCCCAGTCGCGGCCGATGCGGCCGAGCAGATCTCCGACCGACAGCTCGGAGAACGAGCCGTCCGGGAGCAGGGCAGGGACGTCGGCGGCGTTGTGACGGGCGTAGACACCCGCGGCCGGCAGCGGCGTGACCCGTTCCCCTTCGCGGAACCGGCGTGCGGCGAGTTCGCGTTGGGTCTTCCTGGGTTCCGATCGTTCCCGGTGGGCGAGCACCATCGCGCCCACGGTGGCGGTGATGAGCAGCGCCCCGGTGAGTTCGAACGCCCAGACGTAGTCGATGAACAGCAACACCGCCAAGCCCTCGACGTTGCCACCGGCGTTGGCGGCGTCGAGTCCCGCGAACCCGGACACCGCCGTGTTCCCGATGCCGCCGATGAGCATCACCGCGAACCCGATCGCCACGACGATCCCGAGAACACGCTGGCCCTTGATGGTTTCGACGAGCGAATCGGACGAGTCGATGCCGACGAGCATGAGCACGAACAGGAACAGCATCATGACTGCGCCGGTGTAGACCACGACCTGCACCACACCGAGGAACACGGCGTCCTGCGCGATGTAGAAGACGGCGAGCACGATCATCGTCATGGCGAGGAACAGCGCCGAGTACACGGCTTTCGGGGCGACGACGACGCCGAGCGCCCCGAGCACCGCGACGGCACCGAGGATCCAGAACTGCACGGCCTCTCCGGTGGAGGTCGTGGCGAGTTCGGCGGCGAGCTGGGCGGTGGTCACCGGCGTTCCTCCCCGTCGGCCGCGGAGGACATGTCTTCGGACACCGGGATCGTGCCCCGGTAGTAGTCCTCGTCGGTGGCGCCGGGAGCCATGGGATGCGGAGGTGGTTGCATCCCGGGCTCGAGGGGTGCGAGCAACCGGTCCTTCTCGTAGATCATGTCGGTGCGGTTGTCGGCAGCCATCTCGTACTCGTTGGTCATGGTGAGCGCGCGGGTCGGGCACGCCTCGATGCACAGTCCGCAGCCGATGCACCGCAGGTAGTTGATCTGGTAGACACGCCCGTACCGTTCGCCGGGCGAGTACCGCTGCTGATCGGTGTTGTCGGCGCCCTCGACGTGGATGGCGTCGGCCGGGCACGCCCACGCGCACAGTTCGCAGCCGATGCATTTCTCGAGCCCGTCCGGATACCGGTTCAGCTGGTGGCGTCCGTGATAGCGGGGTGCGGTGGGTCTCTTCTGCTCCGGGTACTGCTCGGTGTTGGGCTTCTTGAACATCGTCGTGAGCGTCACACCGAAACCGGCCAGCGGGCCGCGGAATTCGACCATCACGATCCTCCTGGGAGACGACCCGCCGAGGCGGGCGGAGTCGATCGGGTGCCCGACCGAGCAGGGAGTGGCGGCACGGGGAATCCACCGGCCATGGCGTCGAATTCCTCGTCGGGTCCGGGCAGTTCGATCGCCTGCGCGGTACGCCTGGTCCGCCGTGCGCGCAGGGCGAGGTAGCCGAACAGCAGCGCCGTGGACAGCACACCGGCGACGATGAGGCTCACGGTGCCGGGGAGTACGTCGTTGCCGTCGAGGAGGCGCAGCACGGCCACGACCATCACCCACACGACCGAGACGGGGATGAGCAGTTTCCAGCCCAGGGACATGAACTGGTCGTATCGAAGCCTCGGCAGGGTGCTGCGCAACCACACGAACACGAACAGCACGACCCACACCTTGATGACGAACCACAGCAGCGGCCACCAGCCCGAGTTCGCGCCGCTCCACAGCGTCAGCGGCCACGGCGCGTGCCAGCCCCCGAGGAACAGGGTGGTCGCGAGCGCGGAGACGGTGACCATGTTGACGTACTCCGCGAGCATGAACATCGCGAACCGCAACGACGAGTACTCGGTGTGGAAGCCGCCCACGAGTTCGCCTTCGGCTTCGGGAAGGTCGAAGGGAGCGCGGTTGGTCTCCCCCACCATCGACACCGAGTACACCAGGAACGACGGGAGCAGCAGCACGACGAACCACAGGTCGTTCTGCGCGGCGACGATCCCCGAGGTCGACATCGTGCCCGCCTGCAAGAAGACGGCGGCGAACGCGAGTCCCATCGCGATCTCGTAGGAGATGACCTGCGCGGTGGAGCGGAGGCCACCGAGCAGCGGGTAGGTCGAGCCGGAGGCCCAGCCGGCGAGCACGATGCCGTAGACGCCGACGGAGGTGATCGCCAGGACGTAGAGCACCGCGACGGGAAGATCCGTGAGCTGCAGCGGCGTTCGGGTTCCGAAGATCGACACCTCCGGTCCGAACGGGACGACCGCGAACGCCATGAACGCCGGGGCCGTCGCGATGATCGGGGCGAGCAGGTAGATCGGCTTGTCCACCCCGGTCGGGATGATGCCTTCCTTGAGCGCGAGTTTCAGGCCGTCGGCGACGGTCTGGAACAGTCCTTTCGGGCCGACCCGGTCGGGTCCGACCCGCATCTGCATCCAGGCCATGATCTTGCGTTCGGCGAGGATCATCACGAGTGTGGTCAGGACGAGGAACGCGAAGATCGCGAGGGCCTTCACGACGACGAGCCACCATGGGTCGATACCGAACATCGACAGGTCCACGGGCTGCTGGGCGGTGACGATCATCGCGGATCCTCCTCGGCCGATCCGGTGCTCGTCGTCGAGGTGGCCCGGATCCGCACGACATCACCGGCGGTGACGCCGAGATCGACGTGCACCATCGACCCCGGGGAGGCGGTGGGCAACCAGACGACACGGTCGGGCAGGTCGTCGATCACCAGTGGAAGCGTGATCGACCCGCGTTCGGTGGAGACGGTGAGCGAAGGGTGTTCGGCCGCCCCGATCTCCGCCGCTGTCGCGGCCGACAGGCGGGTGACGGGCTCGTGCGCTGTCCCGGCGAGGTGGGGTTCGTCGTCCTGCAACCGGCCCGCGTCGAGGAGCATCCGCCAGGTGGCGAGGACCGCCTCCCCGAGAACGGGACGTCGCTCCGGTCGCGGGGACGTCGTCGGCGTCTCGGGGACGGTGCCCCTCCATCGCCCGAGGGCCGCGAGTTCGTGGCGCAGGGTGTCGACAGCGTGGGGGCCGGGATCGTCGAGGCCTGCATCGAGATCCATCGCGTCGGCGATCGCCGCGAGCACTCGGTGGTCGGGCAGTGCCCCGGTGTCACGGAGCGCGATCGGGAACACCCGCTCGCGTCCTTCCCAGTCGAGGAAGCTCCCGGTCTTCTCGGCCACGGGTGCGACGGGGAAGACCACGTCGGCGCGGTCGGTCACCGCGCTGCGTCGCACTTCCAGACTCACGACGAACTCGGCTCCGTCGATGCCGGCATGTGCGGCCTCGGGATCGGGCAGGTCGGCGGGGTCGATACCGGCGATCACGAGCGCGCCCAGCGCACCGTCGGCGGCTGCGGCCAGGATCGCGGCGGTGTCGCGCCCCGGCCGGGACGGCAGGGTGTCGGCCGCAAGACCCCAGGCCGACTCGATGTCGCGACGCGCCTGCGGGTCGTCGACCGGGCGGCCACCGGGCAGCAGGGTCGGGAACACACCCGCTTCGAGGGCGCCGCGATCGCCGGCGCGGCGCGGGATCCACGCCAGGCGAGCTCCGGTCTCATCGGCGAGGGCAGCAGCGGCGGACAGCGCACCGGGCGATACCGCAGCGCGCTCCCCCACCAGCACGATCGCGCCGGGAGTTCGCAGCGCAGCGGCCGCGTCGGAGGACGATCCGGTGCGGATCGCGTCGAGTGCTCGCGCCTCGTCGCCCGGTACACACGGTTCGAGTCGCGCCGAGAGCTTCAGCACACCGCGCGAGGCGAACGGAGCGATCGTGAAGACCTGCAACCTGCTCCGCCGGACCGCCTTGCGCAGCCTCAGGAAGACGATCGGCGACTCCTCCTCGGGTTCGAATCCGACGAGGAGCACCGCAGGCGCGCGGTCGAGGTCGCGGTAGGTGACCTCGAGGTGCCGTCCGGCGACCCGCGCGGCGAGGAAGGCTGTCTCCTCGTCCGACAGCGCACGGCTGCGGAAGTCGATGTCGTTGGTGCCGAGCGCCGTGCGCGCGAACTTCGCGTAGGCGTAGGCGTCCTCGACGGTGAGTCGACCGCCGGTCAGGACCGCGGTCCTGCCGCGTGCCGCCGCCAGCCCCCGTGCGGCGACGCCGAGCGCCTCGATCCACGAGGCAGGGACGAGCATTCCGGTCTCGTCGCGGACGAGGGGCGTGGTGAACCGGTCGTCGGCGGTGGCGTAGGTGAACGCCCAGCGCCCCTTGTCGCAGTTCCATTCCTCGTTGACCTCGGGGTCGTCCCCGGCGAGGCGGCGCAGCACGGCGCCGCGACGGTGGTCCGTGCGTTGGGCGCAGCCGCTCGCGCAGTGTTCGCACACGCTCGGTGTGGAGACCAGATCGAACGGGCGGGCGCGGAACCGGTACGCCGCGCCCGTGAGAGCACCGACCGGGCAGATCTGGACGGTGTTGCCGGAGAAATACGACTCGAACGGTTCCTCGGTGTAGATGCCGACCTGCTGCAGCGCCCCGCGGTCGAGCATGTCGACGAACCTGTCGCCCGCGACCTGATCGGCGAAGCGCGTGCACCGGGCGCAGAGCACGCACCGTTCGCGGTCGAGGAGCACCTGAGAGGAGATCGCGATGGGTTTCGGATAGGTGCGTTTGGTGTCCTCGAAGCGGGACTCGGCGCGGCCGTTGGACATCGCCTGGTTCTGCAGCGGGCATTCACCGCCCTTGTCGCACACCGGGCAGTCGAGCGGATGGTTGATGAGCAGCAGTTCCATCACGCCGCGCTGGGCCTTGTCGGCCACCGGCGACGTGAACTGGGTGCGGACGACCATGCCGTCGCTCACCACCGACGTGCACGAGGCGAGCGGTTTGCGCTGGCCCTCGACCTCCACGAGACACTGCCGGCACGCGCCGACCGGGTCGAGCAGCGGGTGGTCGCAGAACCGCGGGATCTGCACCCCGATCAGTTCGGCGGCGCGGATCACGAGAGTGCCCTTGGGCACGGCGATCTCGGTGTCGTCGATGGTGACGTTCACCAGGTCGGTGGTGTCGGACTTCTCCGCACCGGCACCGGACACGGCGGTCATCGCTCACCTCCTTCCGCGGCTGGGTCGGCGGCGAGCGTCGACAGGTGCGGGTCGAACGGGCAACCTCCGTGCTCGAAGTGCGCGAGGTACTCGTCGCGAAAGTACTTCAGCGACGAGGTGATCGGGCTGGTCGCACCGTCACCGAGCGCGCAGAACGCCCGGCCGAGGATGTTGTCGGAAATGTCGAGCAGTTTCTCCAGGTCGGCCTCGGTGCCCCGGCCGTGTTCGAGCCGGTCGAGGATCTGCACGAGCCACCAGGTGCCCTCGCGGCAGGGAGTGCACTTGCCGCACGATTCGTGGGCGTAGAACTCGGTCCAGCGCAGCACGGTGCGGACGACGCAGGTCGTCTCGTCGAAGATCTGCAGCGCCCGGGTTCCGAGCATCGACCCGGCGGCGGCGACGTTCTCGTAGTCCAGGGGGACGTCGAGATGTTCGTCGGTGAAGATCGGAGTCGACGAGCCGCCGGGTGTCCAGAATTTCAGTCGGTGCCCGGCGCGCACGCCGCCGGCGTAGCCGAGCAGCTCCCGCAGGGTGATGCCGAGCGGGGCCTCGTACTGGCCGGGGGTGGTGACGTGCCCGGAGAGGGAGAACATCGCGAAACCCGGGGATTTCTCGGTGCCCATCGAGCGGTACCAGTCCACACCGTTGCGGATGACGAGCGGGACGTTCGCGATGGATTCGACGTTGTTGACGACGGTGGGGCACGCGTACAGGCCTGCGACGGCGGGGAATGGCGGGCGCAGGCGTGGCTGGCCACGGCGACCCTCGAGAGAGTCGAGCAGGGCCGTCTCCTCGCCGCAGATGTACGCGCCCGCACCCGCGTGGACGACGAGTTCGAGGTCGTATCCGGAGCCGAGGATGTCGCGTCCGAGATAACCGGCCTCGTAGGCTTCCGCGACGGCCGCGTGCAGACGCCGAAGGACCGGGACGGCCTCCCCGCGCAGATAGATGAACGCGTGCCGGGCGCGGATCGCGTAGGCGGCGATGATCACGCCCTCGACGAGGGCGTGCGGGGTGGCCAGCATGAACGGGATGTCCTTGCAGGTACCCGGTTCGGATTCGTCGGCATTGACAACGAGATAGTGCGGTTTGTCGTCGCCCTGCGGGATGAACGACCACTTGGTGCCGGTGGAGAATCCGGCACCGCCGCGGCCGCGGATCCCGGAGTCCTTCACCGCGGTGATGACGGCGTCCGGATCCGTACCGAGCGCGAGGGGTAGGGCCTCGTAACCACCGTGCCGTCGGTAGGCGTCGAGCGTCCACGCCTGCTCCGCGTCCCAGTAACGGGTGAGCACAGGAGTCAGGCCCGTCGGGGATTTCCCGAGGGTGACGCCGGCCTCGCCGTTCTCCGGTGGTTCCGGTGCCCGCATGTCGTGTTCGCGGGCGACCTCGAGTCCGGCCAGGGAGGCCGGTCCGGCGGTGCCGGCTGCGTCGAGTGCACCGGGCCGGTCGTCGGGGAAACCGGCCAGCAGGCGCGAGGTGTCGCGGAAGCTGCGCAGCGGTGCGCCGCGCGTCGGTGTGGGTGTATTGCCGGCGAGCAGCTCGTCGACGAGCTCGACCGCGGAGTCGACGGTGCGGTTGTCGAACAACTCCCAGTCGACGGTCATCACCGGGGCGTAGTCGCAGGCCGCGTTGCACTCGATGTGTTCGAGGGTGATCGCGCCGTCGGCGGTGGTCTCGTCGTGTCCGATGCCGAGCCGGGTGCACAGCGCGGAGAAGATCTCGTCGCCGCCCATCGTCGCGCACAGCGCGTTCGTGCACACCCCCACGTGGTGCCGGCCCGTCGGCGAACGGCGGTACATGGTGTAGAAGGTCGAGACGGCGGCGACCTCGGCGCCGGTGAGCCCGAGGCGTCGGGCGCAGAACTCGATCCCGGCGGGCGTGATGTAGCCGTCCTCGGCCTGCACGAGATGCAGGAGCGGCAGCAGCGCCGACCGTGGCTGCGGATAGCGCGCGACGATCCGGTCGGCGTCGGCGACGAGACGCGCGCGCACGTCGTCGGGATAGTGGCGCGGCGCGCCGGGCGGGACGAGATAGGTGTCTTCGTCCGGGCGCGGCCCGAGCGGAACGAGGACGGGTTCGCGCCCGGCGGGTTCGGTCATCGGCACGGCGGTGGTGGTCTCGCTCGTGCCCGCCGGGCCGGTGGTTTCGGCGCCCGGGGCCCGCACGAATTCGGTGCTCATCGGTCCACTCCCCCCATCACCGGGTCGATGCTGGCGACGGCAGCGATGACGTCGGAGACCATGCCGCCTTCACACATCGCCGCGACGGCCTGCAGATTCGTGAACGACGGGTCGCGGTAGTGCACGCGGTAGGGCCGTGTGCCGCCGTCGCTGACCATGTGGACGCCGAGTTCACCGCGCGGCGATTCGACACCGATGTAGACCTGTCCCGCCGGGACGCGGATGCCTTCGGTGACGAGCTTGAAATGGTGGATCAGGCCCTCCATCGACTCGCCCATGATGTGGCGGATGTGATCGGGTGAGTTGCCGAGTCCGTCCGGTCCGAGCCGGAGTTTCGACGGCCAGGCGATCTTGCCGTCCTGCACCATCACCGGGCCGGGGCGGAGCCGGTCGAGGCACTGCTCGACGATCTTCAGCGACTCGCGCATCTCCCCGATCCGAACGAGATAGCGCGCGTAGCAGTCGGATCCCTCGGCGGTGACGACGTCGAACTCGAAGGTCTCGTAACCGCAATAGGGTTCGGCGCGGCGCAGGTCGTAGGGCAGTCCGGTCGAACGGAGGATCGGGCCGGTGACGCCGAGGGCCATACATCCGGTGAGATCGAGGCAGCCGATGTCGCGGGTGCGCGAGATGAAGATCGGATTGTCGGTGAACAGCGCTTCGAGGTCGGCGAGCCGGCCGGGCAGCACGGCGAGCAGGTCACGGATCATCGGCACGGCCTCGTCGGGCAGGTCCTGGGAGAGCCCGCCGGGACGGATGTAGGAGTGGTTCATCCGCAGTCCGGTGATCGTCTCGAAGACGTCGAGGATCAATTCGCGTTCGCGGAATCCGAACAGCATGGGTGTGGTCGCACCGAGTTCCATGCCGCCGGTGGCCAGTGCCACCAGATGCGAGGAGATGCGGTTGAGTTCCATCAGCATCACCCGCACGACCTGCGCGCGTGCGGGGACGAGATCCTCGATTCCGAGGAGTTTCTCGACACCGAGGCAGTAGGCGGTCTCGTTGTGGAACGGCGCGAGGTAGTCCATGCGCGTGACGAAGGTGACGCCCTGGGTCCAGTTGCGGTATTCGAGGTTCTTCTCGATTCCGGTGTGGAGGTACCCGATTCCGCAGCGCGCCTCGGTGACCGTCTCGCCGTCGATCTCGAGGATCAGGCGCAGGACACCGTGGGTGGACGGGTGCTGAGGTCCCATGTTGACGACGATGTGGTCCTCACCGCTGTCGCGTACGGCAGCGGCGATGTCGTCCCAGTCGCGTCCGACGGCGTCGAAGACGGTCTCGCCGGCGGGTTCGCTCGTCACGTGTACGCCCTCCGTTCGTCGGGGGGCGGGATCCGGGCGCCTTTGTATTCCACCGGGATTCCGCCGAGAGGGTAGTCCTTGCGTTGCGGATGTCCGCGCCAGTCGTCGGGCATCTCGATGCGGGTGAGCGCGGGATGACCGTCGAAGACGATCCCGAAGAAGTCGTAGGTCTCGCGTTCGTGCCAGTCGTTCGTCGGGTAGATGCGGTACAGCGACGGGATGTGCGGGTCGCTGTCGGGGATCGCGACCTCGAGACGCATCCGGCGGTTGTGGGTGATGGAGACGAGCGGATACACAGCGTGCAGTTCTCGGCCCGTCTCCTGCGGGTAGTGCACGCCGCCCACCCCGAGGCACAGCTCGAATCGCAGATCCGGATGGTCGCGCAGGGTGCGGGCCACCAGGGGCAGATGCTCGCGGCGGACGAAGACGGTCACCTGGTGGCGGTGCACGACGACCTTCTCCACCGCGTCGGCGTAGCCCACCGCAGTGTCGCCGGAGCGTTCGTCGAGTACGTCCTCGAGGGTGTCGACGAGGTCGTCGAGGTAACCGCCGTAGGGACGGTCGGTGCTACCGGGCAGCGTCACCCGGCGCACGAGGCGCCCGTATCCACTGGTGTCGCCGGATCCGCGAACCCCGAACATGCCGCGGCGGACCGCGATCACCTCGTCGGTGCGGTCGTCGTGGTCGGATCCTGTCCGTTCGAGATCGGTCATCGCGGCGGTACCGTCAGTTCGATGAGCGGACGCTGGGCCAGGGCGGCTTCCTCCGCGGCGCGGATCGCCTCGGCCCGGTTCACGCCCAGGGGCATCTGCGCGATCTTCTCGTGCAGCGCCAGGATCGCGTGGAGGAGCATCTCGGGCCGGGGCGGACAGCCCGGGAGATAGATGTCGACGGGGACGACGTGGTCGACTCCCTGGACGATCGCGTAGTTGTTGAACATCCCCCCGGACGAGGCGCACACGCCCATTGCGAGCACCCACTTCGGTTCGACCATCTGGTCGTAGACGCGGCGCAGCGCGGGGGCCATCTTCTGGCTGACGCGGCCGGCGACGATCATCACGTCGGCCTGTCGCGGCGAGGCCCGGAAGGCCTCCATGCCGAATCGGGCGATGTCGTAGCGGCCACCCGCGGTGGCCATCATCTCGATGGCGCAGCACGCGAGCCCGAAGGAGGCGGGCCACAGTGAGCCCTTGCGTGCGAACCCGGCGAGCGTCTCGACGGTGCTGAGCAAAAAACCGCCGGGAACCTTCTCCTCGATGCCCATGGCCTGTCACCGCCCCCGGAGTCGAACGGACCGGCCGACCGCCGGTCGTGTCGCGTAATCGGTTCGGGCACAATATCTCCGGGCGTGCATGCGGGTCGTCAGTCCCATGTCAGGCCTCCTCGTTTCCACTCGTAGGCGTAGGCGACGAAGACGTTGAACATGAACAGCGCCATCGCTGCCAGACCGAAGACGCCGAGCGCGCCGAAGTGGACCGCCCACGGGTACAGGAAGACGATCTCGATGTCGAAGATGATGAACAGCATCGCGGTGAGGTAGTACTTCACCGGGAAGCGGCCACCACCCACCGGTTGGGGCGTCGGGTCGATGCCGCACTCGTAGGCGTCGAGCTTGGCGCGGTTGTACCGACTCGGGCCCGCGAGGCTCGCCACCGCGACGGAAAAGATCGCGAAGGCCAGCGCGATGCCACCGAGTACCAGGATCGGTACGTAAGCGTTCATGCCACCTCCGGTTCCTCGCGCGAATCCGGCCGCGGGCCTTCTCGTTGCCCGCGAACCCACCCCGCCGTGCACCGGGGGCCTCGCCCCAGGGCCGGGATGTGAGTTACGGCACACACACTAGTGGTGTTCGCGTCGGACTTGTCGCGATTTCACACCCCCGATTCGGGGCGGCGTGTCGGGCTGCCTCCCAGCCGGAAGGAGGGTAGATTCTCCGCGCCCGCATACGAGTTCGCGACCCGCCGGCCGCGCCGAAGGGTCAGGAGTGGCGGGAGCGAGAGGTGAGCAGAGCGAGGACCTGCCGGCCGAGTCGGATCGGGTCGACCGGATGCCGCAGCGCCACCTCGGCGCCCGACCAGCGGGCCAACCACTCGTCGTCGGCGCGAGCGATCAGGACGACGATCGGCGGACACGAGTCGAGTTCGTCCTCGAGTTGCTTCGCGATCCCCATGCCGCCGGCCGGAGCGGATTCACCGTCGAGCACGGCGAGATCGATGTCGCCGGCATGCATGCGTTCGACGACGACCGGTGGTGTTGCGACCTCCACATAATCGAGCGGAGGCAGATCCGGGTGCAGACGGGTACCGAGGGCATCACGAACCTGTTGCCGCACGGTCGCATCGTCGCTGTAGACGAGGATGCGCAGCGAGTCGGTCACGGGCACGATGCTAACCGAGACCGGTCGCTCGCCCGGGGAACCTGCGTGTCGCGGGGCGGTGCGGAGACGGAGTCCGGATTCAGGATCCGCTTCCGAGGGGATGCCACCGCTCACGGACGTCGGAACGGGCGGCCGCCTCCGCGCCGTCGTCGTGGATGATCGAGGCGGGCGCGATCATCAGGTGCGCCAGGACGATGCACGCGCCGGTCAGCATGGCGAATGCGCCGCCGATCAGATAGGACCCGGTGAACACCGCCGCCAGGAAACCGATCGTGAGCATTCCCGTGAGCGCGATGATCGCGAGAATTCGCCGACTCGAACGTGGCGTCGAATCGGACCTCTTGTCTGTGGATGCGACCATGAGCATCTCCGTTCCTCCCCGGAACGACCCCTCCCGCACCCCCGCATCCACTCGTCATCCGTGTCGACGAATCGTCGGTGATGAGCGAACCCCCGCGGGAGCCGAGTGCAGCCGTCCCCTCCTCCGCTCGGGCCGTGAGCGGTTTCGATAACAGAATACTATCAAATGTGACATCCGTCTCGTGATCTATTTGTGGGACATCACGAACTTGGCGGTCGCCCGGAAATCTGCCGGTAACCGACGAGTCGGTTGGAAGGTTAGGCTCACCTCTCGACATGCCCCCGATCAGCGAGAGGTACTCATGACACTCCGATCCCTGCGCCCCGGCCGCGGGCCGCGCGTGGCGGCCCTGCTGGGCCGCGGTCCGCGCGCGACCGCCGTGCTGGTCACCGCCGCCGCCGTCGTCCTCACGGCCTGCTCGTCCGGAGGTGGCGACGAGTCGGATGCTTCACCCACCGGCGATTTCGAGCCTGTCGCGATCGAACACGCGCTGGGAACGGCAGAGATCGACGCGCGGCCCGAACGGGTCGTCACGCTCGGGATGGGCTCGGCCGAGACGGCGATCGCACTGGGTGTCACCCCGGTCGGCGTGGAGGAATATCCTTGGGGCAGCGACGAAACGGGCTACCTGCCCTGGATCCACGAGGAACTGACCGAACGTGGCGAGCCGCTGCCCGAACAGTTCACCGGCGGAACCGAGGTGGACGTCGAGGCGATCGCCCGACTCGCGCCGGACGTCATCCTCGCGCCGTGGTCCGGCATCACGCAGGAGCAGTACGACCTGTTGTCCGCGATCGCCCCGACCGTCGCCTATCCGGAACTGCCGTGGACGATCACCTGGCAGGACCAGATCGAGACCATCGGCACCGCACTCGGCCGGCACCAGGAGTCCCTCGGTCTGATCACCGAGATCGAGGACACCTTCGAGTCCGCCGCGGCCGCCCATCCCGAGTACGCCGACGTGACGTTCTCCTACATCTACAACACCGGCCCCGGCACGCTCGGGGTGTTCATGCCCGATGAGCAACGGGTGGCGATGGTCCGCGGACTCGGATTGACCGTCGACCCGGTCGCGGAGACGCTCGAGGAGACCGAGGGCACCGACTCCGCGGTCATCGGTCTCGAGAACGCCGGCCTGCTGTCCGAATCGGATCTGATCTTCACCTTCTACTCCGACCCCGCGAACCGCGCCGAGATCGAAGCCCAGCCGGTCTACCAGCAGATCCCGGCGGTGTCCCGCGGGTCGCTCGTCGCGCCGAAGGAGCAGCCCTTCGTCACCGGCTCGTCGATCATCAATCCGCTCACCGTGCCGTGGGCGATCGACCGCTACATCCCGCTCATCGACGAGGCGATCGCGAAACTCGACCGCTGAGCCGGACGCACCGGTGGTGCGCCCGGCTCCCGGGCGTCACCGCCGGTGCGCGAGCCTGCGGATCATCAGATCACCGATGGACTGCATGATCTGCACCATCACGATGAGCACGACCACCGCGAGGAGCAGCACCGGCGTGTTGAACCGCTGATAGCCGTAGACGATCGCGAAGTCGCCGAGACCGCCGCCACCGATGACGCCGGCCATCGCCGAGTAGCCCACCAGCAGCACCAACGTGAGGGTGGCTCCGGCGATCAGCGGCGACAACGCCTCCGGCAGCAGCACCTTGCGCACGATCTGGATGTTCGTGGCCCCCATCGCCTGGGCCGCCTCGACCCGGCCGCGCGGCACCTCCCGCAACGCGGATTCGACGATCCGGCCGAAGAACGGGATCGCGCCGATGGTGAGCGGCACGATCGCCGCGGTGGGCCCGATCGCGGTGCCCACGACGAAGCGGGTGAACCCGATCAGTGCGATCAGCAGGATGAGGAAGGGCAGCGACCGGAACAGGTTGACGATCACACCGAGGACGGTGTTGAGCGTCCTGCGGGGCCACAGCCCGGACGGTGACGTCAACTGCAATACGATCCCGACCAGCACACCACCGACGATGGTGAGCAGGAACGACACCGCAACCATGTAGAGCGTCTCGAGGGTGGCTTCCCACACCTCCGGGAAGGCGTCGTACCACTGCAGCTTGTTCATCGCGCCTGCACCGTCATTCCGTGAGTCCCTCCAGTTCGCCTTCCGTCCCCCACGCCAGGCTCAGGTACGGGCGTTCGGCCACGAATCCTTCGACGCGTGCCCGGTCGGTGCCCGCAGTGAAGCGCAGGCGCATCCGGCCCACGGTGACGCTGCCGACCTGTTCGACCCTGCCGCCGACCACGGCGATGTCAGCGTCGAGCGCACGGATCATCTCCGCGAGCCACGGTCCGTGTGCGGCATCGCCGATCGCGGTGACCAGAGCCGTGTCCGCGCCCGAGCCCGCCGACGGGTCGGTGCCGACCGGGACGAGTGCGTGCCCGAGTGCCGACTCGGGATCGGCGACGAGATCGACGATCCGGCCGGTCTCGACGACCTGCCCTGCGGCGAGACGCGCGGCCGAGGTGCAGATCCGGCGCAGCACCCCGAGTTCGTGGGTGATCACCACGACCGTCACACCCAGTCGCCTGTTGACCTCGGCGACGAGATCGAGAACCTGATCGGTGGTGTTCGGATCCAGGGCGCTTGTGGCCTCGTCGCACAGCAGCACCTCCGGCTCGGCCGCGAGGGCACGGGCGATACCCACGCGCTGCTGCTGACCGCCGGACAGCTGGGACGGGAAACTCTCCCCCTTGCCCGCCAGCCCGACGAGATCGAGCAGCTCCAGGGCTCGCTTCCGGCGCTGCTCCTTGCCCACCCCGGCCACCTCGAGCGGGAACTCCACGTTCCGGATCACGGTGCGCGAATGCAGCAGATTGAACTGCTGGAAGACCGTCCCGATCCGGCGACGGGCCGCGCGCAGATCGGCGCCGGACAGCGTCGACAGATCGTCCTTGCCGAGCAGGATCCGTCCCGAGGTAGGCCGCTCGAGCAGGTTCAGGCAGCGCAACAGGGTGGACTTGCCCGATCCGGACGGGCCCACGATGCCGTAGATCTCACCGTCCGGGATCTCGAGCGACACCCCTCGTAGTGCCGCGACCTCCCCGGAGCGCCCCGCTCCGGGAAAGGTCTTGACGAGGTTATCGACGACGATCATCAGTTCGTCGGGTGGACCGGCAGTACGGCGCCGGAGTAGGTCTCCTCGATCCAGGCAGCCGTCTCGGGCGATTCGAGGGCCTCGGCGAGAGCGGTGACGGCCGGGTCGTTCTCGTTCTCGGCCCGCACGACGAGCAGGTTGGAGAAGGGGTTGCCCTCGACTTCTTCGGTGAGGATGGCGTCGTCGGCCGGGTTCAGTCCGGCTTCGAGGGCGTAGTTGGAGTTGATCACGGCGGCGGTGATCTGCGCGTCGTCGAGCTGACGGGCGAGCTGCGGACGCTCGATGCCGACGAGGTTCAGGTTCTTAGGATTGGCGGTGATGTTCGATTCGGTGACCACCGACAGGTCGGCCTCCTCGAAGGGCACGTCCATCTCGAGCAGACCGGCCGATTCGAGCAGGTACAGCGCGCGGGCGTAATTGGTGGTGTCGCGCGGCACGGCGACGGTGTCGCCGTCCTTCAGCTCGTCGAGCGACGCGATCTTGTTCGAGTAGAGACCGATCGGTTCGAGGTGCACATCGGCGACCG
This sequence comes from Rhodococcus sp. B50, assembly GCF_013602415.1. Taxonomy (NCBI): domain Bacteria; kingdom Bacillati; phylum Actinomycetota; class Actinomycetes; order Mycobacteriales; family Nocardiaceae; genus Rhodococcus; species Rhodococcus sp. B50. The sequence goes on along the minus strand of NZ_WPAG02000002.1, from coordinate 708,043 downwards.
CGACGAGATCGTCGACCCCCTTCTGCTTCTGCCAGTCGGTCAGGTAGGGCTCGTGCTGGAAGAAGTTCGCGTCGACGTCGCCGGCCTCGAGCAGTTCGTTGGGATCGACCTCGCCGGTGATCTCGACGATGTCGAGCGTGTAGTCGCCCAGCGCCCCGGTGCTCACGATCTGGTCGAGGATCTCGACGTGCGGAGTGGACGATGCAGAGATCCGGAGGGTGGTGTCGTCCCCTTCGGACGACGAGCAGGCCGCCAGCCCCACAGCGAGGGTGAGCGCGGCGGAGGCGACGACGATACGACGCAGTGACATCGGGTGGATACCTTCCGTAGGGAATGCGGGACGGACAGAATCGATTATCGGGGTGCGGCGAAGCGGGCGAGGAGATCCGCGTGAAAACGCTCCGCCACGTTCGGGTGTGCTCGTAGCCGGGACTTGAGTGCGTTGAGGCCGTAGACGGCGTGCAGGGTACCGCCGTGCGCGTCGGGACCGACACCGCGGGCAACTGCTGCGAGATCCGCGGGCAACTCCACCGGTGGGAGGGCCCGGTCGAGACCGGGATTGAGGAAGAACGGCAACGACACGCGGTCGGTGCCCGCGGGCGGGGGCAGCACCCGATGGACCGTCGCCTGGAGGTAACCTCCGGTGGCGACCTCGAGGAGTTCACCGATGTTGACGATGAAATGACCTGGGAGCGGGTCGATTTCGACCCAGCGACCGTCGAGTTCGACCTGGAATCCGGTGCTGCCGGGCTCGGGATACAGCAGTGTCAACGCGCCGACGTCCTTGTGACTGCCTACCCCCTGGTCGGTGACCGACCGGTCGTGCCCGGGATAGCGCGCGATCTTGAGCAGCGGATCGGGATCGGCGAAAGCCTCCTCGAAGTGATCGGCCGGGGCGCCGAGCGATTCGGCCCAGGCACCGAGCAGTCGGCGTCCGACGCCGCCGGCCTCGTCGATCCAGCGCAACGCCAGTTCGCGCAGTCGCGGGATTCGCTCCGGCCACAGATTGGGGCCGTGCAGGACCTCCCAGGGACGGTCGGGGTCGATCTCGGCGACAGCGTCGCGCTCCGGACCGATGTCGAGTTGTTCGCGCCAGTCCACGTAGCCCTGGGTGCGTTCACCACCGACGCGGGTGTAGCCGCGGAAATGGGGCGAGTGGAGGTTCTCGATGGCGAGCTTGTCTACCTCGGGAAGGGCGAAGAACTCGCGAGCCGCGGCGACGAGGTCGTCCGCGAGCGCGGTATCGATCCCGTGACCGGCGAGGTGGAAGAACCCGATCTCGTGAGTGGCCACCCGGAGACTGTCGAGCAGAGCAGTACGGGCTGCGTCGTCTCCGTCGAGATGGGACAGATCGATGACGGGTAATACCGTCGAATCGGACATGATATGCCTTTCGAGCCGCATCGGATGCGAGGATTCCCGGTCGCTTGCCGGATGGTCGGCCGCAGCGGACTCAGGGAATCGTGAGGGCAGGACGAGCTGCCCGGACAGGGGTGATCAGCGGCAACGACAACACGCAGGAGCCACGGCGCCCCGAGCGCGTGTGCTCACAGTCTGCGTGTGAGTGTTGCCCATGTTCTCCTCCGATGAGGCCGCGCGCGACCTTCGACGACAGTGGCGCCACGACGTGGTCCTGATCAAGGCTAATCGCCTCCGCGACCACCGGGCAAATCACCATCGATCAGCGACGGCACGCCATTGACAGCACACTGCGTTTTTGTCAGCATACTGTCATGGTGGACACAGTTCACGTCGCCGTGTACGACACCCTGGCGGACTGGGAGATCGGATACGTCTCGGCGCACATCGCAGATCCCGAGTGGCAGCGGAATCCCGGGCGGTATCGCGTCCGCACGGTCGGCATCTCCGCCGAGCCGGTCACGACGAAGGGCGGACTCAGGATCGTCCCGGACACCGTGCTCGCGGACGTGACGCCCGAGGACAGCGCCATGCTGATCCTCGCGGGCAACGACATCTGGCCGACCGACGCCTTCGCTCCCTTCGTCGACAAGGCCCGGCAGTTCCTCGACGCCGGCGTACCGGTGGCGGCGGCTTGCGGCGCGACCGGGGCTTTCGCCGCCGCCGGACTACTCGACGAGCGGCCCCACACGAGCAACGCCCTCGAATTCCTGCAGGGCGTCGGATACGGCGGCGCAAGTCTGTACCGGGACGAGCCTGCAGTCACCGACGGCGATCTCATCACCGCGAGCGGCATCGCCCCGGTCCACTTCGCCCGCGCGATCTTCGCCCGGCTCGACGTGTACGAACCGCGCGTCCTCGACGCCTGGTACGCCCTCTACGGCGAACGCGACCCGCGCGGCTATTACCAGCTCATGGCATCCGGGTCGTGACGGAGCACCACGAGACGGACCTGCTCAGCGCGGCCGCACTGACCGCCTTCCGTCTCAACGGGCAGTTCCTCGCGCTGGCCGAGACCCTGGCGCGTCCCGTCGGGCTCACCGCCGCCTGGTGGCAGGTCCTCGGCGCGGTCTCCCCCGCTCCGCTCTCGGTTTCCGCGATCGCACGCGAGATGGGCGTCACCCGGCAGAGCGTGCAGCGCATCGCCGACCTTCTCGTCGACAAGGGCCTGGCGGAATACCGGTCCAATCCGGCGCACCGGCGCGCCAAGCTCGTCGCGATGACGCCCGCGGGCCGCGACGCGATCCGGGCGATCGGTCCGGCCCACGCCGACGCCACGCGCGCATTGTGCGAGGAGACCGGCGTCGAGGAACTGACGACAATCGTGGAGGGCATGCGCGCACTGTCCGCCGCCCTCGACCGATCGGCCGGTCAGCTCCCCGACGGACGACGCGGCGGAAAGTGACGGATCAGCCCTTCCTGCACGACGGTCGCTACGAGTTCACCCTCGATCGTGAAATAGCGGCCGGTCGCCATCCCGCGGGAACCTGCGGCCACCGGCGATTCCGTGGCGTACAGGTGCCATTCGTCGAAGCGGAGCGGACGGTGGAACCAGATCGAATGGTTGACGGTCGCGGCCACGATCCGGTCCAGTCCCCACGACAGACCGTGGGTGGTGAGGATCGAGTCGAGGACGGTCGTGTCGGACGCGTAGGCCAGTGTGGCGACGTGAAGCAGCGGATCGTCGGGCAACTGCCCGTCGGCGCGCATCCACACGCGGTTGTGACCGAGCTTCTCCCCCGTTCCCCGCAGCACCCAGGCAGGGTCGTTCGCGTAACGCATGTCGATCGGTTTGAGTGCACCGACGAAGTGCGGCAGCTGGTCCTCGAAGCCGCGCAGACGTTCGCCGATCGGCGGAAGAGCTTCGGGCAGTGGAACTTCGGGAACGGTCACCGAATGCTCGAGGCCCTTACCCCACCGCTGGAAGGCGGCGAGCATGACGAACAGTTCCTGCTCGTCCTGATAGGCGGTGACCATCCGGTTGGCGAAATCCCGGCCGTCCCGGTGGGTGACGACGTGGTAGTCGATGGGTCGCTTGACGTCGCCGCCCCGGATGAAGTGGGCATTGACCGCGTGCACCGGACGATCACCCACGGTGCGCCCGGCCGCGACAAGTGCCTGCGCGACGAGTTGTCCGCCGAAGGTGCGGCTGCCGACCTGCGTCGGATGCCCGCCCCGGAAGACGTTCTCCTCGGTCTGCTCCAGATCGAGCAGGCCGAGGAGAACATCGAGATCCGTTGTGTCCGAACGTGTCACCGGGTGTCTTTCTCACCGAGCCGGTGCACGTGGATGAGGTTGGTCGAACCCGAACGTCCCGGAGGGGCACCGGCGACGATCACCACGAGATCGCCACGCTGGTACCGGCCCAGCGACAGCAATGCCGCGTCGACCTGTTCGACCATCTGATCGGTGGTGTCGACCGGTTCGACCGAGAAGGTCTCGGTACCCCACGTCAGCGCCAGCTGGTTACGGATGTGCGGGACGGGCGTGAAGGCGAGCAGCGGCAGCGGCGTGTGCAGACGCGCGAGCCGGCGCACGGTGTCGCCGGACTGGGTGAAGGCAACGAGCGCCTTGGCGTCGAGACGCTCACCGATGTCGCGGGCGGCGTACGAGATGACACCGCGCTTGGTGCGCGGAACGTGCGTCAGCGCAGGAACTTCCGTCGAATCGGATTCGACGGCGGCGATGATGCGCGCCATCGTGCGAACCGTTTCGACCGGGAATTTCCCGACGGAGGTCTCACCCGAGAGCATCACGGCGTCGGCGCCGTCGAGCACCGCGTTAGCGACGTCGGACGCCTCGGCGCGGGTGGGACGCGAGTTCTCGATCATCGACTCGAGCATCTGCGTCGCGACGATGACGGGCTTGGCGTTCTCGCGCGCGATCTGGATCGCGCGCTTCTGCACGAGCGGGACCTCCTCGAGCGGCAGCTCGACGCCGAGGTCGCCGCGCGCCACCATGACCGCGTCGAAGGCGAGGACCACGGCCTCGAGATTCTCGACGGCCTCGGGCTTCTCGAGCTTGGCGATCACCGGCACGTGCCGCCCGACGCGGTCCATGACCTCGTGGACGAGTTCGACGTCGGCCGGCGACCGCACGAACGACAAGGCGATGAAGTCGACACCGAGGCGCAGGGCGAACTCGAGATCCTCGATGTCCTTCTCGGACATGGCCGGAACGGAGACGTTCATCCCCGGCAGGGAGACACCCTTGTTGTTGCTGACCGGTCCGCCCTCGATGACCCGGCAGACGACGTCGTTGCCTTCCACCGCCTCGACCACCAGTCCGACCTTGCCGTCGTCGACGAGCAGCCGGTCGCCGGCGACGGCGTCCTGAGCGAGTTCCTTGTAGGTGGTCGAGACGCGGTCGTGGTCGCCGACCACGTCGTCGACGGTGATGCGGACTACTTCACCGTGTTCCCACACAGTGCGGTCCTCGGCGAATCGTCCGAGCCGGATCTTCGGCCCCTGGAGATCGGCGAGGATGCCGACGGCGTGCCCGGAGGCCTCCGACGCAGCGCGGACCCGGTTGTAGTGGCCCTCGTGGTCGGCGTGTTCGCCGTGGCTGAAGTTCAGGCGGGCGACGTCCATTCCGGCGTCGACGAGATTCCGCAGGACATCGGGGTCGGCGGTGGCCGGCCCCATAGTGCAAACGATCTTGGTGCGTCGGGTCACGGTTCGAGCCTAGCCTTCGACGCTCGGAGCCTCCATCTCAGCACCCCGGCGCGTGTCGCCGGGGCGCCCGAGAGACGGCGGCACCCGGGCGTCACGGACGGAGTTGACGTCCGTTCTTGTCGCGGACCTTGCCTGTGAGCATGAGGATGCCGTCGATCAACGGCCAGATGCCCCCGATACCACAGGTGAGCCAGGTGACGGCGATCTGCGCGACCGCCACGCCCGGCTGGTCGAGATAGAAGCGCCCGGCACCGAAACCGCCGAGCAGGATCCCCAGCACGCCCGCGGTGACCTTGCTCTTGTCGGAGTAGGGCTCGCCGGTATAGGGATCGCGGCCGTAGGGGGCAGCGAGGTCGCGTCCGTACGGGTTCGCCGGGTCGGTGTAGCCGTAGGCCGGCGACACCCCGTAGCCGGGCGAGCCGTACTGGCCGCCCTGCGGCGGCTGTCCGTATCCCTGGCCGCCCTGGGGCGGCTGTCCGTACGGCGCAGGACCGGGCGGAACGTGGGAGTACGAGGAGCCCGGCGCCGATGGTGAACCCTGCGGCGACGATCCGATGGGATAGTGCGGATCGGGTGTCCCGTAGACCGGTCCGGCGCCGCTTCCCGGCCGACCCGCGTGCTCGCCGTAGGGGTAGTCGCCCGGCGGCGGGTAATCGGACTGGTGCTCGGCCGGCGGCGGGTAGCTGGGTGTGTTCCCCCAACCCGGGCCGTTGCCGACGCCGGAATAGGTGTCCCATCCGGGCCCCGGAGTGCCGGTGGCACCACCGAGAGAGTCGAGGGTGGGCGGTTGCGCGGACAGCGAGGCCTGCGCGGTGGCGTCGTAGTCGAAGGCCCGTCCGAGATCGGGCGGCGGGGTCTGGTCGCTCTCCGACGACCGATCCGGGGTGTCCGCGCCGGATCCGGACCCGGTCCGCTTCGTCAGGTCCGGCTTGGCAGGCTCCGAATCGGGTGCTCCCGCAGCTCCCGGGTCCTGTGTGGTCACGAGTGATCCCCCTTGTTGTCTCCGGACGTCGCCTCGTCGACTCTACCGGCGGCAGGCGAGCGGCCGGCCGTCTCCTGCTCGCCCGCCGGGGCGGCCGCGGCTGTGTTCGCTGTCGCCGCCGGATTCAGTGTCGAGGGCTCCTCGCGGCCCTTGCGCGCAAGGACGAAGTACGCGACCGCGAGCACGAACACGATGCCCGAGGTGAACGTGTTGATCCGGATGCCCGCGATCTCGGTGGCGGCGTCCGTGCGCATGAGTTCGATCCAGAACCGGCCCGCGCAGTACCCGGCGACGTAGAGGGCGAACAATCGTCCGTGGCCGATCGTGAACTTCCGGTCGACGAGCACCAGCAGCAGCACGACGGCGAGGTTCCACAGCAGTTCGTAGAGGAAGGTCGGGTGCACCACGAAGGCCACCTCGCCGGTGGACACACCGTCGACCAGCCCGGGAGCGACCTGCCCCGCCTCGTTGCGCCGCTCGTAGATCTCGAGTCCCCACGGGACCGTGGTCTCGCGGCCGTAGAGTTCCTGGTTGAACCAGTTGCCGAGGCGCCCGATGGCCTGCGCCAGCAGGATCGCCGGGGCCAGCGCGTCCCCGAAGGCGGGCAGCGGGATCCCGCGCCGGCGGCACCCGATCCACGCCCCCAGCGCTCCGAACGCGACGGCGCCCCAGATACCGAGGCCGCCCTCCCAGATCTTCAGGGCGTCGACCGGCTCCGCCCCGGCTCCGAAGTACTTCTGCCAATCGGTGGCTACGTGGTAGAGCCGCCCGCCGATCAGACCGAAGGGCACCGCCCACACGGCGATGTCGAGGACGGTGCCCGCCTGCCCGCCGCGGGCGACCCACCGGCGGTCACCCCACCAGATCGCCACGACGATCCCGACGATGATGCACAGGGCGTAGGCACGGAGGGCGAAGGGCCCGAGGTACCAGACGCCCTGCGGCGGACTCGGCAGATATGCCAGAACAGACGCAGTGGATGTCACGAGTGCACGTTAGCGGAGCGAACGCCCTTCGCGAGATCCTGTGTGAGGGCGAGCAGCGCGTCGTGTCCCTCGGCCACGGCGGAGACCAGCGCCGAACCCACGATCACGCCGTCGGCGTAGCCCGCGATCTCCGCGGCCTGTGCACCGTTGCGCACACCGAGGCCGACGCCGACCGGGATGTCGGAGTGCGTGCGTACCCGGGCGACGATCTCCGGCGCGCGGTTGTCGACGCTGTCGCGGGCACCGGTGACACCCATCGTCGACGTGGCGTAGACGAAGCCGCGGCACTTGTCGAGGGTGGTCGCGAGGCGTTCGTTGGTCGACGACGGCGCGACCAGGAAGATCCGGCCGAGCCCGTACTTGTCGGCCGCGGCGATCCACTCCTCGGCCTCGTCCGGCACGAGATCCGGCGTGATGATGCCGAGTCCGCCCGCCGCGGCGAGGTCGCGCGCGAAGTTCTCGACGCCGTACTTGATCACGAGATTCCAGTAGGTCATCACGACTGCGGCACCGCCGGCGGCGGTGATCGCTTCGACTGCGGGGAAGACGTCGCGGACCCGGACGCCGTTGGCGATCGCCTCGAACGCAGCGTTCTGGATGGTGGTGCCGTCCATGACGGGGTCGCTGTACGGGATGCCGACCTCGATGAGATCGCAGCCGCCCTCGACGAGGGTCTTCATCGCCTCGACGGAACGCTCGACCGTCGGATAGCCGACCGGGAGGTAGCCGACCAGCGCGGCGCGGTTCTCGGCACGGCAGGTCGCGAAGATCTCGGTCAGGCGTTCGTGTGGGGCGCTCACTGGGCTGCTCCTTCGGGGCCGGTCTTGTCGGCGGACTCGTCGGTCGGCAGGTAACCGAACCACTTGGCGGCGGTGTCGACGTCCTTGTCTCCGCGACCGGAGAGGTTGACGAGGACGATGGCGCCCTTGCCGAGTTCGGGGCCGAGTTTCACGGCACCGGCGACGGCGTGGGCCGACTCGATCGCGGGAATGATGCCCTCGGTGCGGCACAGCAACGCGAAGGCGTCCATGGCCTCGCTGTCGGTGACGGCGCGGTACTCGGCCCGGCCGGTGTCGGCGAGCCAGGCGTGTTCGGGGCCGACGCCGGGATAGTCGAGCCCGGCGGAGATCGAATGAGATTCGATGGTCTGGCCGTCCTCGTTCTGCAACAGATACGAGTACGCGCCGTGCAGGGCACCGTGGGTGCCGCCGCCGATGGTGGCGGCGTGCCGTCCGGTCTCGACCCCGTCTCCCCCGGCCTCGCAGCCGACGAGCTTGACGGACGGGTCGTCGATGAACGGATGGAAGATGCCGATCGCGTTCGACCCTCCGCCGACGCAGGCGACGACGGCGTCGGGCAGACGACCGGTGAGCTCGCGGATCTGGGCGCGTGCCTCGAGGCCTATGATGCGCTGGAAGTCGCGGACCATCGCCGGGAAGGGATGCGGACCGGCGGCGGTGCCGAAGCAGTAGTAGGTGTTGTCGGCGTTGGTGACCCAGTCGCGCATTGCTTCGTTGATCGCGTCCTTGAGGGTGCGCGAGCCGGTCTTGGCGGCGATCACCTCGGAGCCGAGCAGACGCATACGCGCGACGTTGAGCGCCTGCCGCTCGGTGTCGACCTCGCCCATGTAGACGCGGCATTCGAGACCGAACAGGGCGCACGCGGTCGCGGTGGCGACACCGTGCTGGCCGGCTCCGGTCTCGGCGATCACGCGGGTCTTTCCCATGCGCTTGGCGAGCAGCACCTGCCCGAGCACGTTGTTGATCTTGTGCGAGCCGGTGTGGTTGAGATCCTCGCGCTTGAGGAAGATGCGCGCGCCGCCGGCGTGTTCGCTGAGACGAGCGGCCTCGTAGACCGGGGACGGACGACCGGTGTACTCGCGCTGCAGCCGATCGAGTTCGGCGAGAAAGCCGGGGTCGACGCGTTCCTTCTCGTAGGCGGCGGTGACCTCCTCGATCACCGCCATGAGCGCCTCGGGCACATAGCGGCCACCGAAGACTCCGAAGTGGCCGCGGACGTCGGGTTCGTGCGCGGTCGGAGTGGCGAGGGCTTCGCTCATCGAGGGAAGCCCTCGGCCCTTGGCGGAAAGTGCGGAATCGTCTGCAGTCACGCGTCCAGTCTGCCCCACCACGCGACGCGGATCACGTGCGGGTCCGGACCGGCAGGGACGGTCAGCGTGCGGGCTTGGGGCACGACGGATGCGTGCCCACCGTCACCAGTTCGGCGACCGCCTGACGCGGATCCCCACTGGTCACCAGACCTTCCCCGACGAGCACCGCGTCGGCGCCCGCGCCCGCGTACGCGAGCAGATCGGCCGGTCCGCGGACACCGGACTCGGCGATCTTGAGCACGTTGCTGGGCAGGCCCGGCGCGATGCGCGAGAACGTCGTCTTGTCGACCTCGAGCGTCTTGAGGTTGCGGGCGTTGATCCCGATGACGGTCGCGCCGGCTTCGAGGGCTCGGTCGGCCTCCTCCTCGGTGTGCGCCTCGACCAGCGCCGTCATCCCGAGCGACTCGACCCGGTCGATCAGTGCCGTCAGCACGGTCTGTTCGAGCGCGGCGACGATGAGGAGCACGATGTCGGCGCCGTGCGCACGCGCCTCGTGGATCTGGTAGGGACCGACCACGAAATCCTTGCGCAGCACCGGAATACGAACGGCACGACGCACGGCGTCGAGGTCGGCCAGGCTGCCGTGGAATCGGCGTTCCTCGGTGAGGACGCTGATGGCACGAGCCCCTCCGGACTCGTAGGCCGCGGCGAGCTCGGCCGGATCGGCGATGTCGGCGAGAGCACCCTTCGAGGGGCTGGCACGCTTCACTTCCGCGATGACCGCGATGCCGGGCTCGCGCAGCGCGGCCTTGGCGTCGATCGGCGGGGGCGCACTCGCAGCAGCAGCCTTCACGGAGGCGAGGTCGAGGGCCGCCTCACGGGCGGCGACGTCGGCTCGCACTCCTTCGAGAATCGAATCGAGAACTGTCATCGTGGCTCGAGTCCTTTCCCACCCTGCTCAATCCCGATGTGATCAAGCTCATCGGATCTGTATAGAAGAGTAGTGAACTGGTTTACAGCAGTCACCGGCGGGTGCCCGTATCACCCTCGCCACCCTCGTCCGTGGGATCCTCACCAGCGTCCAGCGCGTCCCACAGACCGCGTTCGGACAGCGGCTCGTCGTTCTCCGCGCGCCGGGCCGCCGCCTCGCGACGCGCCGCCGGGGCGTCGTACTTCGACGACAGTCCGGCCGACTCTCGCGGGGTGCGCCAGAGGGTCACCGCGGCAGCGAGGACGGCGACGGCACCGATGATCACGAGGATCGACGGCAGCGGATACGTCTCCATGCCGGTGACCGTCGCGCGGTCCGGCAGCGCGGCCACCCCGGCTGCCGTGCCGGGGTCGGGGTCCCCGGTCAGCAATCGCACCGCGGGGACCGCGGCAGCCACGGCAACGGCTGCCACCACGAGCGCCACGAGACGCAGCGCCACGCCGCGCACGGCGAAGACCGCGGCGACCGAGGCGAGCAGGACGAGAGCGAGAGGGGTCAGTGCCGCCGCCCAGCGACCTCCTTCGAGATCGTCGACGCGGTCGATGCCGAGACCGTCGGACGAGATCGCGGTGACCCATGTCATCCGGCTCGAGGCCCACAGCAGGGCGGCACCGAGACCGAGCAGCAGGGCGGCGATCACGGTCGGCCGGCGCCGGCGTCCGGTGGCGGTGCCGGTGTCCGGCGTCTCGTCGGTCACCGCGCGTCCTTGCCGTAGGTGGTCAGTGTGGACGCGGCGGCCACGGCGGCGAGTGCGGACATGGCCTTGTTCCGGGCTTCGGTGTCCTCAGCCTCCGGATCGGAGTCGGCGACGATGCCGGCACCTGCCTGCACGTAGGCGACGCCGTCCTTGACGAGCGCGGAACGGATCGCGATCGCGGTATCGGCGTCGCCCGCGAAATCGAGGTAGCCGACGATGCCGCCGTAGATACCACGCCGGGTGGATTCGAGTTCCTCGATCAGTTCCATCGCACGTACCTTCGGCGCGCCCGACAGGGTCCCGGCGGGGAAACACGCGGTGACGGCGTCGAGCGCATGTTTGCCCTCCGCGAGTCGTCCGGTGACTGTGGAGACGAGGTGCATCACGTGGCTGTACCGCTCGATATGCCGGTAATCGTGCACCTCGACGGTGCCCGGTGCGCACACCCGGCCGAGATCGTTGCGGCCGAGGTCGACGAGCATGAGGTGCTCGGCGTTCTCCTTCTCGTCGTGGACGAGATCCTTCTCGAGCAGGAGGTCTTCCTCCTCGTCCGCGCCGCGCCACCGGGTCCCGGCGATGGGATGCGTGGTGGCCACCCCGTCCGAGACCGTCACGAGCGCTTCGGGGCTCGATCCGACGATCGAGAAGGCCGTCTCGCCGTCCGGGCCGGGGATGTGGAGCAGGAACATGTACGGGCTGGGATTGGACGCGCGGAGCATCCGGTACACGTCGATCGGTGCTGCCTCGCAGTCGATCTCGAATCGCTGCGAGAGCACCACCTGGAAGGCCTCACCGGCCTCGATGTCGCCGATCAGCTTGCGGACGTCCGTGCAGAACGACTCGGTGGTGCGCTGGCGGCGGTAGTCGGGCTCGGGCCGCGAGTAGGTCGCGACGGTGGCGGGAGCGGGCGCGGCGAGCGCCTCGGTCATCCGGTCGAGACGGGCCACGGCGTCGTCGTAGGCTTCGTCGACGCGCTCGTCCGAGCCGTCCCAGTTCACCGCGTTGGCGATGAGCCAGATCACCCCCTCGTGGTGGTCGACGGCCGCAAGGTCGGTGGCCAGCAACATCACCATTTCGGGGATCTGCAGGTCGTCTTCGGCGAGCGTCGGCAGCTTCTCGAGATAGCGGACGACGTCGTAGCCGAGGTAACCCACCATGCCACTGGTGAGGGGGGGAAGTCCGTGGATGCGGTCGGTGTGGAGCAGCTGCAGGGTCTCACCGAGGACGTCGACGGGGTTGCCGCCCGTCGGCGCGCCGGCGGGGACGTGCCCGTACCAGGCCGCGTCGCCGTCGACGACGGTCAGCGCCGCCGGACTTCCGGCCCCGATGAACGACCACCGCGACCACGACCGGCCGTTCTCCGCCGATTCGAGCAGGAAGGTCCCGGGGCGGTCGGCCGCGAGCTTGCGGTAGGCCGACAGCGGGGTCTCCGCGTCCGCGAGCACCTTGCGGGTCACCGGGACCACGCGGTGCTCGGCGGCCAGCTGACGGAACTGCTCGCGGGTGGTCGTCGAATCGGACCGGCCGCCGCCGGAGGAGTCGGTGGTGGCTGCGGGAATGGTGGTGGGCTCGCCGGACATGCGCCCCATCATCCCAGGGGCCGTGTCCGGCGATGCAGCCGCGGTCAGGCGACCTGGAACGACCGCTTGGCCAGACCCATCCAGAAGCCGTCGACGACCTGGTCGATGCCGCGATCCGGAGTCTCCGAAGCACCGAGGGTCACGAACAGCGGCGCGAAGTGTTCGACGGTCGGGTGCGCGTAGGGCATGCCCGGTGCGCGGTTCCGGAAGTCCAGCAGAGCGTCGACGTCGCCGCGGGCAAGTTGCTCGGCGGTCCAGTGGTCGAACTCCGACGACCAGCCCGGCGCGGCGGCCTCGGGCCGCGGGTCGCGCAGGAAGGGCAGGCCGTGCGTGGTGAACCCGGACCCGATGATGAGTACGCCCTGCTCGCGCAGCGGCCGCAGCCGGGCGCCGAGGTGCAACAGCCGTTCCGGGTCGAGGGTGGGCAGGGAGATCTGCAGCACCGGGATGTCGGCGTCCGGGTACATGACGGTCAGCGGCACGTAGGCACCGTGGTCGAGTCCTCGGTTCGGCTGCTGCACCACCGGTTCGTCGTCGGGCATCAGTGCCGCGACCTGGCGGGCGAGATCGGGCGCTCCGGGGCTGGTGTAGGTCACCTCGTAGAAGCGCCGCGGGAATCCCCCGAAGTCGTAGACGAGCGGGGTGCCCGTGGTGGTCGACCCGATGGTCAGCGGAGCGGACTCCCAGTGCGCCGAGACGACGAGGATCGCCGTGGGCCGCGGAAGGTCGGCCGCCCAGCGCTGCAGCTGCGAGACCCACAACGCGCTGTCGACGAGTGGTGGGGCGCCGTGACTGAGGAACAGGGCGGGCGTGGTCGCAGAATCGGTGCTCATGACATCCCCTCAAGTTGAAGCTTCAAGTATCATAGAGGAGAACCTGCCCCGAGGCCATTCTGTTCCCCGGGTGCGGCGGCGAGCCCGAACGAGCGAGGAGAACGCATGAGCAACGAGGACCCCCGATGGCTCGATCCGACGCAGCAGAACGCCTGGCGCGCACTCGTCTCCGTCATCACGCGCTTGCCGGCCGCGCTCGACACCCAGATGCAGCGCGACTCCGACATGACCCACTTCGAGTACTTCGTCCTCGCACTGCTCTCCGAAGCCCGCGAACGCAAGCTCCGCCTCAACGCCCTCGCCGCCGAGGCCAACGCGTCGCTGTCGCGGCTGTCCCACGTCGTCACCCGCCTGGAGAAGCGCGGCTGGGTGCGACGCGAACCGGTTCCGGGCAGTCGTGGTTCGTACGCCGTGCTCACCGACCACGGCTACGACACCGTCGTCGAGGCGGCCCCGACCCACGTCGAAGCGGTGCGCAGACTCGTGTTCGACGGTCTCGACGACGAGCAGGTGCGTACGCTCGCGCGCCTCGGTTCCGCCCTGGTCGAGCAGATCGACGAGGGGATCGCCGGCGGCATCGGCAAGGCCTGAGCGGCCGCCCCACCCGCCCCGGGACCCTCCCGCGTCCGTCACGTCGCGGGGCGGCTCCGCGGTACGTCCCGGAACGGGATGTTCGGGTCGTGGCTGCGCTCACGGGGCATGCCGAGCACACGTTCGCTGATCGCGTTGCGCGCCATTTCCGTCGTCCCGCCCGCGATGCACCACACCTGACGCATCAGATGGTCGACGCCGCGCTGCGCGACCGCTCCGTCGGCCTCGTCCCAGGCCGCACCGTTCGCGTCGGTGAACTCGTAACCGATCGTGACGAGGCGGCTCTCCACGACACCGGACATCAGCCGGGCGATGCTCGCCGCCTGATCCGACATGGTCCGCGTGGCCACACCCGTGGACACCCGCTGCTCGAGGGACTGCTTGACCAGTTCGAGCATCCGGGCCTCCCCGAGCAGGTCGCGTGCGAGCGGGTCGTCGAGCCGTCCGGCGTCGCGGGCCACCGCGAACAGCTCGGGCATCCGCGAGGCACCGCGCGAGGTCCCCGCCGGGATGGTGGCATACGGCGAGTTGCGGTACATGCGCTCGTGGAACATCCAGCGCGTGCCCACGGTCCAGCCGTCGTCGACCTCGCCGAGCCGGTCTCCGTCGGGGACGCGCACGTCGGTCAGGAATTCCTGACAGAACTCCCTGGAGCCGCTGAGCATCTCGATGCGATGCACCTCCACCGACGGCTGTTTCAGCGGGACCATGAAGACGGTCAGACCCCGGTTCTTCGGGACGTCCCAGTTGGTGCGGGTGAGGCACAGCGCCCAGTCCGACCACCATGCTCCGGTGGTCCAGATCTTCGATCCGTTGAGGATCCAGTCGTCGCCGTCGCGGACCGCGGTGGTGACGGCGGCAGCGACGTCGGAACCGCCGCTGGGTTCGGACAGCATCTGCATCCACAATTCCTCGCCCTTCAGGATGGCGGGGATGTGCCGGCGCTTCTGCTCCTCGGTCCCGAACTCGAGCAGCACCGCGGCGCACGGCACGAAGGTGGGCACCTGTAGCCGGGAGGGATACTCGTATCCGGCGAGTTCCTCGTCGAAGACCCGCTGGTAGGCGCGGGGCAGCTCCTGGCCGCCGTATTCGCGCGGAAAGCAGATGCCGGCGAAGCCCGCGTCGAACATCGCACGCTGGATGTCGCGCTCGCGCTGGACGAGAGCGAGTTCCTCCTCATCGGATGCTTCGGGGCGCAACACGCCGACGTAGGCCGACGAATCGGAGCGTTCCAGATTCGATTCGATCCACGCCCGCGCCCGCGCCCGAAATTCGTCGAGCGTTTCGGTCACGTGGGCCCTGTCCGAGGTCTCGAGGGTCATCAGGATGCCTCCCGGAGTTCGACGATGTCGGCGAGGCGGGCACGATGTTCGGCCGGGGTGCCGAAGCCGGATCGGTTCGCGGCCGCGCGTCGCGCGTAGAGGTGCAGGTCGTGTTCGTATGTCACGCCGATCCCACCGTGGATCTGAATGCAGTCCTGAACCAGCTCGCTGCCGTACTGGCCAATGTATGCCTTTGCGGCGCAGACGAGTTCGTCCGCGTCGGAGCTCGCCGTCGCGACGGCTCCGGCTGCGCGGTCGGCGATGGCGTGACTTCCCTCGAGCGAGGTCTTCATGTCGGCGAACCGGTGCTTGAGTTCCTGATACGACGCGAGCGGACGACCGAAGGAGTAGCGGTCGAACGCCCATGCGACGGTGAGATCGAAGACTGCCTGCAGCGCCCCGACCGATTCGGCGCAGGAGACGACGATCGCGGTCCGCCGCGCACGGGTGGCGTCGTCCGCTCCCCCGCCGGCTTCACCGACGAGGGACGTCAGCGGTAGGCGCACCTCGTCGAAATCGATCGCGGCATAGCGTCGGGTCACGTCGATCGAGCGCAGCGGTGTGACCGTCACCCCGCCTGCCTGGCGGGGGACGAGCGCGTTCGTCGCACCCTGCCCGGTTCGCCCGGTCACGAGGAGGACGTCGGCGGTGCCGCCGGCTTCGACGGGGCGTTTCGTGCCGTTGACGACCACCTCGTCGCCGTCGATCCGGATGTCGACGGGCGCAGCGGCCGTCCGGCTCCCGGTGCGCGGTTCGTCCACGCACCAGGCGGCCGTGGCGCGACCGGCGACCAGCGACGACAGCGTCTCCCTATGGTCGTGCCCGTACCGGCCGAGCATCTCCGCGACGACGTTCGTGGGACACAGGGGGCCGGGGGCGGCGCGACGTCCGAACTCGTGGGCCGTCAGCGTGAGGTCGACGAGGCCGAGGCCGCTCAGCGAACCTCCACCGAGGTCCTCGTCGACGAGCAGGCCCGTCCACCCGAGTTCGGCTCCGGCGCGCCAGTAGTCCGGTGCGAAACCGTTCGGATCGTCGCGGAGCCGGCGGACCTCGTCCGGTGGCACCTTCTCCGCAAGGAATCGTGCGGTGGTCTCGCGGAAGAACTCCTGATCCGGACTCGGATCCAGCAACATGCGTGCCCCTTCGCTCCGTCGTGAGAACATGATCCTCTCAATACAGAGAACACTATTCTCGCCAGATTCGGAAGGGTTGCGGCATCGCAGCGGGCAAGGTTCAGCCGAGCGGAGTTCCGCCCACACCCCAGTTCTCGCGGGGCACCTCGGTGATCGTCACCCACACCGACGACGGATTCTTGCCCGAAGCCTCGGCATACGCGCGGGTCACCGCGGAGATCACCTCGGCCTTCTGCTCGTCGGACAGGCCCGGCGTCTGACTGATCTGGATGAGAGGCATGCGGGCATTGTCGCAGCCCGCCCCACGGCTCCACGATCGGTCCTGCCGTCCGCTCCACGATGTCGTGCGAACGGACGACGACCCGGCTACTCGGCGATCTGCGGCGCCTCGAGCAGGACGTCGGTGTCGAAGCAGGTGTGCGTACCGGTGTGGCAGGCGGCACCGACCTGGTCGACGACGAGCAGCACCGTGTCGCCGTCGCAGTCGAGGCGCACCTCGTGCACGTACTGGGTGTGGCCGGATGTCTCGCCCTTGACCCAGTACTGCCGGCGCGACCGCGAGTAGTAGGTGGCCTTGCGGGTCGCCAGGGTGCGGGCGAGCGCTTCGTCGTCCATCCACGCCATCATCAGCACGGCGCCGGTGGCCCGCTCCTGCACGACGGCGGCGAACAAACCGTCGTCGTTGCGCTTGAGCCGGGCGGCGATGGCCGGATTCAGAATGTCGCTGCTCATCGAACGGTGATCCCTTCCGCACGCATCGCGTCCTTGACCTCCCCGATGGTCAGCTCCCGGAAGTGGAAGACGCTCGCGGCGAGCACTGCGTCGGCACCGGCCTGCACGGCGGGCGCGAAATGCTCGACGGCTCCGGCACCACCGGAGGCGATGACGGGCACGTGCACGGCCTCGCGCACGGCCTCGATCATCTTCAGGTCGAACCCGTTCTTCGTGCCATCGGCGTCCATGGAGTTGAGCAGGATCTCGCCGACGCCGAGTTCCTCGCCGCGCCGGGCCCACTCGACGGCATCGATTCCTGTACCGCGGCGACCGCCGTGTGTGGTGACCTCCCAGCCGCTCGGTGTCGGTTCCTGACCGGCGGGCACGGTGCGCGCGTCGACCGACAGCACGATGCACTGCGAGCCGAATCGCTCGGACATCTCGCGCAGCACCTCGGGTCGCGCGATCGCCGCGGTGTTGACCGAGACCTTGTCGGCGCCGGCACGCAACAGGCGGTCGACGTCCTCGACGGTGCGGACGCCGCCTCCGACGGTGAGCGGGATGAACACCTGCTCGGCGGTGCGTGTGACGACGTCGAGCATGGTGCCGCGGTCGCCACTCGACGCTGTGACGTCGAGGAAGGTCAGCTCGTCGGCACCCTGCTCGTTGTAGAGCGCGGCGAGCTCGACCGGATCACCCGCGTCGCGCAAGTTCTCGAAGTTGACACCCTTGACCACCCGCCCCGCATCCACGTCGAGGCACGGGATGACCCGCACGGCCAGTGTCATGTTCGATCTCCTTCGGAACCCAACTGTTCGGCCACGGACTGTTCCGTCGCCGACTGCACAATCTCCAGTATCTCGCCGTGTACTCCGGGTGCTGCAGCGACCACCGATCCGGAGCCGATCCGCCACGGCTTGCCCGCGAAGTCGGTGGCGATCCCACCGGCCGCCCGCACCAGCGCGACACCGGCCGCGTTGTCCCACGGGTGATGGCCGAACACGACGGAACCACCGATCGCGCCTCCCGCGGTGAACGCGAGGTCGGCGCCGGTGGAGCCGTGCATCCGCAACCGTGCGACCCGCCGGCTCAGCTCGGTGATCACGGCAAGGCGGCGAGTGCCGGGAACGCGCCCGCGACTGTCGATGTCGAAACTGCCGACCGCGATCATCACGTCCTCGAGCCGCGCCGGCTGCAGCGGCTCGGTAGGCTTCCCGTTGACGAACAGCGGCCCGTCGGCGATCCCCGCGAAACGCTGATTCGTGAGCGGCAGCCAGGTGAGCCCGAGGATCGGTTCGCCGTTCTCGACGAGCGCGAGCAGGATCCCCGCCATCGGCAACCCTGCGGAGTAGTTGATCGTGCCGTCGATCGGGTCGAGCAACCAGACGGTGCCCTCCCCTGCGGACGGTCCGCCGAACTCCTCACCGTGCACGGCGATGCCGGTGCGCTCGGACAGGGCGCCGGAGATCCGCCGTTCGAGTTCGAGATCGAGGTCGGTCGCGAAATCGTTCGGGCCCTTGTCGACGGAGCGCGGCGCACCGTGCCCGGCGACGAACCGTTCCGAGACCTCGTCGAGCACACCGCCCGCGATCGCGAGCAGCCGGTTCAGATCGGCGGAATCGGCCATCGTCAGCGCGAGACGGCGTCGAGCGCCTCGGTCAGGGTGAATCGGCCCGCGTAGAGCGCCTTTCCGATGATGGCGCCTTCGACGCCCTGCTCGACGAGCGTCGCGATGGCACGCAGGTCGTCGACGGTCGAGACGCCGCCGGACGCGACGACCGGAGAATCGGTGGCCGCGCAGACCTCGCGGAGCAGATCGAGATTCGGGCCGCTGAGCGTGCCGTCCTTGGTCACGTCGGTGACGACGTAGCGCGAGCAGCCGTCGCGCTCGAGACGCTCGAGCACTTCCCACAGGTCGCCGCCGTCGGAGACCCAGCCGCGACCGCGCAGCCGCCACTGCCCGTCCAGGAGCTTGACGTCGAGGCCCACGGCGATCCGGTCGCCGAACTCGCCGATGACGCGGGAGCACCACTCGGGGTTCTCGATCGCGGCGGTGCCGAGGTTCACGCGGGCGCAGCCGGTCGCGAGGGCCGCAGCGAGGGTCTCGTCGTCGCGGATGCCGCCCGACAGTTCGACCTTCACGTCGAGTTCGCCGACGACGTCGGCGAGGAGTGCACGGTTGTCGCCACGACCGAACGCCGCGTCGAGATCGACCATGTGCACCCATTCGGCTCCGGCGTTCTGCCATTCGAGGGCGGCGTCGCGGGGCGAACCGTAGCCGGTCTCGCTGCCCGCCTCTCCCTGAACGAGGCGAACTGCTTCACCGTTGACGACATCGACTGCGGGCAAAAGGACCAGGCTCACTGCGTACACATTAGTGCCAGGACCGGTGACGACGCCAAACGCGGGGGTGGCCGCGCCAGGGCCGGCGTACTTCGCGCGCCCGACCGGGGTTCGCTACCGCCACACGCGAGGCAAACCCCGCTTCGGCGCGTCAGGTTCCGGGACGGTCGTCCTTGTCGGTGCCGAAGGCACGGCGGGTCGACCGCGTCGACACGACACCCATCGCCACGACGGCCGCCACGATGCCGACGAGTGCGATGACCAACCCGACGACCGGCGTGGGCCGAACCGTCACGACGGCGATCGCGGTGACGAGCAGCACGACGGTGGCCGTACCGACCGACATCAGGGCGTGACGGCCGAAGGAGAAGTCTCCGGTCGACCGGCCGCGCCGCGGGTCGGTCACAACGAGCCGACCCAGTTCTGCAGCAGCTGCGCGCCGGCGTCGCCGGACTTCTCCGGGTGGAACTGGGTGGCCGACAGCGGACCGTTCTCCACGGCGGCGACGAACCGGCTGCCGTGCTCGGCCCAGGTCACCTTCGGCGGGGCGAGACGCTCGGGGGCGTCGAGTTCCCACGTGCGGGCGGCGTAGGTGTGGACGAAGTAGAAGCGAGTGTCGGCGTCCATGCCGGCGAAGAGCACCGAGTCGGCAGGCGCCTCGACGGTGTTCCACCCCATGTGCGGCAGCACCGGGGCGTCCAGACGCTCGACGGTGCCCGGCCACTCTCCGCAGCCCTCCGTCTCGATGCCGTGCTCGACGCCGCGCTCGAACAGGATCTGCATGCCGACGCAGATACCGAGCACCGGACGGCCACCAGCCAGACGAGTGCCGATGATCTTGTCGCCGCCGACGCTGCGCAGACCCTTCATGCACGCGTCGAAGGCGCCGACGCCGGGGACGACGAGTCCGTCGGCGGCGAGCGCGATCTTCGGGTCGGCGGTGACCTCCACATCGACGCCGGTACGGGCGACTGCCCGCGTGGCGGAGTGGAGATTGCCCGAGCCGTAGTCGAGGACGGCGACCGTGGTTGCGCTCATGACGTCGATTCTATGCGGTGGGACGGGGGCGTTCCGACGGCCCGGCCAGTCGGGCGAGCAGCGGCAGCGTCGGGACCAGCACCGCCGCGACCGTGAACGCGGCCGGATATCCCGCCGCCGCGGCCAGCGCGCCGAGCGCGAACGACCCCGCGCCCGTGCCGGCGTCGAAACCGATGTTCCAGGCGGCGCTCGCGGAGCCGGTGTTGCCCGCGCCGGCCCGGCGGAACGCGACGAGCAATGCTTCGTTCTGGACGACGCCGAATCCGAGACCGAACGCGATCGCGGCGACGATCAGCAGGACCGCTCCCCCTCGGTCGTCGGCGACGAGGGCGAAAGGAATCATCGCCAGGGCTGCCAGGCCGAGGCCGACAGGCAGCATCTTGCCCGCACCTATCCGGTCGGCGACGGAACCGGCGGCGTACCGCCCGATCAGCGATGACGCGCTGAGCACCGCCAGCGCGGCGGCCACGGGCAGGCCGGCGACCGCGATGCGCAACAGTGAGGTGAGTCCGCCGTAGGCGATCGCTCCCGCGCCGACGGCGACCAGCGGGAACAGCAGCACGAGCGGAGGCACCCGTCGAGCCGTCCGAGACTGCTTCGCGGTCAGGCGCGGCAGTCGGATCGCCGCGAGCAGACCTGCGGAGGAGATGACTGCACCCAGCACGAACACCGGCGTGGTGGAGAACTGCTCGGCGATCGCCAGCCCGGCGGGCAGGCCGATCGTCTGGGAGGCGGCGATCGCGATGCCGAGCATGCCGGTTGCTCGGCCGAGCAACCGGGGCGGCGACAGCTCACCGACGAGGGCGGCCGCCGCCACGGTGATCATGCCGAATCCGATGCCGCGGAGCCCGGAGATCCCGAGCACCGCAGCCGGGGCCATCGACACGAGGAACAGCAGCGAGGGCGGCCCGAGGAACAGGCAGCCGGCCGCGAGTGTCGCGCGGTGACCGAACGCGCGCAGCAACCGCGGCATCGCGAGTTGCGTGAGGACGGTGGTGAGCATGAACACCGCCGTCACCGACCCGGCGAGCGTGTCGCTGCCGCCCGCTTCGGCGATCGCCCACGGCACGACCGGCAGCAGCAGAGAGAATCCACCGAAGGCCGCCGCCGACGTCGACCATGCCGGGATCAGACCACGAACGGTGAACAGTCCTTGCGGTTCCGCCACGTCAGAGCAACCGGAAGACGCCTGCGGCGGCCGCCAGCACGGTCAGAGCCAGCAGCACACCCGCGAACAACGTGTTGCGCGCCTTCCACATCGACCACGTTCCGCCGGCGGCGAACCCTGCCACGATGAAGCACAGATAGGTGAGGACGACATCCATCTGTCAGAGACTGCCCTTCGTCGACGGGATGCCGGACACACGCGGGTCGGGTTCGACCGCCTCGCGCAACGCGCGGGCGACCGCCTTGAACTCGGCCTCGGTGATGTGGTGCGGGTCGCGGCCGTAGAGCACCCGCACGTGCAGTGCGATGCGGGCGTGGAAGGCGAACGACTCGAACACGTGCCGGTTGATCACCGTCGAGTAGGGCACGCCGGGATATCCCCCGATCACCGAGTGCACCATGTAGTCGGGTTCGCCGGTGAACACGCAGTAGGGACGGCCGGACACGTCGACGGAGGCGTGCGCGAGCGTCTCGTCCATGGGGATGAAGCAGTCGCCGAACCGGCGGATGCCCCGCTTGTCGCCGAGAGCCTGACCGAAGGCCTGACCGAGCACGATCGCGGTGTCCTCGACGGTGTGGTGCGCGTCGATCTCGACGTCACCCTGCGCCTGGACGGTCAGATCGAAGCTGCCGTGCTGACCGAGCGCGGTGAGCATGTGGTCGTAGAACGGGACGCCCGTGGAGATCTCGGTGCGACCGGTGCCGTCGAGGTCGATCTCGACGACGATGCTCGATTCGCGCGTGGTGCGTTCGACCCGTGCGGTGCGGCCGGTCGTGGGGCTGTCGTTCATCGGGATGCCTCGATTTCCGTCGCCGCCAGCTTTTCGCTCACGCGCAGCAACTCGTCGTTCTCGTGTGTCAGGCCGATCGTGGTGCGCAGGTGTCCCGGGATACCGACGTCCCGGATGAGCACCCCTTCGTCGAGGTACCGCTGCCACGTGGCGGCGGCGTCGGCGAAGCGGCCGAACAGGATGAAGTTGGCGTCGGAGGGGATCACGTCGTAGCCGAACCGGGCGAGTTCGGCGGCGACACGATCGCGCTCGGCGGCCAGTTCCGCGACCGACCCGAGGGTTTCGTCGGCGTGCCGCAGAGCGGCCCGCGCAGCGGCCTGGGTGACGACCGACAGGTGGTAGGGCAGGCGCACGAGCAGCAAGGCCTCGATCACCGCGGGAGCTGCGGCGAGATAGCCGAGCCGTCCGCCGGCGAACGCGAACGCCTTGCTCATCGTCCGCGAGACGACGATCTTCGCCGGGTACTCGTCGATGAGGCTCAGCGCGCTCGGCTGCGAGGAGAACTCGACGTACGCCTCGTCGACGATCACGATGCCGGGTGCGGCGTCGAGGATCACCCGCAACTCGCCGAGCGGGATGCTGTGTCCCGTCGGGTTGTTGGGGCTGGTGACGAAGACGACGTCGGGCCGCCGCTCACGGATGGCCGCCACGGATGCCTCGACGTCGAGGGTGAAGTCCTCGCGCCGGTAGGTGGGCAGCCATTCGGTCTGCGTGCCGTCGGCGATGATCGGGTGCATCGAGTACGACGGCACGAAGCCCATCGAGGTGCGTCCGGGACCACCGAAGGCCTGCAGGAGTTGCTGCAGGATCTCGTTGGAACCGTTTGCTGCCCAGACATTCTCGACTCCGAGCGGGACACCGGACGCTTGCGTGAGGTAGGCGGCGAGATCGGTGCGCAGTGCGACCGCGTCGCGGTCGGGGTAGCGGTGCAGCTGCGTGGCCGCCTCGCGCACGGCCTCGGCGACGTCGTCGACGAGCGCCTGCGTGGGCGGATGCGGATTCTCGTTGGTGTTGAGCTGGACGGGCACCGTCAGCTGCGGCGCACCGTAGGGCGACTTGCCGCGCAGGTTCTCGCGCAGCGGCAGGTCGGCGAGGGTGATGCGGGAGCCGGGGATCTGGGTCACTTGAGCGCCTCGAATCGCAGACGGACGGCTTCACCGTGGGCGGGCAGATCCTCGGCGTTCGCGAGAGTGATCACGTGACCGGAGACGTCCTTCAGGGCCGCCTCGGTGTATTCGACGACGTGGATGCCGCGCAGGAAGGTCTGCACGCTCAGACCCGAGGAGTGCCGGGCGCAGCCGGCGGTGGGCAGCACGTGGTTCGATCCGGCGCAGTAGTCGCCGAGGGAGACCGGTGCCCACGGCCCGACGAAGATCGCCCCGGCCGAGCGGACGCGTGCGGCGACCGCGGAGGCGTTCTCGGTCTGGATCTCGAGGTGCTCGGCGGCGTAGGCGTTGACGACCTTCAGGCCCTGCTCGATGTCGTCGACGAGGACGATGCCGGACTGGCTTCCGGACAGCGCGGTGGTGACACGTTCGCGGTGCTTGGTGAGCTCGAGTTGCGCGGCGAGCGCGGAGTCGACGGCGTCGGCGAGATCGGTGCTGGTGGTGACGAGCACCGAAGCGGCCATGACGTCGTGCTCGGCCTGGCTGATGAGATCGGCGGCGACGTGCACGGCGTCGGCGGTGTCATCGGCGAGGATCGCGATCTCGGTGGGGCCCGCCTCGGCGTCGATGCCGACGACGGCGCGACACAGCCGCTTGGCGGCGGTGACGTAGATGTTGCCGGGCCCGGTGATCATGTCGACCGGAGCGAGTTCCGCGCCGTCGGTGTCGGTGCCGCCGTAGGACAGCAGTGCCACGCCCTGGGCGCCGCCGACGGCCCACACCTCGTCGACGCCGAGCAGTGCTGCCGCGGCGAGGATGGTCGGGTGCGGCAGGCCGCCGAAGTTCTTCTGCGGCGGTGAGGCGATGACGAGCGATTCGACGCCGGCTGCCTGCGCCGGAACGACGTTCATCACGACCGACGACGGGTAGACGGCGTTGCCGCCGGGCACATAGAGGCCGACGCGCTCGACCGGCACCCAGCGCTCTGTGACGGTGCCGCCGGGGACGACCTCGGTCGTGACGTCGGTGCGGCGCTGAGCCGCGTGTACGACGCGCGTGCGCTCGATGGCTTCCTCGAGGGCGGCGCGGACCGCGGGTTCGAGTTCGGCGAGGGCGCGTTCGAGTTCGGTGGCCGGGACGCGCACCGTGGCGGGTCGGACTCCGTCGAACTTCTCGCAGTAGTCGAGTGCGGCGTCGGCGCCGCGGTCGCGCACGTCCTCGACGACGGGACGGACCTGATGGAGCACCGCGTCCACGTCCACTCCGCCGCGGGGCAACGCGCCCCTGAGCTCCGCAGTGGTGGGAGTACGACCGCGCAGGTCGGTGCGGGCAAGCATGAGGTGTCCTCTCTCGTCGAACAGGGATCACCTTCTACTATCCCGCATCCCCTGACGACGGTTGAAGTCGCGCCCGCGTGAGGAACCTCTCGGCACGGATCACCGCCCTTATGCTGTCGGCATGGACGAGGACGAGTCGCGCCCGAGCACGCTGGGCGAATTGATCCGCCGCCAGCGTGAGCTCGCAGAACTGCCCATGCGTCAGCTCGCGTCGATGGTGGGCATCTCGAATCCGTACCTGTCGCAGATCGAACGGAACCTGCGGGCGCCGAGCGAGCGTGTGCTGCAAGCGATCGCCGACCAGTTGCATCTGTCCGCCGACACGCTCGCGGCCCACGCGCAGACCGACGACGGAGCGGAGTCCGCAGTCCTGCGGGCGATTCGCGAGGATCCCGACCTCACCAACGCCCAGCGGCGTTCACTCGAGGAGATGTACGAGGCCTTCCGGGAGGTGACCGTCGCGCGCCGGCGGCGTAGTGGAGGGCGCAACGCCGAGGAGGAGTGATCATTTTCACATTCGGCAGCAATGAGACCTGTGCGTCACGCGGCCATCCAGGTCAGCCCGATTTCGTCGGCTGTTCGACGAACATGCAGGTAGCACGTACCTGGGGGTAAGGTGCGCGCCTTCGCGGGCGATGCCAATCTCGGCTCTGGACCATCCACCCAGTTCTGGAGTTGCTCGGTGCTCAACCATCTGCAGAAGAAGCTCACCTCCTCCCTCGACCCGATCGGCTGGGGGCCGGCCGTCGCATCCGTCGCCGGGCGTGCAGTGAAGAATCCGCGTGCCGTGGCAGGCGCGACCACGGAGTACGCCCATCGCCTGGCGAACATCCCGGCGGCGTCGACCCGCGTGTGGAGCGCCCGCGACCCCCAGGCCCCGGTCGCGCTGGATCCGAAGGATCGCCGGTTCTCCGACGCCGCGTGGAAGGAGAATCCGGCCTACTTCGCGCTGCTGCAGAGCTATCTCGCCACCCGCGAATATGTCGAGGATCTCACCGAGGCCGGCGCGGGCGATCCGGTGCAGGACGGCAAGGCACGCCAGTTCGCGAACCTGATGTTCGACGCGCTCGCGCCGTCGAACTTCCTCATCAACCCCGGTGTGCTCGTGCGCGCGCTCGACACCGGCGGCGCGAGCCTGTTCCGCGGCGCGAAGTACGCCGTCGAGGACGTCATGCACCGAAAGGGACTGCCGCTCAAGGTCGACCGCGAGGCGTTCACCCTCGGCGAGAACATGGCTGCGACCCCCGGCAAGGTCGTCTTCCGCAACGATCTGATCGAAGTCATCCAGTACGCCCCACAGACCGGCGAGGTGCACGAGATCCCGATCCTGGCCGCGCCGCCGTGGATCAACAAGTACTACATCCTCGATCTCGCCCCGCAGCGCAGCCTCATCGAATGGGCGGTGCAGCACAATCGCACCGTGTTCGCGATCTCGTACCGCAATCCGGGCGAGTCGATGCACGAGATCACGATGGACGACTACTACCGGCAGGGCGTCTCGGCGGCACTCGATGTCGTCGAAGAGGTCACCGGGTCGTCGCGCATCGAGGTGCTCTCGATCTGCCTCGGTGGAGCGATGGCGGCGATGGCCGCAGCCCGGATGGGCAAGCTCGGCGACAAGCGGATCAGCGCCTTCACCATGCTCAACACGCTCCTCGACTACAGCGAGGTCGGCGAGCTGGCACTGCTCACCGACCCGGCGACGCTCGACCGCGTCGAATTCCGGATGAGCAAGCAGGGCTTCCTCTCGGGTAACGAGATGGCCGGCAGCTTCGACATGATCCGCGCGCGGGACCTGATCTTCAACTACTGGGTGTCGCGGTGGATGAAGGGCGAGAAGCCCGCCGCCTTCGACATCCTGGCGTGGAACGAGGACAGCACCCGCATGCCGGCGAAGATGCACTCGCACTACCTGCGGTCGCTGTACGGCCGCAACGAGCTCGCGCGCGGCGTGTACGAGCTCGACGGCGAGGTCCTCGACCTGTCGGACATCACGTGCGACACCTACGTGGTCGGCGCAATCAACGATCACATCGTGCCGTGGACCTCGTCGTACAAGGCCACGGGGCTGCTCGGCGGATCGGTGCGGTACGTCCTGACCAGCGGTGGCCATGTGGCCGGCGCGGTCAATCCCCCGAGCCCGAAGGCCTGGTTCGACGCCGTCGGCGCACCCGACGCAGACGAGCTGCCGATGCTGCCCGAGGATCCGAAGGACTGGGCCGAGAAGACCACCCGCACTCCCGGTTCGTGGTGGGAGGACTGGACGGCGTGGTCGACGAAGCGTGCCGGTGAACTCGTCGCCCCGCCGGCGATGGGAAGCGCTCAGCATCCACCCCTGTGCGATGCACCGGGAACCTACGTCTTCGAGTGACATTGCGCGTTAGCTATCATCTTGCTAACCTGCTAACAGCGCTGATCCGAGCGCACCCCCACAGGGGAAGTTCCGCTCCCGTCACGAGCGCCCACGGAAGGTACACATCATGACCGCACCGACCAAGACCACCACCGCCAACACCAAGGCCACCGATGCCGCGGCCAAGGCGACCGAAGCCGCCACGAAGGCCGCCACCGAGGCCACCGCAACGGCCCAGCAGTCCGCCGAGAAGCTGACCTCGACGGCCGCCGCGGTCGCCGACAAGGCCGCCACCGAGTTCACCAAGACCGTCGACGAGGCCACCGAGCGCTTCCAGGAATTCAACGCGAAGTTCATCGACGCTGCGAAGCAGAGCGGCAACCTCGGCGTCGACACCTATGAGAAGGCCGTCTCGAGCATTCTGGATCTGCAGGAGAAGGTCGCCGAGGCCACCCCCGTCGAGTGGGTCGCCGAGCTCACCAAGGCTCAGGTCTCCTTCGCTCGCGAGCTCACCACCACCGTCACGAGCACCGCTCGCGACCTCCTCAAGTAATCGACGACTCCCTCGATGCAGTTGTCGAATCCGAACACCGCATCAGCGGACGTTCTCCGGTGCAGTGCATGCTGTCACTGACACCCGCCAGGATCGCCGCGGCCCCGATTCGTCTCGGGACCGCGGCGATCGCCGGTTGGAGCGCCTATCTCGCCGGCCTCGTGCGACGCGGCGCCACACCGTACACAGTGGTCTCCGACGCGAACCGGTACAGCCGGGCTCTTGCCTCGGCCACGCTTCCATGCTGGACCACGAACTGGCCGGTGGTGCGCCGATGGCCCCTCGGCGGTCTTCGCGACTGTGGCGCACCCGACGCAGACCGTGACGAGATTCCCACCCTGCTGCTGCCGCCGCAGGCCGGCACGCACTCGTGCATCGTCGACCATTCCGTCGACCGCAGCCAGGTCGAAGCACTCAGAGCCGGCGGTCTCACCCGCCTGCACTGCCTCGACTGGGCACCGGCGACCACCGCGACGGACGACTGCTCGATCGACGAGCACCTGGCCGTCGTCGCCGACGCCGTCGCCCATCTCGGCGGCAGGGTGAACCTGATCGGCGACAGCCAGGGTGGGTGGCTCGGCACCATCTACGCGGCGCTGCATCCCGAGACCGTGCACTCGTTGACCGTGGCGGGGGCACCGATCGACTTCCACGTCGACCAACCCGCGCTGTCGGTGCTGGCTCATGCGCCCCATGCGGCCGCGGCCTCGACGATCGACTTCTGGTACGGGGCGGCGCGAGCCGTGGGAATGCCGACCACCGACCCGATCGGCGAGATCGAGCGTGCGATGACGCTGCTCGGCCTCCTCCACGATCCCGACGAGGTCGCACGCTGGGAAGCCGAACGGCACTGGTTCACCTGGAAACAGGAGATCCCTACGGCATTCCGCGAGTGGATCATGCGCCACCTGTTCGTGGGCAACGAACTCGTCGCCGGCACACTGAGGGCCGAGGGGCGCGTCGTCGACCTCGCGGCCATCGACTGCCCGGTTCATCTGATCGCCGGCTCCGCAGACCTGATCGCGACTCCCCGGCAGGTCACCGCGCTCGCAGAGTACGTATCGACCCCGCCGGAGAAGATCACCACCACCGTCGCCGATGCCGGCCACATCGGGGTGTTCATCGGCCGCCGCACCCTCACCGAGGTGTGGACGCCGCACGCCCGTCGCGTGGCGGCGTCTTCCTGACCGCGCTGTCCCGGCGGCAGTGTGGTCGGGGCAGCGATCAGGACGAGGTGTCGACCCCGAGCCGGGTACACGCGGCCTGGTAGAGATCGACGACGGCCATGCGGAGCCCGGCCCGGTCGGTCACCGGCTCGAGCCACGGGATGCGCACGGTGTGATCGCGACCGCCGATGGCGACGACCCACTCCCCCGCCTCACGGTCGACGCCGGTCATCCGCGCCTCGGTCGCACCGGGCTCGGCGAAAGCGCGCACGATGAGCAGGCTGTCGGCTGCGTGGTCGTCGTTCATGTGGGCGGTCACAGCCGCCACCACCTGGCTGTCGAAGTCGGTCACGGGCGCTCAGCGTAACCAATCGGGGCGGTCGACGGGCGTGTCGGTCCCGGCCACCACCCGCATCGATTCATTCGACGATGCGGCGCAACGATTCCCGGCACTCGCGATACACGTCGACCGGGTCACGGTCGTCGCCGGAGAGCGCGAGTTCGCCCCATCTGTCCCAGCTCGTGCGCCACACCGTCACGGCCAGTTCGGCGAGCAGTCGGATCGTCGTCGGATCCGTATCCCCGGTCTGCTCCGCGATCCGTTCGCGCAACCGGTCGACAAGTGACTTCTCCTGGGCCGCGGCCAGTGCCTGCAGTTCCGGGTGGGCGGCGAGCAGGCGGGCGACGCGCCGATGCTCCCCGAGCCCCGGGTCACTGTCGCGGCCGACCACCTTCTCCGTGGCGTGCTCGATCGCGCACAGGATCGCGGCGGGTTCCGAGCCGGATATGTCGAGTGACTCGATCATCGACAGTAATCGCCACTGCCCTGGGAGCGCGGCCTGCTCCTTCGAGGTGAAGTAGCGGAAGAAGGTACGGGAGGACACTCCTGCACGGTCGGCGATCTGCGCGACGGTCGTTTCCCGCACTCCGCGCTTCTCGAACAGATCGAGTGCGGCACTGTGAATCTCGTTGCGGGTGTCGAGGCGTCGCCGGGCCCGGAGGTCGCTGGGCACGTCGTCGTCGGTCGCTGTCATGGAACCCCTCCGTTCGGTGCGATCTCGCACACATCGGTCGATTGTCAGCTTATGTCAAGTTGTCACATTGTGACACCATCTCGTGGTTGTTCATTCCAAGAGAAGGTTTTCATGACTGACGTCCAACATCGGGACAACCTCCCGGCCGGTGATACAGCGGGCGAGGGCACGCCCTCGACCCGCACGCTCACCAAGGTGATCGGCGTGCTGGTCCTCGCCGCATTGCTCATGATCCTCAACGAGACCGTGCTCAGTGTCGCGCTGCCACAACTGATGCAGGACTTCTCGATCACGGCGTCCACCGCCCAGTGGCTGACCACCGGCTTCATGCTCACCATGGCCGTGGTCATCCCGACCACCGGCTTCATGCTCCAGCGATGCACGACCCGCATCCTCTTCCTCGTCGCGACCGTGTTGTTCCTCCTGGGTACCGCACTCGCCGTCGTCGCCCCGACCTTCGCGATCATGCTGCTCGCACGCGTCGTCCAGGCCGCCGGCACCGCCATCATCCTGCCGCTGCTCATGACCACCACGATCTCCGAGGTGCCCGTGCAGCACCGGGGCACCGTCATGGGCCTCAATTCCGTCGTCATCTCGGTGGCGCCCGCCGTCGGACCGACCCTCGCCGGAATCGTCGTCGACGCGCTCAACTGGCGGTGGCTCTTCGGAATCATGCTCGCGCTGGGCGTGGTCGTGCTCGCCGCAGGATTCTTCTTCGTCCGGATCCGCAGCCTCACCCGCGCGGCGCCGCTGGACGTGGTGTCCATCGTGATCTCGGTCTTCGCGTTCGGCGGCCTGGTCTACGGTCTCGCGAACATCAGCACGCTCGTCTCCGACGGCGCGCTCACCCCGGTGGTCTCCCTCGTAGTCGGCGTACTCGCGCTCGCACTGTTCGTCACGCGTCAGCAGAAGCTGGTACAGGAAGGCTCGGCACTGCTCGACCTGAAGCCGTTCACCGTCCCCACATTCCGGATCTCCGTGGGCATCGTGGTGGTCTGCATGGCAACGATGCTCGGCACCGTGATCGTGCTGCCGATCTACTTCCAGTCGGTCCTCGGTGTCTCCATCCTCACCACCGGCCTGCTGCTCCTGCCGGGCGGTCTCGTGCAGGGCGTGATCTCCCCGATCATCGGCAGCCTCTACGACAAGATGGGTCCGCGGCCGCTCGTGATCCCGGGTGCATTCCTGCTCGCCGGCGGACAGTGGTGGCTGGCGCAGCTGAGCACCGACACCGCACTCGGCGTCGTCGTCGCGATGCACATCGTCTTCTGCATCGGCATGGCGATGCTGATGACCCCGCTCATGACGGCCTCGCTCGGTTCGCTGCCCCCGCGTCTGTACGGCCACGGCAGCGCCATCATGAACACGCTGCAGCAGCTCGCCGGAGCCGCGGGCATCGCAGTGCTCGTCGCCGCGATGACCATCGGCGCCGAGAAGGCGAACGCCACGAGTGAGGCCGGTGCGCTGGCCTCCGGCGTGCAGACGGCCTTCGTCGTGGGCGGATGCATCGCCCTTGTCGCGATCGTGCTGGCACCGCTGGTGCGTCGCCTCGACGACCGGCCGGCGCTCGAACCGGTCGACTCGTAGTCGTCCGCCCGGAGCAGGGCCGGCCGGGACGCTCGTCCCGGCCGGCCCTTCGTCGTGTCGTGGAACAGGTCAGCCGTGTCCGGCGTCGGTCTCCCCACTCACCTCGTCGTCGACCTCCACTCGGACCCCGAGAGCGGATTCCAGAGCCCCGAGTTCGTCGTCGAAACGATCGAGCAGCCGAGTGAGGTCCGGCACCGTACGGCCGCACGCCGTGAGCCCGAAGGCGATCTCGTCGTCGGTACTCGTGCACGTGATGTTCAGCGCCTGCCCGTCGACAGGCACCGACAGCGGATACAACGCGTCGACGCGCGCACCGTTCCAGTACAGCGGTGCATCGGGACCCGGCACGTTCGAGACGATCACGTTGAACGGCGGCCGCGGGAGCGCCCGGTTGCCGGTGAGCACCCCCACCGCGAGGGGTGCCACGCCCACCGCGCTCGTCGCGAGACGACCGAGCTTCGACATCGAATTCATCGCATGCTTGCCCTCGATCATCGAACCGCGCACGCGCGCAAGTCGTTCCACCGGATCGGCGCACTGCGTTCCGAGCGTGCACATCAGGATACCGATCTCGTTGCCCGACGAGTTCGTGCTCTGACGCAACGACACCGGAACCATGGCGACCAGCGAATCGTCCGGCAGCGCATCGTGTTCGGTGAGGAACGCCCGTAGAGCCCCACCCGACAGTTCGAGGACGACGTCGTTGAGTGTCGCGTCGGCAGCCTTGGCCACCATGCGCAGTCGTTCGAGCGGCCACGACCGGGCCGCGAACCTGCGCGATCCGGAGATCTGACGGTTGAGGATGGTGTTCGGAGCGCCCAGCGACAGCGACCCGCCGCGATTGTGCAGTGCCCGGTCGACGGTACCGACGAGGGCCGGGACCAGGGCCACCGCCTCGGACACCACATTCACCGCGTCGTTCACCACGCCGGTCGCCGCACGGACGACGGCACCGGGGAACCCGATCGCGGTGCCCACCGCCGAGCGGCTCGTCGCCTGGGCGTCGGCGACCGCCCACGGCGCCGGCATGTCGGTGCGGTCCGGGTCGGTGCTGAGCGCGCGGCGCAGCAGCCGCATCGCCCCCACCCCGTCGGCGAGCGCGTGGTGGATCTTCACGTAGAGGGCGTAGCGACCGTCGGCGAGCCCTTCGATCAGGTGCATCTCCCACAGTGGGCGGGTGCGGTCCAGCAGCGACGCGTGCAGGCGGGAGACGAGTTCCCACAGATCGTCCATCGTGCCCGGGGACGGCAGCGCATTGAACCGCACGTGGTAGTCGATCGAGAAGCGCGGGTCGTCCTCCCACGCCCACTGACCGAGGGTGAACAGCGAGCGAGTGGGTCGCTTGCACCACAACGGCCCGGCGGGTTCCTCACGGGCGAGCGCCTCGGCGAACATCGACCGCAGGTCGCTCGCATCCTTGCCTTCCGCCGGCTGGAACAGCAGAAGACCGCCGACATGCATCGGATGATCGCGTGACTCGCCCAGCAGGAACATCGAGTCGGTCGGTGACATCGGTAGCCGCATCGTGCCCCACTTCCTCCCCCACCCGGCACCGGCGACAACCGGAGCCCCGCCCCTACGTGACCGGTCCCGGCACGTCGATGTGCTGTCAGTTCTACCCCAGAAATCGCACGTGCGGGGACCGTCTGCTCCGACAGGTGCGTCTACCGTTACCGCCCTACCTGTCGAGCAGGTCTCGTGAGGTGTGATTCGAGTAGCCCGCTACTCGTTCCACGGCCGATGGACCGGCCTGCCTTCGATGTACCGGAGCCACGGAGACAGACGACATCGAGTCGACACGTCACATGTCGAGGCCGAAGTCCAACACGGTCACCGAGTGGGTCAGCGCACCCACCGCGAGGTAGTCGACGCCCGTGCGCGCGTAATCGGCGGCGACGTCGAGGGACAGGCCACCGGAGGATTCGAGTCGCGTCTGCGGCGCATGGGTGTTGCGCCGCTGCACCGCGATCTGCGTCTGCCACAGCGGGAAGTTGTCGAGCAGGATCAACTCGACGTTCTCGGCGAGCACCTCGTCGAACTGCTCGAGGGTGTCGACCTCCACCTCGCACGCGATATCGGGGGCGTGTTCCCGGACGGCGCGCAGTGCGGCGACCACCGAGCCCGCCGCGGCGACGTGGTTGTCCTTGATCAGTGCCTCGTCGCCGAGTCCCATGCGGTGGTTGACGCCGCCACCCATCCGCACCGCGTACTTTTGCAGTGCGCGCATTCCCGGCAGGGTCTTGCGGCTGTCGCGGATCTTCGCCTCGGTGCCCGTCACCGCATCGACCCAGTGCGAGGTGGCCGTCGCGATCCCCGACAGGTGACACAAGAGGTTGAGCATCGTGCGCTCGGCGGTGAGCAGACCGCGGGTCGGCGCCTCGACGGTCAGGACGGCGTCGCCCGGCAGCACACGCTCCCCATCGGTCCTCCGGTCGAGCACGCGATAGTGATCGGCACCGATGACCTCGTCGAGGACGAGCAGACCGACGTCGAGACCGGCGACGGTGCCGGCCTGCCGCGCGACCACCGAGGCGGTGGCGACGGCGTCGGCGGGCACGGTGGCGTCGGTGGTGACGTCCGGCCCATAGCGCAGGTCCTCGTCGAGCGCCTTCCGGACCAGCTCGCGGGTCTCGGCGAGGTCGAGTCCGTCGGGCAGCACGGTGGTCATCTCAGTTGACTCCTGTCAATTCCGGTGTGGTGAAGGACAACTCGCCGTCGTCGTCGAGGCGTAGTTCGAGGCTGCGGGCCTGCGCAGGGTCGGTGTCCCGATGGTCGCTGCGGGTGTGACATCCCCGCGATTCGGTGCGGCGCTGCGCCGCGAGCAGCAGGGCCCGCGCGGTGACGGTGAGCGCGGCGTCCTCGAGCCGATCCGCGTCGGCACACGGTGTGGTGACGCTCGCGTCGTCGAGTTCGGCTGCGGCAGCGGCCAGCCCGTCGGCGTCGCGCACGACCAGCGCGTGCCGGGTCATGAGATAGTGCAGACTCGCGCGATCGCAGACGGCCGAGACCACACCGGGAATCCCGGTGGGCTCGGGGCGCAACCCGGCCCTCTCGAGCGCCGCAGCCGCTCCCGCCCGCTCCCCGAGCACGAGCCCTTCGAGAAGACTGTTGGAGGCGAGCCGGTTCGCGCCGTGCAGGCCGGTGCGAGCCACTTCGCCGGCAGCGTACAGGCCTGGGATTCGGGTGCGGCCGTGCACGTCGGTGACGACACCCCCGCACGAATAGTGCGCGGCGGGAGCGACGGGCAGCAGATCCCGGGCGGGATCGAGGCCGGCCTCGGCGCACATCGCCGTGATCGTCGGGAAGCGGCCGACGAATCCGCCGAGGTGACGAGCGTCGAGGTAGACGTGGTCCTCGCCGAGCGCGGTGAGACGCTCGGCGATGGCCCGCGAGACGACGTCGCGGGGCGCAAGGTCGCCGAGCGGGTGCACGCCCTCGGTGATCGAGCGACCGCGGGAGTCGACCAGGCGTGCCCCCTCGCCGCGCACCGCTTCGCTGATGAGCGGCCGCCGTCCGGTGCCCCCTTCTGCGAACAGCACAGTCGGGTGGAACTGGACGAACTCGAGGTCGGCGACGCCGGCGCCGGCGGTCAGGGCCAGCGCGATGCCGTCGGCGGTGGCACCGGGCGGATTCGTGCTGCACGCGTACAGCTGACCGACACCGCCGGTGGCGAGCAACACGGCCGGGGTGTGGACGACGCCGAACCCGCGCTCGTCGAGGACGAGCAGTCCGGTGACGCCCCGCGCGTCGGTGAGGACACGAGCGGCAGCGGCTCCGAACAGGACGGGCAGGCCCGCCGCGCCGAGGGCGCGCTGTGCCGCCGCGCCCAAGGCGCGCTGCACCTCGGCGCCGGTCGCGTCGCCACCGGCATGGATGATGCGGCGGGTGCTGTGCCCGCCCTCGCGGGTGCGGGCGATGTCGCCGTCTCCGGCGGTGTCGAACACCGCGCCGAGATCGCGCAGGGCGGTGACGGCGTCGGGACCGGCAGTGACGATCGAGCGCACCGCGTCCTCGTCGCACAGTCCCCCGCCCGCGGCGAGGGTGTCGGCGACGTGGGCGTCGACGCTGTCGCCCACCGGTGCCACCACGGCGATACCCCCCTGGGCGTACTGGGTGGCCGTGTCGGTGGGACCACCCTTGCTCACCGTGAGCACACGGGCGCCGCGCCGGGAGGCGGCGCGCGCGGCCGTGAGACCGGCGACGCCGCCCCCGACGACCACCAGGTCGGCGTGGTCCTCCCACGCGACCGTGATGGGGGTGGTCACTCGCCGCTGCCCGGGTTGCCGATGGCGATCATGCGCTGCACCGACAGGCGGGCCCGCTCGGCCACGTCGGCTGCGACGTGGACCTCGTCGCGTCCCTCCTGCAGGCAGCGGAGCAGGGCCGCGGGGGTGATCATCTTCATGTAGGGGCACGACGCGCGGTCGTTGACGGCCTGGAAGTCGATGCCGGGCGCGGCCTTGCGGAGCTGGTGCAGCATGCCGACTTCGGTGGCGACGAGGACCTGCTTCGCGCCCGTCGCGCGGGCGGCGTCGATCATGCCGCCGGTGGACAGGATCTTGACCTTGTCGTCGGGCACGAAGCCCTCTCCGGCGAGGTAGAGCGCCGAGGTGGCGCAGCCGCACTCGGGGTGGACGAACAGATCGGCGTCGGGGTGCGCCTTGGCCTGGGCGGCGAGTTCGTCACCGTTGATGCCGGCGTGCACGTGGCACTCCCCGGCCCAGATGTGCATGTTCTCGCGACCGGTGACGCGCTTGACGTGGGCGCCGAGGAACTGGTCGGGCAGGAACAGCACCTCGCGGTCGGGGTCGATGGACGCGACGACGTCGACGGCGTTCGACGAGGTGCAGCAGATGTCGGTCAGGCCTTTGACCTCGGCGGTGGTGTTGACGTACGAGACCACCACGGCGTCGGGGTGGTCGGCCTTCCATTCGCGCAGCTGGTCGGCCGTGATCGAGTCGGCGAGCGAGCAGCCGGCGCGCTCGTCGGGGATGAGCACCGTCTTGTTCGGGCTGAGGATCTTCGCGGTCTCGGCCATGAAGTGCACGCCGCAGAAGACGATGGTGTCCTCCTCGGCTTCGGCGGCGATGCGCGAGAGCGCGAGCGAGTCGCCGACGTGATCGGCGACGTCCTGGATCGCGGGAAGCTGGTAGTTGTGCGCGAGCAGCGTGGCGTTGCGCTCACGGGCCAACCGACGGACCTCCTCGGCCCACTCCGGCGTCGCCTCGACGCCCGTGTAGCCGCCGGGGCCGTCGACGATGGTGGAGGCTCCCGCCCACTCGGTCGTGGTCATGGCCTTGCTCCTTCGAGGGTGTCATCCCGGCGGGTTGTACCGGAATTTCCGTGTTCGAGGTTTTCGACTTAGGATCGAAAACATGACACATGGTAACACCCGTCACGAAGTGCTCATCGCCGTGTTCCAGGTTCGTCGCTTCCCGGACGCCTCGGGAACCCTCGGCGACGAGCCCGAACTCGGGGTGTTGCTGTGGCAGCGGGCGCTCGATCCGCAGGTCGGCACGTGGTCGCTCCCCGGTGGGCAACTACGCAACGACGAGGACCTCACGACGTCGGCCCGACGCCAGTTGGCGGAGAAGGTCGACGTCCGCAAGGTCGCGCATCTCGAGCAGCTGTCGGTCTTCTCCGACCCGAATCGAGTGCCGGGCCCACGCACCATCGCGTCGACCTATCTCGGCCTGATCCCGCTCACTTCGGATCCCCAGCTGCCGTCCGACACGGCCTGGCACCCGGTGTCGAACCTTCCCGAGATGTCCTTCGACCACGGGGTGATGGTGGCGAACGCCCATGCGCGCCTGGCCGCGAAGCTGTCGTACACGAACATCGCGTTCGGTCTCGCACCGGCGGAGTTCTCCATGTCGACTCTTCGCGACATCTACTGTGCTGCACTCGGTTACGAGGTGGATGCCACCAATCTTCAACGCGTGCTGGCGCGTCGGAACGTGCTCACCCGCACCGGCAACACCGCACCCTCGGGTAAGACGGGAGGCCGACCCCCGGCGCTCTACCGTTTCACCGACTCCCGGCTGCGCGTGACGGACGAATTCGCCGCCCTGCGACCACCGGTGTGAACCTCTCGGAAGAGGTCAGAAAGGCCGACCCATGATGACCTCGAGCAACTGCAGCGGCATCGTCAGGAAGGCCGACCCGACGAACAGCGCCGAGCGCAGCGGATCGCCCGCCAGATAGCCTTCGCGGATCCATTCCAGAACGTCGACCGAACCCATGCTGTCCCTCCCCAGATCGTCATGTGATTCCGACGGGTACGTCGAACAAGAGGACTCGTGCGTTACACGGTCGCGGACGGGATTCCGTCCGACGGGCGCGTGAGGCCGGAGAGGGCGGTCTCGACCAGAGTGCGCACGTAGTCGTCCGACGGGGGTTCACCGGTGGCCGACCACTTTTGGGCGACAGGTGCGAACAACATGTCCACGGCGACGTCGAGATCGAGATCCTCCGGCAATTGCCCCGCACTCTGTGCGGCCCGGAGTCGGGCTTTCTTCATCTCCCGCATCGGCGCGTCGAGGCGGTGTTCGTATTCCGCTGCGAGTTCGGGATCTTCGAGTACCGCTACGGTCAACGCGCGCAGCGGGACCGCGAACTCCGGATCACGCAACTCCGCCACGGTGGCCTGCAGCACCGCGATGAGGTCCGCGCGGAGATCACCGCTGTCGGGCAGCGCGGCCTCGTCCCCGGCGTCGCCCTGCGTGCGCGCCAGATACGCGTCGAAGAGCACAGCTCCTTTCGACGGCCACCAGCGATAGATCGTCTGCTTCCCCACACCGGCTCGGGCGGCGATCGCCTCGATACCGAGTTTCGAGTAGCCGACCTCGACGACCAGGTCGAAAGCGGCATCGAGGATCGCTTTCCGCGAGGCGGGGTTCCGCCGGGAGTTTCCGGCTTCGGGTCGTGCGGGCACGGGACGACGATATCTCATCGAGACGAGACGTTGCGTCTTGACAGACGCTTCGCGAACGGTCATTCTCGAAAACACGAGACGGACCGTCTCGTCTCAACCGGGAGGTATCCATTGACGACCCAACCGACGATCGCGTCCCCCGCCACCCCCGGCGTGTGTCCCCGTACCTGGTTGATCACCGGCGCGAGTCGCGGCCTGGGCAGGGAGTTCGTCCGTGCCGCGTTGTCGAGAGGTGACAACGTCGTGGCCGTCTCACGGTCGATCGAGTCGGCCGATCTCCCCCCGGAGCCGGAACGTCTCCTCCGACTCCCGGTCGACGTCACCGACCGCACGGCGGTATTCGCCACTTTCGACCGGGCCCGCGAACATTTCGGCGGCATCGACATCGTCGTCGACAACGCGGGCACCATGACCTACGGATTCGTCGAGGAGTTCACCGAGGAGCAGGCGCGTGCACAGTTCGAGACGAACTTCTTCGGAGCGATGTGGGTCAGCCAAGCCGCCATGGCGGCCTTCCGGAGCCGAGGACACGGACATCTCGTGCAGATCTCGAGCATCGGGGGCGTACTGAGCGGACCCGGCACAGGGCTGTACAGCGCGAGCAAGTTCGCCCTCGAAGGACTCAGCGAAGCCTTGGCCGTCGAGGCCGCGCATTTCGGCATCGACGTCACGATCGTCGAGCCGGGCGGCTACTGGACCGATCTCTACACCACCATGACGGTGAGCACTCCGCGATCGGACTACGCCTCGCTGCGAGCCGAGATCGAGAAGCAGAGCGCGTCCACGAGCATCGACAGCCACCCCGCCCTGGCCGCGCAGGCACTCCTCGCGGTCGTCGATACCGACCGACCTCCGCGACGCATCGTTCTGGGCGACGCGGTCCTGGATGCGGCCGTGGCCGCCACCCGGGAGAAGATCGACACTTGGCTCGAATGGGAGTCGGTGAGCCGTGCCGCGGAAGACGCCGTACCGGCACCGAATCCGTGAGTGAGGAGCAATCCGCGATCTAGAATGAGCGGACCGTGTGTCCGGCGGACCCCAGGTCAGGTGACCCCATGAACGTCGACGACATCTGGAACACGATCGACGAGCAGCGCGCACGAACCGCCGACCTGCTGGAACAACTGACCGACGACGAGTGGCGCCGGAAGTCGCTGTGCGAAGGCTGGACCGTGCGCGACGTCGCCGCGCACCTCACGCTCCAGCAGCTCACCGTCGTCGACCTCGTCCGCATGTTTCTGCGTCGTCCCGGCGGGGTGAACACGATCATCCGCGAGTCCGCTCGGCGTCGCGCCGAGCGACCGACGCGCGAGTTGATCACCGACATCCGGGGAATGATCGGTTCGCGGCGACACAACGTGGGTATCACCCCGCTCGAGGCCATGATCGATCTGCTCGTGCACGGCCAGGACATCGCCGTACCGTTGCAGCGCGACCTTCCGATGCCACCCGCCGCCGCGGCAGCGGGTGCCACGCGGCTGTGGTCCACCCGCGGCACCGGAAAGGCCCGGGTCTTCGCCGACGTCCCGCTCGACGGATTCCGTTTCACCGCAACCGATGCCGAGTGGTCCTCCGGCTCCGGACCCGAGGTGCGGGGACCGATCTCCGCGATCCTGTTGCTGCTCGCGGGCCGTCGCGCGGGGTTGTCCCGATTGGAGGGCGACGGAGCCGCGGAACTACGCCGGCGGATGGCGCACGCGTGATGGGACGATGGGAGCCATGAGTGCCGACTCCCGTGTCCTGTGGACCATCGGCCACTGGACGTGTCCGCAGTCCGTCCTGCTCGACACACTGACCTCTGCCGACATCGAACTCGTCGTCGACGTGCGGAAGATGCCCGGTTCGCGCCGCAGCCCGCAGTTCGACGCCGACGAGATGCCGTCCTGGCTCACCGGCGCCGGGATCGACTACCTGCACCTCACCGAACTCGGCGGCAGGCGGCCGAAACAGAAGGACATCGATCCGACGATCAACGCGGGTTGGAAGAACGCGAGTTTCAAGAACTACGCCGACTACACGCTCACCGACGATTTCGAGGCCGGACTGAAGCGCCTCACCGAACTGGCCGAGCACCGGCACGTCGCGATCATGTGCGGCGAGCCGATGCCGTGGCGCTGCCACCGGCTGTTGATCGCGAACACTCTCGCCGCACGGGGGTGGACCGTCGTGCATCTCGTCAACAACGCGAAGCCGCGACAGCACGAGCTGGGACAGTGGGGCGCGACGCCGTCGGTGGATCCCGACGGCGTCGTGACCTATCCCGTTGATTCGGAACATGATTCGTGAATCTCCGGGGTTCAGCGCTGTTCGCTCATCACCGAGTCGACGGTCCCGTGGCGCGAGCACCGCGCCCACCACCCGCCCGGCGCGATCTGGACGATCATCCGGCGACCGCACTGCGCGCAGAACCGCGGCGGTTCGAGACCGAGCTGCACTGCGGCGGAATGGGTTCGGACCGTACCGTCCACGATCGCTTCGCCGGTGAACGGATCGAACATCAGATCGTCTCGCCGAGGGCCTTGATCGGCATCTTCAGCTCGCCGAGCAGGTCGAGGTCCGTCTCCGCGGGCCGGCCGAGCGTGGTGAGGTAGTTGCCGACGATGACGGCGTTGATCCCGCCGAGGATCCCCTTCTGCGCGCCGAGGTCGCCGAGCGTGATCTCGCGGCCACCCGCGAACCGGAGAATGGTGCGCGGCAATGCCAACCGGAAGGCCGCCACGGCCTTGAGCGCCTCGGTCGCGGGCAGCACCTCGAGGTCCCCGAAGGGGGTGCCGGGACGCGGGTTGAGGAAGTTCAGCGGCACCTCGTCGGGTTCGAGCGCCGCGAGATCGGCCGCGAATTCGGCTCGCTGCTCGACGGTTTCGCCCATCCCGAGGATGCCTCCGCAGCACACCTCCATACCGGCCTCGCGCACCATGCGCAGCGTCTCGAAGCGCTCCTCCCAGGTGTGGGTGGTGACGACGTTCGGGAAATGCGAACGGGCGGTCTCGAGGTTGTGGTTGTAGCGGTGCACGCCCATCGCGACGAGCCGGTCGACCTGTTCCTGGGTGAGCATGCCGAGCGAGCACGCGATCTGGATGTCGACCTCGTTGCGGATGGCCTCGATACCGGCCGCGACCTGCGCGAGGAGGCGTTCGTCGGGTCCGCGCACGGCCGCGACGATGCAGAATTCGGTGGCCCCGGTCTTCGCGGTCTGCTTCGCAGCCTCGACGAGCGACGGGATGTCGAGCCGGGCGGCGCGCACCGGGGAGGCGAACAGGCCGGACTGCGAGCAGAAATGGCAGTCCTCGGGGCAGCCACCGGTCTTGAGGCTGATGATCCCCTCGACCTCCACCTCCGGTCCGCACCACGCCATGCGCACGTCATGGGCGACCTCCAGGAGGTCGTCGATGCGGTCGTCGGGCAGCTGCAGGATCTCGAGGGTCTGGTCGCGGTCGAATCCGATTCCGCGACGGAGCACCTGGTCGCGAGCGATGTCGAGGATGTCGGTGCGGGCGGGCGCCTGGGTCACTGCCGTCTCCTGGGGTGGCTAGAACTTGAACATCGTTCAATTGAACAGCGTTCAGGTTAGGGCGAAGCGTCCGATAGTGTCAAAGGCACGAATCCTTCGGTTCGGATCCCCGGCGGCGCGGTACCGACGCGGGCAGCAGGAGAAGCGGGAGCAGAGAAGCAGTGCAGTTGCGACGCGGCGACGTCCTCGACGGCGCCATGGCGATCCTCGACGAGTACGGACTCGGCGACCTGACGATGCGCAAGCTCGCGTCGTCGCTCGGCGTCCAGCCCGGCGCGCTGTACTGGCACTTCCCGAACAAGCAGACCCTGCTCGGCGCGATGGCCGACCGCATCCTCGACGGTGTCGACGAACCCCCCGCGAGCGATGCCTGGGACGATGCCCTCTCGGAGTTGGCGCACCGATTCCGTGCCGCGCTGCTCGCCCACCGCGACGGCGCCGAACTCGTCGCCTCGAGCTACGCCTCGCGGCTGACCACTTCCCGCGCCCGCGACGCCTTCGTGGTTACCGCAGGACGCGCGGGCCTGTCGCGGGCGTATGCCGAGCTCACCGGCTACGCACTGCTGCACTACGTCCTCGGTCACACGGTCGACGAGCAGTCCCGCGCGCAGCTCGAGGAGCTCGGTGCGCTCACACGTGCTCCTCTCTCCCCCGACGTCGCGACCGAGCAGCCGGCCGCGGCCGACCACGACCTGCTCGACGGCGACCCCGCCGTCCGCTTCGAGTTCGGCCTGCGGTTGTTCGTCGACGGCATCCGCGCCCGCCTGGAGACCCGTGCGACATCCTGAGCCTGCCGTTCCTGTCGGACCCGTCTCCTACCGTCGACGCTCGTGACCGCCCCCTGGACCGTCCAGCAGATCAACGCCGTCGCACCCGATCCGTCCTCGATGACGGCTGCGCGCGGCGTCGCCTCCGCATGGCTCGAGACCGGTCACGACGACGCGGCTCTGTGGGGCCTGTGCCGCGGGCGCGGCACCACGCCGTACCGCACGGCGATCGATCCGGGCGCTCCCGCCTACACGTGCACGTGCCCGAGCCGGAAGCTGCCCTGCAAGCACGCCCTGTCGCTGCTCGTGCGCTGGTCCGAGGGTGCCGTGCCCGCCGCGCAGGCACCCGACTTCGTCACGGGATGGCTCGCCGCCCGCGCCGCGTCCACCACACTTCCCACCCAGGCGGACGACGAGCCGGTCAAAGCTCCCGATCCGGCGACCGCCCAGCGTCGCGCCGAGCGGGTCGCGGCAGGACTCGACGACCTCGACCGCTGGCTGACCGACCGCATCCGGCACGGCTTCGGGGCGGTGGATCACGGCCACGGCACCTACGAGTCGATGGCCGCCCGCATGGTCGACGCCCAAGCTCCCGGTGCGGCGTCGGCACTGCGCGCACTGGCGGACGTGGTGAACGACGACACGGATTGGCCCGCCAGGCTGCTCACCGAGTACGCGCGCCTGCACCTGATGGCCGTCGCGTACCGGCAGCGCGACGAACTGCCCCGGCCGCTCCTGCGTTCGCTGCAGACCCATCTCGGTTTCGGCACCCGCAGCGAGGAGGTGCGAGCCGAACCGGCCGTGCGCGACCGGTGGCAGGTCCTCGCGCTCCGCGTCACCGAGGAGAACCGGATGTTCACCCGCAAGACGTGGTTGCGTGGGCGCTCGAGCGACCGGTGGGCCATCGTGCTCGATTTCGCGCACGGCACAGCTCGTTTCGGCACACCTACCCCCTTCCCGGGTTCGCTCGTCGACGCCGATCTGCACTTCTACCCCGGCGCCGTCCCACTGCGTGCGATGCTCGGGCGGCAGCACGGCGAGGCCGAGCCGTTCACGACACTGCCCGCCACCGGACTCGACGCCGCGCTGGACGAGTACGCCCGCATGCGCGGGTCCGATCCGTGGTTGCGCACCTGGCCCGTGTTGCTCGACGCGGTCACCCCCACCCACAGCGAGGACGGCTGGTACGTCGTCGACCCCGCCGGACGTGCCCTGCCCCTCGCCGGTGACGACGACAGCCGATGGCGATTGCACGCCGTCGCAGGCGGGCATCCGGTGACGGTCTGCGGCGACTGGGACGGAAGCACCCTCGCTCCGGTCTCCCTGTTCACCGAAGGACAGGTGATGACCTGGTGACCGGCCCGCTCCCCGAATCCCTCACCACCGCAGCACTCCTCGGTACAGCACGCACTCTGCCGGAGTTCGGCTCCCTGCACACCGCCGACGCCGCCGCCGGGCTCGGTGGCGACCCGGCGACGACGCTGCTCGCTGCCGCCGCACTGGAATCGACCTTCCTCACCGCCGCACACGTTCCCGCCGTCCGCGAACTGCCGTCGCCCGCTCCGGATGACGACCGTCCCGTCCTGCCGGCCGCGGCAGCCGAACGCCTGCGCGCACTGCTCACCGTGCGCTCTCCGCTGCTCGACGAGTGGTTCGAGGTGGCGGTCCGATTCCGGGCGTCGCACGACATCGTGATCGACCTGCTGACCGTCGCGACCACCGATGCGGTGCACCGCGACCGGCTCGTCGCGCTCACCGGCACACGGGGACGCTGGGTGGCCGCGCGCAACCCGGAATGGGCCGACCTGCTGCCTCCCGACCCGCTCGACGACACACCCTGGCACGCCGGGCCGCCCGCCCGGCGCCGCCGATGGTTCGAGACGCTCCGCACGCACGACCCGGCGGCAGCCACCGCGACACTCGCGGCATCGTGGGGTGCGCAGACCGCCGCCCAGCGAGCCGAGCTGCTCGCCCTGCTCGCGGTGGCGCTCGGCCCGCACGACGAAGCACTGCTCGAACGCGCATTGGACGACCGCAGCCGCAAGGTCCGCGCCGTGGCGCTCGATCTTCTTCCGCGCCTGCCGGATTCCGCCTTCGCGCATCGCATGGCCGAGCGGACGCGGCGGTGGCTCCTCGTCGAGGGTTCGAACGTCACCCTCGCAGTCCCCGAGCAACCGGACGAGGGCGCCCTTCGCGACGGTCTCGCCGACGGCCCGGTCCGCGGAGCACGAGAACTGCTGGTCGCGGCCGTCGCGGCGGCCCCGCTGTCGGTCTGGGGCGACCACGC
Source organism: Rhodococcus sp. B50 (assembly GCF_013602415.1). Lineage (NCBI taxonomy): Bacteria > Bacillati > Actinomycetota > Actinomycetes > Mycobacteriales > Nocardiaceae > Rhodococcus > Rhodococcus sp. B50. The sequence continues at coordinate 663,097 of NZ_WPAG02000002.1, read as the reverse complement.
CGCAGACACGGTGCTGCCCGAGTTCGACGTCGACGACATCGTCCGCACCGCGTTGACCGAGGCGTGGGGCCGCGCGGCGGTCCGGCAGCGCAACGGCGAGTGGGCCGCGGCGTTGCTGCGACGCGACGGACGCGCCGACCCGGACGTCGCGCGGGTCGTCCCCCTCGACATCCTGCTCACGCACCTGCGCGAGGCGCCGGCGTCCACGATCCTCGACGACGCGCTGCTCGCAGCCCTCCCGGCGCCGTGGCCGCGCGATATCGCCGAGAAGGTGCTCACCGCGCTGTACACGAAGTCGACGACCACCCGCGTCGTCCGCGACGTCCTGATCCTGCTCGCCCACCGGGCACCCTTCGATCTGGCCGACCTGCTGGCCGACGCCGCGAACCGCACCGACGACCTCGGTCGCCTGCACCTGTTCGCCAGCGCAGCCGACACCCTGACCCTCCGCAAGACGATTTACGAGGAGCTGAGTTGACCGACGCCGAGTCGACCCCCGCAGTTGTCGGCACCGATGAGCCGGAGGGGTCCGGTACCGCCGGGTCCGGCACCGACCTGCTGCGTCCGCACGCCGAGCAGCAGTACGCGCACGAACTGGCGGCGCTCGTGCGACTCGACGACCGGCCGCGCCCACCCTCGTGGCAGTTGTCGCCGTGGGCGGTGGTGACCTACCTGCTCGGCGGCGAACTGGCCGACGGCACGGTGATCGCCCCCAAGTACGTCGGTCCGCGCCGGTTGATGGAGGTCGCCGTCGCCACCCTGGCGACCGACCGGGCACTGCTGTTGCTCGGTGTTCCGGGCACCGCGAAGACCTGGGTGTCCGAGCATCTCGCCGCGGCGATCAGCGGTTCGTCGACCCGGCTCGTGCAGGGAACGGCCGGCACGACCGAGGAGTCGGTGCGCTACGGCTGGAACTACGCGCGTCTGCTCGCCGAGGGGCCGAGCCCCGCCGCGCTGGTCGCCTCCCCGGTCATGACGGCGATGCGCGACGGCGCCGTGGCACGCATTGAGGAACTCACCCGCATTCCCGCCGACGTGCAGGACGCGTTGATCACCATCCTTTCCGAGAAGACCCTCCCCGTCCCCGAACTCGGTACCGAGGTGCAGGCGGCGAAGGGATTCAACGTCATCGCCACCGCCAACGATCGCGACCGCGGGGTCAACGATCTGTCGTCCGCGCTGCGCCGACGGTTCAACACCGTGGTGTTGCCGTTGCCGGCGAGCGAGGAGGACGAGGTCGCGATCGTCACCCGCCGCGTCGAACAACTCGGCGCCGCACTCGAACTCCCCCCCGTGCCCGCCGCCGCGGAGGAGATCCGTCGCGTCGTCACCGTGTTCCGCGAACTGCGCAGCGGCGTCACCACCGACGGCCGGACCAAGCTCAAGTCCCCGTCGGGCACGCTGTCCACCGCCGAGGCGATCTCGGTGGTGACGGGCGGTCTGGCGCTGTCCGCGCACTTCGGCGACGGCGTTCTGCGTCCCTCCGACGTCGCGGCCGGCATCCTGGGCTCGGTGGTCAAGGACCCGGTCTCCGATCGCGTCGTCTGGAACGAATATCTCGAGGCCGTCGTCCGGGAACGCGGCGACTGGACCGACTTCTACCGGGCGTGCCGGGAGATCACCGGGTGACCGACGCTCTCTTCGACGGCGCGGATGCCCCCGCCGAGATCCGGGTCTTCGGGATTCGGCACCACGGGCCCGGTTCGGCGCGCGCGGTCCTGCAGGCGCTCGCGGAGTTCGAACCCGACACCGTGCTCATCGAGGGTCCGTCCGACGCCGATCCGGTGCTCGCCCTCGCCGCGGCCGACGACATGGTGCCGCCGGTCGCATTGCTGGCCTACGCACGCGACGAACCGGCGCGTGCGGCGTTCTGGCCGTTCGCGGCCTTCTCCCCCGAATGGCAGGCGCTGCGCTGGGCGTATCTGCACGATGCGGACGTGCGGTTCTGCGATCTTCCGGCGGCGATGTCGCTCGCGGCCGAGCGTGAGATCGGCGACCGCACGACCGACGACCTGCTCGGCATGCTCGCCCGGGCCGGTGGATATGCCGACTTCGAGCAGTGGTGGGACGCGGTGGTCGAGCACGGCACCGCGGAGGCCTTCGACGAGATCACCGATGCGATGCGGGCGCTGCGCGAGGACATCGGGATCGACGACCACACCGCGCGGCGGGAGGCGCACATGCGGCAGGTGCTGCGCGCGACGGTCAAGGCCGGGGCCCGCGCGATCGCCGTGGTGTGCGGGGCGATGCACGCACCTGCCCTGACCGGCCGACTCGGGCCGGCCGCTCCCGACGCGCGCCTGCTCAAGGGCATGCCGAAGGTGAAGCCGACCCTCACGTGGGTGCCGTGGAGTCACTCGCGCCTGTCGCTGTCGTCGGGCTACGGGGCCGGCATCCTCTCGCCCGGCTGGTACCACCACCTGTTCACGCAGCCCGCCGACACGACCGCGCGCTGGTTCACCCGCGTGGCCCGCGTCCTGCGCGAGGAGGATCTACCCGTTTCGAGCGCCCACGTCATCGAGGCGACTCGCCTTGCCGACACGCTCGCGGCGCTTCGCGGTCGCGCGGGGGCCGGACTCGACGAGGTCGTCGAGTCGACCCGGTCGGTGTTGTGCGACGGCGACGACGTCCTGCTCGATCTCGTCACGCGGCGGCTCGTCGTCGGCGAGGCACTCGGTTCCGTTTCCGAGGACACCCCCACCGTCCCACTCGAGACCGATCTGCAGCGGCGGGCGAAATCGTTGCGACTCAAGCGATCTGCCGAAGCCAAGAACCTCGATCTGGACCTGCGCAGGGAGATCGACGTCGCGCGGTCGCGACTGCTGCACCGGCTGGCGCTGCTCGGCATCGACTGGGGCACCCCGGCGGAGAGCGAGGTGCGCTCGACCGGAACGTTCCGCGAGACCTGGACGCTGCGGTGGGAACCCGAGTTGTCGGTGGCGATCGTGGAGGCGTCGCGGTGGGGCACGACCGTCGAATCCGCATCGGGCGCCACGGTGGCCGACCGCGCCGCCCGATCCGGGATCGCACTCGCCGACCTCACCGAACTCCTCGAACGGGCGCTGCTCGCCGACCTGCGGACGACGATCCCGTCCCTGGTGACGGCGATCGATACGGCGGCCGCCCTCGACCACGATGTGCTGCATCTGATGAGCGCGCTGCCGACGCTCGTCCGCACGGTCCGCTACGGCGACGTGCGCGGCACCGATCTGTCCTCTCTGGATCACGTCTGCGACGCCCTGCTCGCGCGTGTCTGCGCCGGTCTCCCGGC